>CAYQVB010000033.1:0-32424 GCA_964420925.1 uncultured Ectothiorhodospiraceae bacterium | reverse complement strand
GTCTCTGTACGTCATGCTCATGTCTTCACTGACTGGCCGAGTTCACAACCGACCGGTTCCGCGAGCCTCTCTATCGACGTACTGAGTTGGGTTCTGCGACGTAAGGGGTGCTTGCTTCTGCGTATGCTCGCGACCGTCGCTTGTCGGTTGGGCTTTCACCCAGACTCGATGCTACGCGGGCGCTTTCCGGGGTGTCAATAGCCGGTGTCGGACACCGCGTTGCCCGAACCCGCTGGCGAGACAACTTTCGTCTCATTCGCCGCTTGTCTCATGCCGCGCGCCACGCTACAACTGGCGCATGCGCCTCAAACACAAAGGACTGCACAGGTTCTACTGGCACAATGACCCGCGTCGTCTGCCCGCTGCATACCTCACGCGGATTCGGCGTATCCTGTACATGCTGCGCGTGGCCCGAGAGCCACGCGACCTGGACCAACCCGGTTTTCGCCTCCATCCTTTGCGAGGCAAGTACCAGGACCATTGGAGCGTGACCGTGTCGGCCAACTGGCGCATCGTCTTCCGCTTCGAAGCCGGTGAGGCGGTGGACGTGGATTTTGTCGACTACCACTGAAGGAGAGGTCATGGAAATGGGAATGGATCCGGCGCATCCGGGCGAGTGCGTCCGCGAGAGCGTCGAGGCGATGGGCTGGACGGTCGGCGAGGCGGCGACCCGCCTCGGGGTGTCGCGCGCCGCCTTCTCGCGCCTGCTCAACGGCCGCGCGGCGGTCTCGATCGACATGGCGCTCGCGCTCGAGTCCGTCGGCTGGGGCACTGCCGACTTTTGGGTCCGGATGCAGGGCGACTACGATTTGACGCTCGCCCGAAGAGCTCGCGCGGCGTAGCGCAGCCGAGCGAACAGGGATTCGGGCGAGCCCTCACGGCCACGGAAGAAGAAGCCATGCGGAAAATGGTCAACCCGGCCCACCCGGGAGAGTGTCTGCGAGAAAGCGTGCACGCGGTAGGCTGGACGGTGACCGAAGCGGCCCGCCATCTTGGACTGAGCCGCGTCACGACCTCGCGGCTGCTCTCCGGACAGGCGCGCCTGACGGCGGCCACGGCACTCGCCATCGAGCGCCTCGAGTGGGGCGACGCGGAATACTGGATGCGCCTGCAGGCGAGCTATGACCTTGCCCAGAAGCGGCGCCGGCAGGCCGCGTGAAGCCTCGCCCTGAGCCGGCGGTTTGGCAGCCCGAGGCTGTCCAGACCGGGCGCCGGTGGGGCGCATCGCGGCGCGATCGCCTAAGCCCCTGCCCCCCTTGATCTTTTTCGCCGACTCGTTCTACCGTGAAAAAGGAAGAGCCTTCTCGAGGAAATCTATGTAGAGCCTGAAAAAGAAAAACCGCCGTTGGCGCGGCGGTTTTTCAGACGAATTCCCGGCCGGAGAGTGGTGACGAGCAACTCGAACGGTTCGGGCCTTTACGGGATTCTCGTATACGCGACGAGAATGCTAGTAGCCGGTTTCGGCCCTGTCAACCCCGTGATGGCCTCTCTCTCCGGCCGGGGACTCACCAACCCCCGGAGATCCCCATGACCATCACAGCCCTGCCGAGACCCTACAACCACAATCCGAGCGGCGGACGGCGCCAGAGCGTCCACCACGACCGTGCCCGCGAACGGGCCGAAACCGCATTGGCGCAAGGCGGATTGCGCGAGGGAGCCAACCCCTATGCGCTGTTGCCAGTGCTCCACGATCTGTGCGTCCATACCGATTGGACGCCGGCGCTCGTTCGCACCCTCGAGCTCCTGATGCGACCCATCCCGCGAAGCGACTGGTACGCCGGGCGCCCGGTCAATTACCGCCCCGTCAAGGACCTTGCCGAGGACCTCGGGATCACGCCGCGAGCGCTGCGCTACCAGGTCGACCGCCTGCTCGCCCTGGGGGCGCTCAACTACGAGGACAGCTCCAACTTCGCCCGCTATCGCGCCCCGGGCGACCCGGAGACGCCAACCCGCGCCTACGGCTACGACCTCTCCCCGTGCATCCTGCTCTTCCAGGAGGCCCCGGAGCTGCTCGGCAGGTTTCGCGCGGAGCGGGCGGCCCTTCGAGGCCTGCGCGCCCATGTGAACGCCCTGCGCCGCCGGGTGCGCACCCTGCTCCTCGATCCGGACAACCGCCTCGCCCTCGGCCGGCACGCGTCACGCGTGGAGAGCGACTTCGCCCCGCTCGCGGCCGAGCGCCCCGACCGTCTCGTGCGCGAGGCGCTGGAGGCCCTCGTCGCGCGCCTGTCGAGGCTCCTGGAGCGCTGCCACGACCACCTGAAGGCCCATTTCTCCCAGCCCCCCCCGCTGGACGAGCAAGCTGTGGACAAGGCGTTGAATTCTCACGACTGTGTCAATGAAAGCTTCCGCCCCGACGGAAATGCACTTCCGCCTACTCATACAGATACAAATTCTCCTGTATCCACCTCCGGTTGTAGTCGTACCGACCAAGGCCCAAACCAGGACAATTCCCGCGCGCCCACCTTCGCGCAGCTCCTCGCGGCGATGCCGGACAGTGTTGCCCACGAGTTGCCCCGGGCGAAGATCCTCGAACCGGTCACGATCACGCCCGACGACCTGCTTGCCGCCTGTACGGCGGTACGCTCGCGTTTGGGGATCTCCCCCCACGCCTGGAAGGAAGCCGAAGCGCTCATCGGGCGGCGCCGACGCGCCACCGTGCTCATCGTGACTGCCTCCAGGAGCGCGGAAGACTGGCCGAGCGAACGCGCCGTCCAGAACCCCGGAGGATTCTTCCGCGCACTGTCGCGCCTGGTCCACCAGGGCCAGGCCGACCTCGGCGCGTCCATTCACGGCATCGTCGCCCACCGTGTCGCCGCCGCACGAGCCTTTTCGAGATTCTGAGGCCCGGCGTTCCCACGCACCCCATATCCCGGCCAGACCGGCAGATAGCGGAACCGGGTTCCGGTATCGTCTTCGTTGCGCGAAGGAAGGGGAGGGCAGCAAGGGGCGCATTCCAGCGAACGTTGTACCCATGAACGACGCAGACACCCCCACAGAAACCGACGACACCAGCCAGATGAGCTTCCTCGACGCGCCGGCGTCCGCACCCGGGCGCGTTGCGGAACCCGCTCCGGAGCCCGAGCCCTTCGAGGCCATGCACGAGGCCATCGAGCGCCAGTCCCAGCTTCTCGGCACCACCTACAAGATCCACCCTCCGGTGCTCGAGCACGCGCTCTACATCACCATCAACAACATCGTGCTCAACCCGGGGACCGAACAAGAGATCCGCCGGCCCTTCGAGATCTTCATCAACTCGAAGAACATGGAGCACTTCGAGTGGGTCGTGGCCCTGACGCGCATCATGTCCGCGGTGTTTCGCAAGGGCGGCAACCTCGACTTTCTGGTGGAGGAGCTCCAAAACGTCTTCAGTCCCCGCGGCGGCTACTTCGTCAAGCGCAAGTGGATGCACAGCGTGGTGGCCGAAATCGGCACCGTCGTCGAACGCCACCTGGTAGAGCTCGGACTCATGGAGCCGCCCCAGCTCGACCCCCACCAGAAGGAGCTCATCGAGCACGCCCGCGCGAAGGCCGCCGCCTCGGCCCCCAGCGGCGTTGCTTCCGAGCAGGTCTCCGGGGGCGCCGATCCCTTCGCCAGCCGTGCCCAGCTCTGCACCAAGTGCAACGCGCTGGCGGTTCTCGTTCTCGATGGCTGCCTGACCTGCATGGAGTGCGGCGACTCCAAGTGCGGATAAGCGCCCTTCCCTTCCGGCCCTCGTCCCCACCGCTACCGGAGCCTCCCATGACCGTCAACCTGTCCAACTGGCTCTGCGACCGCGCCGATACCGCCCGCGTCGCGTTTCAGCGCCACAAACGCGCGAGCCGCGAGTCCGTCGAGGCGTACCTCGAGGCCGCGGCGGCGCTGGTCGAAGCCCGAGAGGAGTGCACCCGCCGCGGCATGTGGGGGGCGGTTCTCGAGCGCGCCTCGATCGAACCGCGCACCGCGCGCTACATGCTCACCATCGCCCGGGCCGGAGCGAGCGCCGACGACATCGAGGCCGCCGGCGGGATCCGCGCCTACCGGGAAACCCTCGCCAAGAAAGCGGAACCCGGTTCCGCTACCGAGGCCGACTCCACGAGCCCATTGGAGCGCTCTGCACCCCCTTCGACCCCTGACGGCGGGACCTCGCAAACCCAGGCCCCCCGCAGCGCCGACGACAGGACCTCGCTCTCTCCCCAGGCCCGGCGTCGCGCCGAGAAACGCGCCCGCGGCGAGTGCATCGACTGTCCCAACCCTTCGCCCGATCACCTGCGCTGCGCCGAGTGCCGCGCCAGGATCTCCGTGCGCGCGAGCGCCCAGCGCGTCGATGCCCGCACCGGCGCCGCCCTGCGCGAACGACTCCAGGAAGCCGCCTCGCGTGGCGATGGTGTGCACATCACCGCCGAAGAAGTCGCCCGCCTCGCCGTCCGCTCCTAGATCCCCCAGCCTTCCCCCGAAAGGAAGGCGAGGGAACTCCGGGTCGATCCCGGCCGGCATCCTCGCCGGTCGGATTCCTCCCACCGACCGTCGCGGAGTGCTTTCATGATCGTGCTCAAAGTCGAAGTCACCGCCGACCACATCCGCTACGGCAGCGTGGGCTACTGCGAGGAATGTGCCCTCGCCCTGGCGCTGAAAGACGCCACGGGCGAACCCTGGAGCGTCACCCACCGCGCGATACTACGCGGCGCCCCTGGGCAGCAGCGTCGCTACCGCGTCGAACACCCGCTCACCTGCTGGCTGCTGAAACTCGACGACTTCCGGCCGGTAGGCCCCATCACCGTCTACCTCGTGGACGCCCCGGTCCCCGAGCTCAACGTACACGGCTTCGCGTTCTCTCAGTCGCTGCCCGTGCCGAGATAGCGGAACCCGGCTCCGCTACCCCCTGCCTCCTCCTGATCGCGTACCATCACACGGAGAATTTGCTCCCATGGCCACTACTAGCACCGCTTTGCACCAGAGCAGCCCTCAATCCATCCGTCGCGCGACGTATCAGGAGGTGCTCGACGCGCCGGCGCACTTGGTCGCCGAGATCGTCAACGGCACGCTCCACACCCACCCACGGCCGGCGATGCCGCATGCGCGTGCCGCATCCGCGCTCAACGCCAGAATCGGCGGTCCCTTCGACTACGACGCCGGCGGGCCGGGAGGATGGTGGATCGTTTTCGAGCCCGAGTTACACCTCGGCGAGGAAGTCATGGTCCCCGACCTCGCGGGATGGCGGCGTCAACGCATGCCGCACTACCCCGACACTGCCTACGTCACGCTACCGCCGGACTGGGTGTGCGAGGTCCTCTCAGCGTCCACACGCAAGGTCGACTTGGCAGAGAAGCGCCCCCTCTACGCTCACGAATGCGTTTCTCATCTGTGGTTGGTAGAGCCCACCGACCGAACGCTCGAGGCGTTCGAACTCCACGACGGACAGTGGCTCCTCATCGGAAGCGCGAAGGATGACGAACCAGTGAGCTTCCGACCCTTCGACGCGATCACGTTCAGCCTAGGCGACCTGTGGACATCATCTGCCCAGCCGTCTCCGTCTTCGCCATAGCGGAACCCGGTTCCGATATCTCTCAATCGGGAGTCACCTCCCGAATCTCCCCGTTTCCCCTTCGACCCGGACGAGACCTCTCCATCTCCCACGACTTCGTTCACGTCCCAGTTCGTTCGACTGTGAGGAATGTGGCCTTGCCCTGGCGCTGAAAGACGCCACGGGCGAACCCTGGAGCGTCACCCACCGAGCGATACTTCGCGGCGCCCCTGGGGGGCAGCGTCGCTACCGCGTCGAACACCCACTCACCTGCTGGCTGCTGAAACTCGACGACTTCCGGCCGGTAGGCCCCATCACCGTCTACCTCGTGGACGCCCCGGTCCCCGAGCTCGACGTACACGGCTTCGCCTTCTCTCCGTCGCTGCCCATGCCGAGATAGCGGAACCGGGTTCCGCTACCGAGACCCCCGCCCCTCTTTCTGCCGTCCATTCCCGGAGGCCTTCGCCATGCCCGACTGTACCCATCTTCTCCCCGGCGCTCTCGCCACCGTCTTTCGCATCGCCCACCCCGAACGGGGACTGTCCTACCTGGTGTGCGTCGACGCGAAGTGGATCCACTGCCCTGCCGGCCAGGCTCTCGCGCCCATCCCCTACTACAGCAAGCTCGCTGGCAGTCGACGCCCTTTCATCCCCTTCTCCAACGCCACCGTCCCGGCCGCAGTCCAGGCACTGCCTCCCGGCCCGGTACGCGTCGACGCCTGGATCGCGCACAAGGCCCGGGCCTGGCGCTTCGCCTACGCGCTCGCGGTCCGGGTCTTTCCCGAGCTCAACGCGCTCGGCCAGCTTCCCGACGACTGGGTCACCGGCCTGCTTCCCATCGACACCCCTGACGAGCGCGTCGTGCTCATTGCACGGGGCTGAGCAGTGCCCGGTGCTGCAACCCGCCCCAATCCCCGGAGGACCTCTCCATGTCGGGCTTTCACCATACTGACCTTCGCCGCTTCGGCCAACAGACGTCCATCGACGTCGGGGCGCTTCGCATGCGCATCGGCGACGCGCGGGTGGAGGCGCGCCACTGTCTCGCCCGGTTCCGCGCCCTCGTAGAGCAGGTGGACAGGCTTCGCGGGGTCGCGCTACCCGAGGACACCCTTCACGCCGTGAACGAAATGGAGAAGTCGCTCGAGTCGCTCTGCGAGACCCTGGACCGGAGAGGGTGACGTCATGCCTCTTTATCGCATGACGAGACCCACGGCCCTTGTCGACCCCGAGGTGTGGAATCAAGCGCCGCTCGAAGCCGCCTATGCATCGGACGCCGCCCAACACCTTGCGCGGTGCGTGGAGCACTACCCCGAGCACTTCAACTCGGCACCACATCGGATGGTATGGGTCCGGGTAGAGAACACGGCCGATACCGCCGATGCGGCCGAGGCGCCGGCGGTGTTCCTCGATGAATGAGGCGCCGCCGAGTGGCTGCGCTAGCGGAACCCGGTTCCGCTATCTAGACTGAATGGCACCGCCTAGTTACTACCAGGAGGAGCATCAGATGTCTCAGGAGAAAGTGGCTGTTCCAGCCGACCATCCCACGCCCATGACTGCTGAAGTGCTCGCGGTCACGGGAGGATGGCCTGCCATTATCCGAGAGGAGTTCGAGTGGCTTCAGGAGGATGAAGACGAAGTACGGCGTCTAGTACCCAACTCCGATCTGCAAGCCCATGTTCCATGAACATCCTCGATCCCCGGTGTGGTGCAGTCGACGCCGACATGCTTGCGCGCCGAAACACCCGCCTTCTGCTCGGTGCCCTGGCCCAAATGACGGGTTTCACCCTAATCATTGGTCCGCTCGCCCTCAACCAAGTCCGGGAGGCCATCCGCCGAATGGGTGCCAAGCGGGGCAATGCCGCCACGCTGCACAGCCACTACGACATCTGGCTGGAACGCGCCACGTCGGCAAGGGTCGTCCGAATCGTGACGGGCGAGGAGCTATCGGACCATCAGCATCGGAACCCCATCCACCGCTGGGTAGAGTACACGTGGGAAGCGCTTCAGGGCGATGAAGACGACGTGGAACATGTCTGCGTCGCGCTCGCCTGTGGCGCAGGATTCGTCCTTACCGGGAACATGACCTGCATCGACTCCGACCGTCTGGCGACCGCCGCGGCCGAAGCCGACCTCAATGTACCCTTGGTACTCAAGCGAGATCGCTGCCGAGTGAGCATGGACGTGAACGAGCCCCCGGTCCGGATGCGAAGCCAGCCGGAGCAGAGGGCCGAAGGGCAGATCAACAAGGCCATGACGCCGTGACGATGCGCGCCTACCGGTTGAGGCTGTACCCCACTCGCGGGCAGGCACGCGAGCTTGCGCGGTGGTTCGGACACGCACGCTGGGTGTGGAACTGGGCTCTGGCGGCCCGGCGCAAGGCGTATGCACGCCGCGGTGAGACGCTGACCAGCGTCGACCTGTCGCGCATGGTCACTTGCATGAAGCGTTCGAACACGCTCGGGTGGCTGTCCGAAGTGCCCTCGAGCTGCCTCGCCCAGAAGCTGCGCGACCTCGACGCGGCGTACCGCAACGCCTTCGCCGGGCGCGCCCGGTTGCCGCGCTTCAAGAGCCGACGCGGCGTACAGCGCGTGCGGGTCGAGTTCGACCGGCGTCACGCCGGCAAGGTCAGGGCCTGGCGCGAGGGGCGCATGGTGCTGCCGAGGCTCGGCGCGGTGAAGCTCAGGGGCAGGGCGCTGCCGGCGACGATACCGAAGCTCGTCACCGTTTCGCGCGACAGGGCCGGGCGCTGGTGGGCGAGCTTCGCCGTCGAAGAGGTGATCGCGGCTAAGGCACCGGCGCGGCGTGCCAGCATCGGCGTCGACGTCGGGGTAAAGCACCTCGCGGTGCTCTCGACCGGGGATGCCGTCGCCAACCCACGAACGCTCTCGCGGCACTTGGGCCGCCTCGCACGGCTCCACCAGCGCCTCGCTCGCCAGTGCCGGGGCTCCAACCGACGCCGACGCACCAGAGCCCGCGTCGCCCGGCTCCATGCCCGCATCGCCGACTGCCGGCGGGAACATCTCCATCGGCTGACCCATCGAGTGGTGAGCGAGAACCAAGTCATCGCCATCGAGGATCTGAACGCCGAGGGGATGGGCCGCAGCGCCCGCGGCACCGAAGAGCGCCCCGGGAAGAACGTCAAGGCCAAGGCGGGGCTGAATCGCTCGGTGAAGGACGCCGCCTTCGGCGAGCTCCGCCGCCAGCTCGTCTACAAGGGCGAGTGGTACGGGCGCACCGTTATCGCCGTCGACCGGTGGTTCGCCTCGAGCCGGCGCTGCTCGGCGTGCGGAGCATACAGGGACGGGCTCGGCCTCGACGCGCGGCGCTGGCGCTGCGAGGCCTGCGGCGTGGAACACGACCGCGACGTGAACGCGGCGCAGAACATCGAGGCCGAAGGGCTTCGAATGCTGATGCACCCGGAGGACACCGGGGGTGTGCGCGCCTCTGGCGGCGAGGGGGAACGGCACCCGGTGCCCGAACCCGTGGCCGTGCCAGCGCGAATCGGCCGGGCGGCCTGAGCGATGTCGGGAACGTCGCGAAACGACGCCACGGCGGAATTCCGAATAGAACACTTCCGCCAGATCAGCGGCCAAGGGGCAACACTGGCGATGATAGAAAGTGCCGTGTTGCCCAATACCCTCGGAGACCCTGATATGCGGGGCATGATGCAGCGACTGGCCCACAGCCTTCGACACAGCTTCCCCGCCCTTCGGCGCGAAATCCTCGCCAACCTGCGCACGCACGAAGAGTACGTGTCGATAGGTGAGACCATGCCTCCACACACCATGACGCGCGAAGTCGTGGCAGAGATGTGGGAATTGAGCATGTAATTCGACTCCAGCTTCAGCTTGGCTGATCTGTGGCCATAGGCCCGCGTCCCGTATCGAAGCGGAACCCGGTTCCGCTATCTAGACTGAATGGCACCGCCTCCGGTGCCGCCCTACGCCCTACGACCCGGATGGTAGCTGTCCGTCTCCCGCAGCGTCCTCCACGCCACCGCCCGCCCCCAGCCAAGTAAGGACAGGCAGGCCAAAACGATTCACACGTGGGAGATCGGACGATGACCAGGAACCTCCAGCCGCTTCCGGAGCTCAAGCGCCAGCTCGCCGACCGTGCCGAAATCGTTTGCCGCCAGTACCTGTCCGCCGGCGAGAAGGCCGGCAGCTACTGGAGGGTAGGGGACATCGACAACACCCCCGGGCGCAGCATGTTCGTCGGCCTGTCCGGTCCGCACGCCGGGCACTGGACGGATCACGACGCCCACGGGGATCTCCTGGACATCATCCTTCACCACGAGGGCGACTTCGGCCGCGCCTGCCGCGCCGCCCGGCTCCTGCTCGGAAGTCCCGAGGCACTGGCCGCTCCGTCGGCCTCGCGCGAGCGGAGCAACGACTACCTCCTCGCCGCGCGGCGCAACTTCGACAGCGCACGGGCGCTTCGCGGCACGCTCGGCGCACGCTACCTGGCCGCTCGCGGCATCACGGCCCCGCGCGCCACCCAGGCGTTGCGTTTCTCGCTCTCCACCGCCTATCGCGACGGCGAGCGCTGGGAGCACTATCCGGCGCTCATCGGCGCCTTTACCGACGAAGCGGGCGCGTTCCTCGGCATCCTGCGCACCTACCTCGATCCCGCACGCCCCGAGAAGGCGAAGGTGGCGGACCCCCGGCGCACGCTCGCGCGCGTCGGCGGCGGCGCAGTGCGTTTCGGCGACACCAGCGACTCCATCGCGGTGGGGGAGGGCATCGAGACGATGCTCTCCGTTCAGGCGGCCTTTCCAAAGCTCCCCGTCGCCGCGTGCTCCGGAGACAAGCTGCTCTCCCTGTGGCGGCCCTCTGCGCGCCACCGCAAGGTCCTCATCGCCCACGATGCCGATCCGGCGGGCGAGCTCGCGGCACGCAAGCTCGCCGAGCGCCTTCGGGCCCTCGACATCCGCGTCGCCCTCGCGCGCCCGGTCGGAGGAGACTTCAACGACGACCTTCGCGCCCTGGGGCCTCGCGGCATCCGGCGAAACCTCCTGGACACCGTGCGCGCCCTGAGGGCCTGAGCCCATCGCAACCCTCGCCAAGGAAGGCGAGGGCGCTCCTGGTGATCGGCGGCAGCGCCGCCGGTTCCTTCCGTTGCACTCTCACCAGGAGATCCCCATGGACTTTGCCTTGCAAGGCGTCGCGCTCTCGCGCCTCGTCATCTCTCCCAACAATCCGCGCAAGACCCCGCCGAGCGAGCAGGAGCGCGCCGCCATGGCGGCTTCCCTTGCGTCCGGCGGCCTCATCTATCCCCTCATCCTCGATCCCCACGACGACGGCGCCGAGCAGATCGGAGTGGTCGCCGGCGGGCGGCGCCTGGTCGGATTCCAGGACCTCGCCGCCGAGGGCCGCATCCCCGCTGACCACCCCATCCCCTGTTACACCTTGCCCGAAGGGAGCGATCCGACCGAGATCGGGCTCATCGAGAACACGATCCGCGCGGCGCTTCACCCGGCCGATCAGTTCGAGAGCTTTCGCCAGCTCGCCGAGAAGGGCACGGGCCTCGATACCATCGCCGAGCGCTTCGGCGTGAGCCGGCGCACGGTGGAAAGGCGCCTCCTGCTCTCGAGGGTAGCCCCGGAGCTCCTCGAGGCCTACCGCGCCGAGGAAATGAGCCTCAAGGCGCTCGAAGCCTTCACGCTGAGCGCCGACCACGACCGGCAGCGCCGCGTCTGGGAAGCCGCCCAGCAGCACGGTGACTGGAACGACTACCGCGCGCGCTTCGTCCACAACGCGCTCACCCAGGAACGCCTGCCGGCCACCCACCCGTTGGCCCGTTACGCGACGATCAAGAAGTACAAGGCCGCCGGCGGGCGCGTCAGCGAGGATCTCTTTGCGGAGAACGCGAACGACACCTACCTCGACGACGTGGACATCGTCATGCAGGTGGCATCCGAGCGGCTCGAGAAGCACGCGGCGCGCCTGCGCAAGCAGTGGGGATGGGTGGAGACCAGCACCGAATCCACCGACTACCGCGTGCTCGAGCGCTACGGACGGGTCGAACCCCAGCCGACGGAGGAGGAGGCCGCCCGCCTCGTCGCGATCGCTGATCGCCTCGACGAGATCTACCAGGCGGACGACCTCACCCCCGAGCTCAATGAGGAGACCCACACCCTGCGCAGCGAGGCGATCGCCATTCGCCGTACCGTTGGCGAGCGACCCCTCGACGATGATGCGCGCGCGAAGGCCGGTTGTCTCATCACCGTAGAGCACGGCGGACGCGCCCGCGTCCACGAAGGGCTCGTGCGGCCCGAAGATCTCCCGCGCATCAATCCGGCCGAGGGCAACGGCTCGGCCGAAGCGCCCTACATGCCGCGCAACGCCAGGACCGCGTCGTTCTACAGTGACCGACACGCCGATCTGCTTCGCAGCGTGCGCACCGCGGCGGTCCAGGCGAAGCTCGCCCGTAACTTCGAGGTCTCCTTCGACATCGTGCTCTACGAGTTCGCGCGCCAGCTCCTGCCTCATCGCAGCCCCTCTGCCTCCCAGCGTGCGCTCTCGCTCACGGTGAAGCCTGTCAACCCTCTCCCCGGGGTTGACCGCGACGAAGCCTACGGCGAGGCCACCGCGCTCCACACGGACGTGGTGGACGAGATTGCGCAGACGCTTCCGGTGCACTGTGTCGAGAACGAGAGCACCGACCTCGACTTCAGGGCGCTCGCCAGCCTCGACATCGAGCAGAAGCAGGCCGTCTTCGCCTACTGCGTGTCGCGGCTGGCTCCGCACCAGCTCTCCTTCGACGACCGCGCCACCGCGGCGCTGGAAGCGGCCATCGAGCGGCTCGATATCGAGCCCCACGCCGTGTTTCGGCCCACCGCGAGCCTCTTCTGGTCGCGCATGCGCAAGGACCAGATTCTCGTCATCGCGGACGAGGTGATCGGCCCCTCGTGGGTGGAGAAGCACCGCCGCGACCGCAAGAGCGACCTCGCGGTCTTCATGGAGCAGGTGTTCCGCGATCCGTGCGCCGATCCCGATGTGCCCGCCGAAGCGCACGAGCGCATCCTGACCTGGTCGATCCCGGGCTTTCGTGCCTTCGGGCCGGATCCCATGGAGCCGGGCGACGAGACCCTCACGGCGGAAGAGGGCGCAACCCGCGACGCCGAGCCTTCCGGCGATGAGGCCGAGGACGGCACACCGGGAGACGAAGCCGGCGACATCCCCGCCTTCCTCGAGGACTGAGTGCCTCCCCAACCACCCGCCCCTTGTTCGCGAGGGGCGGGTGCCCTTTCTCTACGAAAGGAGACAACACGCATGCAGCCCAAGCCCCCCCTGTGGCGGATTACCCACTATCCCGCCGGCGCCGCAGCGTCCACCGAGTACACCGTCCGCGCCCCGAACTACCGCCGGGCTCTCACGACGCTCTCCCGTTTCCTCGAGGTGCCCCAGTGGACCCTGAGACCCGTGCGTCACCCGGTCGGCTGATCCGCCTCCCCTCGTAGCGAACCCGCCATCTCGACCCCTCCCTTCACCGTGGGGCTTGCCAGCGGAACGAACCGCCTCGCCAAGGAAGACGAGGCACTCCAGGCGATCCACCGGTATTTCGCCGGTCCGTGCGCAGGAGCAAGATCGCTTACTCTCGCCTCACGCGCACGCAACGCCCGGAGCACCGACCATGGACGAATTCACGGAAGCGGAAGTCAACGCACTCCACGCCGACTTCGAGGCGGCGCAGCGCCGCCCGCTGAGGACACGACTGCACTCCGCGTTCATCAGGACGTACAAACCCGTGCTGGACGAGGGCACGGTGCGAACCTTCAACACCATGCGCGAGTACCGGCAGTGGTGCAACGAAACGCTCCCCGACTGGCTCGGGTACCGATCCCCTCATTGAGGAAGAACCGCCCATGGACAACAACGAGGCGCTCAGCCATCACGACGTCGAGAAGCTGAACGACGCTCTGGCGCGCAAGGACGTCGCGTACCTCTTCATCGGCAAGGGTGCCGCCGTGCTGCACGGGTTCCCCGATACCACCCAGGATGTCGACATCTTCCCCAGGAGGGACAGGAAAAACGCACAGGCGCTCATCGAGGCACTCACCGGGCTCGGCTTCACCATCGACGCCACGACCGCAGAGGAGATCACGCGCGGAAAAGACTTCGTGCAGCTGAGAAGCGGACCCTTCGACGTGGACCTCGTGTTCGCGCCGGACGGCATCGGGAGCTTCGACGACGCATGGCGGCGCGGCGTTCGAATCGAGCGGTTTCCGGTGTGCGGACTCGATGACATCATCGAAAGCAAACGCCAAGCAGGACGGGCAAAGGACAGGGAGACCCTGCCGCGGCTCGAGAAGTTCAGGGCATGGGCCAAGGTGCACGTGCGCGGGAGGACACAGCCGCTCGGAAACCAACCCGGGACGCAAGCCGCGCCCGCGCGGGCCCCGCACCCCTGAAACATCTGGTGGTAAGACACCGTCAAGCCAACGATACAGGCCCCTTTCCTGGCAATTCCTTTTTTCGCCTGGAGCTTTGCCTATGTCCGCCAGCCCGAAGCGCAGGATGGGCCCAAGAACCAACGCTTCGTCTGGGTACACTGCACGACACCCTGATGAGGAGAAGGAGATGCTGACCCTCAAGGTAACCGCTGCCGGCGCGTCGTCCACCGCCACGCTGACCGCCGAAGACATGGCGCAACTCGAGGTGAGCCAAGGCGACACCCTCAGTCTGACGAAGGCGCCGGACGGCGCCTTCCGGCTCACACGCTGCGATGATGCCGTGGCACGCCAGATGCCTGTGGCGGAGCGGATCATGCACGAAGATCGGGAGGTGTTGCGGAAACTCTCCAGATGAGTGCGGCGAGCCTCGCCCGATGGCGCTGGGTCGAAACAAGCGTCGTCTTCGCAATCCATGACTTCCAGATTGCCGAGCACGGAGGCTCAGACGGCGTGCGGGATCGCGGAGCCATCGAATCCGCTCTCATGCGCCCCGTCCATCTCGTGCTCTACGCAGAACCCGATGCGGCTGACTTGGCGGCATCCTACGCCTGCGGCCTGGCCAAGAACCACGGCTTCGTCGATGGGAACAAACGCACCGCATGGGTAGCGGCGCGGCTATTCCTGGCCGACAACGGCCATGACCTCGCCTTCGATGTTGACGAGGCGGTGCACATCATGGAGCAGGTCGCAACCAGCGAGATCAGTGAGACCGAACTTGCCCATTGGCTCCGTGAACGTTTCGTGGCTTGCAAGTCCCTTCAATCGGAGTCTGAACGACGAGGACCATCGGACGAAGATGATCGCGGATCCGGCGACCTGCCAGCAGAGGAGTGAACGTCGTGCGAGAAACAAACAGCAGAATAGAAAACAGCGTCGCAGCACCTGCTCGACGAGCCACCTACCAGAACGTGCTGGACGCTCCGGAGCACATGGTGGCCGAGATCATCGGAGGCAGGCTCTACACGCATCCGCGTCCGGGGTCGCGCCACGCAACAGCGAGTTCCGGGCTGGTCGGAAGGCTCGGCCCAGCGTTCCACAGAGGTGACGGAGGCCCGGGCGGCTGGCGAATCCTGCATGAGCCCGAGCTGCACCTGGGCGACGAAATCGTGGTGCCCGACGTCGGGGGATGGCGGCGCGAGCGAATGCCGGAGCTGGTCGACACCCCATACTTCACTCTCGCCCCGGACTGGGTATGTGAGGTGCTGTCGCCATCGACGCGCAAGGTTGACCTGGTCCGCAAGCGCCCCATCTATGCCCGGGAGCGAATCCCACACCTGTGGCTGCTCGACCCCGTGGAGCGCATCCTGGAGGCGTTCGAACTGCACAAAGGGCAATGGGTTCTGATCGCGAGCGTGCAAGACAACGACCCGGTGAGCATCGCGCCGTTCGAAGCGATCACATTCAGTCTGGGAGAGCTGTGGGACTGAACCGCCACAAGTCCAACCAGCCACTCTCGCCCTCAACCCGAAGGGACTGCCACAAGGCCGACGAGGTCCTGATGGAAATGCGCGAAATCCGCATGTAAACCGCCCCGCCGCGCGCCAGGTTCTCTTCCCCTCCCCTTGGCGGAACCGGGTTCCGTCGTCTCCCTCGCCCGCCTTTCCTCCTCCCCATTCTCTCCTTTCGCCTTGTCCAAGGAAGGCAAGGCCCTCCAGGCGATCCCCCGGCATCGAGCCGGGAACCCTTCGATCGCCTGGAGTCCGCCCATGCACCCTGCCATCCGCACCGCTCCCGCCCGCGCCGATGCCCTTTTCACGGCTGCCCGCACCCTGCTCGGTTCCCTCACCCGGGGCCAGCCGCTCGATGTCGACACCCTGCGCCGCGCGCTGATCGGCGCGTTTTCCGGCACCGACGCCGAGGGGGCGTGGACCTGGCGCGACGCCTACGAAGCCGCCGAGGCCGCGGTGATCCTGTTCCTGCGCCGCTTTGGCCCCGCCATGCGCAGGAAGGCCGAGTCGCCCCAAGCCATGCTCCAGATGCTCGAGCGCCTCGCCGCGCTGGAGCCTTCGCACACCCGGCGCTCCGAGGAGCAGCTCGCGCGCCAGCAGTTCTCCACGCCGCTCGCCATGGCCTACGCCGCGTTGCGCGCCGCGCGCCTTCGCACCGGCGATCACTTGCTCGAGCCCAGCGCCGGCACCGGCATGCTCGCCGTCTTCCCCCAGGCCGCCGGCATACCGCTCCATCTCAACGAGCTCGCCGACACCCGATTCGAGCTCCTGCGCCGTCTCTTCCCCGACACGCCGGTGACTCAGCACAACGCCGAGCACATTCGCGACCTCCTCCCCGAGCTGCGCCCGAGCGTCATCCTCCTCAACCCGCCCTTCTCTCGCGCTGCCCACGTTGCGGGCCGTCAGCGTCACACCGACCTCCGGCACCTCGTTTCGGCCTACCAGATGCTTCCGCCGGGCGGGCGGATGGTGGCCATCACCGGGCACTCGACATCGCCCGCGAGCTCTTCCTGGACCCGGGCCTTCTCCCGCCTTCCTTGTCCCCCCTCGCTTCCTTTCACCTGTACGGTCCACGGCCGCCTGTATCAGCGCCGGGGCACGGGCTTCACCACGCGCATCACCGTGCTGGACCGTCCGCACGAGCATTGCGCACCGGGTCAGTCTCCCGCTGAGCACCATGCCGAGCATGCTTGGCAGCTCATCGAGGCCATCGAAGGTACCAACCTCGCCCGTGCGGCCATCGTGTCTGCACGCGGACGCGTTCTGTGCGCAGCGAAGTCTTCCGAGCGCCCCTCGGCTGCTACCAGCGGCCCTCGTGAATCGTCCGACAGCGCTGGCTTCGCAGACGTGTCTCCGGTGTCCTATACCCCCGCTCCGGCCGTCGAAGCCCAGTCCACCCACGCCACCTTCGACCCCTGGACCCCGGACTGCATACGCATAGCGCAGGCCAAGTCGCATCCCACCGCCCTCGTCCAGAGCGCGGCGATGGCCTCCATCCGAGCGCCACAGCCCCAATGGCAACCTCTTCTCCCGAGCGCCGTAGTCAGCGACGGCGTTCTCTCCGAACCTCAGCTCGAGTCCGTGGTGCTCGCCGGAGAAGCGCACTCGCGCCACCTCGCCACTGAGTATTCGATCAGCGAGGACTGGGAGAAGGCGGAGCCCGTACCTGCCGGCTCCTCACCCTTCGCCGTGCGCTTCCGCCGCGGATTCGCCTTGGGCGACGGCACCGGCGCCGGCAAGGGGCGCCAAGTCGCCGCAGTCATCGTGGACAACTGGCTGCGGGGCAAGCGCCGCGCCGCCTGGTTCTCGCTGTCCACCAAGCTCGTCGAAGACGCCCGCCGCGACTGGGCCGCGCTCGGTGGCGATCCGCGACAGATCATCGACCTGTCCAAGATCCGGCAGGGACACCCCATACCGTACCAGTCCGGCGTGTTGTTCTGCACCTACGCGACCCTGCGCTCGCCCGCGCGCGGCGACACCCCGGCAAGGCTCACCCAGATCATTCGCTGGCTCGCAGGTTCCATCGAAGCCGAGGACCGCGATGCCTTCGACGGCTGCATCGTCTTCGACGAAGCCCACGCCTTCGCCCACGCGACCGCCACCAAGGGCGCGCGCGGCCTCATCGCCCCTTCCCAGCAGGGACTGGCCGGCATGCGGCTTCAGCACGCCCTTCCGGATGCACGGGTACTCTACGTGAGCGCCACCGGCGCGAGCTCCGTGGACGGTTTCGCGTATGCCTCGCGCCTCGGTCTCTGGGGCGGCGATGACACCACTTTCGCCACCCGCGGCGACTTCATCTCCTCCATGACTGCCGGCGGCGTTGCGGCCATGGAAGTGATCTCGAGAGATCTCAAGTCCCTCGGCCGCTACCAGTCCCGCTCCCTGTCCTACCACGGCGTCGTCATCGACATCCTGGAGCATCCTCTGACCGACGCCCAGACCGCCATCTACGACGCCTACGCGGCCGCCTTCGGCGTCATTCACCGCAACATCGACTCCGCCCTCGAGGCGGCCGGAGTCACCCACGAAGGCGAGACGTTCAACCCGCAGGCCAAGTCTGCCGCGCGATCGGCCTTCGAGAGCACCAAACAGCGCTTTTTCGGCCACCTCCTCACCTCCATGAAGTGTCCGACGCTCATTTCCGCGATACGAGCCGATCTGGCCGCCGGTCGCGCCGCCGTCGTGCAGCTCATCTCCACCGGCGAAGCCCTGCTCGAACGCCGCATCGCCGACATTCCGCCCGCGGAGTGGGACGACCTCAGCGTCGATCTCACCCCCCGGGAGTATGTCCTCAGCTATCTCGAGCACGCCTTCCCCATTGTCCTTCACGAGCTCTACTCCGACGACGAAGGCCACGTGCGCAGCCGCCCGGTCGTCGACGCTGACGGCCGACCCGTGCAGTGTCAGGAGGCCCTCGCCGCGCGCGACGCCCTCATTGCGCAGCTCGCCTCGCTGCCGCCCGTACCTTCTGCGCTGGACCAGATCGTCCAGACCTTCGGCCACGAAGCCGTCGCCGAAATCACCGGCCGCTCACGGCGCGTCCTGCGCATCGAGGACCGCCTCGCCCTTCGCAACCGTCCCGCGTCCGCCAACCTCTCCGAGGCCAACGCCTTCCAGTCCGACGAGAAGCGCATCCTCGTGTTCAGTGTCGCCGGCGGCACCGGACGCAGCTACCACGCCGATCTCGACGCCATCAACCAGCGTCAGAGGGTGCATTACCTCCTCGAGCCTGGCTGGCGCGCCGACACCGCCATTCAGGGCCTCGGGCGCACCCACCGCACCCACCAAGCCTGCCCCCCGATCTTTCGTCCGGTCACCACGAACGTCAAGGGAGAGCGCCGTTTCATTTCCACGATCGCCAAGCGCCTAGACGCGCTGGGGGCGCTCACGCGTGGGCAGCGCAACGCCCAGTCCCAGGGCATGTTCCGCGAGGAAGACAACCTCGAGAGCCCCTACGCGCACGCCGCGCTGCGCCAGCTCTACCACGCCATCTACAACGACCAGGTGCCCGCCTGGTCGCTCGCGCTCGTGGAGGAGCTCACCGGCCTTCACCTCACCCATGAGGGGCAGCTCAAGGAGGACCTGCCTCCGATGAGCCAGTTCCTCAATCGCCTCCTCGCCCTTCCGATCGCACAGCAGAACTCGCTCTTCACCGAGCTCGAGACGCGCATCGAAGCGAACATCGAATCGGCCAAGGACGCCGGCACCTACAACGTGGGCCTGGAGACGCTTGTCGCGCACTCCTTCACCCTGCTCGAGCGCGAAACCGTCCACACCGACGCCGAGACGGGCGCCACCACGGAGCTCGTCCACATTCGACGTCGCGATCCCCTCACCCCGCTGCAGGCGGACTCCGCGCTTTCGCTTCTGCAGCGATCGCCCCACTCCAAACTGGCGTCGGTCGCGATCAACGCGCGCTCCGGTCACGCCGCCGTCATCGTCGAAGCACCGGGCCGGGTGCTCGACAACGGGGGCATCGAGAAGCGCTGCCGCATCGTGCGACCGACCCGCAAGGAGTCCATCAGCCTCTCCGCGCTGCGCGCCTCGCATTGGCGACCCCGCGAAGAAGACGAGTGGCGTCAAGCCTGGAATGCCGAGCTCGACACCCTCCCCTCCTTCGTCGAGAGCGAACTGTGGATGGTCTGCGGACTGCTCCTTCCGATCTGGCACCTGATGCCTTCGGAGAACATGCAGATCCGCCGCCTCACCACGGTGTGCGGAGAGAGACTCCTCGGCCGCGTCCTCGATCCCGGCCACATCATGGAGTTTCGCGCCCTCTTCGGTCTGACCCCCCACCAGCTTTCGGTGGAGGACGTCCACCAGGCGCTCATCGATCACCACAAGCCCTTCCGGCTCGCCCACGGATGGCGCCTCACGGTCCGCCTCGTCATGGGCCGTCACCGCATCGAGCTCGAAGGACCCACCGGCGACGCGATCGCCACCGCCAAGTCCCTCGGCTGCCACACCGAGATCATCGCCCATCGCATGCGCGTGTTCGTCCCCCGCGACGATCTCGACGTGCTCGCCCGAGTGCTTCGTCACGCGCCCATCGATCAGCCCGCCTGATCGCCTACCCCCACCAGGGGTCGAGCTCCTGCGCCGGCCCCTTTCTTTGCAGCCCCAGGAGTCTCGACCATGCCCAACGCCGAACCCCCTCTTCGTGCCAGCTCCGACGCCGCACTGCTGCGCATCCTCGGTGCTCCGCACGCCACCGCACACCGCGCCATTGAGCGCCTCGGCAGTCTTCGTTCCCTGCTCGCCGTACCGCGCGAGTCCTTCAGGCAACGCACCGGCTTGAGCGACGAGCTGTACCTTCGCCTGCACGCCGCCCGAGAACTCGCCCGGCGTGACCTCTCCTCCACCCTGCGCCGCGGTCAGCGCATCCAAGCCCCCACCGACTGCTACGAGTACGTGCTCGCCCTGTGCCGCGATCTGCCCTACGAGTCGGTGCTGGCTCTCTGGCTCACCGGGCGCAACCACATACTCGCCTCCGAAGAGCTCTTCCACGGCACCCGCAATGCGGCTCCCGTCTACCCCCGTGAAGTCCTGCGCCGCGCCATGGAGCTCAACGCCTGCCGCCTCATCCTCGTGCACAACCACGTCGACGGAGATCCCTCCCCCACCGACGACGATTTTCGAATCACCGAACAGCTCGTGCGTATTCTCGCACTGGCGGAAATCCAGGTCCTCGACCACCTCATCGTCGGCGACGGTCTCGTGCTCTCGCTGCGCCAGACCCGGCCCCATGCGTTTCGGCCCGAGCTGCCCTGCGCTTGCCTTTAGCGACACGCGAGCGCATCCTTTCGAGAAGGAGAACGCCGGCGCTGCACCATTAACCCGTGCCAGCGCCCCGGAAGCGCCCGACATGCGCTTCCCAGGAGCCGCGTCTCCACGTGCACCGGAGAAACCGCTATGGCACACATAGACCCCAGTACGCCCTATTGCTTTATCCCCGAGTACACGCTGCGCACGGTTGCGCAGCGTATCTGCATCGCCTTCGAGCACCAGGCCGAAGTCATCGGCACCGACCAGTTCGCGCCGAACATCGACGAGGCGGAGGACTTCTGTAGCAAGCTCAACGCCCAGCGCGGCATCACGCCCAATCAGTCGATCGAGATCGCCGCTGCGTACATAGAGGCCATCCACGGTGCGCCCATCCTGCTCAAGCCCGCCGACTTCGAGCACCTCGATAAAAGTGCAGTGCTCGAAGGGGTGAGAGAAATCGTGCCGCTCTGGGACGACATCGCCAAGGCCATCGATCCCGATGGCGCCGATCCGTCCATCACGAGCGACCTCGTCTCAGAGACCGCCACCATGTTCGACCGGCTCCTGGCCGAAACGGACGACCAGATCGTCTACCAGAAGCGCCACCTCGAGCAGCTCAGCCGGTTTCCCCACCTCTGGGACACCATCGACTTTCGCAAATGGCGCGCCGGCGAGCTCGTGGTCCACTTCGAGACCGTCCGCGGGCATTTTCAGGACGTGCTCACGGAGCTCTGCAACCACTACAAGCAAATGACCGGTTCCGAGATCACCTTCGCGCCCTACTTCCCGCCTCCGCCGCCGATCCAGTCTCGCTTTCCACCCTGAGCCTCAGCGCACCGGGACACGACGAGGACACCATCATGAACGACGACGCAGACACCAGCATCACGCCCGAAGCGAGCTCCTACGTTCTGAGCGACACCGGCGCGTCCCACACCGAACACCTCACCCACGACATGGACGCCCTGGGGACCACCGGCAACGTCGTCGCCCCGGCCCAGGGCGAACCCGACCCGCGCATCGCCTCCGCGCTCGACGAGCAGATCCCCCTCCTCGGTCCCGCGATGGACGAATTCATCGACGCCATGGCCCCGGAAGGCTCCCTCCTCGAGCCCCTGCGCGAGCGGCTCCACTGGGGCCTCGTCAACGTCCTGCACCACCACAGCACCAAGCTCCAGCGCATGGCCGACCGTGCCGCGCAGGACCTGCGCGCGCTGAACCACCTCGTGCCCGCGAACGAGGTCTCCCAGCTCGAGCTCGAGAAGGCCACCATCATCGCCCAGTCCCGCCACGAGCGCCTCGGCGCCTTCGAGGAGCTGCACAGCGCCGCCGCCTTTCACTACCGGCGCCGCAACGGAGACACCTGGCGCCCGAAACTGCCCAATCGGTCCTACGTCGGCACCCAGACCCGGTACGAGGGCTCCTACTCCAACCAGAGAGACACCGCCCGGGCCGCCCGAGCGCTTCAGCGTCAGAGCCAGAGCGATCGCGACCAGGCCGAGCAAGCCCGCATCCGCCGCGCCGCGCCCCGCAACCCCGACGCCTACCACGTCGTCGTCACCGGCGATCCGGACTATCCAAAGCTCGGGCGGGTCAGCACCGCGCTCGAGCGACTCCATCGAAAGCACTCCATTCTGGTGGTGAACACCCTTCACGAGACCGAAATCGGGCACTTCGCCGCCGAGTGGGCACAGTTGCACAACGTGCCCCACCGCACCATCGGCATACGCCGCCCTGGCGATCTCGTCGACTTCGCCCTGAGCCTGCCTCAGTCCTCCAATCCTCAAGTTCAGGCCACGCAGCTCGGCGAGGCCCATGCGTTTGCCCCGATCCTGCGACAGCAGCGCGCCATCCTCGCGCTCAACCCCAGCGTCGTTCTGGCCTTTGGCAACGATCGCTGGGGCGCGGAGCCCTTCACCCAGCTCGCACACGACCGCCAGCTTCCCCTGTGGGCCTTCGACCGGGAGGGCCAGTCTCGCGCGTATGCGTCAGGCCAAGCGCCCGCCGTCGAGAACCCGCTTCCGACCCGCACCCCTCTCTATGCCGGCATCGGCGCCCGGGCGACGCCGGCCGAAACGCAGGAACTCATGACGCAAGTCGCCGCCGAGCTCGGCGCGCAGAACTATACGCTTCGCTCCGGCGGCGCACGGGGCGCAGATCAAGCCTTCGAGGCGGGGGCGAACCTCGCGAACTCGCCGAAGCAGATCTTCATTCCCAACGACGGCTTCAACGGACGCGCCAGCGGCGTGGACAGCGCGAGCGCCGACATTCCCCAGCGGGCCTTCGACATCGCGGCGCAACACCATCCCAACTGGGACCGCCTCAAGCCTGCCACGCAGGCGTTGCACGCGCGCAACACGCTGCAGATCCTCGGCCCCAATTGCGATCAGCCGGTCGACTTCGTGCTGTGCTGGACCGCCGATGGCCGGGACTCCGGCGGCACCGGCCAGGCGCTTCGCGTCGCGCGGGCCTACAACATACCCATCGGCAACCTGGGCGGTCCCGATGCGCCGCGTACCCTCGAGGCGGTACTGGACAAGCTCCGCCCGCTCCAGCCCCAGTGGAGCGCGGAGGACCGCGAGCGCATCGAGCAGTTCGCCCAGCACATCCATCGAGAGCCGCTTCGCGAGCGCCCCGCCGAGTACGCCCAGGAGACCCGGGCGGACTTCGCGCACAACGAACGCACCCTCAAGCACTGCGCGAATCGGTTCAACCGCCTGCTCGAGGTTCTCGGCCCCCAGGGCACGCAGCTCTCCGACCACCGTCCCTCTGTCGCGTGGGGGTTGTGTCACGTGCTGCACTACCAGCTCAACGACCTCAGCAAGCAAGCCCGGGACGCTTCTCTGGCCGACTCCAACACCCTCTCCGCCCAGACCGGGCAGCTCGCCGTGCTGCGCGAGGCCCTCGGCCACCACTACTCCGCGCTGGGCTTCGGAGCCTGGCAGCCGCGCTCCCGCGGCTTGAAGAACCGCCCTTCCCAGACCTACGCCAACCTGCAGGCCAGCGCGTTCCTCGCCGGCCGCGACCAGGCCGCCATCGACGCACATCGGCCCGAGAACGCCCGCATCCTCGTCGAGGGCACCGAAGGGCTCACCTTGAACGACTACGACCGCCTTGACCGCGACCTCACCAGAATCCGCGACTGGCACCGCGAGCACGAGGGCCGCGACATCTCGATCGTGCACAAGTCACCGCAATCCATCCTGCGCCAGTGGTGCGAGAACAAGGGCGTGCACCAGCACCTCTACACTCCGGATTTCCGCCGCCGCGGCGCGCGCGCGCCGGCGGAGCGCGATCGCGCCATGGTCAACGACGTGCGTCCGGACCGCTACGTGGAGATCGTCGACGACAAGCAGGCCCGCTACACGCGCCGTCACGTCGAGGACTACAACCGCAAGGCCGAGCGCACCGGGGAGCGTCCCATTCCGATCACCCGGCCGCGATCCACGGACGCCAAGGTCGTCGACATCAACACGGCCAAGGCCGCCCGCGAAGCCGCGCAGTCCCACGCCCCGCTGCGCTTCCACTCCCGCGCCGAGGAGGGCGCGATCCTCTCGCCGCGCAGCATCACGCCGTTCAGCATCGAGGGCGTGAAGTGGCCGAGCGTCCACCACTACTATTCGGCCAGCCGCTTCGGCGCCGTGCGCAGCACCGCCGCGGAGCAGGTCTTCAACGCCATCCGCAGAGAGCCCGACGTGGCCCAGGCCGAGCGCCTCGCCGCCGAGCAGGGCCCGAATCTCTCCACCGTCGGGGACTGGGACGAGCGCAGAATCGGGATCATGGCCGAGGCGCTCGCGGCCAAGTTCGCCCCCGGCACCAGGGCGGCCGAGTACCTCGTGAGCACCGGAGACCGCCCCCTCGTCCTCAATGGCGACGGCACCTGGGGAGCCGGGAAAAGCGACGACGGTCGCAACCTCCTCGGCGCCATGCTCGAACAGTGCCGCAGGTCGCTGCGCGCCGGCAACGCGCCCGAAGTCGAGACCATGCTCCAGCCCACGCACGGCATCGTGATCGACCACCCCGCCGCGGCCCGCGTCGCCGACTACCAGGCCGCCCAGGAACGCTACGACGCGTCCTACGATCGGTGGACGGCGAGCTACGCCACGCAGGAGCCGCAGGTCGCCGCCCAGCTCGCGGCCGAGACCACCGAGCTCTCCCAGCAGCTCGGCCGCGCCGCGCAGCACTTCCTCGCGAACTACGAACGTTACGAGCCCTTCCTGGACCACGCCGAGGTTCCCAAGGCCACCCTCGAGGCCGATCAGCAAAAACTCACCCTGGAGCAAACGCGCAGCCAGTCCCACCAGCACCAGCAGGACCTCGGCGCCCAGATGGGCTAGAGCTGCCCACTGTCCGAGCCGGCGCAGCGCGTTCTCCTGTTCTCCGTTCCTCCCGCGCTGCGCCGGCTTCGGCCCTGAATTGAGGACCCCCGCCAATGACCACCCTCGACCCGCATACCGCCTGCATCGACGACGCCCTCCTCGCCCGGCCCTGGCCCCGCCTCCTTCTCGGCGCCCTCGCCGAGCTGAGCGCCATGCAGCTCGTCACCAGCGAGCAGGCGGTCAGACACGCGCGGGTTCTGCTCGCCCACACGCCCGGCACATCTCCCGAAGTGCATCGGCGCCTCCGAGATTTGCAGCGCTGGCTCTGGGACATGGACGACACCATCACGGTCCTGAACGACCATGCGTTCTCTCGTTCCGACCCGGCACACGAGGAGATCAATGCCTGGCTCGACTCCCTCTGGGACGAGATCGACGCCAGTCCCCACGACGCCCTTGAGCTCATGATCGCTTTCTTCCGCGACGCCGGTGCCGTCTTCACCGTCGCAGCGCCCCGTCTCAACCAGGAGGCATTGCTGGCCCAGGGCGCCTCCGCCGGCAGGGCCGTACCGCGGGTCCTCCAGGGCGACGAAGTTCTCCACTATCTCGGTGAGCTGCTCGATCGCTCGCCCCTCGATCTTCTCGAGCGGGCCTTCCTGCCCCTGTTCTCCGAGCTTCCGAACCTCTCCTGTGCGATGCGTGAACTCGCGCAATCTCTCGACAGCACCTTCCCCGCTACCAGCGCCCAGATCCTCGCCGACCTGCGCTCGCACAAGGACTACCGTCGCCTCGCCTGCGACCTGCCGGCCGCTCCCGCCACGCTCGAACTCGTCGAGCACTGGGCCCATCCTCCCGCCATCGTCGAGGTCCTCAAGGCGCGCAAGCCCCCGAAACCCATTCCCGTCCTTGGTGCCCGCCTCTTTCGGCGCACCGCGGCGCACAGAACCACGTGAACCTCTCCTCCTCGAGGCTCCTCCCATGACCGACACTCCTTCCGACGCTCCCCGCCTCGACGAGGCCCACCCGACACCGGCTACGGCACGCGTGCTCGCCGACACCGGCGGCTGGCCCAGCATCATCGAGGAAGAGTGGGACTGGATTCAGCAGGACCGGCAGCGCACCCGGACTCAACGACAGCCGGCCTCCGGCGAAATGACCCGGTGACCTCCCTCGACCCGCGTATCGCGGCCGTCGACGCCGACCTGCTCGCCCGCCGCAACACGCGCCTGTTGCTCGGCGCACTTGCCGAGCGCGCCCGCCTCACCCTGCTCGTCGGCGAACAGGTCCTGGCCGAAACGACAAGTGCGATCGGGCGCATCGCCGGCGCCCGGGGCAACCTGCCGCGCTTGATCGATCACTTCGACGCCTGGCTCACTCCCATGCGCGAACGCGGCGTCGTCGACCTGGTCACGCACGAGGAGCTTCACGCGGAACGGCGCCAGAGGGCCGAGCTCCACGCCTGGCTCCATGATACCTGGCAGCGTCTCAAGGGCGATCCCAACGACGAGGAGCACGTCTCCGTGGCCCTGGCGCGCAATGCGGCCGCGGTCTTCACCAGCAACATGACCTGCATCGACTCCGATCTCTTCCTCACCGAAGCGGCCGAGGCCGAGCTCGCCATGCCCCGGGTCCTCAAGCGCGATCGGGTCCTCGACCACTTTTCCTCCCTGCTGAACTACTCCTCCGTCGAGCTCGTCGAGTGCGCCCTTCTCCCGAACCTCACCCCCCATCCCGATCTCGATCTGCGCCTCATGGTCGAGCGCCTGGCCGAAAGCCTGCGCGCGAGCTTCCCCGCGGCCCGCCTCGACACGCTCTCGCAGCTCCGCACCCACGAGGAGTACCTCGCGCTCTCGGCCGAGTACGCGCCGGCGCCCACCACCGGACACGTTCTCGAGTCCACCCAGCCCGCGATGGGCTTCGACGGCTTCGGCTACTGACCCGCATTGCCCGCGTTTCGGCCAGTCTCCTTCAGGCCGGTTACTCCCTGTTTGTCAGGTTTCCACTCTCTCGAGGCGCGCCCGGGCGGGCAGCTCGGGGCGCGGTCGCGTCGGCGCCGGAGGCCTCCGCACCGGCCTCGCCCTTGATCCGTTAGGTTTCAGCGTCTTGCGAGACCCTCCGGACAAAAGAAAGGAGAGAGCGAATAGGGTGCGCGATAGCGGCAAACTGTGCGCCGCCGTCGCTGCATGGTCTTCAGTTATCCACTACACTTTTTGGAGCTGATCATGAACATTCTCACTCCCGAGTTTCTCGCCATCATCGGCGTCGGTCTCACGATTGTCGCCGTCGGCGCGGCGCTCTCGACCCAGCTCTTCTTCACCACCAGGCGAATAGACGCCTACCGTGCCGACGCCAGCGCAGACCGCAGGGCGTTCCAGGCCGAGGCCGCGGCCGACCGCAGGGCGTTCGATGCCCGCATGGAGGAGTTCCGACGCGAAGTCCTGCGTCTCTCCGAGCGGCAATCCCGCCTCGAGGGTGTCCAGGAAGCCCAGGCTTCCACCAGCACGGCGGGCTCCTGACATGGACGTCTGGGCCAAAGCCGACTGCCTCGACCAGGTCCTCGACCTTTCCCATCGCGCACACGCTGCCGGCGACGCGGACCTGGTGGGCCTGTGCACCGAGGCCCTCGGCGAAGCGGGCGAGCCTCCCGAGGACATCGCCGCTGCACGGCTTGTCGTGCGTTCCCTTCTCGATGCCGGCGACGCTCTCCCGGCCTAATCCCCGCTCACTCGCTCCCTGCCGCCCCGGGACCCGCTTCCCGGGGCCTCTTCCTCCTATCCTCCGCCGCCGTTTCGGCCCATCCCGTCGATTTCCCCCCCGGCCTGGCTGCCTCTTTCGGCGCCACCTTGTCCCGCTTTTCCAGGCTTGCCTTCTTCCACATAGCGCCGGAAGTTCCTCGGGTTGAGCTTTATTCCCTGATCCTCGAGGGCCGACCGGATATCGGCCTCCGGGACCCCGCGCTCCATCGCCCGCACGATCACCTCGTGCAGATCCGACATGGCCTGCCTGACCGTCACCTTCTTCGGCTGCAAGGCGTCGATCTTCTGCACGACGCGCTCGGCCACGTGCTCCGGCCACACGATCTCCTGCTCTTTTGCCATCACCCTACCTCCTGATGTGCCCCCACTTCACACCCCGATCATCATACCCCGCTCGCCTCAGTACCTCCCCTGAAGCCGCAGGGTGCAGCGCTCCTGGAGCTGCGCCCTGGCAGCCCGAGTAGCCCCGCGCGCCCGACCCCTCCCTCCCGACGCTGCGCCACCTCCAAGGAAGGCGAGGCACCTCCGTGCGAACCGGGCCCGGAACCCCGGCCCTCGTCTCATCCCTTGCCTTCCGGAGGATTCCTCATGGCTTACAAGCGCCGCAGCGCCCCGAACGCGCGCAGAAACCTGTACCGCAACGTCACCGAATCGGTGATCGCCGCCCTGGAGAACGGCACCGTGCCGTGGGTCCGCCCCTGGAACGCCACCGGCAGGAGCGCTTCGGCTCTCATGCCCGACAACCCCTCCACGGGCCGGCCCTACTCCGGCATCAACATCCTGCTGCTCTGGAGCGCCCTCTTCGACAACGGCTGGGTCACCTCGAGATGGCTCACCTACCGCCAGGCCCTCAAGCTCGGGGGGCACGTGCGCCGCGGCGAACACGGCACCTGGATCTTCTACGCCAATCGCTTCGTACCGAAGGCCGAGCGCGAACGCGCCGATCGTGAAGGCACCGTCGCTCAGAGCACACCGATGCTGAAGAGCTACACTGTGTTCAACGTCGCCCAGTGCGAGGACCTCCCCGAAGCGCTGACGCCCGACACCGATCCACCCAACCGCAAGGACCTCAGCAACGAGGCCACGGCTCTCATCCAGGCCACCGGCGCCGACATCCGCCACGGCGGCGATCGCGCCTTCTACCGCCGGCGCGACGACTTCATCCAGATGCCGGCCTTCAGCGCTTTCCCTGAAGCCCTCGACTACGTGCGCACCGTGCTGCACGAGCTCACCCACTGGACGGGCCACTCCGACCGACTGGACCGCCAGTTCGGCAAGCGGTTTGGCGATGAAGCCTACGCCCGCGAGGAGCTGGTCGCGGAGCTCGGCGCCGCCTACCTCTGCGCGTCCCTCGGGCTGGAACCGACGCTCCAGCATGCGAGCTACATCAACACCTGGCTCGACGCGCTCAAACGCGATCACTACGCCATCTTCCGCGCCGCGTCCCTGGCCTCACGCGCCTCGGACTACCTCCTCGCCTTCCGCGAGGACCAGCACACCCCGCTCGCCGCCTGAGCGCTTCCCCCCGTGTCGCCGGCGCTCCCTCGCGCCGGCGACGCCCCGCCGCCCCTCCTCCGCTTCCGCGCTCCTGCCCAAGTAAGGACAGAACCCCCGGGGCGCCTCGTACAGGAGCCCTTCAATGTCGCAGCTTGCCCTTCGCCTCGTCGCCACCTCGTCCCCGGATCACCACGCTCCCAAGCTCACCGCCTTCAATCCGGAAATGCTCTCGGATCCCGAGCTCCTCGCCTGCTTTCTCGATCCGGACACACCCGAAACCGCGCTGCCCCGTGCCCAGCACCTCCTCCAGTCCCACGGGGGTTTGCGTCCCCTCCTCGGTCTGCCCTACCACCTCCTCGTCAGGGTGGGCGGCGACGATCCCCAACCGCTTTGCCATCTCGCTCTCGGCCTCGAGCTCGGCCGACGCTACATCGCGCAGCGCATCCAACGCGGGCAGCACCTCCCCGACCCGGAGGCCACCTGCGAGGCGCTCATGGCCCGCCTGCGCCACCAACGCGAAGAGTTCTTCGCCTGCATGTATCTCGACAACCGCCATCACGTTATCGAGTACGAGAACCTCTTTCGCGGCACGATAGACGGCGCTTCCGTTCCCGTGCGGGTGGTCGTTCAGCACGCGCTCGAGCACAACGCCGCCGCGATGGTGTTCGCGCACAACCACCCCAGCGGCAATCCCGAACCCTCACACGCGGACCGCGTTCTCACCAAGCGTCTCTCCGAGGCCCTCGCCCTGGTGGAAGTGCGGGTCCTCGATCACGTCGTGGTCGGCGCCAACGAGTGTGTGTCCTTCGCAGAGCGCGGCTGGCTCTGAACTCCCGGCCGCTTCGCCCCCTCCGCTCCTCTTTGACGGCTTCCTGCCGGAGACTGCCATGCAACTCGCCCTCGCACTCCCCGAGCTCCCGCCCGAGGAACGCCTCTTCCCCAACGAAGAGGCCCGTTCCACCTTCCTGTCGCTCATCGAGCGCGGCGCACTCGTCGTGCTCAGCCACTCCGGCGGCAAGGACTCCCAGGCGATGACCGTGCACGTGTCGCGCCTCGTGCCCTCCGACCAGCTCCTCATCGTTCACGCCCCGCTCGGTGACATGGAATGGCCCCGCACCCTCGCCCACATCCGCGCCACCGTGCCTTCCGACGTGCCTTTCATCCTCGCCCGCACCGCCCAAGGCAAGAGCCTGCTCGACCGTGTCGCCGAACGCGGCAAGTGGCCCGACCCCGCCAGGCGCTGGTGCACCGCGGATTTCAAGCGCACCCCGATCGAGCGCGAGATCCGCCGCTACCTGAAGGGCCATCCCCAACACTGCGGCCTCGTCGTCAGCGCCATGGGTCTTCGCGCTCAGGAAAGCCCCGGCCGCGCCCGTCGTACGCCCTGGAGCTTCAGCACCCGCAACAGCCGCGCCGGCCGGCGTTGGTACGACTGGCTCCCCCTGCACACGCACACCACCGAAGAGGTGTTCGACGCCATCCGCGTGGCCGGCCAAGAGCCCCACTGGGCCTACTCCTGTGGCGCCACGCGCGTGTCCTGTGTGTTTTGCATCATGGGATCCCGGGCCGATCTCCACACCGGCGCGCGCCTCAACCCCGACCTCTACCGCCGCTACGTCGCGCTCGAGCGCCGCATCGGGCACACCCTCTCCCCTTCTCGTCGCCCCCTTCCGGAGATCACCGGGATTGCGGCGTAGACGGCTCCTTGCCACGCCCTCGATTCCTGAGCTTCACCGTGCCCCATCCATCGCTTTCCGGAGACGCCTCATGACCACCTGCACCCTGCCCCCGGATCCCCACTACTGCTTCTCTCCGGCCTACCGTCCCCGCGACGAGCCCCAGCCCATCGATCTCGTCTTCGACCAACTCTCCGGGTCGGTTCCCACCGGCCTCGTGGCCTACTCCCTGGACGAAGCCGAACGGCTCTGCGACGTCCTCAACGCCCGCCTCGGCCTCGACCGCAGCGCTTGGATGGCCCTCGTCGCGCGCTCCATGCGCCCCGCTTCCCTCGCCCCGGCGCCCGGCCTTCACTGATCCGGGTGCGCCCCATGAAGCAAGGGCAGGCACTTCCCCGCGATCCCACCCACTGCACCGCGGAGGCCTGCCCGATGAACGTCGCCTTCTACACCTACGACTCCGAGATCTACTGCGAGGACTGCGCCTCGTCCCTGCCCGGTTTCTCCCCGGACGGCTCGCTCGAGCTCCCCCACTCTCCCGTCCCCACTTTCGAGGACCACTGCGCCACGGACTTCCCCCTGCATTGCCGCGAATGCGGCGTTTTTCTCCAGATTCCTCTCACCCCCCACGGCCTGCGCCACGTTCTCGAGCTCCTCGAGACCCACGTCTCCTGCGAAAGCTGGACGCCACGTCTCACTCTCTATTGCGACCATTACGCTGACGACATCCTCCGAGACTCAGCCTCGGAACCGCCCATCGACCTCTACCTGCGCGACGGCTTCAGCGCCTGCGACATCGAGCTCGACGACGAAGCGCGCGAGCGCGAGCTCCTCCTCGATCTCCGCGATTGCGCCGCCCGCGGCGACGCTTCGCCCGCCGTCGCCTACGTGCGATCGCGCTACCGCGTCGTCGCCTCCCCGGACATCCGCGCGCACCTCCAACGCTACGGCGCCTGGTCACCCGAGGACCTCCTGGATCACGACCAGAACATCGACCGCATGCTCTGGATTCTCGGCGGTGAAGTCAGAGACAACCCCGACCACTACGACCACGACGACGCTCGGCCTCTGCCTGGTCCCCCACCTTCGTCTCGGCCCAAGCCACGACTGCGCCTCATCCCCGGCTCACTGAAGTAAGCGCAGAGCGACCAGTCGCGAATCCTCCAGGAGCTTTCGCCATGCCCCCACCCGCCGTTGAAGCCTCGCCTCTTTTCCTCAACCGCTACATCGTCTTCGGCCCCGACCCTGCCGACCCCGAGGACGTCCAATCGCGCGCCTACGTCGCATCCCACGGCGTTTACCCCGATTTCGACACCCTCTTCGACGCGCTCATCGAGATAGGCCGCTCGGACGAGCAGTTCCCCCCGGGGCACTACCTCTACATCGAGAATCACCCCGGCTCGGCTACGCCCTAGCCCTCGCCACCGTACACCTCCTGCGCCCACTCGGGTGGACCGGCCCCGCTGGTCCACCCCTTTTTTTGCCTCGGCACTCCCCCCTCGCCACGTC
>CAYQVB010000032.1:0-54708 GCA_964420925.1 uncultured Ectothiorhodospiraceae bacterium | reverse complement strand
TCGACTCGGGGGGGCAGGCCGAGTTCATCGTGCCGCTGGGTCGCGCCGCGGTCGCGATGGGCTGCGACGGCATATTCGTCGAAACCCATCCCGATCCTGCCCGGGCCCGTTCCGATGGGCCCAACTCGCTGCCTCTCGAGGAGCTGGAGCCCTTCGTGGAGATCGTGCTCCGATTACGCGTCGCGCTCGACGGTGCCGCCGATCTGGTCCAATAGCCGGCGTCGCCGCATCCAGGCGATTGCGCGCGGGCTGCGCCTCGTCGCTTTCGACGTCGATGGCGTCATGACCGACGGCGGCGTCTACTTCATCGGGGCCGACGAGGAAGCGCGCCGCTTCGACGTCCGGGACGGCATGGGCGTGGTGCTGGCCCGAAACGCCGGGCTCAGGACCGCGATCATTTCGAGCCGCAGCTCGGTGACGGTACGCCGGCGCGCGGAGGAGCTCGGCATCGACGCCCTCTACGAGGGACATGAACGGAAGGGGGAGGCGCTCGATCTGCTTCTCGAGGAACAGGCGTTGCGTGTGGAGGAAGTCGCCTATCTCGGTGATGATCTCCAGGATCTGCCGGTGATGAACCGGGTGGGCCTCCCTATCGCGGTCGCCGACGCCCGCCCGGAGGTGATCCGGCGCGCCCTCCACGTCACCCGCGCCTTCGGCGGACACGGCGCAGTGCGCGAGGCGATCGAATGGATCCTGGCGGCGCGGGGAGAGATGAGGTCGGTGCTGAAGCGGTTTACAGAGGACGATTGATTCTCACCGCCGCAGGCTGATGGTGCTCGTCGATGTCAAAGACGATGTCCGCGCGCTCCGGCATCTCTTCCAGGAGATGACGCGTGATGCGCTCGTAGTGCGCGATGAAGCGTTCGAGCTCGGCGTCGCTCATCACCCGTGACGGGGCGCCACTCGTTCCCTCCTGCTCCACCCGCTTCCTCAGCTTGTGTTCCTGGAGGCGTCGCCATTCGAAGACCCGCTCCATCCCGTCGACGCGCAGCATGATCTGGACGTGGACACGATCGAAGAGGGCGCGGTAGGGTCCCGCGAGAGCGTCATTCACCGCTCCACGCCACCGGCCATCGGGGTCCTCTTCGCGCTCGAGCGCGTTGACGGGTTGTGCCAGCGCTGCCTCGGTCTGGGGACGGGCTCCCACGCACCACCCCTCGAAGAGCACGTGGTCGGCCGGCCCGTCGTGCACCGACCAAGCGCCGCGAGGCCGGCGGTCGTCGATGGCCTTGTCGAAGGAGGGCAGCGCAGTGCGTTGCCCCGGACCTTGGGCGAGCAGACGCTCGATGGTCGCCAATCCCAGCACCGGGTCGTGGGTGCCGGGCGGGCCGCGGGTCGCGAAGAGGGGATGCACCTCGCGGCCGAGGCGTTGCCGCTCGGCGTGGGTGAGGTACAGGTCGTCCACCGACAACACCGCAACCCGGGCGCCGAAGCCTTGACGCAGCACCGCCGCGAGCAGGGTGCCGACCGTCGACTTCCCGGATCCCTGGCCTCCGGTCAACCCCACCACGATAGCGCGGCCCGTCCGTCCCCGGGCCCGCTCGAGCCACGCGGCCAGCGGCAGGTACATCGCCCGGAGCCACGGCCCGAGGTCGGCGTCGATCGCCATCGCCTCGCACGCACGGAGGAAAGAAGGCCGGCATGCACGCGCCCCGCGTTCGATCTCCGCTTCGGAGAGAAAACGCTGCCCGTGGGGCCACTCGATGGGGGCGTTCATGGCGCCGCATTGAAGCACCGCGCACCGGAAGGGTCGAGAGGGCGGCTCGAATGCGGAGGGGTATTCAATAGGGCACGAGAGAGCATCCCATCGTCGTATGCCCTGTAGGTGGGCGTCGATGCCGATCCGAGCGAGCGGCCGATCCCCCTGCCTGCCGAGGCATGGGAAGCTGCTCCCTCGAACGCCCTGACCTGCGCGGTACCGATGGACCGGAAGCGAAGCCCGCCCGCATGGGCTCGCCCTCGACTTGGGAGCGCGGCTGCGGCCGTGCTACCGTCCGCCGAGGTCACGCTCCGGGTGACATTCCCGCTTCTCCGAGGGCACGCCGATGAGCAAGTCCGTCGAATCTCTCGCCATCGTGTACCCATGCTCCGACGGCCAACCCATGGGTGAGTCCGACCTGCACATCGCGTGCATGTCGTACGTGCTCCATGCTCTCAGGTGGCACTTCGAGAAGTCCGCGCGAGAGGATGTGTACGTGAGCGCGAACTCATTTCTGTACTACGAACGAGGCAATCCCCGGGCGGTGGTGGCGCCGGACGTGTTCGTGGTGCGGGGAGTTCCGAACCATCTGCGCGACTCGTACCTGTTGTGGAAGGAACCCAAGGGGCCGGACTTCGCGCTGGAGGTGACCTCGGCGAGCACTCGGCGCGAGGATGAGAGGCGAAAGCGCGAGGTGTATGCCGCGCTGGGGGTCGAGGAGTATTTCCTGTACGACCCGAGGGGGGAGTACCTCACTCCGCCGCTTCAGGGGTACCGTCTGCGGGGCGGTGAGTACCGCCCGCTGCCGGCGGTGACGGTGCTGCCGGGAGGCGGCGCGGCGGTGTCGAGCGAGGTGCTCGGGCTCGAGCTTCGGGACCGGCGCGAGGCGCGCATGCTCCGGCTGTACGATCCCGTGGCCGGACGGGATCTGCCCACCTACCGGGAGGCGGAAGCGCGCATCGCGAAGCTGGAGGCCCGCCTCCGGGACTTTGAAGGCGCTGCGGCGGACCCGAAGGACGGGCACTCCTGAACTCCGGTACGAGGTGAGGCCGGCGCGGTCCCCTGCGCAAGGCGTTGGAGTCGAGCATGTCGGAGCTCGTCGAGCTGGGGGCGGTACTGCTGTACCGTTTTGCCGAGAAGGGACTCCTCCCCGTATCGTGGTTTCGCTGCGTCGATCCCTCCGAGGTCCGGAAGGAGAAGCGCCGCGGTCGGCTTCGCCTCGAGATCGTGAGCCACTGCTGGCGCTACGGGCATTTCCTGACCTACCAGCTCAGCTCGCTCGTCCACCACCGCAGCGCCCGGCTCGACATCACGATGACGGTGTACTACTGCCCCGAGGACGAATCGACGCTACAGGTGCTGCGCTTCTTCGGCGACCTTAAGCTGCCGGGGATCACCTGGGACTGGCGGGCGTTGCCGAAGGAGCAGCTCTTTCGCCGCAGCATCGGCCGGAACCTCGCCGCGAAAATGACCAAAGCGGACTGGATCTGGTTCACCGATGCAGACATCGTGTTTCAGGAGGAGTGTCTCGACACCCTGGCCGAACTCCTGCAGGGGCGAGACGACGCGCTCGTCCATCCCGAGACGACGCTCGGCACCGTCCTGTTGCCGGACGACGATCCCATCCTGCGCGAAGGCCGCGAAGGCCCGGCACTGATCACACTTCCGCAACGGGCGTTTCCGTTTCGCCGCGGACCTGCTGACCGGGCCAAGGGCCCGTATCAGATCACGCACGGCGACGTCGCCCGCGCCTGCGGCTACTGCGAATCGATGCGCTTCTACCAGAAACCCGCGAAACGGTGGCGCAAGGCCCACGAAGACTCCGCCTTTCGCTGGCTGCTCGGTACCCCAGGCACTCCGCTCGACTTTCCGGGGGTCTGCCAGATCCGCCACCTCGTCAAGGGTCGGTACAGGAAGGGCGCGTCGACGTCGATGATCCGTGCCTTCCTGCGCAGGAGTCAGGATCACCGCGCCTGGACCGCACGCGAATGAACTGCCGCCGGCCCGAGCTCGCTCCGTATCACGTACTGAAACGAGCGCTCTGATGCGGGGACGGCTCCGCCGAAAGGTCTCCCAGCGATCCGGGATCACCTCCAGGCTCGCGTGAGCACACCCGCGGACCGATACTTCCCCTGAACATCCGGGCGACTGCTTCGCCCTGTGCTCGCACGACTACCTGCCGCGCAATGTGCCATCCGGGCCGAGCCACTTTCTCGCGACATCCCTGACCCACCTGAACCTGCGTGAGCGAATCCGACTGCGGCCCTTTCCGATGTGTCGCACATTGCCTGGGAGCTCTCTCGCAATGCAGTGCCCCTGCCGCATCATCATCCGGGCAATGCTTCGCTCGTTGGTGAACTTTCGCCAGGGTCCATATCGCTTGTAGAAATCGTATCGCAACATGCCGGGGTTGAAGCTGAAATAGTTGAACTTGTATTTCTGTTCAAACGAGTATCGAAAAAGAGAACCCTGGACCATGCGGTCCTTGAAGAGCTCGCTCTTGCAACGTTTGGTTCCGGTGACGTCACGAAAGCAGACTACCGAAAACTCACCTTCTCCATGTATTCCCTCGGTGAGTATCTCGCACGCGGCCTCGAGATTCGGTCTCCTGACGAACTTCCAGTCGTCTTCACAATGAAGTATGAACTCGGTATTGCACTCCGCATACGCAATGTCGATGGACGGCAATTGTCCGAGTCTGCGTCCATTCACGATGATTCGGTATCCCGATGCGCGAAGTCGGTCGAAGAGTTCCGGATCGGCGTCACTGTCCTCCACAATGATCCTGTGGGGAATCTCTTCCAGCCAGGGATGCATGGATTGAAGCGTTCTCTCCAGGAGATCGAATCTGTTGCATGAGGTAATCACGAGGGTGATGTCGTCGTGTACTCTATCCATGTCACATCCGATTCCTGGCAGGCAACGGGGCCTCGTTCGAGAATCTCACGCGGCGCTCGTGCGCGGCACGGCGAGCGCGCGCTACGGTGCGCGCCGAAGGACCGGGGTGCCGCACCACGGTGTCTCCGACGTCGATGAGGATGAAGTGCACGGGACGCAGCTCCGAGACCCACATGTCGGGTGCCGAGTCTACGGGAATCGTGGTCGCGTCGGTCGGGACGATCTCGTCGCAAGCAGTGGCCGCCTATAATGGGGTCGCCCGCCCTTCCTGCCGGACCGCAGCGCTTGAAGCTTCTCCTCGCCCTGCTGCTCGACCTCGGGTACCTGCTGGCCGGGGTCGTGGCCTTGCCGTGGTTCGTCTATCGCTTGGCGCGGCGTGGCGACGCAGAGGGTTTCCTGTCCCGTTTCGGAGTCGGACTGGAGGTCGATCTGCCCACGTCCATCTGGCTGCACGGAGCATCCGCGGGCGAGATTCTCCTGCTGCAACCGCTGGTGCGGCGACTGGAGCGCGACTTCCCGAACACTCCGCTCGTGGTATCCGTCTTCTCCTCGACCGGACTCGCCGCCGCGCGCAGTGTCTTCCCGCGCCACTGTGTCGTCTTGTTTCCTTTCGATCTCTCCGTTGTCATCGGTCGATTCCTGCGCCGCCTCCGTCCCCGCCTGGTGGTAATCGTGGAAGGAGACCTTTGGCCCAACTTCCTTCTCGCGCTGCGGCACCGGGGTATTCCCGTCGTTGTGATGAACGGACGGATGTCCCCGACCTCCTGTCGCCGGCATGCCAAGACCCGACTCATCCCGTCGCTGATTCGGTCAATGCCGTTCATCGCGGTGCAGGCGGAAGAACACGCCCACCGTCTCCAGCATCTCGGGGTGGCGCGGGGACGTCTCCACGTCACCGGCAACATGAAGTACGACCTCACGCCGCCGCCGTCCGACTCCAATGAGGTTGGCGCGCTCCGCGAGAGGCTCGGCTACGATGCCCGCGACATCGTCGTGATTGGTGGCAGCCTTCACCGCGGAGAGGACCATGCGCTGCTCCGGGCCTGGCGGCAGTTGAGCAGCGAAACAGATCGACCAATCGCCTTGGCTCTGGTGCCTCGTTACCCCGCGGATGCGGGGCAGGTGGAGCGGATGGCCCGGGAGCATGGCTGCCGCGCGCGCCTGAAGACGGCAGTGGACGACGGAGAAGAAGCGCCCGGGGTCGACGGAGTCCTGGTCGTGGACACTCTCGGAGAGCTCCACGCCCTGTATGCGGCGGCGGATATCGCGTTCGTGGGCGGCAGCCTTTTCTTCCGTGGTCACAACCGGGGCGGGCACAACCTGATGGAGCCGGCGATAGCGGGTATTCCGGTGCTCTTCGGACCCCACCACTCGAGCTTTGCCGAGACTGCGGAAGCACTCGTGGAGGCCGGAGCGGGCGCGGTAGTGCATGACGAGGAAGAGCTTGCCCGGCACCTGCTTCGACTCGTCGAGGGCGAATCCGGACGCCGGCGGATGGGGAGGAAGGCGAGGGCCGCGATCCTCAGCCGCCAGGGCGCGACGAAGAGAAACTACACTCTCCTGCAAGCGCTGCTGAGGTCGGGATCCGAGCGTCCGCCGGTCACCGGGAGTGGTGGCCCCCATGCAGTGGCCGGCTCTGCGGAGTGTTCCCCGGGCGCTCCCACGGCCGGGCTTTGATGTGCACTTGGCCGAGATATCGGACCGGACCCAGTACGTCGCGTACGACTCGGAGCTTCTGCCCGGGTTGATGCCAGAGGTCTTCGATCCGGAGTATCTGCGCGCGGAGGGCTTGCTGCGCGCTACCGCGAGCAGCCTGCGCGGAGCGGTGTGGATCTTCGATCTCGGCGGGAACACCTTCCTCCTCCGCCACTACCGGCGCGGGGGAGCGATATCGAGACTGGTACGTGACCGCTACCTCTGGTTGTCCCGCGCCCACACTCGGCCGGCGCGCGAGTGGCGCCTGCTCGGCGAGATGCGCGCCCGCGGCCTCCCGGTGCCGGAGCCCGCGGCGTGGCGGGTGGTGCGCCGCGGGTCGCTGCTCTATCGGGCCGACCTCATCACGGTGCTGATCCGGGGCTGTGAGACGCTGCATCAGCTCCTGCTCGAGCGGGAGCTGCCCGAGGAGGGGTGGCGGCGTCTTGGCGCAACCCTGCGCCGCTTCCACGACTGCGAGGTCTGGCACCCGGACTTGAACGTGAGGAACGTCCTCATCGACGAAGACGGACGCTTCCATCTCGTCGATTTCGACCGTGCGCGCCTGCGGCAGGGGCGGAGTTGGAAGGCCCGAAACCTTCGCCGCCTGCGTCGTTCCCTCGTGAAGCAGCAGGGCCTCGACCCGGGTCTGCGCTACCGGGACGGGCACTTCCGTTCCCTGCTGGACGCCTATCGGAACGGCGCATGAGGCGGGAAGCCGGCGCGGAAGGGGTCATGATGCAGCGTCCGAGTCAGATCAGCTCGATGGGGGCGTTCGCGCCCGGGGCGCCGGCCAGCTTTCGGTCGCCGGTCACGAGCACCGTGGACAACGCTTCCGCCAGCGCTACGTACACCGCGTCGTATGCGCTGAAGTTGGCGCGGAGTTGCCACACCCGGTCGAGAAAGGGCTCGTGTGGATACCGTTCGACATCGAAGCCGCGCCAGCGGTGGAGCGCCGTCGCTCCCCGTCTCTCGCTCAGCGCGCCCCGCAGCACGTAGCGACGCAGGACCTGGGAGATCTCCACGTCGATGAGATGGGGTGCATGAACGACCTCGGCTTCATCCGCCAGTCGCTCCGCCAGCCTCTTGCCCCGGGTGGTGTTCAGCAGGAGCTCGATGGCGCCGGAAGCGTCCAGCACCATCAACGAGCGTTCCGTTCCTCGTGCAGAACTTCAGCCGGCGACGGCTCCAATCGGAGCTCCGGCTGGGAGCGGATGGACTCGAGCAGCTCCTGTCGGCTCGGGCGCTCGAGCGCCCGCTCGATTGCCCGCAGCACGTATTGCGACATGGATGTCCCCTCCATCGCGGCTCGTGCTTTCAGTCGCCGGTGAAGCGATTGCGGGACGTTGCGGATCTGAATCATCGTTTGCATGATCGAAGTATGAAAACATGCATTGTTCATGTCAATTCTCTCATGCGACACCCGACTCCCCGCCGGATTCGTCCCACTGGTCCATCGACCTGCACTCATGCGCCGCTCTCTCACTCCGCGCCCCGACGATGACAAGACCTTGCGGTCCCGGGCCGGAATCCGCCAATCGGACGGGTTGATACCGGCGCTCGCTTCATTATCCTGAACGGCGGTCGTGCGCCGCGTTCGGGGCGAGGTCCCTCTCAGGCAGCAGCCGGGCGCGCCGCGGCGGCCGGGGAGCCGCGTGTCCTGCCGACATACGGACGCAACATGCGGGTGCTCCAGTTATGTACAGCGCCACGCCGGACACTGGCGGCGCGATTCGACAAAATCAGATACGGAGAAACACGATGAACAATCGCTTCATTGCAGTCGGCGCCGGCCTGTGGTTCCTGGCCGGCGGCGCCCTTGCCGCCGACTGCCCACCCATTACCGTCGCGGACATGATGGGGGTCCCGGCGGGCCAGCACCCGCAGGAGTACGAGCTCGCCGAGTTCGAGGAGCTCGCCGGCTGCACGCTCACCTTCCAGGAGAATCCGGCGATCGCCGATCTCAACGCGCAGATCGTGGGCAACCCGGAGCTTCCGCCGCTCGCCGAGCGCCTGCCCGCAGAGCCCCTCGTTACCGTCCCCTACGACCAGGTCGGCCGCTACGGGGGCACTCTGGACGTCCTCTCCAATGCCACCGAGGCAGGCACCTCTGACTTTCTTTCCGTGCGTCACGTGAACTTGGCGCGCTATGCCGACGACCTCAGCACGATCGTGCCGAACGTGGCGAAGGGCTGGGAGTGGAACGACGACTACACCGAGCTGACCTTCCACCTCCGCAAGGGCCACCGGTGGTCGGACGGAGCGCCCTTCACCGCCGAGGACGTCAAGTTCTGGTACGACGACCTCGCGCTGGATCCCAACGTGATCCCGAAGGCGAAGGACTACGTGCTGGTCGCCGGTGAGCGTATGGAGGTCGAGGTGATCGATCCGCAGACCGTGAAGTTCGTTCTCCCCGCGCCGAAGCCGGGCCTGCTCGCGCACTTCGCGACCTCCTACGCCCAGGGCTTCCAGCCCAAGCACTTCCTCGGCCAGTTCCATCCCAAGCACAACGCCGATGCGGATGCGCTCGCCCAGTCGATCGGATTCGAGAACGGCTACGCGGTGATCGCCGCCTACTACGGCAACTCGGACTGGACCGACACGCCCTCGCCGCTGCTCTCCAATCCCGACAAGGTGGCGAACATGCCGAAGGCGGTGGTGCCGACGCTCGAGAGCCACATCTACACCAAGGACACCACGGAAGGGCGTCACCTGGTGGCCAATCCCTACTTCCACGTCGTGGATACCGCCGGCAACCAACTGCCCTACATCAGCGAGCAGGACGAGCTCTACATCAACGAGAACGAGGTCCGCCTGCTGAAGCTCGTCAACGCCGAGGTCGACTACAAGTCGCAGTCGCTGCAGCTGCCCGGGGCTCCGATGCTGCTCGACGGGCAGGAGAACGGCAACTACACCATCGACTTGCGGCCGACCATCGCCATGCACTGCGTCTCCGTCAACGTGACCTCCGAGGACCCGGAGAAGCGCAAGGTGTTCGGCGATCTGCGTTTCCGCCAGGCGATGTCGGTGGCGATCAACCGCGACGAGATCAACGAGGTCGTGTTCTTCGGGCTCGGCACGCCGAAGCAGTACGTGGGCTTCTCGCCCGTTCCCGACTTCGTCGACGAGAAGTGGCTGCAGCACTACACCCAGTACGACCCGGATCTCGCCGCGTCGCTCCTCGACGAGGTCGGCGTGGTCGATCAGGACGGGGACGGATTCCGCGATCTGCTGAACGGCGACCCGCTCGTGCTCAACATCCAGTTCGCGACGCAGGGCATCTCCGGTCAGGTGGTCGAGATGGTGGCCCAGCACTGGTCGGATGCCGGCATCAAGACCACCTCGAAGGAGGTGACCCCGGACGAGTACCGTTCCGCCCAGTCGTCCAACCAGCTCGATGTCGGCGCCTGGCACAAGGGAATGCCGCTCGCGATGGTGCTCGGTCTCAACGAGAGCTTCGTCGCCCCCTTTGGCAACTACTTCGACCACCGCAACGGCATGCTGTGGGGCGAGTACGTCGAGACCGACGGCGAACAGGGCGTGCAGCCGCCGGACTGGGTCTACACGATGATCGACGACATCAACACCTTCCAGTCCGCTCCGGTCGGCAGCGCCGAGTCGAACGAGGCCGGGGCACGCCTGGTCGAGAACCTGACCGGGCAGATGCTGATGATCGGCCTCGTGCAGGGGCCGAGCCCCATCTACCATCGCAACGCGCTGATGAACTTCGCCGACTTCAAGACCCACTCCTACGAGTACTACCGGACCTACCCGTACCGGGGGTACCAGTGGTTCCTGGACGACGAGAGCTGAAGCGCTTCCAGCGACATTCAGGCCACGAAGGGATCGGGCTTTCCGGAGCCCGGTCCCTCTTCTCCTCGCGCGAGGGCGTCGACTCGCCGGGGGTTCCGGGGCATCATCGGGCGCCCCTTCAGCAGCGATTCATTGAGCGCATCGACGAGGCTCGCTGACCGTGCAGTTCGCCTACTTCGTGCTGACCCGGGCCGGCATGGCGATAGTGACGCTTCTGCTCGTCTCCTTCATCGTCTTCTCGCTGATGGAGATGGTGCCGGGCAACTGCGCCGAGCGCTACCTCGCCTACAAGAACACCCAGGGGCAGCAGATCACCGTCGAGGACATCGAAGCGGAAGAGAAGCGCCTCGGCCTGGACCGCCCCTTCCTCGTGCGCTGGGCGACCTGGGTGGGCACGGTGTTCTTCCAAGGGGACTTCGGCGAGAGCTGCATCCTGCGGGTTCGCATCAACGAGCTGCTCGGCCAGAAAATCTGGCTCTCGCTCGGGATCTGCTTCACCGCGCTGCTCTTCGCCTACCTGATCGCGATTCCGGTGGGGATCATCTCCGCCACCGCGAACAGTGCCATCGCCAACAACACCCTGCGTTTCCTCTCCTACCTCGGCTTGGCGATGCCGAACTTCCTGCTCGCGCTGATGATCATGCTCTTCTCGACCATGGTCTTCGGCGAGAGCCTGACCGGACTCTTCTCCAAGGAGTTCCGGGACGCGCCCTGGTCCTGGGACAAGTTCATGGACTTCCTCGGCCGGGCGTGGCTGCCGATCGTCATTCTCGGCTGGTCGGCGACCGCCTTCGCCCTGCAGACGGTGCGGGCGCTCATGTCGGATGAGCTCGGCAAGCTGTATGTCACCGCGGCGCGGGCGCGGGGGATCTTCGGGCGGAGGCTGCTGTGGCGCTATCCGGCCCGCCACGCGCTCGGCCCGATCGTCAACTCGCTCGGCTTCGACCTGAACCGGGTGTTCAACGAGCTGCCCATCGTCGCGGTCATCCTTACGTTGACCGAGGCCGGGTCACTGCTTCTGGAAGCCCTGGCGCGTTCCAACGACCAGCAGCTCGCGGGCGCCATCATCTTCATGCTGACGGCGGCCATCGTCGGGCTCAACTTCCTGACCGACCTGCTGCTCTCTATCATCGATCCGCGCATGCGCCGCAGCGTCATGGGAGGGTGATCCGATGACCGAAGCGGACCGGAGCGCGGAGGCGCTTGCCGAGCAGCGCCTCAAGGAAGCCTACTTCACCGCCAGCCAGACCCAGTTGATCTGGGCCCGCTTCCGCAAGAACCGCTCGGCGATGGTCGCGGGAGCGGTGCTGATCCTGCTGATCCTGATGGGGTTGGGCGCGCCCTTCCTGTCACCCTACGAGCCGACCATCGCGGGCCGGGACAAGGACTACCAGTTCGGCGCGCCCCAGATCCCGATGTTCTGCGATCACAACGGGTGCTCGCTGCGCCCCTTCCTGCATACGCTGGAGCGCACCCGCTCCATCGAGACCAACTTCCGCTGGGTCACGGAGGTCAACACCGAGAAGCGACGCTACGTGCACTTCTTCGTGCCGGGATGGAAGTACCAGCTCTTTGCCATCGAGCTCGATCTCCCGGGAACGGCATTCGACATCCGCATCCGCGGGCTCCAGTTCGAGACCCATCTCTTCGGGGTCGACGAGGGCGGCATTCACATCTTCGGCACGGATTCCGCGGGCAAGGACATCTTCTCTCGCACCCTGCACGCGATCTGGACCTCGCTCGCCGTCGGCACCATCGGAATGCTGATCGGCTTCATCCTTGCCCTCATCGTGGGCGGCGTGTCGGGGTACTTCGGCGGTCACATCGACGGCGCCCTCCAGATGGTCACCGACGCGGTCCGCACGGTGCCGACGATTCCGCTGTTCATGGCGCTCGCCGCGTTCGTGCCCGACGAGTGGAGCTCCGAGGCGCGCTTCTTCTTCATCTCCATCATCCTCGGGCTGGTCGGGTGGCCGACGCTCGCGCGGCGCATCCGCACCCATCTCCTGACCGAGCGCAACCAGGAGTACGTGCTCGCGGCGCAGTTGTGCGGGGCCTCCGCCGCCCACGTGATCCGTCGCCACCTGCTGCCGAGCTTCACGAGCTACATCATCGTCGACCTCGTGATCTCCTTCCCTTACATGGTGCTCTCGGAGACCGCGCTCAGCTTCATCGGGCTCGGCCTCAAGGAGCCCGTCAACTCCCTCGGGGTGCTCCTCCAGGCGGTGACGAACTCCGACGTGCTGCTCAACTACCAGTGGCACTTCATTCCCGCGCTCTTCTTCATTGCGCTGGTGCTCGCCTTCGTGTTCGTGGGCGACGGGCTCCGCGATGCCGCGGACCCCTACTCGGATCGGCACCGGTGAGCGCCTCCCTCATCGAGGTGGAGGACCTCACGGTGCGATTCCGCACCGACGAGGGGCTGATCACCGCGGTCGATTCGACGTCGTTCCGAATCGCGCCCGGGGAGGTGCTCGGCCTCGTCGGCGAGTCCGGCTCGGGGAAGTCGGTGACCGCGAAGTCCCTGATGCAGCTCAACGCGGGGAACACGCGCTACGACCCGGAGAGCCGGATCCGCCTCCGCCTCCCCACCGGCAGCGTCGACGTGCTGGGGCTGCGCCGGGCGCGGGACCTGATGGTGGTCCGCGGCGGCGCCATCTCCATGATCTTTCAGGAGCCGATGGCGAGCTTCGCTCCGGGCCTGACCATCGGCCGCCAGATGGTGGAGCAACTGGAGCTGCACACCGACATGACGAAGCGCGCGGCCCGCGATCACTCGGTGGAGATGCTCGAACGGGTGGGGATCTCCGACGCGGGGCGGCGCTTCGACCAGTATGCCTTCGAGCTCTCCGGGGGGATGCGCCAGCGGGCGATGATCGCGATGGCGCTCTCCACCCACCCCAAGCTCCTCATCGCGGACGAGCCGACCACTGCCCTCGACGTGACCATCCAGGCGCAGGTCATCGACCTCATGAAGGAGCTGGTGGCCGAGTTCGGCATGGCCATCCTGTTCATCACTCACGACCTCGGGGTGATCGCGCAGACCGCCGACCGGGTCGCGGTGATGTACCTGGGGAGGATTGTCGAGGCCGGCCCGGTGCGTGATGTACTGCATTCTCCCGCCCACCCCTACACCCGCGGGCTGCTGAACGCGCTGCCGAAGCTCGACGCGCTCGACGAGCCCCTGACGCCGGTCCCCGGCGACATCCCGAGCCCGCTCGAGCGGCCGGAGGGATGCGTGTTCCATACCCGCTGTCCGGAGGTGATCCGGGGACTCTGCGGGGCCAGGGTGCCATCGCCGGTGGATGTCGGCGCCGCCCACCACGCCGCCTGCTTCCTCCTGGACGGCGCCGAGGGGGAGGAGGCCGCCGCCCGATGACCGAGCCCCTCGTCGCTCTCGACGACCTCGAAGTGCACTTTCCGGTGGGGCGGCATCTCTTCGGCCCGCAACTGGTGGTGCGTGCGGTCGACGGGGTCTCGGTGCGCATCATGCCGGGGCAGTTCTACGGGCTCGTGGGCGAGTCGGGGTCGGGGAAGACCACCCTCGGCCGGGCGATCCTCATGGCGGTGCCCATTGCGGGCGGAAGCGGAACCTACGACGACGGCGAAGTGCGTTACGACCTCAACCGCATGACGCCGGCGGAGGTCAAGGAGTATCGCCGGCGCGCCCAGCTCATCTTCCAGGACCCTTACGCGGCGCTCAGTCCCCGCATGACGGTGCGCGACATCATCGCCGAGCCCCTCGAGGTCATGGGACTCACCGACTCACGAGAGGAGACGGATCACCGGGTGCGCGAAATCGCCGCCAAGTGCCGCCTGAACCTGGAACACCTGCGCCGCTTCCCGCACGCGTTCTCGGGCGGGCAGCGCCAGCGGATATCGATAGCGCGCGCCCTGGTATGCAGCCCGCGATTCCTGATCGCGGACGAGAGCGTGGCCGCGCTCGACGTCTCCATCCAGGCCGACATCCTCAACATGCTGAAGTCCCTGCAGAACGATCTCGGCCTCACCTTCCTCTTCATCAGTCATGACTTGAGCGTGGTCGCCCACACCTGCGACGTGGTGTCGGTGATGTACCTCGGCACCCTGGTCGAGACCGCGCCGACCCGGCGCCTCTTCGACTCCCCGAGGCACCCCTACACCCGGGCGCTGCTCTCCGCCATCCCTTCCCTCGACCCCGACGATCGGGGCCGCGCCCAGCGCCTGAGCGGAGAGATCCCGAGCCCCATGAACCCGCCGAGCGGATGCCGCTTCCATCCTCGCTGTCCCCACGCCGCCCCGGTGTGCCGAGAGAGGACGCCGGTACTGGAAGCGGCCGACGACGCGGGAAACCACGTCGTCGCCTGTCACCGCTTCCGGGAGCTCGAGGCGGCGGCCGCGGCCTGAGCTCCGGGGCACAGGCCCGGCGCGCGCTCGTTCGGTTTCCAGGCACCGGTATCGCGACACCAGGCGACGCGTGGAATCCGTCACCCTTGCAGGGTCGGCCGGCCTGTTCCCGTGCTGCTACGACTCCCCCATTGCCGGAGAGTGCAAGAGTTTCATTTCGGACCTTCCGTCAGGAGCTGCGCGCACGGCGCCGCCTCTCGCGCGGTCAGGCGATTGCTTCGGGGGAGTCTCGGGAATCGAAGAGTTCGCCGGAGCCCTCCGAGTGACCGGAATGGCCCGAAAGGCCACCGTACCCCGCCATCTCCGATGACATGATCCGGACCTGCACGTCGACTTCCCCCGCTTGCGCGAAGCGTATGGTCATCGGAAAGCTCTCGCCCGCCACGAGTGTCTCCTCGAGCCCGATCATCATGACGTGACGGTCGCCCGGCTCGAAAACGACATTGCCGTGCGCCGGTACTTCTACCGAGGGCAGGTGGCGCATTTTCGCGACGCCGTCTTCCAGCTCGTGGGTGTGGAGCTCCGTCCGCTCGGCGAAGGGCGATCGCACGGACACGATGTGGTCCGTGTCGCCGTGGTTCACGATTCGGAACCACACCGCTCCGGTCTCCGACACCGGGGGCATCTCGCGCGACCATGGGTCCTCTACGACCAGATCGCCGAGGCGGTACTCCTCGGCGCTCGCCCCGCCGCCAAGCGCGGCGAGCAATACGCATAGCGCCCAACCGTGTTTCATGTTTCATTCCCCTGGTGCTGTCGGGCAATCAGGCCCATCGCCGTCGCGACGATGCGCCCCGCGGTCAGCGCCCCGATGCCGTCGATGTCGCGTTCCGGCATGAACTCGACGACGGCCATCCCCGCAATCTCCGCCTTTGCCGCAACCCCGTCAAGCAGTTCGATCACGTCCCAGTAGCCGAGTCCGCCGGGCGCGCGCCCGATGACGCCGGGCATGACGGAGGGGTCCATTCCGTCGACATCGAGGGACACGATGACGCGGGCGGAAGGCGGTATGTGCCGGAGCGCGCCCGCCACTCCGGTCGCGCAGACCTCGCGGGCATGCACGAAGTGGACGCCCCAGGCGAGGGCATCTTCGTAGTCTGCCCGCCGCGCGGAACCGATGCCGCGCTGTCCCACCTGCACGATGCGCACGATCTGCGCCATTTCCGACGCGCGCCGCATGGTGGACGAGAGCCCGAAGCGCTCCCCCTGGACCTCGTCGCGCCAGTCGATGTGGGCATCGATCTGGAGGACGGCGAACTCCCCGCGCCCCGCGAAGGCCTCGAACATCGGGATGGGGACCGAGTCGTCTCCTCCGAGCAGGATGGGCACGGCACTCCGGTCCAGGATCTTCGATACCGCGCCCCGAATCCGATCCCGGTTGCCAGTCGCGTCCGCTTCATCGAAAGGCAGATCGCCGCAGTCGGCCGCACCGGACTCACCGGGAAACATTCGTCCTCCGACATCGAAGTCGTGGTGGGCGAGGTTGGCGCCGAACGGGGCGATACCGTCACGAATCGCCCGGGGGCCGTTCGCGCAGTAGGCCCCTACTGACCTGTACGGCGCGGCGCAGGGCGCACCGATCAGCGCGATGGGCTGGTCGAGGCGATCGAGGTCCTCGCAGGCTTCGATCCCCATGAAGGTGCCGCCCGCGGCCGAGCCGAACATCGCGTGGAGGCTGGGTCTTTCCGTCACGGGTGTGTCTCCGTCGAGCGAGCCATGAGCATCGCAGAGCCGGAACCCTCGCACGGAGGGCCGGCCGGAACAAGGCAGCTCGAAGCCGATTCGGGCGGTCGGGCCTCACTCGTCGAGAGTCGGTCCGGCCCCCGCTACCCGGGTCTGGTGCATGCGTCTCCGCCAGCGGTCGGCGTCGTAGCCGGCGCCCCGATGCAGGAGGCAGCGGTTGTCCCAGATCACGGTATCGCCCACCTGCCATTGGTGAGTGTAGACGTCGTCGGGCCGGGTGGCGCGCGCGAGCAGGTCGTCGATGAGGCGGCGGCTCTCGATTCCCGACCAGCCCACGATCGAGCGGGCGTGGGAGCCGACGTAGTAGCCCTTGCGGCCGTTCCCGGGGTTGGTGCGCACGAGGCGGTGCACTACGGGGGGCAGGGAGGCGGCGTGGTTGGGGTCGACCGGCGCGACCTGGCTTCGCGAGAACACGTAGTCGTGCAGCACGTGGAGGGGGTCGATCGTCGCCTGCATGTCTTCAGGCAGCCGCTCGTAGGCGCTGCGCATGCTCGCGAAGTGCGTACCCCCGGCTTCCCCCGGCACTTCGTAGGCGTGGGTGATGGAGACGAAGGAGGGCACGAGGCGGAACGAAGAATCCGAGTGCCACATCTCGTTGCCGGTCTGGTAGCGGATGCGGGGATGCGCGTTGCCGTGGGTGCTGCCGTCCGCCGCGACGTTGCCGACGGTGCCGAGGTACACCACCTTGCCGGTCTTGCCCAGCGTGACGTGCTCGGCCTCCGGCTCGCCGAGGCGGCGCGTGAAGTCGAGGTGCGCCTCGTCGGTCATCGCCTGATCCGGAAAGCAGAGCAGCGACCATGTGTCGATTGCCTCCCGGATCGCCCCCACCTCCGACTCCGAGAGGCTGGACGCGAGGTTTACCCCCGTAATCCGTGCCCCGAAATCCGGGTGGAGGGGCTCGGCATGGAACCGGCTCACGGGCACTTCGAGAGCTCATGGTTGATCATCCAGCGGATGCCGAACCGGTCGGTCCACTTGCCGAAGTAGGCGCCCCAGAAGGTCTCCTGCATCGGGAACGTGGCCGAGCCGCCTTCCGACAACTGGGCGAACACCTCGTCACAGTGCTCCCTGCTCTCGCCGATCAGGGCGATTTCAACGTTGGTCCCGATGACCGGCGGCGGACCGAACGCCGAACACGAGTCGCTGCCCATCAGCACTGCGGACCCGATGGGCAGGGAGACGTGCATGATCCGGTCCTTCTCCGCCTCCGGCACCCCCATGTCGGGCGGGCCGTCGCCGAACGTCATGAACGCGGAGAACTCCCCGCCCAACACCGAGCGGTAGAAGTCGAAGGCCTCCCGGCACTTGCCGTCGAAAGTGAGATAGACGTTGAACGACATGGATGCTCTCCCGCGGATCGTGATCGGCCCCGGATTGTAAACCGCGACGCCGGCGGTCCTCGGCTGATTTTGCCGGGATTCGCGATTGCAGGGGGAGCAGGTTCACGGGTTCTCCGGCGAGCCGGACTGTCGATCACGCATGCCGCAACCCGCGAGTCCGAACCCGGATTCGGCGCCTTATGGCCGTGATTCGAAACTTTTTGCGCGCGACATTGGGAAGACGCGCCTCCGCGACCGGCGCTATCCTCCGCGCGGCGGGGCGGACCTGCACCATTCGCATCGTTCATCGAGGAGGTTGCCGTGAAGTCTGAGTATCGGGTCGTGGTCATCGGGGGCGGCGTGGTCGGCGCATCGGTGCTCTACCATCTCGCCAAGTTCGGGTGGAGCGATGTCGCGCTCATGGAGCGCTCGATGCTCGCGGCCGGCTCGTCCTGGCACGCCGCGGGCGGGGTGCACGCGCTGAACGCCGACCCGAACATGGCCGCCCTGCAGGCCTACACCATCGACCTGCTCTCCGAGATCGAGCGCGAATCGGGCCAGGACATCGGCCTGCACATGACGGGAGGCATCACGGTGGCCTCCGCCCCCGCGCGCTGGGAGTGGCTCCAGTCCACGTATCGGATCTTCCAGACCATCGGCATCGAGGACTGCTACCTGATGACGCCGGAGGAGATCCGGGAACGCTGCCCGATCATGGACGTCACCGGAGTCATCGGTGGCCTGTGGGCCGACCGGGAAGGCTACGTCGACACCACGGGAACCGTGCGCGCCTACGCGCTCGCCGCCCGCAAGCACGGTGCGGACGTCGTGGAGAACAACAAGGTCGAGGAGCTGCGACAGCGCCCGGACGGGAGCTGGGACGTGGTGACCGAGAAGGGCACCATCCACGCCGAGCACGTCGTGAACGCGGGCGGCCTGTGGGCGAAGCAGAACGGGCGCATGGTCGGCCTCGAGCTCCCCCTCTCGCCGCTCCAGCATCACTACCTGGTGACGGAGTCCATTCCGGAGGTCGCGGCGCTCGACTTCGAGGTGCCGATGACGGTGGATCTGGAAGGCTTCACCTACATGCGCCAGGACCAGCACGGCGTGCTGGTCGGGATCTACGAGATCGACCACCAGCACTGGAACATCGACGGCGCGCCCTGGGATTACGGCATGGAGCTCATCCCCGAAGAGCTCGATCGCATCGAGGGCGAGCTCGAGATGGCCTACACCCGCTACCCGGTGCTGCAGCGGGTCGGGGTCAAGCGGTGGGTGAACGGGGCCTTCACCTTCTCCCCCGACGGCAATCCCCTGGTCGGTCCGGTGTCGGGCCTGCGCAACTACTGGCTCGCCTGCGGGGTCATGGCCGGCTTCCTCCAGGGCGGCGGGGTCGGCAAGTCGCTCGCGGAGTGGATGATTCACGGCGAGGCGGAAGCCGACGTGTGGCCGCTCGACATCGCCCGCTACGGCCCCTTCGCCGCGAACCGCGAGTACATCCGGCAGACGACCGGGCAGTTCTACTCCCGGCGCTTCGTGATGACCTACCCGAACGAGCAGTTGCCGGCGGGGCGGCCGCTTCGCAAGTCGCCCGCCTACGAGGGCATGAACGCGGCGGGCTGTCTCTGGGGCAACCTCTGGGGCCTGGAGACGCCGCTTCTCTTCGCCCCGCCCGGCTTCGAGGAGACCCCGACGCTGAAGCGCTCGAACGCCTTTCCCATCGTCGCCGAGGAGTGCCAGGCGGTGCGCGAGGGGGTGGGCCTCATCGACATCTCCGCCTTCTCCCGCTTCGAGGTGAGCGGCGCCGGGGCGAAGGCCTGGCTCGACCGCGTGATGGCATCGCGCCTGCCCGCCCCGGGACGGGCGCGGCTCGCCCCCATGCTCGCGCCCGACGGCCGGCTCAAGGGCGACCTCACCATCCTCAACTGGGGTGACGGCACCTGGTGGATCATGGGCTCGTACTACCTGCGCCAGTGGCACATGCGCTGGTTCGAGCACCGGATCGTGTCGCTCGGCGCGCGCGAGGTCCAGGTGCGCGACATCTCCGATGCGACGGTGGGCTTCTCCATCGCCGGTCCGCGCTCCCGCGAGCTTCTCGCGCGGCTCACCCACCAGGAGGTCGGCAACGAGGCGCTGCCCTTCATGGGCTGCGCGACTCTCGATGTGGGCCTGGTGCACGCGAAGGTGGCGCGGCTCTCGGTGACGGGCGGGCTCGGCTACGAGATCAACTGCGGCGCGGCCGAGCACATCACCCTGCGCGAGTCGCTGCTCGAGGCGGGCGCCTCGCTCGGTGTCCGGGAGTTCGGCTTCTACACGATGAACGCGCTGCGGCTGGAAAAGAGCTTCGGGGTCTGGAGCGCGGAGTACACCCAGGCCTACACCCCTGGCATGACCGGCCTCGACCGATGGATCGGGTGGGGGAAGGACGACTTCGTGGGGCGGGAAGCGGCGCTCGCCGAGCGCGAGAAGAACACCGCGCCCCAACGCCTCGTCACCCTGGAAGTGGATGCCGGGGACGCCGACGCGTCCGGCTACGAGCCGGTCTGGAAGGACGGACGGCGGGTGGGCTTCATCACCTCCGGCGGCTACGGCCACCACGTCGGCAAGAGCCTCGCGATGGCGCTCGTCGACGTGGAGCACGCCCAGACCGGAGGGGAGCTGCGCGCCCACATCGTCGGCGTGGAACGCGCAGCGCGGGTTATCGAGAACAGTCCCTACGATCCCGCGGGGAGCGCGCTGCGCGCCTGAGGCCTGTCGCTATCCGCGTCCGCACTACTCGTTCGCGAATCTGACGCAGCCGGAAACGCGGAGGTCCCTGGTGGATTCCCGCGAAGGCGGGAATCCACGGAGATCAACGAGCCATTCCGCGGGAATCCACCGGCTCAACTCATCATGGATGCATAGCCCGGGCGCGCGGCGCCTCACCAGTTGTCGATAGTGTGCTTCCGGGTGCTGCGCGGGGCGGGCGGAGGCAGGCTGTTCAGGAACTTGACGACCACGTCGCGGGTGTCGGCGGGGTCGATGATGTCGTCGAACTCGAAGCGCTCCGCGCGGGCCATCGCGGTGTTGTCGCGGCGCATGCCCTCCGCGATCTCGAGCTCGCGCGCCCGGCGCTGCGCAGGATCCTCGATCGCCGCGAGCTCTTCCCGGTGGACGATCTTCGCCGCCCCTTCGAAGCCCATCGCGCCGAACTCCACCGTGGGCCAGCCGACGTAGAGCGTCGGATGCAGGGGCAGCGAGCCCATCATGTAGAAGCCGAGGCCATAGGCCTTGCGCAGGGTCACGGTCACGAAGGGAGTGGTGCAGTTGGCGGCCGCGGTGAGGATGCGCGAGCTGTGGCGCACCAGAGCGGTCGCTTCCGATTCCGGGCCGGCCATGAGGCCGGGGGTATCGCAGAGGTAGAGCATCGGCACGTCGTAGGCGTCGCAGAGGGAGATGAAGCGCGCCAGCTTGTCGCAGGCGGGGCTGTCCATCGCGCCGGCGAGGTACATGGGCTGGTTGGCGAGCACTCCCATCGGCCGGCCCTCGACCTTGATGAGCGCGGTGACCGCGGCCCGGCCGAAGCGCGGCCTGAGCTCCAGCACCGATCCCACGTCGGCAATCCCCTCGATGACGCGTCGCACGTCGTAGGCGCGGCGCCGGTTCTCGGGCACGACGTCGCGCAGGCGGCTTGTGTTGGGCGCCTCCCCGGGGGCCACGGGACCACGGAAGTACGACAGGTAGCGGGCGGCGATCGCAGCCGCTTCGGCCTCGTCCTCGACCAGGAGGTCGACCGCCCCGCACGATTCGTGCAGCTCGGCGGGACCGAGCTCTTCCGGGGTGAGCTTGAGCCCGAGAGCGGCTTCCACCAGCGGCGGACCGGCCATCCCGAGCGATGCCTTCCGGGTGGCGATGATGACGTCGCAGAGGCCCGCGATGTTGGCGTTGCCGGCGAAGCAGCGCCCCGCCACGATGCCCACGGTGGGGGCATGGCCGGAGAGCTTCGCCATCATGACGAAAGTCTCCTCGTAGGAGCGCGCGTCGACGTTGGTCTCGTGCGGGCGCCAGCCCCCGCCCTCGGTCCAGAACACGAGCGGGAGACGGAGCCGGTGCACCACGTTCAGCAGGCGATCCGCCTTGGCGTGGTTGATGATCGACTGCGTTCCGGCGTGCACCGTGTAGTCGTAGGCGGCGACCGCAACCCGTTCGCCGTCGACCATGCCGATTCCGGCGACGAGCCCGTCCGATGCCCCCTCCCGCTGCTTGAAGGCCGGTTTGGCGAGCTGTCCGTACTCCTGGAAGGAGCCCGGGTCGAGGAGGGCGTCGATGTTCCGCCGTGCCGTCCAGTGCCCGGTCCGGTCCCGCTTGGCGAGCGCCTGGGGGCGCGCTTCATCCAGGGTCTCGGCCTTCGCCGCGAGCACCGCCGCGAGGTCCGGTCTCACGCTGTCGCATCCTTCCTTCGCGTCGGCGGGCTGGCTCAAGACGATTCCTCCGGAGCGGGCAAAGCGCGGCCATTCTAAGGTCAACGCATCGCGCTCCGGAGTCCTCCCGGCATCTCAGGTGGGAGAGACGGCCCCTCCCGGCCTGTTCCAGGGCGGTCGCGACCCTTCGAAGCAACGGACCGGGTGCGCCGCTCCCGGAATCCAGGTCCGTCGATCAGGCGCCGCTCGCACCGGCCCGGGACGGGCCGCCGGATCTGTGGTACCCGGAGCTCGACCGCTATTCCGCCCCTCGATTTTGCTATTCTGCCGACCGTTCGGAATCGGCTCGCCGGAGTGGGCAGCATCTCGGCGTGCACACCTTTTCCAATGCGGCGAGGCAGGACTTTCCGACCATGAACCGAGAGATCAAGGCGCAGTTCCCCGGCACGGTATGGAAGGTGGAGGTCTCTTCGGGAGACGAGATCGAGCGGGACGACGACCTCGTGATCCTCGAGTGCATGAAGATGGAAATCCCCCTGGTCGCTGACGCCCCAGGCAGGGTCATCGAGGTCCGCTGCGCCGAGGGCGACGTGGTGGAGGAAGGCCAGATCCTCCTGGTGGTCGACGAGACCTGAACTCGAGTGCCGGCGTCCGAGGGGACTCCGACTTCCGGCGACGGCTGAGCTTCAGGCTTTCCGGGGGACTGCCGGCGCCATGCTCGAACGGCAGCATGCGCCGAGATCATCCTCGCCAGGCAGTGGACCACGCTGCCGCTGCCGATGGCGGGGCTTTCCTTCGGAGTCGGGCATGCCGGCGTGCACGCCGAGCGCGACCTGATGTATCCGAGGCTTCTTCAATCGAGGAAATGCGGCATCACCTGTGATGCAATCTCACGCATCATGTCGCGCTTGTCGGTGATGGTATAGGTCACCGTGCCGAAGGTCCGGGCGCCGGCCTCCTGCAACGCCTGCAGCTTTTCGCCGATCTCATCGGGCGTGCCCACGAGATGCTGGCTCTGAAGAATACGATCGGTGATGAACGCGGCGGCCGGAGCATCGACGTGCTCCACCCACATCTCGTCGTAGTGCTCGTACACGCGTTTGCATTCTTCACTGATTCCCGGGTTCGTCCTTTCCACCAACCGGCGCAGATCCTCTATTTCCGGATTGCTCTGGCGCAGCAACACCCAGGTCAGATAGGCGCTGTTCACCGCGTACCCCGCCACCTCCTTTTTCGCCTGCTGTTTCGAATCAGTGATGTAGATCATCCCTCGCACCCAATAGTCGATATCCGCCGGGTCCCGACCTGCCCGTTCCGCCCCCTTGGCCACCTGTTCCATCCGCCATTTGGCGACGGCGAGATCGGCGTTGCTGGTGGCGATCACCCCATCGGCAATCTCGCCCGCCAGTTGGCAGGACTTGGGTCCGCCACAAGCCATGTATACCGGCAATTGGCGGCGAGAGTACTCGGACTTCATCTTCATGCCCTTGTAGACAACCTCCTCGCCGGCGGTGAACTTCTTGATGAACTCCACCGCCTCGCGCAGCTCATTCAATGTGCATCGCTTTGCCTGTGGCTTTCCCCAGGGCCCACCGGTGCCGATGCCCACGAAGGCACGCCCTCCGGAAAGCTCGTCGATGGTGGCTGAAGCGTTGGCCGTGACCTGGGGATGCCGAGTCACTGGATCGGTAACTCCTTGTCCGATGAGGATCTTTTTCGTGTTCAGGGCGGCCAGCGTCATCATCGCGTCAACTTCCCGCGCGAGGTAGGACATGTCCACCGCGCTCAGGTACTTGAAACCGCATTCCTCCGCCACCCGGGCGTGATCGCCGATCTCGTTGATGGTCTCGTTGCGTCCAATCCCAATCGCAAACTGCATGGTCGATCCTCCTTTCGGTCTCCGGCTAGTAGACACAATCACCGACGCGATGCAAATGCATCTTGAGCATGCCCTCGGGCGCCGAGTCCCCCAAGAGGATGCGTTTCGACTCGTTCCCGACCCGCGTCGCTCCCGTCGAGGGGTCGCGTTCGTGCGCCGGATCTCGCAATATGCCCTTGTCTACCCGCCGGACATGGAGCGAGGCATGAGCGGATTGACGATCAGGCCGCTTCCCGGTGCGGGCTTCGGTGCCGAGATTGCAGGTTTCGACCCCACGAACGTCACCGATGGCCAGAGCGCGGCGATCGAGGACGCCAGTCGGCGCTACCACGGGCTGCTCTGCTTCTCTTTCGGGCGCCTGCTCGAGTCCGAAGAGCTGCATGCGCTGACCGCGGTCTTCGGAGAGAGCGAGTACTCGCCCGGAATCATCAACGGACTCGGCAAGCAGGCCGAGCCGGGGGAGGAGCACCTGAGCGTCGATGAGCAGGTGGCGGCGGTACGCGCGAGTGGCGAAGACCCGTTCATGCTGAAGTTCGGCAATCTGAATCCGGCGACGCTCGAGAAGGAGCCGACCTATCCCGAGTTCTTCGAGGAATGGGTGTGGCACACGGACATGTCGTACATCGAGGCGCCGCCCACCTACAGCCTGCTGCATGCACGGGAGGTGCCGGACGAGGGAGGGGACACCGGCTTCTGCGACCAGGTCCGGGCGGCCCGAGAATTGCCGCAGTCATTGCGCCAACGGGTGACCGATCTCGAGATCAAGCACGACGCCACCTATGCGAGCGACGGCAGCCTGCGGCCGGGCATGGTCCCGCCGGCCTCGCCCATCGAGGCGAGCGGCTATCCGCATCCCGTCATCCGCGCCATTCCCGACTCGGGCCAGGAAGCCCTATTTCTCGGGCGCCGTACCAACGCCTACGTGATGGGCATGTCACTCGAGGAAAGCGAGCGACTCCTCGACGAGATCTGGGCGCATGCCACTCAACCGCACTTCTGCTACCGGCACCGATGGGAGGTCGGGCAGGTCGTGGTTTTCGACAACCGGCGGCTGATGCACATGCGCCACCCCATGGACGAGCGCAAGAGGCGCTTCATGTGGCGCACGCAGACCAGGGGCGAGGCGGTCCGCCCGGCCTCTTCGGAGGCCATCCATCACCCGACAAACGACGAAGTGCATTTCGTGTCCATGAGATCGGGATAGCTCCAGGCCGAAATCACCTTCGGCCCTTTGTTCGTTCGCAGGTCAGCGCCTCGACCGCACAGGAGGGTGGGAAGAGAGCGGTACTTCGAAGCTTTGCCCCATCGCATCCAATCTCCGTAGCGCCGATTGGATGGGAGGCGCCGGACCGACACCCAGGAAGTCGATCGCCGAACCGTCATCGACTCCCAATGACGTGGACACCTGCGGCGGCGCCGGCTCCAGGGACCATCGACGTCCCACTCCCTGGAGCACGTAAGGTTGGTCGGGGCATTCCCGCAGTCGGACGACTCCCTTGAATCGGACGACTGCACTCGGGAGTGCATCGAGGGCCGCCGTCAATGCACCCCGCATGTAGGGTTCTTGTGATCGGCAGGTCACGCGCACGATGGGTATGTTCTCGTGGTCGCGCGTTGCCGAGACTCCGACGCCATCATCCTGGCTGGCAGCTCCAGGGGCGTGAGGCAGAGGGGTTGGGGGGAGCTCAAAGACTTCCGGGGTACGCGGCCCCACTCCAAGCACGATGGCCGGGGCGACCCGGCCGTGGCAGGTCTCGACCAGCGCGGATCGCGGGGCGCGGCGGGCAAGCCATCGCGTCGTCGCACGGCGTGTCGGCGAATCGACTCGGTCGGACTTGTTCGCCACGATGACGTCCGCGGCGTCGATCTGGCGCAGGACAAGATCGCCCACGAATCGGTCCTGTGCCTGCGTGCGGATCGTCTCGAGGTCGACCATGGTGAGCACCGCATCGAGGCGCGCGCTGGGCCAGCCGCCCGCGTAACGGGCCGTCTTCCCCGTTTCGGCGACGCCGCTCGTCTCCACCACAATGCGTGAGGGCGGCTCGGGCGAGCGAATCAACGCGTCGAGGGCGGCGCCGAAGTCATCCGCGATGCTGCAGCACACGCAGCCGTTGGTCAGGGTGACGGTCTCCGCGTCGCGCCGGGCGACCAGGGCGGCGTCGAGGCCGAGGGCGCCGAAGTCGTTCACCAGCACCGCGATGCGCTCACCGTCCACGTGGGTGAGAAGATGGTTGAGGAGCGAGGTCTTTCCCGCGCCCAGGTAGCCGCCGATCAGCGTGATGGGAATACGCTCCGGGGCGGGTAGCCTCTTCGTACTGGTCGAGGACATCACTTCAATTCCGTTGAATGTCCGTTCGGTCGTTCCCGGCTCCGGCGTGTGGCGTCCGTCGGGAGGGTGGAGGTCGCCTGCCGCCGCGGCGGGCTCCGACCGGGACACGTTCATCGGACCGGAAAGGGCCGGCCCTCGAAGACCGTGCCCCAGACCGGGATGTCCTTCAGCGACTCCACCGGCTCCTCGAAGGGGTCCGCCTCCAGCACCGTGAAGTCGGCCCGCTTGCCGGCCCGGATGCTGCCAATCTCGTCTTCCATGCCGAGCACGAAGGCGGCGTCGATGGTGATGGCGCGAAGCGCCTGCTCCAGGGTGAGCCGTTCCTCGGGGCCGGCCACCTCTCCCGACTCGCAGATCCGGTTGACCGCGACCCAGGCGTGGTTGAGCGGCTGGGCGGGCGCCATGGTGAAGTCGGAGTGCAGGGCGAGCGGTATGCCCTCGCGCACCACCGTCGCGAGCCGGGCCATCCGGGTCGCCCGCTCGTGCCCGATGCTGTGCTTCCAGTAGGCGTCGGCCAGCTCGTAGACGTAGTACACGTTGGCGGAGACGAGACCGCCGAGGCGCGCGAGACGGCGAACCTGCTCCGGGGTCGAGAGCCCGAAGTGCTCGATGGTGAAGCGGTGATCGAAGCGCGGGCGCTCCCACTGGAGCTTCGCCAGCACCTCGATGGCGAGCTCCAGGCCGAGGTCTCCGGTGCAGTGCACGTGGATGCGGTATCCCTCGTTCCAGAAGGCCCGCGCCAGCGCCTCGAAGCGCTCCGGCGCCATCATCCACTCGCCGTGGTGGCCGTCGATGAAGCCGGGCGGCTGCACCTGCATCAGCTCCGCGAAGAACCCGCCGTCGGTGAAGAGCTTCACGTGGTCGTGGAAGGCGAGGCGCTCGGTGTTGCGCTCGCGTAGCGCCCGGACCCGCGCGACCTCGGACTCGAGTCCCGCGCTGCCCGGGTCCTGCAGGCGCGGCACCATGTGCACCCGGAAGGGGGTGTCGTCCCGGTCGAGCACGTCGCAGAGCGCCGCCCACTCCTGTTCCTGGTCGAAGAGCGCGAACGCCATGTCCGCGATGGTGGTGTGCCCGCCCAGGTGCACCGCCTGCCGCACACGCCGCAGGCCCTCCCGAAAGCGTTCGGGGTCGAGCAGATACGGGAGCATGCGGGTTTCGGCGACGCCGAGCCCGGTCTCGAAGAAATGGCCGGCCGCGGCGTCGATCTGGGGGTGGCGCTCCAGGGTCTCCTCGTCGAGGTCCATCCAGCGCAGCGCAGCGTCGTTGGCGTAGAGCGCATGGAAGGAGCGCTGCCAGACCACCACCGGGCGCGTCGCGGACACCCGGTTGAGCACCTGGCGGCTCATCGGCCCGTGCCAGATCTGGTGATAGCCCCAGGTGATGAGGGGTTCGGCGGGGTCGGCGATCGAGCGCTCGACCTGGCGCAGGCGCGCGAGATAGGCGCCCGCCCCGTGCGTGGGGGCCACCGTGCCCCAGGGCAGGCGCCACTCCATCGCGGTGATGAAGTGCAGCGGCAGCAGCACCGCCGCCATCGGCGGGTGGAGGTGCGGGTCGATGAAGCCGGGCATCAGGACGTGGCGCTCGAAGCGCCGGTCCACGACGTGGGGGTGCGCGTCGAGCCAGGGCGAGAGCGTCTCCAGGGTGCCGGCCTCCACGATGCGCCCGTCGCGCACCGCCACCGCATTCGCCCGCGGCATGGAGGGGTTCATGGTATGGATGCGCCGTGCGGTGAAGACGGTGATCCTCGACATTCATGGGCCCCCGGCCGTCATGCGAACGGCTCTACTGTGCGCGGCCTTCCATCCCCTCACAAGGCAGGAGCAGGCGGAAGCGGAGTGCACCCCGGCCTTCCTGGTCGATTTCCCTGGGATCGGGGGAGGATGGCTACACGTCCTCCAGGATCTCGTGCATCGCCTCGCCGATGCGCATCAGATGCGCCTGATAGATGAACCGATCCCACGCGATACAGAAGTGCCGTACCCCCAAATCGAGAAAGCGCTTCGCCTCTTCGGGCTCGCTGATCTCGGCTCGTGTCGGAATGCCGAACTCTATCGACTTCGCGACTACCAGCTCCTCGAACGGGGTGATCGCAGGGGTGCTCATGTTGGGCTCGCCGCGCGAGAAGGCGAAGTCACCGGGGCCCCACTGCGTCATGTCGACCCCCGCTTGCTTGGCCGCGTCCAGTATCTCGTCGATGTTCTCCACTGCGACGTTCTTCTCGATCATGATCAGGAAGAGCACCGATTCGAGGTGCGCGGCGTAAGCGTCGCCGTCATAGTCGGAAAGGGCGGGCCGCCTGAGCTTCACCCCCATGCGTCCGTGATGCTTCGGGTTGTCCGGCCGGATGGCATGGTGGCACCTCCAGACATCCTCCGCGGTGCGCACGTCAGTGAATAGCACCGCGTGGAATCCGGCGCCGATCGCCGCCTGCGCCCAGAACTCCTGGCTCGCCTGATCCGGCTTGATCATCAACGGCAGATTGCTGCACTCGCCGGCGCGAGCCATGTGGTAGAGCAGTTGCATGTCGAACGTCGAGTACTCGGAGCAGTACTCGCCATAGTCGTAGAGCCCGGTGTCACCGATCAGCTCCGGCAGGTCCGGATCGGGGGAAATGTAGTGCGTGCCCAGGGTCGGTCGGTCTTCGTTCAGCTTTTCCCGCAGGGTGTTCGCCATGATCATCTGGAGTCTCCGTGCCGATTGGGTTGACTAGGCCGGCTCGTCGCCGACCGGCGCGAGAAGTGCGTCTCGAGCCCGGAAGAGCGTTCCGTCCGGCGCTTGAGCGCGGCGGCGATGCTCTCCCGGGTGCCGTGGACGATCACTCGCCGGCGGGCGTGGGTCACCGCAGTGTAGAGGAGATCGCGGGTGGCGACCCACGAGGCGACCGGTTCGGGCACGACGGCCACTTCGTCGTACTCCGGGCCCTGCGCGCGGTGCACGGTGAGCGCGAAGTAGCTCTCGTGGGCGGGGAGGCGGGCCGGCGCCACGAGGCGCGGCTGGCCGTGTTCGTCGCACCGCGCCCGGCGCTCGAACCCCTCACAAGGCGGGAGGCGGGCGGCAGCGGCGTGGTTTCCGGCCCGTGTTGGCGCCCCGAAACGCTCGAGCCGGGCAGGTGGAGGGATCTCTCCGGAGGTCGAAGCCGAAAAGCGTTGCTCGGCCTGGCGCATGAGATTCCAGGAGCTTTGGATGTATCGTGATGCCCGGCCCGGCCCGGCCCGGCCCGGCCCGGTCGGGGCGATTTCCGACGCACCTTTCGCATCCGAATACGCCTATGGAGCAGCAGAAATGCCTGGTTCGACACTCCCTCGCGCTGCGGTGATTACCGGCTCGGCGACCGGAATCGGCGCCGCGGTCGCACGGCAACTGGCGGCGCGCGGCTACGGGGTTCTGATCAACTACACCCGGAGCGAGGCCGAGGCCGAAATGACCGCGGAGGCCTGTCGGGCGGCGGGAGGCGCGGCGCTCGTGCGCCGTGGCGATGTCGAGCGGGACGACGAGTGCCGGGGGCTGGTTTCGGCGGCCCTCGAGGCGTTCGGCCGCATCGACGCGCTGGTCAACAATGCCGGCACCACGAAGTTCGTGGCCTCCGAGGACCTGGACGGGCTCGCCCTCGCGGACTTCCGGCGGATCTTCGGCGTCAACGTGTTCGGCGCCTTTCAGATGACGCGCGCCGCGGCGCCCGCGCTTCGGGACTCCGGACGGGGCGCGATCGTCAACGTCTCTTCCCTCTCGGGCATGACCGGCCTCGGCAGCTCGCTCGCCTATGCCGCTTCCAAGGGTGCGCTCAATTCCCTGACCATGGGACTCGCTCACACTCTGGCGCCGGAGATCCGGGTCAATGCCGTTTGTCCCGGGTATGCGGACACCCGCTGGGGTCGGGTGGGCCTGGACGACGCGGGCTATGCGCGATTCAAGCGCGGGCTCGAATCGGTGCTGCCGCTGCGGGTGATGCCGTCGGCGGACGACGTGGCCGAAGCCGTGTGCTGGTTCATCGAAGCCGGACGCAGGGTCACCGGTCAACTGCTGGTCGTCGATTCGGGCGAGCAGATGGCGGGCGGAATCGAGCCACCCGAGAGGTAAGGGCCCCGGCGCGGAGAGGGAAGTGAACCGCCGCGACCGGAGCAACGTCGAGACCACGGAGATGGTGTGGGGTCGCGGGCACCTGTCCCCGAGTGGGGACGCGGAGGTGGCGCGCATCGTCGGGAGGCTCGACCTGCGAGGCCAGCGTCGGCCGAACCTCGATTGTGGTCTCGGCGGAGCCAGCGTCGTGCGGGTGTGCGCCCGCATCAGCCTCGAGGCTCGGCCGCGGGCGCCAGCAGCGCGTCGCGGAGGCCCGAAGCCCGCTGCGTCCGGCGCCCGAGCGCGGCGGCGATGCTCTCCCGGGTGCCGTGGACGATGACTCGCCGGCGGGCACGGGTCACTGCGGTGTAGAGGAGCTCGCGGGTGGCGACCCGCGAGGCGACCGGTCCGGGCACGACGACCACTTCGTCGTACTCCGAGCCCTGCGCGCGGTGCACCGTGAGCGCGAAGTAGCTCTCGTGGGCGGGGAGGCGGGCCGGCGCCACGAGGCGCGGCTGCTCCTGCTCGTCGCGCAGCTCGGGGAAGCGGACCCGGCGGCGCCCGTTCTCGTCGAGGACCACCACGCCGGTGTCGCCGTTGGAGAGGCCGGTCCGGGGGTCGTTGCGGGTGACGATGAGAGGACGGCCGGGGTAGAAGTCGTCCCCCCACGGTGCGAGTCCCCGCGCGCGGAGACGCCGCTCCACGAGGGCGTTGAAGCGCTCCGAGCCGAAGGGGCCGGAGCGGTGCGCGCACAGCACCTGGAATCGCTGGAAGGGTGCGGCGCCGGAAGCCACGCCGGTGACGCTCGGGCCTCCTTCCCGCATCGCCCGAACGAGCGGTGCCGCATGCTCGTCGGCGAACGCCGCGGCGAGGCGCGCGAACCCGGCCCCATCGAGCAGGGGGCAAAGCTCGGTACTGGTAGCCGCGGGGTCGTCCAGCGCCGCGAGCGCCGCATCGGCATCGCCGCGCACGATTCCCGCCGCGAGACGCCCCACTCCGCCCGCCTCGTCGAATCGCCAGTTGTGATCGAGGCGCGCGATGCAGCGGTGCAGGGAAGAACCCGTCTCCTCATCCGCCCCGCACAGGTCTGCGAACACCGCGCCCGGCTGCACCGACGCGAGCTGCGATGCGTCGCCGAGGAGGACGAGGCGCGCCCCTTCCGGCAGGGCACGGAGGATCCGTCCCATGAGGGAGAGGTCCACCATGGAGCACTCGTCCACCACCAGGGCGTCCGCCGCGAGCTTGCCTCCCGCCCTGCCGAGCCCCAGCAGCAGGCGGTGCACGGTGCTCGCCTCCGCGGTGAACTCCGCGAGAGCGGGGGTCGCGGACGCCAGCGCGCGGCAACGCTCGCGCACCGATTCTTGAAGACGCGCCGCCGCCTTGCCGGTGGGGGCGGCCAGCGCGATGCGGCCGGGCGCGGCGAGTCCGAGCTCGATGAGCAGGGCAACGATTCCCGCCACGGTCGTGGTCTTTCCGGTGCCCGGTCCGCCCGTCACTACGCACAGACGGTGCTCGGCGGCGGCGCGGGCCGCGGCCCGGGGCCGTTCGCTGGGAGCAGGACGGGGAAAGAAGCGATCGAGCGCCGCCTCGAGCCGCTCCGGCGCGGGCGCGAGTCCTGACTCCACGGCGCGCGCGAGTTCGCGCATCCGATGCGCCACCTGGCGCTCCGCTGTCCACAGCCGCTCCAGGTAGAGCCGGCCCCGCCCGTCGAGCACGAGCGGGCGTCGTTCTCCCCCCCCGTTCGCGCTCACCGCCGGGCTCGCCGCGAGCGCATCGAGCCAGGGCCGCAGTGCCGGGAGTTCCACCCTGTCCGCGTCCGGCCAGCGCCGGCCGGCCACTGTCTCCATCACCAGACAGGTGTGCCCTTCCCGGGCATGCGCGCTCGCCAACGCCGCCGCCAGCGCCACCCCGCTTTCCCGGCCGCCGTCGACCTCGGCCGCGAATGCGCCGAAGTGCCGGTCGATGTCGGCGAGATGTCCTCGGGCGTGCAGGTCGTCCAGCGCGGACGTCGTCGCGTTGCGGACGGGGCCGGCTCGACGGCTCCTCCCCTGCCCGCGTTCCGACGTCTCGGATCGATCCGATTCCCGACGGCGTTCCCGGGGAGTATCTCTTCTCATCTCGACTCCGTTCCCTGCCTTCGCGAACGGCCATGTCGGTGGATTCCCGCCAACACTCGTTCTATCCGACCACTGACGCCGTGCCTCGGAAGCAGTCGTCGAGCGCCTGGATGCAGGCTCGCGCTGGCCGGTCGAAGTACACCCCCCGGCTCATCCCCGCCGCCGGGTCGATGCCGCGCAGGTACAGGTAGAAGACCCCTCCCATGTGGCGCTCGTAGTCGTAGCCGGGAAGCCGGGCTCGGAGGTGGCGGTGCAGGGCCACCAGGTAGACGAGGTACTGGAGGGGATAGCCGCCCGCGAAGGTCGCGCGCCGCAGCGCGGCCGGGGCGTAGCTCGCGAGATCCGGCCCGAGCCAGTTCGACTTGTAGTCGATGATGTACCAGCGTCCCTCGTGCTCCACCACGAGGTCGACGAATCCCCGGAGGAAGCCGTCGATCGGCGGCCGCTCTCCGGCCTCTCCGCTCTCCGCGCCATCTCCGAAGGGGTGCGGATAGCCGTGCTCGGCGAGGCAGGCCGCGAGGCGGCCTCGGACCAGCCCCGCGACCGGAAAGTGGAACTCCATCTCGGCGATGCGCCGGATCGGATCCGCCAGCCGGAATCCTCTGGCCGGACCCGATCCGAACGCTTCGCCCGTCCTGCGCGCTCCGTTCTGCAGCGGTGCGGCGGCGGCACCCCGTTCCTTGCGATCATGAACTCCTTCGCCCGCGTCATCGTCATGCGTCGGGTTTGCTCCGGCCATCGGCGTCGAGGACGCGTCCCGGGCCGTGGCCTTGCGCTCCGGCTCGAGGGGTTCGTGCAGGCGCACCGCGCGGGTTCGCTCGATCATCGTGCGAAGGACCGGATGCCATGCGTCCTCGAACCCGAAGTTCCGGAGCGCGTCCCGGCACGCCACGTCGAGGTCGGGGGTGGGATCTCCGGCCGGGGTGCGATCGAGGCGCTCGAACACCTGGTGCACGCAGGAACCTGCGATCGCGCCTCGCGGGAAGGTGAACGCGCTGCGCGTGCCGTCGTCTCCCGGAGAGGTGTCTCCTTCCTCTCCGGCGCGAGGCGAAGGCGTATCTCCGGCGTCGTGGTCGGGCCGCTCGACCAGAGCCTGCGCGACCACTCCCGTCGCGCGCGCGCCTTCGGCGGCGAGGGCGGAGTAGCTGGTCATCTGCCGGATCAGGCGGAGCGGCCGGACCGGGCCGCGGGCTTCGAGCGCGGGCGGCGGGTGCGCTTCAGGAGGGAGCGGGCGGGGCTCGTCGGGTTCCAGCACGTTCACCGAGACCGCGCCGGGGCAGCGCACGGCAAAGGCCTGGACCTCGTCCCTCCACTCGTTCCATGCGAGGTCCTTGAAGCGTTGTTCGACGGCGTCGAGGGCATCGATGGCTTCCGGTGCGGCGACGGGACCGGGCGCGCTTCCGGTGCGCTCCGCCGCTCCCTTGATGCCTCCCATCGCCTCTCTTCTTTCGTGGATTCCCGCTTTCGCGGGAATGACGGGAACAGGTGACCTGCGCGTGCCGATGGTCTTCGAGTTCCTTCCCCGACTCCGGGCCGATCGCCCGCTCCGGACGGTTCTCGCGGGAATGGCGGAGTTGGCTCCCGATGCCTCTTCCGTATCGCCTTCGTCCGAGTTCGTATCGAGGATGCCGGCACGCACCTCCGCCCCGCGGTGGAGGAGCCACGCGAGCGGCGAGCGCTCGGCCCCCTTGATCGGCCCCCAGGTGACGATGCACCGGTCCCTGGCGCGGGTGAACGCAACGTAGAGCAGCCTCAGCGATTCGGAGAACTCCTCGACGCGCGCGGCGTCGCGCGCCGCGCTGTCCGGATCGAGATCGAGGACCTCCCGGTACACTTCTCCCTCGCCTTCGTGGTAGGCCACGTCGGCGTCCGTGCCCCGGCGCTCGGGATCCGGAACGTCCCACGCGAAGGGGTAGAACACAATCGGGAACTCGAGTCCCTTGCTGCCGTGCACGGTGAGGATGCGCACGAGCTGCTCGTCGCTGTCGAGACGCAGGAGAACGCTCTCCTCTCGGTCCCGCGTCTCGGCCTGGCGGCGCCGCCCAAGCCACCCGGCGAGTCCCGAGGGAGTGAGCCGGCTTCCCGCCTCCACGTCCAGCAGAAGCTCTGCGAGATGCCGGTAGTTGGTGAGGCGGCGCGCGCCGTCCCGGTGGCGGAGCAGGCGCTCCGCGCCCCCTTCGAGCTCCAGCAGACGCAGCAGAAGCGCACCGATACCCTCCGTCTTCCAGCATCGTCGCCAGGCATGCAGCCGCTCCCTCCATGCGCTCCACACCTCGTCGTCTTCGTCCATGGCGAGCAGGCCGGCGGTGTCGAGCGCGAAGAGGTCGCCGGCGAGCGCGCCGCGCACTTCCGTCTCCGGAACCGGTTCGGCGAGGCAGCGCAGCAGGCGCTCGAGCTGTTCGGCCTCGTGGGTGTCGAAGACGCTCTCCTCGCTCACTTCTGCCGTGCGAACCCCGCGCTCGCGCAGCGCCCTGGCGACGAGCTGTCCCTGGCGGCGGGTGCGCACGAGCACCGCGATGTCCGATCCCCGCCGCGCCTCGCCGTCCGGGGCCAGGAGCATTTCCCGCTTCCGGGGAACTTGCCCTGACTCGTTGTTTTGCGTGGATTCCCGCATTCGCGGGAATGACGAAACTCCCCCCCCGTCGTTCCCGCGAATGCGGGAATCCACCCGAGACCGTGTAGTACGCGTTGGATGTACAGGTTCGGCCGGCGTGAAATGGTCCTGGTTCGGGGCGATCTCGCCTGCCGCCCTTTCTCCCGCGTCCTTCGGCACGGGGCCGAGGAGGCCGGCGATCTCGCTCGCCACCGCCTCCGCCGCCACCCGGCTTGCGTCACCCTTGTTCCAGGGGCGGTCATCCGGGCCCGGTGGAAACAGCCTGAGCGCAAAGGGTTCGCGCTCGCCTTCCGGTGCGTCCGGCGACGGTCCCTCGGCGTCGCGGGCCGCGCTCACCGCGCGATAGCCGATCTCGGGGAGGGCGAAGGGCAGGGGAGCGGCGAACATCTCGTTCACTGCGGCGACGAGGCCCGGCACCGAGCGCCAGTTGCGATCGAGGGCGAGAACCCGGCTCGCCCGGCGCCGGGTGCCCAGGTAGGCGAAGATGTCCGCCCCCCGGAAGCGGTAGATGGACTGCTTGGGATCGCCGACCACGAAGAGCGAGGCCGGGGTGGCGTGCGTGCCGTCGCGGGCTCGCCCCACTTCCCCGTAGACGCGGGAGAAGATGCGGGCCTGCACCTGGTCGGTATCCTGGAACTCGTCGATGAGGGCGCAGGGGTGGGCGCGGCGAATGCTCTCGGCGAGCTGCGCACCCCCCCGACTGTCGAGCGCCGCCTCGACCTCGATCAGCAGATCGTCGTAGCGCAGCCGCCGTTCTTCGCGGACGCGCCGCTGCGCCGCCGCCCGGACCTCGCCGATGAGCTCGGCCCGCGCCCATCGCAGCCAGCGTTCGAAGGCGGCCCGAAGCGGTCGGGACGCCTCCTCGAGCAGGTCGAAGTCATCGAAGAGCGGATTGTCGGGCAGGGTGGCGTTCTTCCGGCATGCCCCCGACACCCTCTCCTGTCCGAACCAGGAGGCGATGCCCTCGTCCCACAGTCGCGGCTCGGGCGAGGCGAAGCTCTTCTCCACCAGAGTGAGGCGCCTCTCGACCGTTCTCACCTGGTACCGGCTGCGGTTCAGCCACTTTCCCTCGACCATCTCGAGTCGAAACGCTTCGCCGTGTCTGTCCCAACGGGCGCGCGTGACTTCGAACACGCGTCGCCACTCGGCCTCGTAGGTGTCCAGCGGGCGTTCCGGCGCCTCCGCGCCCGCGATGCGCAAGCCGGGTTTCGTGCGTCCCGCCGCCGTCCACTGCGCGAGCGCGCCGGGAAGGAACTCGTTGTCCACGGCGTAGCGCACCAGCACCAGGGATGCGTCGTAGAAGCGCCGGCGCCAGAAGTCGCGCACCGCGTTTTCGGTGAGGTCCCGATCGTCACCGCTCACCTCGAACCCGAAAGGGAAGCCGCCCTCGAAGGCGAGATCGCCGAGCACCCGCTGGCAGAAGCCGTGGATGGTGTACACGCTCGCCCGGTCGATGTCCTGGAGCGCGGCGTCGAGGCGTCGCGCCGACCGCCCGAGATCGACTCCGGCCGGCCCCGTCCAGCGCTCGAGCAGCTCCCGCGCCTGCGCCCCGGTTTCGCAGCCTCGTTGCGCCATCGCGGCTTGCACGGCTTCCCGCGCCGCCTTGAGGGTGCGCCGGATGCGGTCCTTGAGCTCCGCGGTGGCGGCGCGGGTGAAGGTCACGACGAGGATTTCGTCTATCTCCCGTCCTTCCTCCACCACCAGGCGGGCGACCAGGGTCGTCAGCGCATGGGTCTTTCCGGTGCCCGCGCTCGCCTCCACGAGGACCGTCCCCGGCCGATCGAGGGGGAGGTCGAGCGGGGTGGGGGACGAGGTTCCGGTGGTCATCGGGCCTTCGCTTCAGGCTTCGTCGCGGGGCACGAGGAGCTCGGTCGCGAGCTCCCGGAACGCCTCGGTGATCGGGCTCTCTTCCCCGTACACGAGCGCCAGGTAGGGCTCCTCCACCTCGCCCCGGTGAAACGGGGAGCCGAACCAGGCGGCCTCCGCCTTCTCCCGGGCTTCCTCGGCGGCGCCCTCTCCCCGTCTCTCGATGACCTCGGCGTAGGCCGACGAGGTGTCGGGGAAGAAGGGCAGGAGCTCGCCCTGTCCCCGTCGCCAGGCTTCGAGCCAGCGGGCGAGCTCCTCTTCCGCCCCTTCCGGCGCCGCGAGCTCCGTGATTCTCCACGCTTTCCGGTCGAGGGTGACGGCGATTGCCGACGCGGGCACGTGGCCGGCCGACGCGAGCGCGAGCTGCGAGAGGCGGATAGCAATCCGGTCGCGCGCCCTCAACCTACCGATTCGCCACCACAGCATTCCCTCCGGTCCGACATGCTCGATCTCGCCTTCCACCCGGAACCCGGCCACTTCGATGTCTATGGCACGGGGCGGCGCATCGAGCGCGCCGCGATGGCGGGCGAGGGTCGAGCGCAGGTCCTCCATTTCTTCCCACGCGCGTTCGTGCACCACGCTTCCGAGTGCACGCTGCGGGAGGCGGCCGCTTCCGCGCAGTATCGTCTCGGCGCGCTCCGCCTCCGAGCCGGCCCGCATGCCTTCCCAGATCCGGGAACGCAGCGCGTAGCGGTCCAGGCCGTCGAGCTCGAAGGGCTCGTCTTCGTCGAGTGCCGGGTCTTCGCTTTCCAGACGCAACCCGAGCCGCTCGCGGAGGAAGGAGCGGGCCGGGTGGGCGAAGAAGGAGAGGAGCCGGGAGAGGGCGACCCGCTCTCCATGCGGTTGCGGCTCGGCCGGGAACGCGTGGAAGCGGGCGGCGGACGATCCGCTCGTCCGAGCCGCGTGCAAGGCTTCCGCGGCCCGCAGCATGCCGTCGGAGTAGCTGAACAGCCCGCCGTCGTGCGTAGCCGCACTCTCGTCGTTCAGGGAGAAGTAGCGCGGACTGAAGGGCTGGAGGGGATGACGGGTCTCGAAGCCCACGCCCGGGAAGCGCCGCGCGAGATAGTCCCGAAGCTCGTCCACCACCACGGATGGCGGCAGCGCCGCATCGTCGCGAAGTCCGCGGCCGGTGTAGCTCACGAGGAAGGCGCGCCGCGCCGCGAGCAGGGCCTGCAGGAAGGCGAGACGGTCCTCGTGAAGCGGGTCGCGGTCTCCCCGCCGCCTGGGAGCCGCCGCGACGAGATCGAAGGTGGGGGGCTGGGGCGAGCGCGGGAATTCGCCGCCGTTCAGCCCGACGACGCATACCACCTCGGCGGGGAAGACCGCGCCCGGCGCGAGACGCGCCACCGTGATCCCGTCCGCGAGGCGGGCGGGATCGGTCGAGACCTCGTCCGCCCGCTCGCGCAGAGCATCCCGGACGAGGTCGAACGAGAGAGACGATTCGGCGCGGCCGGCTTCCTCCGTGAATTCCCGGACGAGCTCACGCACCTCTCTCGCTTCCTCCGCGACGGAGGGGGCCGAGCCGGGAGCTGACATGAAGAAGCGCGACACCACCGCTCGCAACGCCTCCCCCCACGCTTGGGCGCTTCGCTCCCCGGCGGTGAGCGACCGGAGCTCGAACACGGCCTCGCAGTAGGTGAGGAAACGTCCGAGCGTCTCGTGCTCCGCCGGGCCGGCCTCGAATCCGGCCACTCCCGCCGGAGGGCACGGCACCAGACCCGCCACCAGGTCGTCCCCGCCGGCCGCGGCGTATCCGAGGAGAAGGCGGCGTATCCCCTGCCGCCAGGTGTGCTCGGGGGTCTCCGGCAGGTGCTCCGCACCGCGGTGTGCGGCGTCTATTCCCCAGCGGACTCCGGCCTCCCGGAGCCAGGCGCGGATGAGCGGCAGGTCCGTCTCCTCCAGGCCGAAGCGCGCCCGCACCGCTTCCGCTCCCAGCGGCGCGAGCACCGCTTCCGCCGGGTAGCGCGAGCGGGGCAGGGCGAGCAGGTCGAGCAGGGCGCCGGTGGCGCGCGAATCCGAGGCCCGCACCCGGGCCACGTCGAAGGGGACGCGGCCGGCCGCTCCGAACACCGCCTCGAATGCGGGGCCGTAGCGAGCGAGGTCCGGCGCGAGCACGAGCACGTCGGCCGGCTCCAGACCCGGGTGGGAGTCGAAGAGTCCGAGGAGGCGATCGTGCAGCACCTCCGCCTCGCGGACCGCGGAGTGGCAGACGTGGATCTGGATGGAGTCGTCCGCGTCAGTCCTCTCCCCTGACTCCTCTCCGGGACCCTTCGCGCTACGGCTCGACATGGATGCCGGGGTGGTTTGCGCTGGAGGCAGACCTTCGGTCGGCTTGACACGGTCCCGCGGCTCCCCCGTCACCGGGGCCTCCTCGGAGCCGGCGCGATCGCCGGGCGCAGGCTCGGGCGGCGTCGCGTCCGGTTCGCGCCCCGCCTCCGACTCCACCGCCTCCCGCGCGAGCCGCAGGTCCAGGACGTCCCGCTGCACCGCGGCGAGCCGCGAAGATTCCTCCGGGGCTGTGAAGTACTCGTCGGACTCGGCATCGGCGCTCTCCGCGTCGATGAGCGCATCGATCATGTCGCGCCCCGCCCGGCCCCAGGCGGCGAGGAGCTCGTTGCCCGCGCTGAAGTACCGTTCGGCGGGATCGACGTCCGGGGATCGCAGCCGGCTCTCGCGTGGCGAATGGATGTCGCCCCAGTACTCCCGACACGGATTGAGGATGTACACGTGGAGGTCGAGCCATTCGCTCGCGGCGTGCAGCACTTCGAGGTAGGAAGGCGAGAGCGAGGGCACCGCGAAGAAGCTCACGCGACGCGGCCATCCTTCCGGCCCACCCTTTTCGAGGGCGCGGCGAAAGGCATCGACGGAGGCGACCCAGTGGCCGGCCGGCCGGTCCGCAGTGCGCTGGGGTTCGGTTTCGACCAGGCGTTGCCACAGGCGGGCCTGCCAGTGCGGAGGCGGACTTCGCGCCCACTCGCGGATCCAGTCCGGTCGGTACAGCAGGCAGCGGTCGAAGACCCGCGCGAGACGGTCCGCGAGCTCGAAGCGTTCGCGCGCGCCTCCGCCCACGAGGTAGGCGCGCACCGGCGCGACCGAAGGCTCGTCCCGCTTCTCCGCGAAGTCAGGCAGGGTGTCGTAGATGCGCCAGCGCAGGCGGGCCGGCGTGTAGGCACGCTCGCCGCCGATTCCGGGGACCGCGGCGCGCATGATCGACCAGGCGAAGTCCGCGGGGAGCTCGAAGCGGAGATTCGCGGCGATGTCGAGCGCGCCCGCAAGCTCCAGGGTCAGCCAGCGCGCCATGCTCCGGTGCGCCACCACGATGCGCTCCGCTTCGAAGGGGTCGTCCGGCGCCGTGAGCAGGTGCTCCGAGAGGACTCCCGCGAGCGCCTCCAGGCGGTTCGAGTGATGGAGGCGCAGCACCTCCCTCACCTCCTCCCATCACGCGAGGATTGGAGTTCGCGCCGTTCGGAATCCCCTCCCTTCTTCACGAGGGCTGGAATCGACCCCGGTCCACCGATCAGCTCGACGGCAACGATACTTCGACCCTGCGTGAGCGTTGCCTTGACAACGTGTCTTGCCTCGTCGTTCCGGGGGCACGAGTGCAATCCGATGCTTCGGACGCTCGCCCGGGTCAGTCGATGCTTCGCAACAGGGCCTGGTAGTTCTCGTCGGTGAAGGGCATCTCCTCACCGCAGTCGGGGTGGAAGAGAGAGCGCGAAACGGTCTTGAGCGAGCCGAGGTAGACATGCAGTGCGAGGCTGTCCTTGCCCCCTTTGGTATAGACGCCGTGGATTCCCTCCCCGCCGATGGAGAGGGTTTCTCCCGGTCCGACGTGCTTCTCCGCGACCAGGGTCAGGCCCGAGGCGTCGTGACGAAAGAGCTGGTTGACCTCGGTGCCCTCGTACACCCCGATGAAGGCCGGCATCCTGTGGTTGTGCGGGGGCACGAGCTGTCCGGCGAAGAATCTCGCGCAGTAAGCCGAAAGCTCGTCGGTCTCCAGCAGGGCGAGCTCGTCTCCCTCGTAGTCCGGCACCCCGGCGGCCACCGCGGCGGGGTCGGAAACCGCATTCTTCATCACCGCGTTGATGGCGCGCACGGGATGGGGATCCGCTGCCGCGGCGCGAAGGTCCGCAATGAAGCGATCGGGACAAAATGACATCGGTGTTCTCCTCTCGCGCGTGGGCGCCCGGGCCCGCATCCGCTCTGCCGCGGATGCTACCATCCGCGTCCCTCGGAACAGGTCACCGGAAGGCGATCGGCCCCATGAAGTTCAAGACGCGGGAAGTGCATGCCGGAGTCTCTCCCGATCCGGTGACCGGAGCCATCCTGACTCCGATCTACCAGTCGACCACCTACGTCCAGGAGTCGGTGGAAGACTACATGTCGAAGGGCTACTCGTACTCGCGCTCCGGAAATCCCACCGTGGTCGCGCTGGAGGAGCGCATCCGCTCCCTGGAAGGCGGGGCCGGCTGCGCCTGCTTCGGCACCGGCATGGCGGCCACCACCGCGGTGATGATGGCGCTCCTGAACGCGGGCGAGCACGCGGTGGTCTCGGACGTCGTCTACGGCGGCACGCATCGGCTCTCCACCCGGGTGCTGAACCGCTTCGGCGTCGAGTTCAGCTTCGTCGACACCTCCGATCCGGATACGGTGCGCGCCGCGTTGCGCGACAACACCCGGTTGCTCTTCACCGAGACGCCCGCCAATCCCACCCTCAAGCTCACCGACATCGCCGCGATCTCCGAGATCGCGCGCGAGCGGGACATTCCGCACGCGGTGGACAACACCTTCCTCACTCCCGCCTATCAGCTTCCGTTGGAGCTCGGCGCGGATCTCTCGGTGCACAGCACCACCAAGTACATGGACGGACACAACCAGACCGTCGGCGGCGCGGTGGTCGCGGCAAGCCGGGAGCAAGACGAGTCGATCAAGTTCGTGCGCAACTGCCTCGGCTCGAACATGTCGCCGATGGTGGCCTTCTTCACCCTGCAGGGCTGCAAGACCTTGAGCACCCGCCTCGATGCGCAGTCCGCCAATGCGCTCGAAGTGGCGAGATTCCTCGAGACCCACCCCATGGTCGATTCCGTGTGCTACCCCGGTCTCGACTCCTTTCCCCAGCGCGAGCTGGCGGACCGCCAGGCGAGCGGTCACGGGGCCATGCTGTGGTTCGAGGTGAAGGGGGGCGTGGAGTCCGGGCGACAGCTCATGAATACGCTGGAGCTCTGGAGTCTGGCCGAGAACCTCGGCTCGGTGGAATCCCTCGTCACCCATTCGGTGACCATGACCCACGCCGACATGGCTCCGGAGGAACGCCAGCGGGTAGGCATCACCGACGGCCTGGTGCGGCTTTCCGTGGGCCTCGAAGATCCCGAAGACTTGATCGCGGACCTCCGGCAGGCGCTCGGCCGGCTCTGAGGTTCGGAGCTTCGCCCCGGCGATCGTCGGAGCGGCGGGCAGCGCCGACGACGGGAGGCGTAGAGCGTTCGGAGCGGGTCGGGGAGGGCGCACCGCGCCCGGAGCCGGGCCGACCTTGCTCGGTGGATCACGATTCGATACAGTCCAAACTCCCCATCCGAAGTGCACAGAGGAAGTGCCGATGTCGCCTGAACTGATCGCGATCATCACCGCCGCGATAGGACTCGCCGGGCTCATACTCATTACCACCGGACGGCTGGGTACACGGCTCACCGCAGTCGAGAAGGAGACTGCCCGGCTGAGCGGCCTTCTCGAAGGGCTCGGGCTCACCGGTCGGCTCCCGTCGCGGCCCTGACCAGGGCCGGTGGAGAAGCCGGCGTTTGAGATTCTCCGCAGCGTCACTCACACTTGTCTCTCGTAGTGTGGAGCACAGAGGAAGTGCCGATGTCACCCGAATTGATTGCGATTGTCACCGCCGCGATTGGCCTCGCGGGCCTCAATCTCGTTACCACCGGACGTCTGGGTGCGCGGATTAGCGTCGTTGAGGAGCGACTCTCCGCGGTTCAGCAGGAGACCGCCCGATTGAGCGGCCTTCTCGAAGGGCTCGGACTGGCGGGGCGCCTTCCGCCGCAGCCCTGATCAGGGCAGGGCCGGCGGGGACGCCGGCGCCCGAGCCGAGCGCGTCAGCGAGACGCCAGCAGCTCCTCGACGCACCCGCTGAGGAAGCCCATGAACTCGCTGTCGCGGCTCGGGGTCGCGACGCAGTGTCCCCACGGAGAGTCGTAGGGGCGAAGCTCCGCGTTCGGCATCCGCGCCACCTCGATGGCGTTGTCCTCGAGCGGAAAGTAGAGATCGGTGGTGCAGGGCACCACGATCGCCCGGGCCCGAATCGCACCCAGAGCCCGATGGAAGTCGCCCCGATATACAGGGCCGGCGCTGATGTCGCCGTTCTGCCAGGTCCACAGCTTGGCGAGCAGGTCGTTGGCGTCCCAGGCGAGATGGTCCTGTTCCCAGTCGACCAGGACATCCTCGAAGGTCTCGAAGCCGAGCTCGCGGTGCAGGCGCTCCCGGTAGAAGGTCTGCGAGTAGGCCCAGCCCGCGTAGACCCGCGCGAAGGCCTTGAGCCCTACTTCAGGGGGACTGCGGTAGTCGCCGCCGGCAAAGGCGCGGTCCGCTTCGAGTGCTGCCTTGACCCCTTCCAGGAAGACGATGTTGTGGGGCGAGGTCTTCGCCGACGCGCAGAAAGGCAGAATCGCGTCCACCATGTCCGGGTACTGAGCGCCCCACTGGAAGGACTGGCATCCGGCCATCGACCAGCCGAACACCAGCGCGACATGGTCGACGCCCAGACCTTCGGTGAGCAGACGGTGCTGGCACCGGACGTTGTCGTAGAGCGTCACGCGGGGAAAGCGCGGGCCGTCGCAGGGGGCGGGGGTGTTGCTGGGCGATGACGAGATGCCGTTGCCGAACATGTTGACGGAGACGATGAAGCAGCGGGCGGGGTCAAGCGCCGGCACCTTCTCGATGTAGCCCTCGTTCCTCGCATGGCTGCCGGTGTAGAAGGTCGGCATCACCACTACGCGGTCGCGGCTCGCGGAAAGACTTCCGTAGGTCTTGTAGGCGAGACGGGCACCGGGCAGCGTCTCGCCCGAGAGCAGCTCTACGTCGCCGAGCTCGAAAATTTCACAGTCGTCCGCCATGGGCTTCCCTCACGCGTCCAGCACGTTTCTGCCGCCGTCGTCGAGCTTCTCCGGCCGCCGCCAGTAGCTGAACTGCGGGGTCCAGTCTTCCACTCCGAGCCCGGCCATCGCGAGCAGGTTCCAGGCCGAGCAGAACATGTCGCCGGGTCCGAAGACAACGGCGTTCTTGCGCAGGATCCTGCCATCCTTCTTCTCGTAGAGGACGGCTCCGGGCATGTTGTCGTGGCCCGAGCCCGCGGACTGCTCCCGGATGTAGTCGCCGCCACGGTGGGAGGCGAGCCGGAAGCGCCAGCCGCGGAAGTTGGCGAAGCGGCGCTGCGTCTCGGGGTCGTCACGGGAGAGGAGGGCGACCGCCATCGCCGATTCGAGGTGGGGCAGGAAAGCGTTGAAGCCGTCGGCCCACAGCGTGCAATAGCGGCACCCTTGTCCCATGTTGTGGATGGCGAGGAGCCGGTCGGCGCCTGCGAAGAGACTGCTCAGGCGCACCTCGCCGGCAAGGGTCCACAGGGTGTAGTCGGGGACCTCCCGTCCGGTGGCCTGCCGCCGCGCCGCGTTCAGCTTGGCCGTGAGTTCGGCGATCTGCTTCTCAAGCGTTTCGATTTCGGACTCGGACGCGTCCGAGGATGTTTCGTTCCGGGCCATGGGGCAGAATCCTTACGTTGTCGTTGCGGTGGCGCTCGCGCCGGCTGCTCTGGACTGCAGGAGCGGTGCATTGAGGCACGTGCCCCGAGAGCCGGCCTCGCCGATGGGCGGCATTGTAGCCGCCGCAGGACGGGAAGCACTCCTTTCTTCCGATGGGGGACGGGCTAGAATGCGCCGCGTCCGCTCCCTGGATGCACGTCACGCGGCCCGCGTTCCGATGATTCTGGCCACCGACCTCGACCGGAAGTACCCGGCCATCGCCGATCTGGAAGCGGCGGTCCGCAGGCGCATACCCCGCTTCGCCTACGAGTACATGATGCGGGGCCACGGCAGATTCGACTGTCGCCAGCGCAATATCGATGCGCTCAGGCGCGTCGACCTCACGCCTGAATACTTGCTCGAGAAGGTGACCCCAAAAATGGAGATGCCGCTCTTCGGACGTACCTGGAGCGCTCCCTTCGGGGTGGCCCCGGTCGGACTCTCCGGACTTATCTGGCCGCGGGGACCGGAGATCGCTGCCCGCGCCGCGACCCGGGCCGGCCTGCCCTTCGTGCTGAGCACTTACGCCACTTCCAGTATCGAGCGGATCGCGAAAGTGACGGACGGCAACGCGTGGTTCCAGCTCTACGCTCCGAACGTGCCCGAGATGCGGCGCGATCTCGTGGAGCGCGCAAAGTCGGCGGGGTACGAAGTGCTGCTGGTCACGGTGGATGTGCCCGGATACACGCGCCACTCGACCGACATGCGCAACGGGCTGTCGGTCCCTCCACGCTTCAACCTGTTCACCGTGATCGACATGCTCTCGCGCCCGGCCTGGTCCTTCGCGATGCTGCGATCGGGCATGCCGACCTTCGAGAACCTCACCCCCTACCTTCCCCCCGGCGCCAGCTTCACGGAAGGGGCCAGCTTCTTCAGAGACATCTCGCTCGGACACATCTCGATGGACATCCTGCGCGAAATCCGGGACCAGTGGCCGGGCAAGATGCTGGTCAAGGGAATACTCGCGGCGGCGGACGCCCGGCGCTGTGTCGAGCTCGGAGTCGAAGGCGTCGTGGTCTCCAATCACGGAGGCCGGCAGCTCGACGCCGCGGTCTCCGCCGTGGAGGCGATCCCCGAAGTCCGGGCCGAAATCGGTTCGGACATGGTCCTGATCGCGGACGGAGGCGTGCGCTGCGGTCTGGATATCGCCCGCATGCTGGCTCTCGGCGCGGACTTCGTGCTCTGTGCTCGCGCCGTTTACTTCGGCGTGGGCGCGCTCGGTTCCCGCGGCGGGGACCACGCCATCCACATCCTGCTCGAAGAGCTGGTGGAGGCGATGCGCCAGATCGGCGTCGCGACCCCGGCGGAGCTTCCCGGGCGCCTCCGCCCCCGCCCAGGCGTGCCCTGATGCGTGCTGCGGGGTCGAGCACCCCGCGATGGGCCGCGTTTCCGGGGAATGCGCGATCCGGCTCAGGCCAGGACGTGCAACTCCTGGGATGAAGGTGTCCGGGAGGTCGGGCGAAGACTCCCGTCAGGATGGACCGATGCTCAGGAAACGCGTCGTTTTCCTTGCGAACTGTCCGCGGCGTGGATGAATTGCAAGGAAAGTTCCGAGGACCATCACACGGCGCGGTCGCCCGCGTGGGAGGAGGTCACCGCGAAGCGGTAGCCGCCCGGACCTTCGATGTGGAAGGTATCGTGGATGCGCCCTCGCGTGATCTCGGTGGCGCTCACGCCTGCATCCGTGAACTCCACGCGGGCCGTGTCGATGTCGTCGACCATCAGGTCGAAAGGAGCCTTGCGGCCCGGCTCGACCCCCTCCTTGCTGCGACTGAGCACCAGGTGAGTGCCGCCGCGCAGCTCGAGCACCCCGAAGTCGTCGCCCTTGAAGATGTCGCGCATGCCGTGGCGTACGAAGAACTCGTAGGCATCTACGACGTCTTCGACCTCCAGGCTCACGTGTCCGACCGCAAGTCTTGGTCTCTCGTCCGTGCTCATGCCGGATCCTCCTACGTTCTTCGGCTGAGTCTTCCCTTCCGTTTCGCACCCGTGGCGAGAAGCGGCCGGGGATAAGAACATCCTACACTCCAACCCCGGGTTTCGTCTGAATTGAAGGGGTCCCCAGGGCGGCACACGTCTCCCGCGCTAATCGCCCCCCGATCGCGAGCGCCCTGCGTCGTTGCCACCTTTTTGATGGAGAAACCCCTCACTCGTTAGTTTGTCGTGGATTCCCGCTCACCAAGGGAATGACGGCAACAGACGACTCGAACGCCCGTACCCTCTCGATGTTCCTTCCGCGACAGCGAGGAAAGGTCCCTCGGCCATGACAGGTTTGGTGGGACTTCAGTTCAGAACGAACTCTATGTTCAAGAGCACTTCGAGGCGCTCTCGACCCAGGTATTCGGGAAGCGCCGGCAACGGCCGAGCGCGCTCGATCACCTCCAGCGCTTCGCGGTCCAGGAGGGCGTGGCCGGTGCTCGCGCGGAGCTCGAGCTCCTGCACGCTTCCGTTGCGGTCTACTGCGATACGGAGCACTGCGGTCCCCGTCTGGTGACGCTCTCGAGCAACGCTGGGGTACCTCAGGTGTTGCGAAAGCCAGTCTCGCAGCCGGGCGAGATACTCGACCTGCCCGGCGGAGTAGCTGTCTTGGCCGGTCGCATCCGGTGGAGCGCCAGTCTCATCGTCGGCGTCCGGAGCCTGCTGCGCTTGCTGCGCCTCGGGCCCTCCGGGCGCCGGCTTCAACGCCGTCGGGTCGATCGCGGCCCGCATCGTCACCTCTTCGGCAGGTCCGATGGTCTCGGCCGGCACGGGCGGACTCGAAACTGCCGCTTCGAGCCGTGGGCTCCCCGCCGTTTCAGTCGCGGCAAGCACTTCGGCCTCCTCGAGCGTCGGTGAGGTCGTGGGCCCAGGCGGGGTCGAGATCGCCGCCGGGAGAGGCGACACCGTGGTGGCTTCGTCGATCTCCGGCACCAATGTCGCAATTTCCTGCGAACTCACAATCTCCAGGGCCAGCTCGACGCTGGCGACGATCTCCGCCGGCTCGACTGTCGCGAGAGCGTGTGCGGGACCGATGCTCTCCACCGTGACGAGGCGGGCCGGCTCGGGAACGGATTCGCTCGCCCGGGCGTCGACCGGCGCGGGCTCGATCGAGGGCGCGGTTGCCGGCTCCAGGGGCGTCGAGGCCACCTCCTCTGCCGGCGTGAGCCCGACATCCTCGACCGCGATGAGTACTTCGGCATTCTCGAGAGGCGCTACCTTCGCGGACTCAGGCGGAGCCGGGGCCGCCTCCGGGAGCGATGAGTAGTCACTGGCCTCGTCAATGTTCCTCACCTCTGCAGCGAGCTCCTGGGAGTCCATACTCGGCGTGACAGTCTCGACGCTGGCGACGATCTCCGCCGGCTCGGGTGCCGCGGCAGCGCGGGCAGGGTCGACGCTCTCGGCACCGACGAGGTGGGCGGGCTCCGCGACCGAGTCTCGTGTCGGAGTGTTGGCCGGCACGGGGACCCGCGTGAGGTTCGCCGTGGACTCGGGTGATGCTGCTACCGCCTCCTCCACCGCCGGGGGCTCTGCGGGCTCGATCTCGGCGAGTGCTACGGCATTCTCGGGCGGTGCGGGTGTCGCCGGAGCAGGGGGCGTCGAGAGTGCCGCCTCAGGGGGAGGCCGCGTGTCGGTTGGTAGCGCGGCGAGCACCGTGGCGCCCGCGGGCGAAGCGAGCGTTGCAGGAGCGGGAGGCGTCGAGATCGCCTCCTCGGGCGGAGACCGCACGTCGGTTGATACAGCGTCGAGCACTGCGGCGTCTTCGGGCAAGGCAGGCGGTGCAGGAGCGGGAGGTGTCGAGATCGCCGCCTCGGGTGGAGGCCGCGTGTCGATAGAGAGAGCAGCGAGTGCCACGGCATCTTCCGGCGAGGCGGGCGTCGCCGGAGCAGGGGGCGTCGAGAGTGCGTCCTGGGGAGGAGGCCGCGTGTCGGTTGGGAGAGCGTCGAACGCCACGGCCTCCTCGGGCGAAGCATGCATCGCAGGGGCAGGAGGCGTTGAGATCGCCGTCTCGGGCGGAGTCGGGGCCGCCTCACCGGGAGGCACCTCCGGGGCACCCTCGACCTCGGTGACTATCTCGGCATCGATCGACTCCGCGAACACTGCGGGAGGATCGCCGTCGGTGCTGTCGACTCGTCCGAGGAGTATCGTCGCGACCCGCTCCACATCCGGACGGATACCTGGCTCGGGCTCCTGCCGTACCAGGAACAGCACGATGCCGGCATGGACCAGAATCGCGGCTGAGAACGCCAGCGCCCAGCCTCGCCAGCCGACGCCATCCACGAGCGCTACTCGGGAATCGTCAGGAGCTCGAGCCGCCCAACACCGGCCTCGCGCAGGATCTCCATGACCGCGATCACGCGCCTTGCCTCGGCTCGACCGTCGGCCTTGAGGCGCACTGGTCCGGATGTCGCACGTTGCGCGACTGCGGTCTGCAACCCGACCTCGTCCACCACTGCGCCATCGAAGGCCAGGCGTCCGTCCGCACCGACGTGGACGACCATGTCGTGGCCCCCGATCCGCTCTCCGCTCAGAGCGTGGGGGGCTTCTACCGGGAAGGGGTCCGTGGCGGCGAGCCGTCCCGCGAGCAGGAAGAAGATCAACAGGAGGAACACCACGTTGATGAGGGGCAGCACGCGTTCCTCACCGGCTTTCGAGGTTGAGCGCTCGAACTGCATGCGCCGACGCCGCCCCTACGAGTCCCTGACGAGGGAGAGCCCGGCGACGCCGGTCGCCGAGAGCGCGTCGAACACGCGCACCGTTTCTTGCAGCACGACTTCGCGCGCCGGCTTTATCAGCACCCGCAGGTCCGGCCGCTCCGCCGCATGCCGTGCGACCCGGGCTACCAGCGTTTCGAGCGAGACGGGCTCTCCGGAAAGGCGCACGCTGCCGGGCAGCACCTCCACGAGCAACGCCCCCTCCATCTGCGTGGTCGCCCCGCTCTCCGCCCCGACGCCGGCATCCAGGGTGATCGCGCGCCAGTCCCGAAAGCTCGAAGCCACCATGAAGAACACGAGCAGGATCAATACGAGATCCACCAGCGGCGTCAGGCTGATCAGGGCCCGCCGCCGTCGCGTTCTACTCGCTGGCAGCAGCGCCGCCGGATCGAAGGGGGAGGGGGGCAAGGCGATTCTTCTCCTCGACTCTTTCGGACAAGTCGACGGTGAATACTCGGGTGACGATGCTGCCCATTTCGTGAGCGAGCCGGTCGACCCGGCGCTCCAGCCAGCCGAGGACCGCGACCACCGGGATCGCCACCCCGAGGCCCATGGCGGTGGTGAGAAGCGCCTCCCAGATCCCGCCCGAAAGGACGGCCGGATTGACCTGGTGGCCCGCCTGTTCCATCTCGCGAAATGCCTCGATCATGCCGAGGACCGTGCCGAAGAGGCCGAGAAGTGGCGCGAGCGAGGCGATGACCTCGAGCGGCCGGAAGCCCGAGCGCAGGGATTCCAGGACATCGTGGCCGAAACGGGCGACCTCTTCACGCACCGCCTCCTCCGGCAGGCGCCGGCGCTGTCCGCGCAGCGCACTGGCAAGCGCCTCCGCGCTCGGGTTCGGCGAGTTGCCGGCGAGAATCAACGCCGCCTGCTCCTGCCCCGAGCGATAGAGCCCGAGCGCATCGCGCGCCGCACGGAAATCGCCGATGCGCAATGCGTGGAACTGCCAGAGCTTCACGAGCACGATGGTGAGCGCCAACACCGACATCGCGACCAGGATCGCGGAGACCGGGCCACCGAGCGCGAGCAGCTCCAGCGCCCGCTCGAGCACCCCCGACCGGACAGGCGGATTCGCGACCGCTCCGGCCGCGAGCTCCGTCAATTCCCCGTCCACGCGCTTTCGGCCTCAGTCCGCCGGCTCGCGCCGGGGACCTCCCGGCCGCGTGATCGAGCACTTCACTTGATGAAGGGAATCGGCGCGCGCGAGCTCGTGGACATCAGCGCCAGACAATCGCCGCGCTCCTGCGACGCGTCCGCGCAGGTCATGACCTCGTTCAGGAGCACGCGCCCCACCCGATCGCAGGGCAGGCCGCCGATGTCGAAGACCTTGAGACTGGTCTTGCCGAGCGGCAGCGGGGCCGCCTCGACCGCGAGACGCTTGGCCACGATGCCGTCGGTGTCGAACACGACGACGTCGAGCTTGAGCGATTCAAAGGCGCTGACGCTCTTGTTCTCCAGCACCAGGTAGGCGCGGCAGTCGCCCTCGTTCGGCTCCAGCTTGTTGAGCTCCACCGGAAGCGATTCGTCCGACCCGATGGCGGCGTGCGGAGTGATGAGCATCGCGAGCGCGATGACGACAGCTCGTAACGAGTCCCGTTTCATGGCTCGATCGTCCGTAGTGGTTGCAGTTCAGAGGGGACGATTGTGCCGATGTAGAAGGCCGATGGATACATCTGCCGGAAGCGCGAATCACGCGCACATCGTCTGCTGGAGCAGGAACTTCGTCACATGGTCGCCGCCAGCACCTCGAGGAAGCGGGCCTCGTCGTCGTCGTTCACCCACAGGTGCGGGGTCACCCGAAGCGCGTCGCGTCCGCGCCCGCTGACGTAGACCCGCTCGGCCGCGAGCCGGGCGGTGAGTCCTTCGGGAACTCCATCCGGGAAGCGAAGGCCCAGGTAGTGGCCGCCGCGTCGGTCCTCGGGCAGCGTCCGGATTCCGAGGGCGTTCACCCCTTCCGCGAGGCGACGGGTGCGCACCCGGATTGTCTCCTGGATGTTGTCCACTCCCCATTCGTGCAGTTGGCGCAGCGCGGCGTTGGCCATGGGCAGGAGGTGGAAATTGCCTCGCTCGCCGACATCGTATCTCCGCGCCCCCGGCTGAAATGCGTCCCGGTAGTCGACGAGACCGGTGAAGTCCTCGCTGCGGGCGCGGTCGGCCCAGTTGTGCTCGATCGGCATGCCGTCATGGCGTTTCGGGGCGACGTAGAGGTACCCGGCCGAGTAGGGGCCGAGCAGCCACTTGTAGGTAGCCGCGACCAGGAAGTCCGGCTGGATCGTGGCGACGTCGAAAGGCAGGGCGCCGACGGACTGGGTGCCGTCCACCACCAGCATCGCGCCGACCTCGCGGCAGCGTGCGCCGACGCGCACGAGGTCGACGAGCGCTCCGTCCGTCCAGTGCACGTGGGGCAGCGCCGTCACCGCCACCCGCTCGTCGAGGGCCTCCAGGATGCACCGGGTCCAGTCGTCGTCCTCGGGGCGCGGGAGCATTCGCACCTCGGCGCCGCATTCCCGCGCCCGCTCCCGCCACGGGTAGACGTTGGAGGGGAACTGCTCCTGGAGGAGGAGCACCTGCCGGCCGGGCGCGAGCGGCACGTTGCGCGCGGCGGTCGACACGCCGTAGCTCGCCGCCGGCACCAGGGCGATGTCCTCCGCGGAGGCGCCGATGAGTCCCGCGAAGAGGCGGCGGCCATCCTCGGCGTCGGAGAAAAAGTCGTCGGGACCAATCTCCCAGGGACGGCACTTGCGCCGGGTCGACGCCTCGCCTACCTCCCGCACCGAGTGCATGAGAGGCGAGATGTATGCGCAGTTGAAATAGGCGACGTCGGGCGGGATGTCGAAGAGGTGGCGCTGACAGGGAATCATGGCGAGTTCGTCCGGTTTCGCGGGAGCGGGGCAGTCTAGCCGAGCCGGCCCTGCCGATCGTCCCTCGCGGTGTTTGCCGAATCCTTCCCGATGGTGGCACCCTCGCGCCGAGGCGGCGACGAGTTGGAGAGCATGCCGGGCTCCGGCCGGTCCCGGTTTCCGTGCCCTTCGAGGAGGATTCGATGGTCGACTACCTGAAGGAGTGCCTGAAGGAGCCCGTCCCCCGGGAATGGAGCTTTCCCGAGGCGGAGTACCGGGGCCGCCTGGAGAGGGTCCGTGCGGCAATGGACCGGGACGGAATCGACGTGCTTCTGGTCCACTCGGTCGTGGACAACTGCTATCTCTGCGGCTACCAGAGCCTCTGGCCGGAGGCCTACGCCTGCCTCGTCGTGCCTCGGCACGGCGAACCCTTCATGCAGGTGGGCGAGATCGAAGGGGCCCTGGCGGTGCTCCAGGGCTACGTCACCGACATCGTGACCTTCTCATGGGTCGGCTCCGAGATCGCGCCCTCTCAGCTCGCCGGGCTCCTCGCAGACCGCGGCTTCGGTAAGGCCCGCATCGGCGTGCAGATGGGCAGCATCGAGATGGGTCTGCGCGGTCCGCTGGACGCCGCGGCCTACCTCCGGCTGAAGGAGCTGCTTCCGGAAGTCGAGTTCGTGGACACTACCCGGCTCATGTTCGACATCCGGGTGGTGAAGTCCCCGGCGGAGATCGAGCACCTGCGGCAGGCCGGGGCAATCACCGCGAAGGGAATGCAGGCCGCGATCGAGGCCGCGGAGGTGGGGTCATCGGAGAACCGGCTCTCGGCCATCGCCGCCCGGGAGATGATCGACGCCGGCTCCGAGCCCTTTTCCATCGACCCCATCACCAGCGCCGGCCACCGCTCCGGGTGGTTCCACACGACTTTCAAGCGCGAGGCGCTGCGTCCCGGCGATCACGTCCTGCTCGAGTTCGGGGGCTGTTGGCACCGCTACACCGCCCCCATGATGCGCACCGTCATCCTGGGAGAGCCCGGCGACACCGCGAAGCGCGTGATGGAGGCCAACCGCCGCACGCTGGAACTGCTCTACTCCAACGTGAAGGCGGGCCGCACCGCGCACGAAGTGGCGGTGGAGGTGAAGAAGGGGGTGGAGGACGTGGACGAGATGATCTTCCGGTCCGGGCACTTCGGCTACTCCATCGGGCTCGGGTTCCCGCCGACCTGGACCGACGGCCCGATGTACATCGCGGAGGGCAACGAGCGGGTGCTGGAGGTCGGCATGACCTTCCACACCCCGCACTCCTTCCGCATCCCCGCGCAATGCGTGATCGGCACGAGCGAGAGCATCGCGGTCACCGAGACCGGCTGCGAGATCTTGACTCCTGGCGTAGACCGTCGACCCGCCGTCAAGCCGGCCTGACTGCGAGTGGGTGCGACTTCTCCGGTGAAGGCGCAACGCTCTTGTGGTGGCGTGCACGATGTCCTCGCCGGCACGGGACTCTTCAGCGTGCAGTCCCTTGCGGGCGCCGAGATCGAGCCGGTGGAAGGCGGTCTGACCAACCACAGCTTCCACGTCACGATCGACTCGGAGCGTTTCGTGCTCCGCATACCGGGAGCGGGGACTGACGCCTACATCGACCGCGCCCAGGAAGCGCACAACGCACGGGATGCCGCCCGGCTGGGGATTGCCCCCGAGGTGATCCATGCCGATCCGCGGACCGGGGTCGCCCTCTCGCGCCGCATCGAGGGTGGCCGCGCGCTCGACGAGCAGGCATTCCGCGATCCGGCCCTGCTGGAGAGTGCGGTGGACCTGCTCGCGCGCCTGCACCGTTCGCACGCGGATTTTCGGGGCGAGATGGCACTCTTCCCCATACTCGATCGGTACTTCCGGCTCTGCCGACACCGCCCCGATCTGCTCGCGCCGCTCGAAGGGCCGAGGCGCCGGGCGGAAGGGCTGCGGCGCTGGATTGAAGGCACGCGAGAGCCCGAGTGTCCCTGTCACATCGATCCGGCGCCCTCGAACTTCGTGCTCGTCGCTGGCGCCTCGCCCCGGCTCTACTTGCTCGATTGGGAGTTCTCGGCGCGCTGCGAGCCGATCTGGGATCTGGCATACCTCTCGGCGGATGCGGCGCTCTCCGAAGCGCAGGACGAGCACCTGCTGTCCCGCTACTACGGCGGCGGGGTCGGATCCGAGCGCGAACACCGCTTCGCCGCCTGCAAGGGGTTGGCGCACCTTCTGATCGCGGCATGGGCCGCGCTGCGGGTCGCGGACGGCGACGAGGAACCGGGGGTGCAGCGGCTCAGGTCGGAGCGCGGGGCTGAAGCGGAGCGGCTGCTGGAGCGGGTGAGCGAACCCGCGAGGCGACGCGCGCACTCGCTGTCACCTCTGACTCGGCATAGCCGGAACCAAGCTCGTGGATCCCCGCTTTCGCGGGAATGATGATATGTGGCATCCACTGTGTCCTCCGTCATTCCCTTGATGAGCCCGCCACAGTCAGGAGGACCTGCCGCTGCTGTCGCACAAGGAACTTCAGCGATGGCAGCAGTGGATTCCCTTGATAAGCGGGAA
>CAYQVB010000031.1:0-22575 GCA_964420925.1 uncultured Ectothiorhodospiraceae bacterium | reverse complement strand
GTTGGGAGACGTGCCCGAGGGAACGGCCTCGATCGCGAGCCCGCTCGTCGTGGTGGCGACGCTGGGCGCCGCGGTTGTGGCTTCCCTGAAAGGCGCGGGCATCGTCCGACTGTGGGCTCCACTCATCGGCATCCTGTCGGGTTGCATCGTCGCTGCGTACTTCGGCCTCTACGACCTCGATTTCCTGAGACGGGAGCCCTGGTTCCGGTTGCCGGACTTCGGAGCGTGGCAGGGCGTTGACCTGACGGTGGGAACGGAGTTCTGGACGCTCTTGCCGACCTTCGTGGTCGTGACCCTTGTCGTTGCCGTGAAGACCAGCGGCGACGGTGTGGTGATCCAGCAGGTGTCGCTTCGGAGATCGCGAGCCATCGACTTCAGAGTCGTGCAGGGTACGGTCAATGCAAGCGGTCTGGGAGGACTCCTGTCGGGATTGGCCGGCACGCCTCCGACGGTCGTTTACTCGCCGTCGACCATTTCCCTGATCAATCTGACGGGGATTGCGTTTCGCGGCATCGGCTATTGGATCGGCACCGTCCTCATCCTGATCGCGTTCTTCCCAAAGGTCACCGCACTATTGCTCGCGGCTCCGAGCGCCGTTGTGGCTTCGCTGTTGCTGATGGTGATGGGGATGTTGCTCGTCGAAGGCATGCGCATGGTTTTCAGGGAAGGGCTCGATCAGCAGAACACGCTCATTGTCGCGATGACGCTATCAGTGGGGCTGGGCGTGGAGAGCCTGAACGTGTTCGGAATGCGCCCGGACAGCCTCTGGATGTCGATCCTCGGAAACGGCCCGACCGCCGGTATTGTCGTAATGATCGCCCTGACGACGCTCCTCGAAGTAACCAGCCCGCGCAGCAGGAAACTGGAGGTGACACTCGGGAGGTCGTCGCTGCCGAAAATCGATGCGTTTCTCCAGGACTTCGCGGCCGAGATCGGATGGAGCGAAGAGTCGGCCAATCGACTGCGTGCATCCGGCGAGGAGTCGTTGCTGAGTCTGCTGCCTTCGGAGAGCGACGGCAGCGAGGCAAATACCCGACTCATCGTCCTGGTCCGCTCACAGGACGATATCGTCGCAATGGACCTGCTCACCGTCTTCGAAGAAGAGTTGAACATCGAAGACCGACTTGCGTACATGAGCGAGGAAGCGGAAGTGCACGACGATCGCGAAGTGTCTTTCCGGCTGTTGCGACACTACGCATCGTCAGTTCAGCACAGGAAGTACTATGGTGCGGACGTGGTTACCGTGAAGGTCGAGCGGACGGAATGAAGCGCATCGAGTAGCGGTGGAGGCCGGTTGCCTCGGCTGTCGGAAGGCTTCCGCGCGACCAGACGGAGAGACCTTTATCGAATTCCGTCAGGCCAACGCCGGCTCAGGAGACCCGATCGTTGGCGTCGTCGCTGTCGCCGGCGATGGTGGTGCGGACCATGTGGCGCGGCTGGTCGGCGGGATAGCCGAGGCCCCGGTGAAGCACGCAGCGGTTGTCCCACAGCACCAGGTCACCCACGGACCAGCGGTGAACGAAGACGCGGGGCGGCCGGCAGGCGTCCTCGCAGAGCCGCTCCAGCAGGCGGCGGCTTTCCCGCTCGTCCTCGCCCACGATGTGGCTTGCGTGGCGGCCGAAGTAAAGGTTGCGCCGCCCCGTTGCCGGGTGGGTGCGGACCACCGGCTGCCCCACCGGCGGCAACGTCTCCCACTCCTTCTCGGTGATGGCGCGCGTTCCGCCTATCTTGCCTTGGCTGTAGGCGTAGCTGTGCACCGCGATCTTGTCGGCGAGCCAGTCCTGCATGGCGGGATCGAGGGCGTCGTAGGCCGCGCGCATGTCGGCGAAGGCGGTCTCGCCGCCGGTCTCCGGCACGATTCTCGCCGACAGCAGCGAGGCCTTGGCCGGGATGCGCTTGAAGGAGCTGTCGGTGTGCCAGTGGTTGTTGCCCTCGAGCAGCAGCCCGGTCTCGCTGTTGGCGGGCCAGAGCGTGCCGTCCTTCTTGACGTTGGAGAGGTGGATGAAGGCCGGGTCGTGATGGATGTGGATCTTCATGAGGCGGCGCTCCAGCGGACCGAAGCGTTCGCTGAAGGCGACCTGCGCCTCTTCGGAGAGATGCTGGCCCGGGAAGACCAGGACGGCGTGGGCGTGCCACGCGTCCTCGATGGCCCCGAAGGTCGCGTCGTCGAGCGCTTCGAGGCGGATGCCGCTCACCGTCGCCCCGAGAGTGGCGTCTGTCGGCGTGATCTCGAGCGCCATGGCTCCCTCCTCTCGCGTCGCCTTTCTCTCTCAGCGTCCTGCTTCCGAAGCTCGCATGAATTCGGGTTGACTGTGCAGTCTACCGTACCCATCGCCGCGGCGATGGGCAGGAGCCGGCACTCGACCCTTCTCGCCTGGATTGTCGAGGCGCGGTGGTTCGAGCGGCGCATCGCACTCGTCGACGCGGTGCGCCAGGCGCAGGAGGTGCGCGCTCAGGGGCGGCTCGTGCACGAAGAGCAACGCCGGCGCCGGCACGCCACCGGCGGCGAAGCGCACTTCATGGAGCTTGCTGCCGTACAGATCCTCGAAGGCCAGGACCTTTGTCTCGACGAAGCCGATTCGCTCCGCCACCGTTTCGGACGCGACCATCGTCCTCGCCGGCACACCTCGACCGATGCTCCGGTCGACCCGGCTTCCAGGCCGGCCTCGTCGATGCCACCCGGATCGTCTCCGAAGAGTGTGCGCCGACGCACGACGATCTCTGTTTGCATCGGCAGCCGTTTCAGCCAGAACGGCATCTCGCCGTAGAACTGGACGCGCGACCTCCTTCCAAAGAGTAGCGGGTACGACACGCTCCAATGCTCCGGCGGCCGGTTCATCCGCCGACGAAGACGCGGATAGCAGGTCCATCGCCGGACAGCCAACCTTGTCTTCCGACAGGCCGGAAGCCTAATCTGCCGCGACCATTCAATCTTCGAATCTACGACCGAGGCTTGCCGAATGACCTCACCGGCGCTGTGGCATAACATCGAGACCCGTCTCGATTCGTCGTTCGCGGACTGGCGTAGCCGCGTCGACTCCTTCGACCAGATCGCGGCGGTCGAGGCGAGAGCCTCCGGCCGGAAGTGGAGCGACGTCGAGACCTTCAGGGGCCTCCTGTTGGCCGTGCTGTCCAACAATACGGACTGGTCGAAGGTTGAGCGCATTCAGGCGGACCTCGCGCAACTGTTTTTCGGCTTCGACCTGATGTCGTATGCGGAGCTCCGGGCCAGCGAGATCGGCGACCGCTTCTTGCCCTGGTTTCTCGAGCGCAAGGCGGGCTCCGTCACCCTTGGGAGAGACCTCGTCAATCTCATCGACACCGCACGGCTGCTGGCCAGACACAGCCGTGTTCACGGCACGGCGGAAAGCTACTTCACATCGCTCGTCCGTCGCCTTGACGGCGACCCCAAGCAGGCCGCGCTCTGCCTGGGCTCGCCGGGCAAGGACAAGCTTCCCGCCTTCGGGGTGGCGCTCGCGGCCGAGGCGCTCAAGAACCTGGGCTTCGACGTCGCCAAACCCGACCGGCATGTCAAGCGTGCCGTGGCCTCTTTCGGCCTGGTTCCCGTCGCGAAATGGCCCGACCGGGCCGGTCGAGCGGCACCTTCGTCCTCTTCCAGGAAGTTGCAACTCGCCGTGATGGAAGCCGTGCAGGACATCGCGGAAGCTGCCGGCAAGCCTGTCGTGATGGTCGACAATGCCATCTGGCTGCTGTGCGCGAGGAGCGGCCTCTACCTGACGAACCCGGAGCTCGCCCAGTTGGCCCGCGAGAGCGGGGTCCCGAACGAGCGCGTTGACTCCCTCGACGCCCTGATACGCTCCTGGACCGACGTGCGCGATGGCGGGGAGCAGCGGGAGACTGTCGACTGCCTGGTCGACGGCCTCGACAGGGAACGGCTATCGGCGCGCAAACTCTTTCCCGAGGAGTACAAGGGCCGGAGCTGGTGAGCCGCATCATTCTGCTCGACAGCGGCCCCCTCGGTCTGATCACCAATCCCAGGGCGTCACCGGCAGCGGAGGCTTGTGGGCGGTGGGCCGTAGATGCAATCCGCGGGGGCGCTGCGGTGATGGTTCCCGCAATCGCGGATTACGAGGTGCGAAGGGAGCTCATCAGGGCGCGTCGCACCGCGGGCATCGAACGTCTCGACGCCTTCATCTCTGAAGTCGAGTTCCTGCCGATCGCGACTGCCGCCCTGCGCCAGGCCGCTGCATTCTGGGCCGAAGCGCGCCAGCGTGGACGACCGACGGCCCCCGACCCGGCGCTCGACGGTGACGTGATCCTCGCCGCGCAGGCGGCGACCCTGGATCAGCCGGGCGTCATCGTCGCCACTACCAACGCGAGGCATCTGTCGCAATTCGTGGCAGCAGAACTCTGGAGCGATATCGCGTGCTCTTCCCGGGGCTCGGCTGTACCCGGTACGACATCGAGACCTCGGTAGCCATTGCAGCACCCGCTCAACAGCGCAGTATCGGACACCAGCCGAAGAACCACACTTACACCACTTGACGAGATACTCCCCGAGAAGCGCCGCGAGGGCGAACGGCTCGACGCCCGATCAACTCGTCGTGGAACTCGCCTTGGAGGCCCTCGGTTGCGGAGAATGGCCTCTTACTGACCACGAGGCCCGGCTCCAGCGATCGTCAATGTTCACTGCGCAGGCCCTTGCCCAGGATATGATTGCAGCCGGAAGCGCCGAAGAGATCCACCAGATCCGGCGCACTACATCGACGGTCGTGCTGGAGTAACCGGACGACACGACCGAATCGGACCCCGTCCACCTGGACCAGTCGCGTTCGGCAGGCCTCGATCTGCGACCCAGTCCGGGCGCTGCGCCGCTTCTCGCACTGCGGGGAGAGGCACGAGGCCCGCATGGCCGAATCGATGCCGGTATCGATCTGGATTGTGGCGATTCACCGATACGGTACCGACACGAGATATCCTCGATCTGCCGCTCTTCTCGTAACTCATTGATTTAGTTGGTGGGCCGTGTTGGAATCGAACCAACGACCACCTGATTAAAAGTCAGATGCTCTACCGACTGAGCTAACGGCCCGTTGCGCCCCGTGGCGGCAGGGCGCAGATCATAGCGCAGTGCCCGCGAGTGCACGGCACCTGGAGTACACCCGCAGAGGCGCGCCACGCACCCGGCCACCGCGGTTCGCCGCGGGGCTCGTGTGTCTCAATCCTGCAGGCGCTCCACCACGTGCCGGTAGAAGCCGCTGATGCACGCCTCCCAGGCCGGAGTGAGGACGCCGCCGTCATCCACCGCGGAAGACTCCACGCCCGCCTGCACCTCGGTCATGACGTCGATGTCCTCCTGGATGACCTGCTCCTCGAGCACCGACCACGCTTCGACTTCGCTGGGCAAGAGGTTGCGCCCCGAGGTGGTGTACCACGCCTGTTCCAGCCAGGACTTCGCCGGGTCCCGGGCATCGGGCACAAACATGGTGTCGACGATGACGTCGGGCGCATAGGAGGTCAGGAAAAAGTTGGGCGCCCGCAGCAGGTAGCGGGCGCTCATGTCGAGGTTGTCGAGGGAGGTGTCGCCCGCGGGGGCTTCGTTGGTGTACTCCGAGCCCGGCAGGTCGATGCCGCACCCGAAGATCGGGTCCTCTTCGATCATGTAGTGGAGCTCGAGCGGCTGCCCCGCCGCCGAGCTGCGATGCACCACGGGCACGTGGTAGGGCTCCATGGTGTTCTCCATGCAGAGCTTCCAGTTCGCATTGATGCAGCGGCGTGCCATGGTGAAGAAATGCCGGAGCCGGCCGAAATCGACGAAGTCGAGGCGCCGCGCAATCGGGGCGACGAACTCCTCGAGCGCTTCCGCGTCGCCGCTCGGGTTGATGAAGATCCAGTCGTGCCACGCTTCGCAGCGCACCGGCACCAGTGAATGCTCTTCGGGCGCCAGCCCCTCGAGCCGGTGGCAGCCCGCGCCGCCCGCGTTCGGCGTCCGGAGCAGACGGCCATCCAGTCCGTAGGTCCACTGGTGGTAGGGGCAGACGATGTGCTGCATGGCGCCGCGGGCTTCCGCCACCACGCGGTGGCCCCGGTGACGGCAGGCGTTGTGAAAGGCGCGAATGCGTTGCGGCTCGCTCCGCACCAGGAAGTACGGCAAACCGGGAACGCTTCGCGCATCGCCGACCCGGGGCAGGTCCGCGCCGCGTCCGACGAACAGCCAGGTGCGATTGAGCCAACGCTCGTACTCCAGCGCCTGGAACGCCCGCGATCGGAAGGCGATGCCGGGAAGACGGCAGCCGAAAGCGCCCGGATTGAGGACGCGGTCGATGGTCCCCGGCGATACGAAGTCGGACAGACAGGTGGGCATTTTCGTTGTTCTCGCTGAGGTTATGGATCGGAAGACACTCCGGCCGGCCCCGTCCCGATTGCGCAATAGCGGTTGCGGGGTGCACCGGCAAGCTGACGTTGCCGCAGCCTCCGACCGCACGCAAGTGGGCGCTCTCCCGCGTCTTCCGCGTGCACCCTGTTCCTGGCCTGCGCCCGCCACCGGCGAGACGGGCAGGTAGGAAACACCCCGGCGAGCCCTTATGCTGCGGAATCCGGGAACCCGCGCCGAATGCGCCCTGACCGGGACTCGAGCGAACTGACCAGGAACAGGAATCTGGAGCGACCCGGCGCGGGCCCTGCCGCGGCGGCGCCGGACCGCTACCGGCTCGCGATCCTGGTGGTGCTCGCGACCTCCGCCATCAATTCGATCAACGGCCTCCTGCTGCGCAGCATCGAGGAGGCGCATCCGTGGCAGATCATCGCGATCCGCTCGGGCGCCCTGGCGGCGGTGCTCGCCGCCGTCTTCCTCATCCAGCAACGCCACGAGGTGTTCTCGGCCTTGCGCCGATTGTCGTGGTGGGGCCTGCTCGGAGCGCTCATGCTCGCCACCACGAACACCGCCGTCGTGTGGTCGATGACGCATACGACCATCGCCAACACGATGTTCGTTCTCGGTGCGGCACCCTTCTTCACCGCCCTGCTCGGGTGGATTTTCCTGAGGGAACGGGTCAGTTCGGGTCTCTGGGCCGCGATGCTCGCCGCGCTTGCCGGCATCGCCATCATGCTTGGCGACGGATTGGGCGGCGGGACGCTCTTCGGCAACGCGCTCGCAGTGCTCGCCGCATTCTCCTTCGCCTGCGTGGTGGTGGTCCTCCGCCACGGACGAAACCAGAACATGCTGCCGATCGTGGTCCTCGGATCGCTGCTCGCCTGCGGGTTCTCGAGCTCGATGAGCGGAATGGACCTCGTGGTTCCGGTGTCGGATTTCGCCATCGCGTTCGCCTGGGGCGGCATCATCTCCGCTACCGTGCACGGTCTTTTCGTATGGGGATCGCGCTACGTGCAGGGCGCGGAGCTGACCCTGGTGGTGCTGCTGGAGTTCATCCTCGCACCGCTCTGGGTGTGGCTGGCATTCTCCGAGCGTCCCACCCTGCTCACGCTGGTGGGAGGCGTTCTGGTGCTCTCCGCGGTGGGCAGCCGCGGTATCCTTGCCCTGCGTACCGGAAGCTGAGCCGGCGGAGGAAGCATGACGGACAGGCGAGGAGCGCAGGGCGAGATGCCAGCGCACATGGTCCGCCCGGAAGCGGTGGTCTTCGACATGGACGGTCTGCTCCTCGACACGGAGCGAATCGTTCTCGACGGATTCCTGCACGCGTGCCGTGCCCACGAGATACCCCCCGATCCCCGCGCCTACCATCGCTGCATCGGCACTACGGTGGACCGCACGCGCGAACTCCTGATCGAGGATTACGGCCCGGATTTTCCCTACGACACGATCGTCGCGAGCTGGAACGACTACTGTGACGAACACCTCGTCCTCCGGCCGCCGCCCCTCAAGCCGGGCGCGCTCGAGGTGCTGGAAAGCGTGCGCCGACTCGCCATCCCCTGCGCGCTGGCCACCTCCACGTGGGATCCGGAGGCGTCGGATCGGCTCGCATCGGTGGGCCTCGATCGCTTCTTTGCCGCAAAGGTCACCGGTAATCAAGTCTCGAAGGGCAAGCCGGATCCCGAGCCCTATCGGACCGCCACCGACCTGCTGGGCGTCGACCCGACACGGGCCTGGGCGCTGGAGGACTCCGCTCACGGGGTGCGCTCCGCCCTCGGCGCGGGACTCAGGGTATTCCAGATCCCCGACCTCGTGCCTCCCGACGAATCCACGCTCGCGCTCGGACACACGGTGCTCGATTCCCTCTTCGAGGTGGACGATCTGCTGCGGCGCAGCCTGCCCGCGGACGACGTGGCAGCCGCCTGAGATCTCGCCGCGGGGCGCGGACCCGCCTCGCTACGGGTTCTCCCCTTCTCCTTGCGTCGACGCCCCGCCGATTGGCGGCTACCCTGTGGTCCTCATCAACGCCCGAGAGGAGAGCCTCATGAGTGACCGGCGCGCAGAACTGGTGGAGCTCACCACCCGCTTCGTGGACGCCTTCAACCGCCAGGACCTGGACGACGTGGTGAGCTTCTTTTCGGAAGATGCGATCTACGAGGACAGCCGTGGCGGCTCTCACACCGGCCACGAGGCGATCCGGGCCGCCTTCGAGCCGCTGTTGAACGGGGCCCGAGGCAAGATCCGTTTCGACGGAGAGGATTTCTTTGCGGAAGTGGACACGGACAAGGTCATGGCGAGCTGGCGCCTGCACATGGAAGTCGATGGCAAGCAGGTGAGCATGCGCGGCCTCGACCTCCTGCACTTCAAGGGCGATCGCCTCGTTCGCAAGCTCGCCTACTGCAAGTCGGCATCCCCCACCCTCGACTGAGGTCTCGAGGAGAGGCGCGAGGGCCGCCGCCTCTCTCCGCTCCCGCGACTCGATGAGCACCCGATCTCCCCACGCCGCCCCCCTGTCGCCCGAGGAGCTGGCGCTCCTCAGGCACCGCTCCGACGTCAAGGGGTTGACGCGACTCGCCGCCCATCTCGCGGTGCTCGCGCTCACCGCCACGCTCGTCACCCTGACCCAAGGCAGCGCATGGATGGTGAGCGCCCTCTGGCTTCACGGTGTGGTGCTGGTGTTCCTGTTTGCCCCGCTACATGAAAGCGTTCACTACACCGCTTTCGCCTCTCGGTGGATCAACCGCCGGGTGGCGGACGTGATCGGATTCCTGCTGCTGCTCCCGTCACGTTACTTTCGGGCCTTCCATCTCACCCATCACCAGTTCACCCAGGACCCGGAGCGGGATCCGGAGCTCGCCTCCCCGAAGCCCCGAACCCTTGGGGAACTGCTCTTCGCGGTGAGCGGGCTGCCGCTGTGGCGGGAGCGCGTCACCACGCTGCTGCGGCACGGCCGGGGGCGGGTCGACGAGCCCTTCATCGAGCCCGCCCGGCGTCGGCGAATCGCGTGGGAGGCACGCGCGCACATCGCCCTCTATCTCGGCGCTGCGGCCGCGAGCCTCGCGCTCGGAACCGATGTCCTGCTCTGGTACTGGGTCGTGCCGGCCCTCATCGCACAGCCCATGTTGCGGATCTTCCTGCTCGCCGAGCACACCGGCTGTCCCCTCGTGCCCGACATGTTGCGCAACTCGCGCACCACCCACACCAACGCGCTGGTGCGCTTCCTCGCCTGGAACATGCCCTACCACTCCGAGCACCACACCTACGCCGCCGTGCCCTTCCACGCCCTGCCGGCCCTGCACGAGCGGCTGAAGGACCGCATCGCCGTGCAGTCCCCCGGATATGCCCGGACCATCCGGGGCATCGCCGCCGGCCTGGGTGAGGGCGCACCAGGATAGGCGTCAATGCGCCCCTTCTCCCTCCGCCCCGATGACGGCAGGCACTCTGCGGATAGCGACGCAGAGCACCCGAGCGTGGATTTTCCGGGGAGTACGAGTGCAGACCTTCCTGCACGCACCGAGTACCGGAGCGCCCCGCTCTCGGTTACGCTAGCGCCTCTCACCCGCCACATTCCGAAACACTGAGGAGCTCCCATGGCCGCAGTCATGAAACCTCGTGATCCCGACGTCACCTACTCGCAGGTCGGCACCCGCCCCAACCGTCCCGACGGAGTCGACAAGGTCACCGGACGAGCCCGCTATGGTGCGGACGTCTCGGCCCCCGGCATGCTGATTGGCAAGGTGCTCCGGAGCCCCCACGCCCATGCCCGGATCCGCAGCATCGACGCCTCGCGGGCAATGGCGCTCGAAGGCGTGAAAGCGGTGGTCACCCGGGACGACTTTCCGGGCCTGGACGAGCTGCCCGAAGGCGGCGGAGAGGAAGTGCTCGTCGACGTCGCCTGCAACGTGATGGCGAGGGAGAAGGCGCTCTACGAGGGGCATGCCGTGGCGGCGGTGGCGGCGACCAGCGCCCGCATCGCGAAGCGCGCGCTCGGCCTCATCGCGGTCGACTACGAGGTGCTGCCCCACGTCACCGACGTCGACGCGGCGATGGCGCCGGATGCGCCCGTCCTGCACGAGACGATGTTCACGCGCGGGGTGGAGCCGGCGCCGAGCACAGCGTCGAACATCGCGGAGCGCACCGCGATTGTGCAGGGCGACGTGGCGCAGGGCTTCGCGAAGGCCGACGTCATCGTCGAGCGGGAGTTCCGCACCGAGGCTGCGCACCAGGGCTACATCGAACCCCATGCCTGCATGGCTTCGATGTCCGAAGACGGCAGCGCCGAGATGTGGGTCTGCACCCAGGGGCACTACTCGGTGCGCGACATGTGCGCGCAGATCCTCGGCCTCCCGCTCTCCCGCCTTCGGGTCACCGCCTCGGAGATCGGAGGCGGATTCGGCGGCAAGACCACCGTCTTCATCGAGCCCACGGCGCTCGCGCTCTCCATGAAGTCCGGCCGCCCCGTCAAGATCGTCATGGACCGCGACGAGGTGTTCCGCGCTTCGGGCCCCACTTCGAGCGCGAGCATCAGCATGAAGATCGGCGCGACGAAGGAGGGCAAGATTACGGCGGCGGAAGGAGAGCTCCGGTACCAGGGCGGCGCCTTTCGCGGCTCGCCGGTGCCCTTCGGCGCGGAGTGCTGCTTTGCGCTCTACGACACCGCCAACGTGCACCTGACCAGCTACGACGTGGTCGTGAATCGGCCCAAGCAGGCCGCCTACCGGGCGCCGGGGGCGCCGATGGCGTCCTTCGCCGTCGAGTCGGTGCTGGACGAAATTGCCCTGAAGCTCGACATGGACCCGGTCGAGCTGCGTCTTCGCAACGCGGTGAAGGAGGGCTCGCAGTCGATCTACGGACCGAGCTTCGGGCCGGTGGGCATGGTGGAAACGCTCGAAGAGGCGCGCGGCCACGAGAACTACCAAGCGCCCCTCGGCGCCCGCCAGGGGCGAGGCGTCGCGACCGGCTTCTGGCCGAACTACGGCGGCGAGACCAGCGTGACCCTCAACGTGCTCACCGACGGCACGGTGCTGCTCTCCCTCGGCACCCCGGACATCGGCGGCTCGAGGGCCTCGATGTGCCTGATGGCGGCGGAGGAGCTCGGCATCCCCTACGAGCGGGTACGCGCGATCATCGCCGACACCAACGCGCTCAGCTTCAACGCGACGACCGGGGGCAGCCGCGTCACCCACTCCAGCGGAATGGCCACGATCCAGGCCGCCCGCAACGCGATCGACAACATGCGCGGCCGCGTCTCCGAAATGTGGGGCATCGACGTCGAAGCGGTGGAGTGGGAAGACGGGTACGCCAAGCCCTCCGGCTCCAACGCCGGCGACTTCGAGCCGATGTCCTTCTCGGAGATCGCAGCGCTCTCCTCGCAGACCGGAGGCCCGATCGCGGGCCACGCGGAAATCAACGCGGCGGGCGCCGGCAACAGCTTCGGCACCCACGTGGTCGATGTGGAAGTCGACGAACAGACCGGCGCGGTGACCGTGTTGCGCTACCTCGTGGTGCAGGACGCGGGCCGGGCCATCCATCCGAGCTACGTCGAAGGCCAGTACCAGGGCGGCGCAGCGCAGGGCATCGGCTGGGCGCTGAACGAGGAGTACATCTACGGCGAGGACGGCACCCTGCAGAACCCGGGCTTCCTCGACTACCGCATGCCGGTCGCCTCGGATCTGCCGATGATCGACACGGTGATCGTGGAGATCCCGAATCCGGGCCACCCCTACGGAGTGCGCGGCGTGGGCGAGACGCCCATCGTGCCGCCGCTCGCCGCGGTCGCCAACGCGGTGTCCCGCGCCACCGGCCGGCGCCTCACCGAGCTGCCGATGTCGCCGCCGCGCATCCTCGCCGCGATCGAAGAGTCGGCGGAGGCAGGCTGAGCGGGAGAGGCTGACCCGGCACGCTCAGGGGGACATCAGATGACGGTGCAGGTGCGGCTCGGGTCCACGCTCGCCTCGGCGGCGGGCGGGCGCAGCGAGTTCGAGGTCGAGGCGCGCAACATCATGCAGTTGCTGCGCGGACTGGGGAAGCAGTATCCCGAGCTGGGACCGGTGCTCGAACGTGGCGTCGCGGTGTCCATCGACGGCCAGCTCTACCAGGACGCCTGGCTCCAGCGCATTCCGCCCGGGGCCGAGGTCTACCTGATGCCGAGACTCTCCGGAGGCTGAGCGAAGCGCGCACTCAGCCGCGGCCACCGACGACACCTGGACAGGCGGCCGCGGACTCTCCCCGCGCAAGAAACTTCGGGGGCGTTCACTCGTCCAGAGCGCCCACTTCCGTCATTCCCGCGCAAGCCGGCCAAGGCCAGGGGGCCCGTCCCCGCTATCGCGGAAGGAAACTTGGGCTCATGCGCGCGCGCATGTCGTCCATTCTCGTCATTCCCACGGAAGCGGGAATCCACGACAAACGACGAGTTGGGGGGGGGGGTTCCATACAAACGGGAATCCACTGGAGCCGAGGTGGCAGGGGAACTTCCATCCAAACGCATACGCTATCCTTCGCCGCCCGCGCGCAAGGGCGGGCTACCGCGGAATTGGAGTTTCGATGGCGCCGTATCGCATCCATCCCGACATGACGGACCTGCTCGCCGCGAAGGCGGCGAAGCCGGCGAACCAGGACCTCGCGGTTCAGCGCGCGGGCCACGATACCTACGGCGCCGCCCTGGCCCGAGAGTATCCGCCGGGAATGCGGGTCGAGGACCGCGCGCTGGCCTGCCCGGGCGTGGGGCGCAATGGTGCAGTTCCGGTGCGGGTCTACCACCCCGCCGGCGCCGGGTCGCCGGCGGCTTGCGTCATGTACCTCCACGGCGGCGGTTTCGTGCTCGGCAGCCTCGACAGCGGCGATCAGATCGCGTCGGGGATCGCGCAGGAGGTAGGCGCGGTGGTGGTGAGCGTCGACTACCGGCTCGCTCCCGAAGATCCCTTCCCCGCCGCGCCGGAAGACTGCCATGCCGCGCTCGCCCATGTGTCCCGAAACGCCGCCGAATTCGGGATTGACCCCGAGCGCATCGCGATCTGGGGTGACAGCGCCGGCGGAAACCTCACCGTGGCGACCTGCATGCTCGCCCGAGACCGGGGCGGACCGAGGGTCGCGGCACAGGCGGTGGTCTACCCGACGCTCATCGACCGGCCCGTCTCGCGCAGCCACCGCGAGCACGCCGATTCGCCCGGGCTCGGCGCGGACTTCATGGAGCGGGCCTGGAACGCCTACCTGGGGAAGGAACGCGGCGAAGCGAGTCCTTACGCCACGCCGCTTTCGGAAAGCGCCGACCTCTCGGGATTACCGCCCGCCCATGTCCATATCGCGCACTACGATCCGCTGGCCGACGACGGTCGCAACTACGTGCGACGACTGCTCGAGGCCGGAGTCGACGCCGAGTTGCACTGCGCGCGCGACATGATCCACGGCTTCGTGCGGGCGCGGGAGAGCGGCCCCGACGCGGCGGCGGAGTTCGCCGCCATCTGCCGCTCCCTCCGCGCGCATCTTCGCATCGGCGCGAGAATCGAGGTGTAGGCGCCGCTTCGAAGCCGGAGTCGAGAGCCGCTCCCCAAGGCTTCGAGCCATGTTGGCGAAGCGCGCGGTCCGCCGCCGCATGGGCGGCCCCTCCGACAACCGAAGCACCCGACTTCGGAAGCAGGTGAAGCATGACCGAACCACGAGACTTGTTGACCGAGACCTGCCATCGGGCGGCGCGCTTCCTCGAATCGCTTCCCGAACGCCGTGTCGGCGCGTCGCACAGCACAGGGGAGCTGACGCAGGCATTGGGGGGAGCGCTGCCACGGACCGGGCTGCCCGCCACGGAAGTCCTCGCCCTGCTCGACGAGATCGCTTCGCGGGGCACGGTCGCGAGCGCCGGACCCCGCTACTTCGGCTTCGTCACCGGTGGCGCGCTGCCCGCGACGCTGGCCGCGAGCTGGCTCGGCGCGGCGTGGGATCAGAACGCCTTCAGCGAGGTGAGCTCGCCCATCGGCGCCGCGATCGAGCAAGTGGCGATGCGATGGACGCTCGAAGTGCTCAACCTGCCGGCAGACGCGGGAGCGGCGTTCGTGACCGGCGCGACGATGGCCAACTTCGCCGCGCTCGCGGCGGCCCGGCGCGCGGTCCTGCTCGCACACGGCCACGACGTCGATCGCCACGGACTCCATGCCGCGCGCGAGGTCACCGTCGTAGTGGGCGAGCAGGCGCATGCCACCCTCTTCAAGGCGCTCGGAATGCTCGGCTTCGGCCGCGATCGGGTGGTACGGATACCGGCCGACGGCGAGGGCCGCATGCGCGCCGACGCCATGCCCCGACCGAGCGGCCCCGCGATCGTCTGCACCCAGGCGGGCAACGTGAACACCGGCGCCTTCGATCCGGTGGGCGCCATCTGCGACGCAGTGAGGGCGAAGGACATCTGGGTTCACGTGGACGGCGCCTTCGGCCTGTGGGCAAGGGCGTCGCGGCGGCACCGCGAACGGGCGGCGGGCATCGAGCGGGCCGATTCGTGGGCGACCGACGCGCACAAGTGGCTCAACGTTCCCTACGACAGCGGTCTCGCCATCGTGCGTGATGCGGCTGCTCTGCGCGGCGCGATGTCGGTGCAGGCGGAGTATCTCCCCGAACGTCAGGGCCGCGACCCCTTCGAGTTCACTCCGGAGGCGAGCCGCCGCATGCGCGGCCTCGAGGTGTGGGCGGCGATCCGGTCCCTGGGACGCGACGGCGTCGAGGAGCTCGTGGAACGCAATTGCCGGCAGGCCCGGCGATTTGCTGCCGGCCTGCGCGCCGCCGGCCATGAAGTCCTCAACGACGTGGTACTCAACCAGGTCCTCGTCGCATTCGGCGATGATCGCGCCACGATGGACGTAATCCGGGGCGTGCAGCATGACGGGACCTGCTGGTGCGGAGGGACGAAATGGAAGGGCCGGACGGCGATGCGCATCAGTGTCTCGTCGTGGGCAACCGATGACGACGACGTCGAGCGAAGCCTCGCCGCGATTCTCCGGGTCGCGAGCGAGATCCGACGCAACCAACGCCCTGACGAATGATTCGCTCGGACGCGAGTGACCGCCGGGCCTCCGCGCAAATGCCTATCGTTCACGCGCCAAGCGGCGCCTCTGCCAGCGTGAAACGCTACCGGCCGCTACACTGACAACTTGTCTCGGCGGCACGGGACCGCTACTGTCTGCGACCCTTCGTCGACCCGAGTCGGCGGCGGCGAAGACCGGAGCGGGCCGGGCGCACCCGGCCGGAGGCAAACATCCATGCGCAGGTACCTGGACATCCACCTCGGCGCCCGCCGGGTCGAGGAGCGCGAGTGGTCCGGCGAAGACATCGTCAACGCCGGGCGCCACTTCATCGCCAAAACCCTGCTCGAGTGCGGGGCCGCGCGGGTGGAGCCCCTGTCCGCCGACAACCCGCTCATCTTTTCCGCCGGTCCCTTCGCGGGAACCAATTTCTCCAACGCCAACCGCACCAGCGTCGGCTGCAAGAGTCCGCTCACCGGCGGCATCAAGGAAGCGAACGCGGGCGGCACCTTCGGCGTGGCGCTCGGTCAGCTCCACATCGCCGGACTCACTCTGCACGGCGCGTGCGAGGAATGGACGGTCATCCACCTCGCCAAGGACGGCAGCGTGCGCTTCGACGATGCGCAAGGCTACCTGGGCCTCGGCAACTTCGAGGCGGCGGAGCGCCTCCACGAGCGTTACGGCAAGAAGGTGAGCCTCGCCCTCTGCGGTCCGGTCGGCGAGTACCGCGGGCTGCTCGCGGGCATCGCCATCAGCGACGCGGACCGGCGCCCCAGCCGCCTCGCCGCACGCGGCGGGGTGGGCGCGGTCATGGGAGTGAAAAAGGTCAAGGCGATCGTCGCCGACCTCCACCGGATGCCGAACTTGCTGGAACGCAAGAAGGTGATGGGCGCGATCAAGGAGTACGGCCGCAAGCTGCGCGACGACGACCTGGTGGCGGTGTACAAGAACATCGGCACCGCGAGCATGGCGGACTTCACCAACTACATCGGCGCCCTGCCGGTACGCAATTTCAGCTCCGGGCGCTTGACGGAGAGCGACGAGCGCCTGAAGCTCGGCGGCGACTACCTGCGCGAGCTCAGCACGGAGCGCGGGGGAGCGAACGCCCACGCATGCATGCCGGGCTGCATCATCGAGTGCAGCAACGTGTACGTCGATGCCGAGGGCAACGAGATCGTCTCGCCCGTGGAGTACGAGACCATCGGCCTCATGGGCTCGAACTGCGGGCTCCGCGACCCTGACGAGCTCGCGCGGGTGAACGCGGAGGCCAACGATCTGGGCATCGACACCATCGAGGCCGGCGCGACCATCGGGGTGCTGATGGAGGCGGGACTCGGGAAGTTCGGCGATTTCGACTTCATGCTCGAAGTGCTGGACGAGATCCGGCGCGGCACCGATCGCGGGCGCGTCTACGCGCAGGGCACCGCCCGTGCCGGCGCCCACTTCGGGGTCATGCGCATCCCGGTCATTAAGAAGCAGGCGATCAGCGCCTACGATCCACGGGTAATCGAAGTCACGGGGATTACCATGATGGTGACCGCCCAGGGCGCCGATCACACCGCCGGCAACGTGCCGCGCATGAACACCGACGGCAAGAGCACCGACGAAGTGGTCGACGCCAGCATGGAGGCGCAGGTGGTGATGGCCGCGGCCGACTCGCTCGGCTTCTGCATATTCGGGCGCGGGGTCACCAACACCCACCTCGACATGATCGCCACCGCGATCAACGACGCGGTGGGCACCCGGCTCGACGCCGCCTTCTTCCACGCGCTGGGCCGCGAGACATTGAAACTCGAGGCGGAGTTCAACCGGCAGGCGGGATTCACGGTGGAAGACGACGAGCTGCCCGCGTTCTTCTACGACGAGCCGCTCCCGCCCTCCGAGCGCGCGGCCCGCTTCCACAGCGAGGAGGTGCGAGCGAGCGTGGAGCGCTGGTGGGCGCAGAGCGCGTGAACGCGGGGCACACGGCAGACGAAAGCCTGAACGCGCTGTGCGCGGCGATCGGGCGCGCCGCGGCCCGGCCCCTGGAGGAGGGCACCACGATGCCTCCAGGGGCCTACACCTCCCCCTCCCTGCTCGAGCTCGAGCTGCGCGAGATCTTCGAGAAGGAGTGGATCTGCTTGGGAAGGGTGGAGGAGATCCCGGAGACCGGCGACTACTTCACCATTGCGGTCGCTGGTGAGCCGCTCCTCGTGGTACGGGCGAACCCGGACACGATCCGGGTGCTCTCGAACGTGTGCCGCCACAAGTGGACGCGAATCGCCAGCGGCAAGGGACGGGCGAAGCGTTTCGTGTGTCCCTACCACGCCTGGACCTACGATCTCGACGGACGTCTCGTGCACACCCGCTACATGGAACGGACCTGTGGTTTTGATCCTTCCCGGGTCGCGCTGCCGGAAGTCCGAAGCGCGATCTGGCGCGGCTTCATCTACGTGAACATCGATGGCGCTGCGCCGCCGCTCGAAGCGCGTCGCGCGGAGCTCGACGAACGGGTCGGCGACTACCACATGGAGTGCATGCGGCGCATGTGCGGAGACGAAGAGGTCTGGGCGACGAACTGGAAGCTGCTCTTCGAGAACTTCACCGACCTCTACCACGTGTTCCACACCCACCGGAACTCGATCGGCAGGTACTTCTCCATGGAGCTCGTCGAGCTCGAGACCGGGGGAGACGCCTTCAGCTTCAGCGGAAGCCGGGCACTGGCCGACGCGATCGAGGAGTCGCCCTTCGAGCCCTACCATCCGGAGCTCCGCGAAGAGCATCGATCCTACTTCTCGATGATCGGCGTGTACCCCGCCCAGATGCTGGCGCTCGCCCCGGACCGGGTCTTCTACATGTGCCTGATTCCGGAGGGGGTCGGCCACGTGCGCACCAAGTGGGGAGTCGCCTCCTGCGACCATGCGATGCCTCGGCGCACCGCCGAGGTCATCGAGGCGCTCTATCGACGCATCAACGCCGAGGATCGGATGCGGCTCGAGAGCGCGCACAGTTCCCTGCGCAGCCGCTTTGCCGAAGCTGGACGCATCTCCTGCTACGAGACCATGAACTGGGAGTTTACCCGCTACCTCGCGCGGCGCCTGAATGGGGCCGCCATGAGCGGAAGGGGTTCCTCCGGCAACGGTACGGGCGGGTAGCGCGACCGGAACTGGCAGGCGGATGCGAGCCGGAGACTCCCTTTACCCGCCGGGAGCCCCTTGCATGGAACTTCCTATACCTCATCGTTTTTCGTGGATTCCACTGCTGCCTTTGCTGAAGTTCCTTGCGCGACAGCGGAGCGATCCGCCGCCGTGGCCGGCTCGGATGAGCCACACGATGTTCATCGACCACCCGCAGGCGAGCAAGCCGAGCCGGGAACACTTTCCGGGTTGGGGGGTGGAGCGTTTTCCCGCATGAACCGGCACGAAGTGGTAGTCGTCGGCGGAGGGCACAACGGCCTGTCGTGCGCCGCCTATCTCGCCCGGGCCGGGGTCGACGTGCTCGTGCTCGAGCAGCGCCACATCGCCGGCGGCCCCTGCGCGGAGTACGAGTACTTCCCCGGCTACCGGGCTTCGATCACCAACTCCCCGGGCTCGCTCGAGCCCAAGATCGTCAGCGACCTGGAGCTGGAGCGCTTCGGCCTCACCTTCACCCGCCCCAATCCCTCGCTGATGTTCCCCTTCCCGGACGGGCGGGCCTTCGTGGCGTGGCGCGAGCCCGAGCGGGTGGCGGAGCAGATCCGGAGCTTCTCGGAGAAGGACGTCGCGGGATACCCCGCCCTCTTCGACTTCTTCAACCGCTTCGCGGAGCGCCTCGGGGTGTCTCTCTTCGAGCCGCCGCCGACGCTCGCGGAGCTCACCGCCCGCCTTGCCACGCCCGAGGACGAAGAAGCCTTCGCCAAGATCTTCCTGGGCACGGTGGTGGACCTGCTCGACGAGTACCTGGAGTCCGATCACCTCAAGGCGATGGTCGCGATGCTGGGGGTGATGTCGAACTGGCTGGGGCCCCTCTCGCCCGGGTCTTCCGTCTGGCTGATGATGCGCCCGATGTCGCTCGCCTCCTCCAGCGTGGTCGCCGCCCACGACCCCCGGCGGCAGGTGCTGCGCGGGTCCACCGGGCTCCCGCTCGGGGGCATGGGGAGCATCGTGCGCACCATGCGCCAGTCCATCGAGGCAGCAGGGGGAAGGGTCCGCACCGGGGCGCGGGTGGTGCGGATTCTCGCCGGCGAGCACGGGGCGAGCGGCGTGGTGCTTGAGGACGGAGAAGAGATCGAAGCGTCGGTGGTGGCCTCCAATCTCGGCCCGTGGACCACCTTCCTGAACCTCGTCGAGGCACGGCATCTCGATTCCGAGTTTCGGGCCACGGTGGAGCGGCTGCCCAAGCGGGGCTCTGCCTTCAAAGTGGCGCTCGCGCTGGACGCTCTGCCCCGTTTCGCGGCGTCGCCCCGGGGCATGGAAGAGGCGTGCTCGGGCTGTCAGTTCCGCATCGCCCCCAGCATCGAGTACCAAGAGCGCGCCTTCGACGACGCGAAGTACGGGCGCTGGTCGCGAGAGCCGATGTTCTGGGGTCTCTTCCCCACCGTCGCCGACCCCACCCTCGCCCCGCCCGGAAAGCACATCCTGAGCGCGAACATCTTCCACGCCCCGCTGGAGCTCGCGGAAGGGAGCTGGGACACCGAGCGCGAGCGATTCGGAGAGCACTGCATCAAGGTGCTCTCCGAATACATGCCGGGCATCGAGGACCTCATCATCGAGCGCCGCTTCTGGAGCCCGGCCGATCTCGAGCGGGAGTTCGGCCTTCCCGGCGCGAACATCGCCCATCTCGACATGACGCCGCGGCACATGTTCGGGCTCCGCCCCCTGCCGGGCTTCTCCGACTACACCACGCCTATCCCAGGGCTCTACACCTGCGGCTCCTCGAGCTGGCCAGGGGGCACCGTTACCGGCGTGCCCGGACACAACGCGAGCCGGAAGATCCTCGCGGACCTCCCCGCGCGTCTCGCGGGGCTGCGCCGCGGGCGACAGGTCCCGGCCGCGGCGCCCGCCGGTCCCGGCAGCGCCGAAGTCGAGTCCGCGGGCGGCCTGCGAGCGACGGGCGGATAGCGGCCCCGCACCGCGCACCCTCCCGGTTCGATGACGCAATCCGTCGGTCTCGGTGACATCTATCGGGCGCGCCGGGCGATCGCGCCCTGGGTGCGCCGCACCCCGCTGGTACGCTCGGATTCCCTCTCGCGGCTCACCGGCGCCGACGTGCATCTCAAGCTCGAGACCGCGCACGAGACCGGCGCCTTCAAGATCCGGGGCGCCACCAACCGACTGAGCGTGCTCGACCGGGAAGAGCGCGGGCGGGGCGTGGTCACCGTCTCCACCGGCAACCACGGCCGGGCGGTGGCGCTCGCCGCCCGGCGCACCGGCACCAGGGCGGTGGTCTGCCTCTCGGAGCTGGTGCCCGCGAACAAGCGCGCCGCGATTGAGAGACTGGGGGCGGAGCTTCGCGTCATCGGGCGTTCCCAGGACGAGGCGGAAGTCGAGGCGGAGCGTCTCACCCGCGACAAGGGGCTCGTTCCCGTGCATCCCTTCGACGACCCGCACATCATCGCCGGACAGGGCACCATCGGGCTCGAGCTCCTCGAGGACCTCGGCAGCGTCGACACCGTGATCGCGGGGCTCTCGGGGGGCGGCCTGCTCGGGGGCACCGCGCTCGCCCTCAAGGCGGCGAACCCCGCGACCCGCGTCATCGGCGTGTCGATGGAGCGGGGCCCGGCGATGATCGAGAGCATCCGGGCCGGTCACCCGGTGCCGGTCACCGAGGAGCCGAGCCTCGCCGACAGTCTGGGCGGCGGGATCGGGCTCGGGAACCGCCACACCTTCGAGCTGGTGCGGCGCCTCGTCGACGACTGCGTGCTGGTGAGCGAGCAGGAGATCGCGGCCGGGATGGCGCATCTCTTTCGCCACGAACGCCTCATCGCCGAGGGCGGAGCGTCGGTGGGCGTGGCGGCGATGCTCGCGGGACGCATCCCGGAGTTCCACGGAAAGGTCGCCTGCGTCATCAGCGGCAACAACGTGGACATGGATGTCTATCTCCGGGTCATCAACGGAACCTGGTTCGAGGAGAGTGGATAAGCGGGAATCCACGAAAAACAACAAGTTATTGGAATTCCCATGTAAGGAGGAAAGCGGATGTCGGTACTCGTATTGACTGAAGCGGAGCTGCGCGCCTGCGTCGGATTCGACGCGGACTGCCTGAAGACGATCGAGGACACCTTCACCTGGCTCAGCGAGGGAAAGGTCGAAATGCCTCCGATCATGCACATCGAAGTCGCCGAGCACCGGGGCGACGTCGACATCAAGAGCGCCTGCGTGCGCGGGCTCGACCACCTCGCGGTCAAGGTCGCCTCCGGATTCTTCGACAATCCGAAGCTCGGCCTGCCGAGCGGCGGGGCGATGGTAGTGGTGCTGAGCGCGAAGACCGGCTTCTGCGAGGCGGTCATGCTCGACAACGCCTACCTGACCGACCTGCGCACGGGCCTCGCGGGAGCGGTGGCGGCACGCCACCTCGCGCCGGAGACGGTGCGCAGCGTCGGCGTGCTGGGGTCGGGCGCCCAAGCCCGCTACCAGGTCCGGGCGCTTCGCCTCGTGCGCGACTTCGAACGGGTGCTCGTGAGCGCGCGCGATGCCGGGCGCACCGCCGCCTACGTGACGGAGATGAGCGAGAGCCTCGCCCTTCCGGTGGAAGCGACGACGCCGGAAGCGCTCGTGCGCGAGAGCGACGTGGTGATCACGACCACCCCGACGCGCGCACCGATCGTCAAGGCCGGCTGGCTGCACCCGGGCCTGCACATCACCGCGATGGGCGCCGACCTGCCCGGAAAGCAGGAGCTGGACCCGGAGGTGCTCCGCCGCGCGGATTGCGTGGTGTGCGACCGGCGGGAGCAGTGCCGCGCGATGGGGGAGCTGCAGCACGCCCTCTCGCTCCTCGACGGCGACCGGCTCCCCGCCGAGCTCGGCGAGGTCACCTCGGGGCGGGCACCCGGCCGGCGGTCGCCGGAAGAGATCACGGTGTGCGATCTCACCGGCACCGGGGTCCAGGACACCGCGATTGCCTCTCTCGCCCTTGCCCGCGCCCGTGCCCGGGGCTACGGCACCCGCATCGACAACTAGATCCCTCCGATGGGTGATCCACGCCTCGAACGGGTAGCGCGGGTGCCGCGCCGACGATGAAACCTCGACGCCCGTTTCACGGCGGCTCTGCGGGGTGGAGTCACTT
>CAYQVB010000030.1:0-44850 GCA_964420925.1 uncultured Ectothiorhodospiraceae bacterium | reverse complement strand
CGACCTCGCTCAGTTCCGCGACCTTTGGATCGAGCATGACGTCGGTGCCGGTCGACTGCAGCGATCGGATAAATTCCCTCTGGAACCTTGCCTTGGACGCGTCGACGATCACCGCGCGTGCCGGCAGGCGACCCTCGGCGTAGAGGTCTTCGAGCCTCCGAAAGGCCGTCTCGCCAGTGCGGATTGCATGACCGACTGGCGTGCGCAACGCTCCAGTTGGCGGGAGATGGACAACTTTCGGCATACGGGATGTCCTCTACCTTTATGTTGCAGAGAATATGAGATCTGAAACAGATATGTCAATCATCGAGGAATTGAGCGGTTTTCGTCCAGTTACGCGGGACGATGGGGGTGTTCAGGAAGACCCGGGACTGCATCGCTTCCGCAGCTCGGGCGGGCGACGCTCGCGGATCTCGCGACCAACGATGACGGCTTGGAGAGGCGGCGCCTCGAGATGAAGCTCGGCTACGGATTCGGGGCGTTCGGCAACCGGTTCACGGCGACGCCGGAGCTGCACGTCGGCCTCTCCGATGCCGCGCGCAACCTTCCACCGCTCGAAGGCCGCGGCCCGTGCCTCGGCCAGATCCATCGCCGATTAGTGCCCGATGCCATTGTCGGCGCGCCTGCCCCGGATCGTGAGCCGCTGGATCCACATCTTCGCGCCCCACGGAGAGATGTGAAGATACAGCCCATGTTGGTCGAGGAGCCTCGCCGGGCCCTTGGCAGTCTCAACCTTCCGTACCGTGAGCTTGCTCAATCTCGCACCACAATCCGTACCTCGACTTGCGCCAGCCTGCTTGATTCCGGGTGGTCGCTCAAGGAACGCCCCAAGACTGATAAACATTCGTTTATCAGTCTGGTACATGCACTTGATGAGGCTGGTAGATACCTCAAGAAGGCCAGTGGTGGAGGCGGCGGGAATCGAACCCGCGTCCGCAAGCACTCCGCCTTCGGCTCTACATGCTTAGCCCGGTCTACTGGTTCTCGCCGATCCGGCCTCCGACGGGCAGGATACCGGACCGGCCAGCCCCTGGAGTTTTAGCGGTTCAGGCCGGGGCCTCCTTCGCCGCGAGCTCATGTGAGTTTGACCCCCGATTCGACGTGCACGAGCACGCGCCGGTCAGAGGCTGGCCGCCTCAAGCAGCCAGAGCGTAGTTGTCGTCGTTGGCAACTATGTTGTTTGCAGATGGATTTACGAGGTGTTCTGCTCCTCGGCATGCACCTAGGGTTTTGCTACCCGCGTCGAAACCATGTCGCCCCCATGGGGAGCGCTCAAGTCTACGCCAAGGCTCGGACGGCGTCACCCCGGACGCTTGATCAGGCGCTCGCGCTGGCGCTGCCAGTCCCGATCCCGCTCGGCGGCGCGCTTGTCGTGCTTGCGCTTCCCGTGCGCGATGCCGATGAGCGCCTTGGCCCGGCCCCGTGTCCAGTAGAGCTGCAGGGCGATGGCGGTGAACCCCCGCCTTTCGATCGCCCCGATGAGTCGGCTGAGCTCCCGGCGGTGCAGGAGCAGCTTTCGGGTCCGGGTGGGCTGGGGGTCCACGTGCGTCGAGGCGCTCGGCAGGGGACTGATGTGGGAGCCTCGAAGCCAGGCCTCGCCATTCTCGAGGTGAACGTAGCTGTCGCGGAGCTGCGCGCGACCCTGGCGCAGGCTCTTCACCTCCCAGCCTTCCAGGACCAGCCCGGCTTCCAGGGTCTCTTCAATCCGGTAGTCGTGCCGGGCCTTGCGGTTGGTCGCGATGACGTTCGACTGCGATGACCCTTTGCCCTTGCTCTTGCCCATCGCTGCCGTCGTGCGTGTCCGGATCGGAGGCGGATTCTTCCACAGCGACTTTCACCGATACAATCGCCGCCCCGGTTGTCCGTTCCGAATCTCGCCGACCGCGTTTCTTCGTGCCCGTCGTCAAGCGCAATGCCCTCGTGCCGCACCGAGCCGCGGACATGTACGCGCTCGTGGACGCCATAGAGCGCTATCCGGATTTCCTGCCCTGGTGCCGTAGCGCAACCGTGCATCGGCGCACCGGGAAGGAGGTCGAGGCCAGCCTGGAGATTGCCCGGGGCCCCGTGCGGAAATCCTTCAGAACGCGCAACACTCTGCATCCTTGGCGCCTCATCGAGATCTCCCTCGTTGCCGGTCCCTTCCGTCGACTCGAAGGGCGTTGGCAATTCGAGCCCCTGGCGCAACGGGGATGCCGGGTATCGCTCCAGCTCGATTTCGCGTTTTCCAATCGGGCGGTGCAGACGGTTCTCAATCCGATATTCAGCGAAATCGCCGATTCTCTCGTGGACGCCTTCTGTCGCCGCGCGACCGAGCAGTACGGGAGATGCGGCGGGGACGTGGCGTCGTAGCCTGCGCCGTCGGTCGTCACCGGGGCGGTGGCGCGCCGCGGATGAAGCTCGTGTACATGGCGATGGTGGATGCTCCCAACGGATATCCTGCGAAGACGCCCGACGCGGGAGACGGCGATGGTGGCGACTGAACGCACCGGATCGCCCGGAGAGGAAGAGGAGCGCACCGTCGAGGTCGAAGTCGTCTGGGCGGAGCCTTCCCGGCAGGTGCTCCGCAAGGTCTCGGTCGCGCCCGGGGCGACGCTTCGCGAGGTCGTGGAGATGTCGGGGCTCTGCGTCGACTTCCCCGAAGCGGCGCAACGGCGCCTGGACCTCGGGGTGTTCGGCCGCCGCATGGACCCCGATGCCCCGGTGCGACCAGGCGATCGGGTGGAGATCTATCGCCCGTTGCTCGCCGACCCCAAGGAGAGCCGCCGGTCCCGTGCCCGGGCGCAATCCGAAGTGCGCAAGCGGCGCTCGCGAGCGACCCGCGAGAGGGGCTGATCTCGGTGCTACTGTCTGCCCTCTACGCTGCCGGAGGGTGGATCGGCACCATCATCCGGGGACGATGACGTCAGTGGTTGCAGATACTGGAGGACGTTCTCGAGCCAACCCCCCTCTTCCTCCTCGAGCGTGCCGTCGCCGGGCTCGACCGTCGGCTCGTCATCTGCTTGGGCGCGCGCGACCTCCTCGGACGGCGGCGTGCCGTCACCCGTCTCGGCGGCGGGTTCGGGCTGCAAGCCCGCCTCGGGCGCAGCGGACTCGCCGACATCGGCCTCCGAGTCCGGCCGGAGAAAGTCGAGGCCGGTTTCGAGAGTCTCGAAAAACCCGCCCGAGCTCTCGTCTTCCGGCACCAGCACCAGGGTCTCCTCTCGGGTGACCTCCCGGCGGCCGGTGCCCCGGTGGACATCGCCTTCGATCCGTTCGAGCCGGTCGTCCTCGAAGAAGAGGGTGACTTGACGCTGTTCGACGCTTCCTCCGCCTCGGGAGTAGGTGTAGATGTAGTCCCAGCGGTCCTGGTTGAACGTGTCGATGAGCATCGGGGTGCCGAGAAGGAAGCGGACCTTGCGCTTTTCCATCCCCGGCGAGAGCTGCGCCAGCATGTCCTCGCTCAGCACGTTGCCCTGCTGCACGTCGATTCGATACACGCCGAGCGACGGCACTCGGGAGCATGCCGTTCCGAGCAGGAAGATTCCGAGCAGGAGTACGTGCAGCACTCGAACGGGCTTCACCATCACCACGTTTCTCCGGTCATTTCGACATTATAACGGTGGGCCTCCGCAGCACCGATTCAGCATCTCCCGCGCGTGATCGAGGCTCCTGGAGGTGGGTTCCGCTCCGGCGAGCATCCGGGCAAGCTCGCGCACGCGCTGCTCGCCGGAGACCTGACGGGTCGCGGTCGTGGTCTCGTGTCCCGACGCCCGCTTCTCCACCGCGATGTGGTGGTGGGCCTGGGAGGCGATTTGCGGCAAGTGGGTGACGCATAGCACCTGGTGCCCATCGGAAAGTTCACGCAGGCGGCGGCCGACGATGCTTCCGACCCCGGCGCCGATGCCTGCGTCCACTTCGTCGAATATCAGGGTGGACACTCCCGTGACGCGGCGGGCGGACGCCTGGATCGCGAGGCTGATTCGCGACAGCTCTCCTCCCGAGGCGACCTGCGCAATCGCGCGCAGCGGCTGACCGGGATTGGCGCTCACGAGAAACTCGATGCGATCTCCACCGTGGGGCCCCGGCGGGCGCTCGGGGTCGGCCACCACGTCGATGCGGAAGCGGGCGTTGCGCATGCCGAGCTGACGAAGGCTCGCCTCGATTCGAGCGCCGAGCTCCCGGGCGGTGCCGGAGCGGACTTCGTGGGTCCGCCGCGAAGCGGCGTGATACTCCCCAAGCGCAGTCTCCAGGAGCGCCTGCAGTTCCGAGTGACGCTCTTCGATTCGTGCCAGGGCCTCTTCTTCGCGGCGCAGGCGCTCCAGCACCCCGGCCAGCTCGCGGGGCTCGACCCGGTGCTTGCGCGCGATCGCGTGAAGCTCGGCCAGACGAGCGTCGAGCTGGGCGAGACGCCCGGGATCCGCGTCGAGTCGATCCCGGGCGCGCCGCATCGCCCCGGCTGCCTCCTGCAATTGAATGATCGCCCCTTCGATGAGATCCCCGAGCTCGGCGCTTTCCCGGAGATAGGGGGCCATCCGGGCGATTTCGCCCGCGGCAGAGCCGGCGAGCTCGATGGCGGAAGGACTGTCGTCGGCGTCCAGCGCATGGAGCGCTCGGGCGCTCGCCGCCTGGAGCTCGGCGCTGTGGCCGAGGATCCGGTGCTCCTCCAGCACCTCGTCGTACTCTTCCGCCGATGGGTTCGCCGCTTCCAGCTCGCGAATCTGCCACGCCAGGTAGCGTTGCCGATCCTCCGGAGCTCCCTCCAGGCGCGAGGTGCTCTCCATCTCCTGGAGGAGGTCCGCGTAGCGGCGGTAGCTCGCCTTCAGCCCTTCGACGCCCTCCGGCTCTCCGGTCCCCGCGTCCAGGATCTCGCGCTGCGTGTCGCGGCGCAGCAAGGACTGGTGGGCGTGCTGTCCGTGAATGTCCACCAGTGCGTCCCCGAGGCTGCGAAGCATCTGGACCGGGACCGGCCGGGCATTGACGTACGCGCGCGAGCGGCCTTCGGTGGTCACGATGCGACGCAGCAGGCACTCGCCGCTCGCGTCGTCGAGCTCGTTCTCCGAAAGCCAGGAGGCGGCGGCGGAGTCTCGCTGCGGCGCGAACATCGCGGCGACTTCCGTCTTCGGCGCTCCGCTGCGGACCAGGTTCTGACTGGCGCGCTCCCCGAGCACCAGGTTGAGGGCATCGATCAGAATGGACTTGCCGGCGCCGGTCTCGCCGGTCAGAACCGTCAGTCCCGGGCCGAGCTCGAGGTCCAGGCGCTCGACGATGGCGAAGTCGCGCAGATGGAGGTGGGTGAGCATCGCAATGGCGCCGAAGCCCTTGGGTCCCCAGCTCAGGACCTCTTCACGGCTCGTGCGCCCAGTGCAGCTTGGCGCGCAACGTGGCGTAGTGATCGTGTCCGGCGGGATGAATCAGCCGCACCGGGGAGGCCTTGCGGCGTATCCGGATGCGGTCACCGTGGGCAAGCTCCATCGAGCTCTGCCCGTCGCAGGTGAGATGGGCGAGCGGGTTGTCCCGGGCCTCCATGCGGAGCTCGATCTCGCTTGCGGCGTGCACCACGAGCGGGCGGGTGCCGAGCGCGTGAGGGCAAATGGGCACGAGCACGATGGCGTCGAGGGTCGGGTGCAGGATCGGCCCGCCTCCGGAGAGCGCGTAGGCGGTCGAGCCGGTCGGCGTCGATACGATGATTCCGTCGGAACGCTGGTTGTACACCAGGCGCCCGTCGATGTAGGTCTCGAACTCGAGCAGCCGGGCGAGCTCCGCCTTGTGCGCCGTCACTTCGTTGAATGCGTCGAAACGCGCCACCACCTCGCCGGCGCGCTCCACCGAGGCCTCGATCATCAGGCGCCGCTCTTCGTCGAATCGTTCGTCGAGGATCTCACCGACCCGGGCGACGATCTCGTGCGGCATGATGTCGGCGAGGAACCCGAGGCGCCCCAGGTTGATGCCGAGCAGCGCGACCTCGTATCCGGCCAGGGAGCGCGCGGCGCCGAGAAAGGTACCGTCCCCTCCGATGACGATGGCGAGGTCGCATCGACTTCCGAGCTCTTCCCGGGTCGCCACGAGCTCGCTTCGGTGGGGCAGGTAGGCGGCGCTGCTCCGGTCCAGCACGAAGCGCAGCGCGCGGCGCTCGAGGAACTCCACGAGGCGTTCCAGGGTATCGGCGACCTTGTCGTCGCCGGGCTTGCTGATGAGACCGATACTCTCGAACATGGGCGAGTCTCGGGCGCTTAAGCGAGTTCCCTCTCTTCGTATCTTCGGATTTCCTGCCGCGGAGGGCGCGCGGCGCAATGTCCGCACCTCCAGTCTCCACCCTGCGCATTGTAGCCGGGCGTCGCGGTTCCGGGAGAAGCGGCGCGATGCTGACAGCAGCGAGAGCCTTAATGTGGGACGAACGCGGTGTTACATTTCCCCGCGTACCTGCATCGGCCAATCGCCGAAGCGCGCCTGGCTCGGAAGCGGGAGCGACGTGGAGAACCTGATGATCGATGCGTCGATGAAAGGAGCTGGGGGAGGGCGGTGCGCGAAATCGCCGCATGGCGCGCTCTCGCCGCGCTGAGCCGGCCGGGACGAGGATGCGAGGAATGGCGACGCGACCAGCGGAGCGTGGTGTGCTGAGCGAGCGGGCCGAGGACCTCTTCAAGCTGCTCGTGCACCGCTACATCCGGGAAGGCCGGCCGGTGGGTTCGCGCACTCTGGCACGGGACTCCGGCCGGGCGCTGAGCCCGGCCACGATTCGCAATGTCATGGCGGACCTGGAGGACCTCGGTCTGCTCTGTGCCCCCCACACGTCGGCGGGTCGGGTTCCCACTGCACTGGGGTATCGCCTCTTCGTGGACACCATGCTCCACACTCAGCCGCTGGGGAACGAAGAGGTGAGGGACCTCGAGGAACGGGTGCACGCCGCGGATCGGGAGGACACCCTGGCGGAGACGACTTCCGCCCTCCTCTCCGAGATAACCCACCTTGCCGGAATCGTGATGCTGCCTCGGCAGGAGCAGGTGATTCTGCGGCACGTCGAGTTCCTGTCCCTGTCCGACAAGCGGGTGCTGGTCATTCTCGTGATCAACGAGCATGCCGTGCAGAACCGCATCATCCGGACGAAGCGCCGCTACTCGCCGGCCGAGCTGCAGGAAGCGGCCAACTATCTGAATGACATCTGCGCGGGCCAGAGTCTGACCGTGATTCGCGAACGAATCGTCGACGAACTGCGCCGCTATCGCGAGAGCATGAACCGGATGACTGCGGTGGCGGTGGAGATGGCGGAGAAGGCATTCGAAGTTCCACCACCTTCGCAGGGGGATTTCGTGGTCGCGGGTCAGACCCATCTGATGGAGTACGACGACCTTGCGGACATGGACAAGCTGCGCCAGCTCTTCGAGGCCTTCAACCGCAAACGGGACATTCTCCATCTGCTCGATCAGTGTCTGCGCACCGAGGGAGTGCACATCTTCATCGGCGAGGAGTGCGGCTACGAGGTGCTCGACGAGTTCAGCGTCGTCACGTCTCCGTACGAATCCGGGGGGCGGGTGATCGGGGTGCTCGGAGTCATCGGACCGACGCGCATGGCGTACGAGAAGGTGGTTCCGATCGTGGACATCACCGCCCGCCTCGTCACCGCCGCCTTGAACCGGGAACACTGAGCCCCATATTCCCGGACGCGGCGTCGGCGTCGCGAGGGTGCGTTCGGGTGCACGGTGGCACTTCATCCCGAGATCGGAAACGCGGGGGAGCAGGAGAGCGATGAGCGAGGAAAGGCCTGAGGATTCCGGGACCGAGGAAGGGAGCGAGAGCCCGAGAGACGCGGAGGTCCCGGACATCGATGAACCGGCCGAGGTGGACTCGAACGAAGCGTCGGGTTCCAGGGAGGCGCGGGAGAGCGGAGATCGGGAAGAAGCCGAGTGCCGCGACGAGTCCGCGGACGAAGACTCCGAGGCCCTTTCCCCGGCCGGAGCTCCGGAATCTCTCGAAGAGATCGCGCGCGCGCTCGAGAATGCCCGCCGCGATGCGCAGGAACACAAGGACATGGCCTTGAGGGCTCGGGCGGAGCTCGAGAACGTGCGCAGACGGGCGGAGCGCGATGTCGCGAACGCGCACCGGTACGGCCTCGATCGTTTCGTGAACGAGTTCCTTCCCGTGCGAGACAGCCTGGAGCTCGGAATATCGGCGGCCGGAGACGATGCCGGCGTCGAACAGGTCCGGGAGGGGATGGAGCTCACCCTCAAGCTCATGACGACCGCCTTCGACAAGCTGGGGGTCGAAGTCATCGATCCGTCCGGGGAGCCTTTCGACCCCGAGGTGCACCAGGCGATGGCGATGCAGGAGGGAGAGGAAGGCCAGTCGGGAAGCGTTCTCAACGTGGTCCAGAAAGGCTACCGGCTGAACGACCGACTGGTGCGGCCCGCGCTCGTGGTGGTGGCGAAGTGAGGGTCCCGCGGCAGGCTTGAAATGAAACGGACGTACCCAAATATCGAACGCAATCAGGAGTTCCGGCGCGAGGAGAAGACGAGCGGCGGCTCCGGCATGCTTCGACGGAGAATTCGATATGGGCAAGATTATCGGCATTGACCTCGGCACGACGAATTCGTGCGTGGCGGTCATGGACGGCGACAAGCCGCGGGTCACGGAGAACAGCGAGGGGGACCGCACGACCCCGTCCATCGTGGCCTTTGCGAAGGACGACGAGGTGCTGGTGGGACAGTCCGCCAAGCGCCAGGCGGTCACCAACCCGGAGAACACCCTCTTCGCCATCAAGCGCCTGATCGGTCGCCGCTTCGAAGACAAGGTGGTGCAGCGCGATATGGAGATGGTGCCCTACCGTATCGTCAAGGCCGACAACGGCGACGCGTGGATCATGGGCAGCGGCAAGAAAATGGCGCCCCCCGAAATCTCGGCGCGGGTGCTGATGAAAATGAAGAAGACGGCCGAGGACTACCTTGGGGAGCCGGTGAACGAAGCGGTGATCACCGTTCCCGCCTACTTCAACGATTCCCAGCGCCAGGCGACCAAGGACGCGGGTCGCATCGCGGGCCTCGAGGTCAAGAGGATCATCAACGAGCCCACCGCCGCCTCGCTCGCCTACGGCATGGACAAGAACCGCGGCGACTCGAGGATCGCGGTGTACGATCTCGGCGGCGGGACTTTCGACATCTCGGTGATCGAGATCGCGGAGGTCGACGGCGAGCACCAGTTCGAGGTGCTCTCGACGAACGGCGACACCTTTCTCGGCGGGGAGGACTTCGATCTCCGCATCATCGACTATCTCTCCGACGAGTTCCGCCGGGAGGCAGGGATAGATCTCCACAACGACCCCCTGGCTCTGCAGCGCCTCAAGGAGGCGGCGGAGAAGGCCAAGATCGAGCTCTCCTCCAGCCAGCAGACCGAGATCAACCTGCCCTACATCACGGCGGACGCCAGCGGCCCCAAGCACCTCAACATCAAGCTGACCCGGGCCAAGCTGGAGTCTCTGGTCGAGGATCTCATCGCGCGCACCACGGGACCCTGCAAGACGGCGCTCGCCGACGCCAACCTCAGTCCTTCGGACATATCCGACGTCATCCTCGTCGGCGGGCAGACGCGCATGCCGAAGGTCCAGGAGATGGTGCAGGAGATCTTCGGCCGCGAGCCGCGCAAGGACGTGAACCCGGACGAGGCGGTGGCCATGGGGGCGGCGATTCAGGCCGGGGTGCTCGCGGGAGACGTGAAGGACGTGCTGCTTCTCGACGTCACTCCGCTCTCGCTCGGAATCGAGACCCTCGGCGGGGTGATGACCAAGCTCATCGAGAAGAACACCACCATCCCCACCAAGGCGCAGCAGGTGTTCTCCACCGCGGAGGACGGCCAGACCGCGGTGACCGTGCACGTTCTTCAGGGCGAGCGCGACGTGGCGGCCGGCAACAAGTCGCTCGGCCGATTCGATCTCGCGGACATCCCCCCCGCTCCGCGCGGGGTGCCGCAGATCGAAGTGGCCTTCGACATCGACGCCAACGGCATCCTCAACGTGTCGGCCAAGGACAAGGCGACGGGCAAGGAACAGTCCATCGTCATCCGCGCCTCGAGCGGGCTGTCCGATGACGAGATCGAGAAGATGGTCAAGGATGCGGAGGCGCACGCAGAGGAGGACCGCAAGTTCCACGAACTGGTCGATGCGCGCAACCAGGCGGATGGACTCATCCACGCCACCAACAAGGCGCTCAAGGACCTGGGCGACCAGGTGGAGGAACAGGAGAAGAGCGAGGTCGAGTCGAAGATCGAAGCGCTCAAGACCGCCATGAAGGGAGACGACAAGGACGACATCACCGCCAAGTCCGCGGCGCTCGCCGAGGTATCCGGCAAGCTGGCGGAACGGGTGTACAAGCAGCAAAGCGCGGCCGGAGCGGACGGCGCGGCAGGCGAAGGCGCAGCCTCCGGTGCCGGCGACGACGTGGTGGATGCGGAATTCGAGGAAGTGGACGAAGGGCGGAAGTAGAATTCGAAGGGGAGTCCGGGTCGCGCCGGTCGCCCGGGAGCGCCGGCCTCTCGGGCGACCAGATCTCATGGTGGCGTTTCGCCCGCACCGCTTTGCCGTTCGGCCAGAGGAAGTCACGAGGACAGTTGACCTGAACGAACCATGGCGAAGCGAGACTACTACGAGGTGCTGGGCGTTTCGCGGGACTGCGGCGATGCGGATCTCAAGAAAGCGTATCGGCGCCTCGCCATGAAGTACCACCCCGACCGCAACGCCAACGACACCACCGCGGAAGAGCGTTTCAAGGAGGCCAAGGAGGCGCACGACATACTCTCGGATCCCAAGAAACGGGCCGCCTACGACCAGTTCGGTCATGCGGGCCTGGAGGGGGGCGCGGCGGGCGGAGGCTTCGGCGCGGCCGGATTCCGCGACATATTCGACGACGTCTTCGGAGACATATTCGGGACCCGGGGGGGAGGCGCTCGCGTCAATCGAGGCGTGGACCTGCGCCACCAGATCGAGCTGGATCTCGAAGAGGCGGTCTTCGGCACCACCACGACCCTGCGGATTCCATCCAAGGCGCGTTGCGCTCAGTGTTCGGGGAGCGGCGTCGCCGCGGGCAAGTCACCCCAGACCTGCACCACCTGCGAGGGAGCCGGGCAGGTCCGGGTGCAGCAGGGCTTCTTCTCCATCCAGCAGACCTGTCCGCGCTGTCGCGGCCGGGGGCAGATCATCACGGATCCCTGCCGCACTTGCCGCGGCGAGGGCTGGGTGCGGGAGACCAAGACGCTCTCGGTGAAGATTCCCGCGGGGGTGGATACCGGAGACCGCATTCGACTCTCGGGAGAAGGGGAGCCCGGAGAGCGCGGGGGTCCGCCCGGCGACCTCTACGTCGAAGTCGCGGTGCGCGAGCACGAGATATTCGTGCGTGACGGCGCCAACCTGTACTGCACGGTTCCCATCAGCTTCGCCGTTGCGGCGCTGGGCGGCGATCTCGAGATCCCCACCCTGAACGGACGGGTAAACCTCAAGATTCCGCCCGAGACGCAGACCGGACGCCTGTTCCGGCTCCGCGGGAAGGGCGTCAGGCTGGTACGGGGGCAGGGGGTCGGCGATCTCGTCTGCCGGGTGGACGTGGAGACCCCGGTGGCGCTCGGCGCCCGACAGAAGGAGTTGCTGCGGGAGTTCGACGAGTCCCTTCGCGGCAGCAAGAGCACCCACGATCCCAAGGCATCGTCCTGGGTGGACTCGGTCAAACGCTTTTTCGAGGGGATCACCGGATGAGCACGCTGGGAATCGCGGTTGCGGGCGCGGCGGGACGCATGGGGCGCACCGTCATTCAGGCGGTCACGGAAGCGGGCGACGCACACTTGGCGGCCGCGCTCGAAATGCCGGGACACGAGGCCGCCGGAAGCGACGCCGGGACGCTCGCGGGAGTGGGCGAGCAGGGCGTGCCGATCGTCGACCGTGAAGCGGACATGGGACCCTTCGAGGTCCTGATCGACTTCACCAACGCCCAAAGCGCGCTGACTCACCTCGAGGAATGCGTGCGCCGGGAGCGTCCGGCGGTGATCGGCGCCACCGGCTTCGACGACTCGCAGAAGGCGGCGGTGCACGAGATGGCGAAGCGTGTACCGGTGGTGCTCGCGCCGAACATGAGCGTCGGCGTCAACCTCTGCCTGCGGCTGCTGGAGAGCGCGGCCCGGGCGCTCGGCGACGGGGTCGACATCGAGATCATCGAAGCCCATCACCGTCACAAGGTCGACGCGCCTTCGGGGACGGCATTGCGCATGGGGGAAGTGGTGGCCAAAGCGCTGGGGCGCGACCTCCGGGAGTGTGCGGTGTTCGGCCGGGAAGGCCATACCGGGGCCAGAGACCGTGCGACCATCGGCTTCGAGACGATCCGGGCGGGAGACATCGTGGGCGAGCACACCGTGCTCTTCGCCGGCGCCGGCGAACGCGTCGAGATCACTCACCGCTCCTCGAGCCGCATGAACTACGCCGCCGGAGCGCTCAGGGCGGCGCGCTGGGTGAAAGGGCGGCCTTGCGGCGTGCACGACATGCTGGACGTGCTGGGCCTGTGAAGGAGACCGGGTCCGGAGGACCGGGCGGACGAGGCCCGGGCATGCCGTCGAGGTGAGGAAACGCGCGCTACTCGCCCTCGAGGACGGCAGCCTGTTCCGGGGCGTTTCGATCGGTTCGAGCGGCTCCTCGGTGGGCGAGGTGGTGTTCAACACCTCGATGACCGGCTACCAGGAAATTCTGAGCGATCCCTCCTACTGCCGGCAGATCGTCACTCTGACGTACCCGCATGTCGGCAACGTCGGCGCGAACCGCGACGACGACGAGGCGGAGCAGGTGCATGCGGCGGGGCTGGTGATCCGGGAGCCTCCCACCCCGCCGAGCAGTTGGCGAGCGGAAGAGGGGCTCGAGTCGTACCTGACGCGGCGTTCGGTGGTCGCGATTGCGGGGGTCGACTCCCGGCGTCTGACGCGCCTTCTTCGCGAGAAAGGGGCGCAGGCGGGCTGCATCCTGGCCGGAGAAGCGGTCGACGAAGCGTTCGCGATCGCGTCGGCCAGGGAGTTTCCCGGGCTCGAGGGGATGGACCTCGCCCGGGAGGTGAGCACCGGCGCCGAGTACGGATTCACGGAAGGAGAATGGGCATGGAACCCGGAGCAGGGCCGCTTCATCGCGTCGCCTCCTTCCCCCGTGGAGTTTCGGGTCGTCGCCTACGACTACGGAATAAAGCGCAACATTCTTCGCCAGCTCGTCGCGAGCGGATGCGAGGTCAGGGTGGTGCCGGCGGAGACCACCGCGGCAAAGGTGCTCGCGCAACGACCGGACGGCGTGTTCCTGTCCAACGGCCCCGGCGATCCGGAGGCGTGTTCCTATGCGATCGAGGCGATCCGGGTGCTCCTGGACAGCGGCGTGCCGATCTTCGGCATCTGCCTCGGCCACCAGCTCCTCGCGATCGCGGGCGGCGCGCGCACCCGCAAGATGAAGTTCGGCCACCACGGCGCGAACCATCCGGTGCAGGTTCTGACCACGGGGGAAGTGGTGATAACCAGCCAGAACCACGGGTTCGCGGTCGATGAAGACAGTCTTCCCCAAAACGTCGAGGCCACCCACCGCTCCCTTTTCGACGCGTCGCTGCAGGGCATCAGCTTCAGGGATCGGCCTGCCTTCGGGTTCCAGGGTCATCCCGAGGCGAGCCCGGGACCGCATGACATACGTTCCCTGTTCGGCCGCTTCATCGTGCTGATGCGGGAGGCGCGAAGCCGGCGAAACGCCTGGCATCGATCCGAATCGGACGAGCCACCGGGCGTCGGAGCGAACGCGGGAATCGATTGATGCCGCGCCGGAGCGATTTCGAGTCCGTCCTGATCATCGGAGCGGGCCCCATCGTGATCGGTCAGGCCTGCGAGTTCGACTACTCGGGCGCGCAGGCCTGCAAGGCGCTGCGCGAGGAGGGGTATCGGGTGGTGCTGGCCAACTCCAACCCCGCCACCATCATGACCGATCCGGAAATGGCCGATGCGACCTACATCGAGCCGATCCAGTGGCGCACCCTGGCGCGCATCATCGAGCGGGAGAGGCCGGGTGCGATCCTGCCCACGATGGGCGGGCAGACCGCGCTGAACACCGCACTCGATCTCCACCGCCTCGGAGTGTTGGATGCGTTCGGAGTCGAAATGATCGGGGCCAGCCGCGAGGCGATCGACACCGCCGAGGACCGCGAGCGCTTCCGGGAGGCGATGCGGGCGATCGGCCTCGAGGTGCCGAATTCCGAGCTCGCCCACTCCATGGAGGACGCGAAGCGCATACGGAACGAGATCGGATTTCCCATCATCGTCCGCCCCTCCTTCACCCTCGGGGGAAGCGGCGGAGGCATCGCCTACAACCGGGAGGAGTTCACGACGATTTGCGAACGCGGACTCGATGCCTCTCCCACCCGCGAGATCCTGCTCGAAGAGTCGGTGCTGGGATGGAAGGAATTCGAGATGGAAGTGGTTCGCGATCGAAAGGACAACTGCATCATCGTGTGCTCGATCGAGAACCTGGATCCGATGGGAGTCCATACCGGCGACTCCATCACGGTGGCGCCCGCCCAGACCCTCACCGACAAGGAGTACCAGATGATGCGCGACGCGTCGATCGCGGTGCTCAGGAAGGTCGGGGTCGATACCGGCGGTTCCAACGTCCAGTTCGCGGTGCATCCCGAGAACGGTCGCCTGGTGGTGATCGAGATGAATCCGAGAGTGTCGCGATCCTCCGCTCTCGCTTCCAAGGCGACCGGATTCCCTATCGCGCACGTGGCGGCAAAGCTTGCGGTCGGCTACACCCTGGACGAGCTCGACAACCAGATTACCGGTGGCGTCACGCCGGCTTCCTTCGAGCCGAGCATCGACTACGTGGTGACCAAGGTGCCTCGCTTCAATTTCGACAAGTTTCCGGAAGCGGCGCCCCGGCTGAGCACCCAGATGCGCTCGGTAGGCGAAGCGATGGCGATGGGGAGGAGCTTCCAGGAGTCCTTGCAGAAGGCGTTGCGCAGCCTGGAAACCGGGCTTTCCGGTCTCGATGAAATCGTGCCCGACGAAGAGGGCGAGGATGTGGCGGCGCTCCTGCGCGGAGAGCTTCGGGCGCCGGGACCGGATCGGGTTCGCTATGTCGCCGATGCGTTCAGACACGGATGGACCCTGCGGGAGGTGTGCGATCTGTCCGCGGTCGATCCCTGGTTCGCGACGCAGATCGAGGAGCTGGTGGAAATCGAGACCGCTTTGCGGCGAGCCCGTCTCGCCGAGCTCGACGCCTCGGAACTGTTGCGCCTCAAGCGCAAGGGGTTCTCGGATCGGCGGCTCGCCGCCTTGCTCGGCGCGACGGAATCCGAGATCCGTTCGCACCGTCACGCTCTTGGTGTGCGCCCGGTGTTCAAGCGGGTCGACTCGTGCGCGGCGGAGTTCCGGTCCGCGACCGCCTATCTCTATTCCACCTACGAAGAGGAGTGCGAGTCGGCCCCCACGGACCGGGCGAAGATCATGGTGCTCGGCGGAGGTCCGAACCGTATCGGTCAGGGGATCGAGTTCGACTACTGCTGCGTCCAGGCCGCGCTCGCGGTTCGGGATGCCGGCTTCGAGTCGATCATGGTCAACTGCAACCCCGAGACCGTTTCGACCGACTACGACATCTCGGACCGTCTCTACTTCGAACCCCTGACGCTCGAGGATCTGCTGGAAATCGTCGAGAAGGAAAAGCCCCGGGGCATCATCGTCCAGTACGGAGGGCAGACTCCGCTCAAGCTCGCGCGGGCGCTCGAGGCGGCGGGCGCCCCGATCGTCGGAACCTCGCCGGACTCGATCGATCTGGCGGAAGACCGGGAGCGCTTCCAGGGACTCATCGCGCGACTGGGCTTGAGGCAGCCCGAGAACCGCACCGCGCGCACTGCCGGGGAGGCGGGCCTCATGGCTTCCGAGATCGGCTACCCCCTCGTGGTGCGTCCGTCCTATGTTCTCGGGGGCCGGGCAATGAAGATCATCTACCGGGAGCAGGAGCTCGAGGGATACATGAAGGAGGCGGTGGACGTCTCGGAGTCCGCGCCGGTGCTGTTGGACCGCTTCCTCGAAGACGCCATCGAGGTCGATGTCGATGCGGTCTCCGACGGCCGTGAGGTGATGGTCGCCGGAATCATGGAACACATCGAGCAGGCGGGCGTGCACTCCGGCGATTCGGCCTGCTCGCTGCCCCCGTGCACCCTTGGCGCCGACATTCAGGAACGAATCCGGGCGCAGACTCGTCAGCTCGGCCAGGCCTTGGAAGTGGTCGGGCTGATGAACGTGCAGTTCGCGGTATGCGGGGAGGATCTCTTCGTCCTGGAAGTCAATCCCCGAGCGTCCCGGACCGTGCCCTTCGTCTCCAAGGCGACCGGCAGGTCGCTCGCGCGGATCGGGGCACTGTGCATGATCGGACGAGGGCTCTCCGAACAAGGCATCGGAGAGCGCTCGCCTCCCTCGTACTTTTCGGTCAAGGAAGCGGTGTTCCCCTTCGTCAAGTTTCCCGGTGTGGATACCCTGCTCGGCCCGGAAATGAAGTCCACCGGCGAAGTGATGGGCGTGGGCCGTCGATTCGGACAGGCATTCGCCAAGGCGGCGCTCGCGGCGGGCGCCGATCTCCCCTACAAGGGACGCGCCTTCGTGAGCGTTCGCGATCGCGACAAGCCCGAATCGATGGAAGTGGCGGAAGACCTTCGTGCCCTGGGCTTCGATATCGTGGCGACCCGAGGCACCGCGGACGCGCTGCGTGAAGCGGGAGTGAAGTGCATCGTCGTCAACAAGGTGGCGGAAGGCCGGCCTCACATTGTCGATCTGTTGAAGAACGGTGAGATCGACTTTATCGTGAACACCACGGAAGGAAGTCACGCGATAGCCGATTCGTACACTATTCGCCGCACCGCGTTGCAGCACGGGGTCGCCTACACGACTACGATTGCGGGAGCGAAGGCGACGGTGCTCGGGATGCGCGAGCTTCACGTGACCGACGTGAACCGGCTGCAGGACCTTCACGAGGAGATGGCATGAAACGCGTCCCCATCACGGTTCAGGGCGCCCGGAGACTCAAGGAGGAAGTGCAGCGCCTCAAGACGGTCGAGCGCCCCCGGATCATCAAGGCGATTGCCGAGGCGCGCGCGCACGGCGACTTGCGGGAGAATGCGGAGTACCACGCGGCAAAGGAGGAGCAGAGCTTCACCGAAGGGCGCATCGCGGAGATTCAGGAGTGTCTTGCCCGCGCGGACGTCATCGACACCCGTACCGTGAGGGCGCAGGGCAAGGTGGTGTTCGGAGCCATGGTGGAACTGTGCAATCTGGAGACCGACGAAGACGTGCGCTTTCAGATCGTGGGAGAGGTGGAGGCCGATATCGACGAAGGACTCATCTCCGTCACCTCGCCGCTCGCGAAGGCGTTGATCGGCAAGCGGGAAGGAGATATCGCGGTGGTGCGGGCGCCGGCCGGCGAAATCGAGTACGAGATCCTCGAGGTGGCGTACCCTTGACACGCCGCCGCTCCCGCCGGTGGATGTCGGAGCGCGGCCGGGACCCCTTCGTGCGCAAGGCGAGAGCGGAGGGCTATCGTTCCCGTGCCGCCTACAAGCTGCTGGAAATCGCGGATCGTGAAGGGTTGCTGCGCAAGGGGCAGCGGGTGCTCGACCTCGGGGCCGCCCCCGGCGGCTGGTCGCAGGTCGCAGCCTCCCGGGTGGGGCCGCGGGGCAAGGTGGTCGCGCTCGATCTCCTTCCCATGGACGCGCTGCCGGGCGTGCGCTTCGTGCAGGGGGACTTCGGCGACGCGGCTGCTCGTCGGGAACTCCGAGAGGCGATGGATGGCGAAGCGGCGGACTTGATTTTGTCCGACATGGCGCCCAACTTGGAAGGCATCGGAGCAGCCGATGCGGCGACGAGTCGGGAAATTGCCGAAAGGGTGATTGCCGCGGCGCCGGAGTGGCTGGTTTCGGGAGGAGCCCTGTTGCTCAAGGTGTTCGAGAGTCCGGAAACGCGCTGCCTGCGTCGAGAACTGATGCAGATGTTCTCTTCGGTACGGGTTCGCAAACCGGCGGCGTCGAAGGCTCGCTCGTCCGAGATTTACCTGATGGCCAAGGGCTTTGGACTATAGTATGGAAGGAGCTTCCGGTATCATGCCGATCCGCTTGAAGAAATTCGTCTGGGGCGCCGACTGAACGCGATGGCCAAGAATCTCATTCTCTGGGTAGTGATTGCCCTGGTGCTGATGTCCGTGTTCAACAATTTCGGACCGCGCCGGGCGGCGCCGGCGCAGGTGGAGTTCTCCCGCTTCTTCGAGGACGCCAAGCACAGCCGGGTGCAGAAGGTGGTGGTGGAAGGGCGCAACATCGAGGGTATCTACCAGACCGGCGAACGATTCCAGACCTACATCCCCGAGATGGACAACACCGCTCTCATCTCGGACCTGCTCGAGTACGGGGTAGTGATCGACGCCCGTCCCCCCGAACAGCAGTCGGTCCTCATGCAGATCTTCATCTCGTGGTTCCCGATGCTGCTGCTCATCGGCGTGTGGATATTCTTCATGCGCCAGATGCAGGGCGGCGGGGGCGGTCGCGGCGCGCTGTCCTTCGGCAAGAGCCGGGCCAGATTGCTCGGGGAAGACCAGGTGAAGGTGACCTTTTCCGACGTGGCGGGAGTGGACGAGGCCAAGGAGGAGGTCTCGGAGCTGGTGGACTTCCTGCGCGATCCGTCCAAGTTCCAGAAGCTCGGCGGCAAGATCCCCCGCGGCGTCTTGATGGTGGGGTCCCCGGGTACCGGCAAGACGCTCCTCGCGCGTGCGATCGCCGGTGAGGCCAAAGTGCCTTTCTTCACGATTTCGGGGTCGGATTTTGTAGAGATGTTCGTCGGCGTGGGCGCATCAAGGGTCCGCGACATGTTCGAACAGGCCAAGAAACATGCGCCGTGCATCATATTCATCGACGAGATCGACGCGGTCGGCCGGCACCGCGGAGCCGGTCTCGGTGGTGGGCACGACGAACGCGAACAGACCCTGAACCAGCTCCTGGTGGAGATGGACGGTTTCGACGGCAACGAGGGCGTCATCGTCATCGCCGCGACCAACCGTCCGGACGTGCTGGACCCCGCCCTGCTTCGTCCGGGACGTTTCGATCGCCAGGTGGTGGTGCCGTTGCCCGATATCCGCGGCCGGGAGCAGATCCTCAAGGTCCACATGCGCAAGGTGCCCCTGGACAAGGCAGTGGAGCCGAACGTGATCGCGCGGGGAACGCCGGGGTTCTCGGGCGCGGACCTCGCGAACCTCGTCAACGAAGCCGCTCTGTTCGCCGCTCGGAGCAATCGACGAACGGTGGAGATGGAGCACTTCGAGAAGGCCAAGGACAAGATCATGATGGGCGCCGAGCGCAAGTCCATGGTGATGAGCGACGACGAAAAGAAACTGACCGCCTATCACGAGGCCGGTCACGCCATCGTCGGCCTTCTCGTGCCCTCTCATGATCCCGTGCACAAGGTGACCATCATTCCGCGGGGACGAGCCCTCGGTCTCACCATGTTCCTTCCCGAGGAAGACCGCTACAGCGACAGCAGGGAGCGTCTTGAGAGCCGTATCTCGAGCATGTTCGGAGGCCGCATCGCCGAAGAACTGATCTTCGGAGCCCAGCACGTGACCACCGGGGCGAGCAGCGACATCAAGTACGCCACCGAGATTGCGAGAAACATGGTGACCCGTTGGGGGCTGTCCGAGAAGCTCGGCCCCCTCACCTATACCGAAGAGGAAGGCGAGGTCTTCCTCGGACACAGCGTGACGAAGCACAAGCTGGTGTCCGACGAAACGGCGCACCTGATCGACGAGGAGGTGCGCAACATCATCGACCGAAACTACCAGCGGGCCGAGCACCTGTTGAACGAGAACATGTCCCGGCTCCACGTGATGGCGGGAGCATTGCTCAAGTACGAGACCCTGGACTCCGACCAGATCGGCGACATCATGGCGAATCGGGAGCCGCGTCCCCCCCAGGACTGGGGTGACGACACCCCGGCGGACGGAGGCGCAGGCGTGGTCGAGGAAGAGCCCCAGAGTTCGTCTTCGGGCCCGGGCGAGATTGGCGGTCCCGCCAGCCTGCACTGAAGACCGGCCGGTTGCCGCGCCGCGGGCGCGCCTGCCCCAGTCGGGGCGGGACACCGCCATGACGGAGATGCGGCCACTGCTGGGATGAGCGACAAGCGACGCCTGTTCGGAACCGACGGCATCCGCGGAAGCGTGGGCCGTTATCCGGTGACTGCGGACTTCATGCTCAAGCTCGGGTGGGCCGCCGGGAGGGTGCTCTGTGCCAATGAACGCGGAAGCGTGCTCATCGGCAAGGACACCCGGATATCGGGCTACATGTTCGAGTCGGCACTCGAAGCGGGGTTGATCGCGGCCGGTGTCAATGTGCGCCTGCTCGGACCGATGCCGACGCCCGCCGTCGCCTATCTCACTCGGACCTTTCACGCCCGGGCCGGGATCGTCATCAGCGCATCGCACAATCCCTACCACGACAACGGCGTGAAGTTCTTCGACGCGGACGGCAACAAGCTTCCCGATGCGGTCGAAGAGGAAATCGAGTCGGCGCTCGAATTGCCCATGGTCACGGTGAACTCGGAGAAGCTGGGGAAAGCGGAGCGGGTCTCGGATGCGGCGGGTCGCTACATCGAATTCTGCAAGAGCACCCTTCCTCCGGATCTCGATCTCAAGGGGCTGGAGATCGTCGTGGATTGCGCCCATGGCGCGGCCTATCACATCGCGCCGAACGTGCTCGGCGAATTGGGCGCTTCAGTCGCCGTGATCGGGGCGGAGCCCGATGGGCTCAACATCAATGACGGGTTGGGAGCCCTCTCCCCGGCGCTCCTGCAGGCCACGGTGCGCGAGCGGGGGGCCGATCTGGGCATCGCGCTCGACGGAGACGGTGATCGGGTGCTCATGGTCGACGGAGAGGGCGGGGTGCTGGATGGAGACCAGATCCTCTTTATGATTGCCCGTTTGCGCCGCGAACTCGGCGCATCGGATCGCGCGGTGGTGGGTACCGTGATGAGCAATCGCGGACTCGAGGAGGCACTGGAGAGGCTGGGGCTCGCGCTGCACCGGGCCAGGGTCGGCGACCGGCACGTGCTCGAGATGATGAAGCAGCGAGGCTGCCGGCTGGGCGGAGAGGTGTCCGGTCACATCATCTGCCTGGACCGGGTGACGACCGGGGACGGAATCGTTGCCGCGCTGCAGGTCCTGCGCGCGATGCGCGCGCGTCGCCTTCCGCTGCACGAACTGCGCCGGGGGATGGAGAAGTACCCGCAGGCGCTCGTCAACGTGGAGGTTTCGCTCCTTCGCGAGCCCCTCGAGTGTCCCGGCATTCGCGATGCGGTGCGAATGGTGCAGGACGAGCTCGGATCCGAGGGGAGGGTGCTGTTGCGGCGCTCCGGGACCGAGCCCCTGGTGCGAGTCATGGTCGAAGGCCGGGACGGGGGGCGGGTCGAAGAGATGGCTCGGGCGCTTGCGGGAACGGTGAGGAGTGAGCTCGTTTCCTAGCCCGAAGGGTTCCGTCTCCCGGTTGCCCCGGTTTCCGGCAACTCGTCGGTCCCGAAGAGTGAACGAATCCGGGCGTTGGGGTGGAGAGGTCCGGTCCTGCGAGGCTCGGACCCGGAACATCAGGTCACAGGGGGGAAGACGATGCGACGCATTCTGGTAGCCGGCAACTGGAAAATGAACGGGCGCCTGGCGAGTGCGGACGCGCTCGCGGCCCGAGTGAAGGACGCAATCCCGGCACGATGCCGGGCCGAGGTGGTTCTCTGTCCGCCCTTCGTGCATCTCCCCAGCGTGGCGGGGCGCCTGGAAGGGAGTCGGGTTTCTCTCGGAGCGCAGGACGTCTGCGAACGGGGCGACGGAGCGAGCACCGGTGACGTGTCGGCGGAAATGCTGGTGGATATCGGGTGCAGATTCGTGATCGTCGGGCACTCGGAGCGCCGCATCCGGCACGCGGAATCCGATGATCGGGTGGCGAGGAAGTATCGACGGGCCCGTGACGCCGGATTGGTTCCCATTCTCTGCCTCGGCGAGTCGCTCGAAGAGCGCGAATCGGGCCGTACCACCGAGGTGGTGGAGCGACAGTTGAGCGCGGTGCTCGAACACTGCACAGTGGAGTCGGTCGCGGCCGGAGTGATCGCATACGAGCCCGTGTGGGCGATTGGAACCGGCCGGACCGCGAGTCCCGAGGAAGCTCAGGAAGTGCACATGTTCATCCGCTCGCGGCTCGCGGCCCACAACCGGGAGCTGGCGCAGCGGATTCGGATCCTCTATGGGGGGAGCGTGAAGGCGGCCAACGCGGAGCAGCTCTTCGCGATGCCCGACGTGGACGGTGGACTCATCGGGGGGGCGTCGCTAGATGGGGACGAATTCATTAAGATCTGCCGTCTTTCGGATTGAGCCTGCTCCATGCACCAGATTCTCTTGGTCGTCCAGGTCCTCATCGCGATGGGGGTGATCGGTCTCGTGCTCCTGCAGCAGGGCAAGGGCGCGGATGCGGGCGCCGCATTCGGGAGTGGCGGGGCGGGTTCCGTCTTCGGGTCCCGGGGACCGGCAACGCTTCTCACCCGCATGACCGCCATTCTTGCCGCGGTGTTCTTCGTGAACAGTATCGGATTGGCCTATCTTGCCCGCGAGGTTTCGACCCAGAATCAGAGCGTGGTGGAGCGCTACCAGGAAGAGGGCATGAGCGAGGGAACGGGCGAGGGGTTCGCTACCCTCCCCTCGGAGCAGGCCGACGGCGTACCCGCCGACGTGCCCGACCTGCCGGAGAAGCTTGAAGAAGAGGGCTCTTGAGGGTGATCATCAAGAGCCGCGCCAGGTTGCACAATGCCGAAGTGGTGGAATTGGTAGACACGCTATCTTGAGGGGGTAGTGCCTTCGGGTGTGCCGGTTCGAATCCGGCCTTCGGCACCATTTATCGGGAGCCAGCGGCAGCCATGCTGCAGAACTATTTGCCCATCCTCGTGTTCATCGTCATCGCCCTCGGGCTCGGCGCGGCGATGATCCTCGCCGGTTCCATCATCGGACCGCGCCGCCCCGATTCCGAGAAGCTCTCGCCCTACGAGTGCGGTTTTGAGGCGTTCGAGGACTCGCGAATGAAGTTCGACGTACGCTACTACCTCGTCGCCATTCTGTTCATCATCTTCGACCTGGAGATCGCTTTTCTGTTCCCCTGGGCCGTGGTGCTCGACGAGATCGGGACCTTTGGATTCCTGGCGATGATGGTGTTCCTGGCGGTCCTGGTCATCGGCTTCGTCTACGAATGGAAGAAGGGAGCGCTCGAATGGGAATAGAGGGCCATATCGGACCGGGCTTCATCACCACGAGCGCCGATCGGCTCATCAACTGGGCGCGTACGGGCTCGATGTGGCCGATGACCTTCGGTCTCGCCTGCTGTGCGGTGGAGATGATGCATGCCGGGGCGGCACGCTACGATCTCGATCGCTTCGGCATCGTGTTTCGCCCGAGTCCGCGGCAGTCGGACGTGATGATCGTGGCGGGCACCCTCGTCAACAAGATGGCGCCCGCCCTGCGCAAGGTCTACGACCAGATGTCCGAGCCCCGATGGGTGATCTCGATGGGCTCCTGTGCGAACGGCGGAGGCTACTACCACTACTCGTATTCGGTGGTGCGTGGCTGCGACCGGATCGTGCCCGTGGACGTCTACGTGCCGGGCTGTCCGCCCACTGCAGAGGCATTGCTCTACGGCATTCTGCAACTGCACAACAAGATTCGACGCACGAACACGATTGCGCGTTAGCAGCCGGATGTCTCCTGACGCACAATCCAAGCCGTCTCGGCGTGCGGTCTCCTGATGGCTGTCGACCCTGGGGCTCTGGCAGACCTCGTCAGCGAATGCGCCGGCTGCGATCGCGATGCCATCCGGATCGAAGCGGGCCAGGTGACAGTTGAATCGGCGGCCGAGAGGCTCGTCGAGGTGTGTCTCGTCCTGCGCGACGATCCCGGACTCCGTTTCGCCCAGTTGGTGGACCTCTGTGCGGTGGACTACCTGGAGTATGGAGAAGCCGACTGGGAAACCAGCGAAAGCGCATCCGGCGCAGGGTTCTCTCGAGGGGTCCGGGAGCGTTCTGGAACCGGATCCGTGATGAAGCCGTCCCGATACGGGCTCGTCTACCATCTCCTTTCGCACGAGCACAATGCGAGGCTCCGTATTCGCGCCTATGCGAAGGGCGATCCGCCGAGGGTGCCTTCCGTGGTGGAGGTATGGCCGAGTGCCGACTGGTACGAGCGCGAGGCATTCGATCTCTTCGGGATCCTCTTCGAAGGACATCCCGATCTGCGCCGCATCCTCACCGACTACGGCTTCATCGGGCATCCCTTTCGCAAGGACTTCCCGCTCTCCGGAGAAGTGGAGATGCGCTACGACCCGGAAAGAAAGCGGGTGATTTACGAGCCGGTGAGCATCGAGCCGCGGGTGCTCGTGCCCAGGGTCATTCGCAACGAAGCGCAGCGGCCGCACGCACCGGAAGGCGAAAGCGCCGCGGAGAGCTGAAGCTTGCCCGAAATTCAGAACTTCACGCTCAATTTCGGGCCCCAACATCCGTCGGCGCACGGCGTACTGCGACTCGTGCTCGAAATGGACGGCGAGGTGATCGAGCGGGCGGACCCGCACATCGGTCTGCTCCACCGCGCGACCGAGAAGCTTGCGGAGAGCAAGCCCTACAACCAGAGCATTGGGTACATGGACCGCCTGGACTACGTATCCATGATGTGCAACGAGCACGCCTACGTGCTCGCGATGGAGCGGTTGCTCGGGGTGGAAGCGCCGATCCGGGCGCAGTACATCAGAGTGCTCTTCGATGAAATCACCCGTATCCTGAACCACCTGATGTGGCTGGGGGCTCACGCCCTCGACATCGGGGCAATGACCGTCTTCCTGTATGCGTTCCGGGAGCGCGAGGATCTCCTGGATTGTTACGAGGCGGTCTCGGGTGCGCGCATGCACGCCACCTACTACCGTCCGGGGGGGGTGTATCGTGACCTTCCCGGCCGGATGCCGCAGTACGAGCCATCGCCCTGGCGAAGCGAGGCCCACCTGGAGCGTTTGAACGAGGCGCGTGCCGGATCTCTTCTCGACTTCATCGAGGCGTTCACGGAGCGCTTTCCGCAACGCGTGGACGAGTACGAAACGCTGTTGACCGACAATCGCATCTGGAAGCAGCGCACGGTGGGTATCGGAGTCGTGTCGCCCGAGCGCGCGTTGGCGCTCGGTTTCTCCGGCCCGATGCTGCGAGGGTCGGGTGTGGAATGGGACCTGCGCAAGAAACAGCCCTACGAGGTCTACTCGGAGATGGACTTCGACATTCCCGTAGGCGTCGGCGGCGACTGCTACGACCGCTACCTGGTCCGGATCGAGGAGTTGCGCCAGTCAAACCGCATCATCGCCCAGTGCGTCGACTGGCTGCGCCGCAACCCCGGCCCCGTCATGACCGACGATCACAAGCTTTCGCCACCGAGCCGGGAGGAGATGAAAGGCGACATGGAAGCGCTGATTCATCACTTCAAGCTGTTCACGGAAGGGTTCTGCATTCCGGAAGGGGAGACCTACGCCGCAGTGGAGGCCCCCAAGGGAGAGTTCGGCATCTATCTCGTCTCGGACGGCGCCAACAAGCCGTACCGGCTGAAGATCCGTGCTCCCGGCTTCGCTCACCTCGCGGCGATGAACGAGATGGTGAAGGGACACATGCTCGCCGATGTGGTGGCGATCATCGGTACTCAGGACGTCGTGTTCGGAGAGATCGATCGCTGATGCCTTACGACGCCCCGATTTCGTCGCTCGATGTTCGAATGCCGATGAGCAAGGCGGATGCCGAGAGCGTGCTGTCCGAGCATACCCGGGGGGAAATCGATCACTGGAGGACGAAGTATCCGTCCGAACGGCGCCGATCCGCCGTAGTCGCCGCGTTGCGCGCCGCGCAGCACCAGAACCGTGGCTACCTGAACGAGAGCCTCATGGACGCGGTCGCCGCGTACCTGGAACTGCCCCCGATATACGTGTACGAGGCGGCGAGCTTCTATTCGATGTTCGAGTTGAAGCCGGTGGGCCGGCACAGCGTTTCGGTATGCACGAACATCTCGTGCATGCTGTGCGGTGCGGAGTCGATAGTCGACTACATCGAATCGAAGCTCGGCATTGCCACGGGTGAGAGCACTCCGGACGGTCGCATCTACCTGAAGCCCGAAGAGGAATGCCTCGCCGCCTGCTGCGGCGCACCGATGATGATGGTGGACCACGTCTATCACGAGCACCTCACTCCCGCCAAGGTGGACGAGATCCTGGACGCGCTGGAGTAGGGCATGTCGCTGAATGAAGTCTGCTACGCCACGCTGCGATTCGACGAGCCCTGGAGCTTCGAGAACTATCTCGAGGTCGGGGGATACGAGGCGTGGAAGACGATCCTGAAGGAGCGCCCCGATCCCGGCGCCGTGGTCGAGGAAGTCAAGCGATCGGGACTTCGCGGTCGGGGCGGGGCCGGTTTCCCCACCGGGCTCAAGTGGAGCTTCATCCCGAGGGACTACCCGGGACAGGTTTACGTCGTGTGCAATTCCGACGAGAGCGAGCCGGGCACCTGCAAGGACCGCGATATCCTGCGCTTCAATCCCCATTCGGTCATCGAAGGCATGGCGATCGCGGGATACGCGATGGGTGCGAGCATCGGCTACAACTACGTTCGGGGCGAGTTCATGGATGAGCCGTACCGCCGTTTCGAGAGCGCGCTCGGGGAAGCCTACGACGAGGGACTGCTCGGAAGCGACATCCAGGGTTCCGGATTCGACTTCGATCTCCACACCCATCTCGGAGCCGGCGCCTACATCTGCGGCGAGGAGATGGCTCTGCTCGAGTCGCTCGAGGGCAAGAAGGGGCTGCCCCGGTTCAAGCCCCCCTTCCCCGCTCAGGCCGGCGTCTACGGGCAGCCGAGCACGGTCAACAACACGGAAACCTACGCGTCGGTGCCGTCCATCATGCGCAAGGGGGCGGAGTGGTTCGCGGGGCTGGGGGTGGAGAGGAGCGGGGGCACGAAGTGCTTCTCCGTGTCCGGCCACGTCAGTCGACCCGGCAACTACGAGGTATCGCTCGGCATCCCCTTTCGAGACCTCCTCGCACACGCCGGAGGCATGCGCAACGGGAAAGGGCTGAAAGGCGTCATTCCGGGCGGATGCTCCATGCCGGTGCTCCCCGCCGAGATCATCATGGAGACCGACATGGACTTCGATTCCCTCGTGCAGGCGGGGTCCATGCTGGGTTCCGGGGCGGTGGTGGTGATGGACGAGACGACGTCGATGGTGAGCATGTGCCGGCGCATCGCGCGCTTCTACTACGCGGAGTCGTGCGGACAGTGCACGCCCTGCCGGGAAGGAACGGGCTGGATGTACCGCATGCTCTGCCGGATCGAGGCGGGTGAAGGACGCGAAGAGGACCTCGACACCCTCACCGACATCGCCGGAAATATCGAAGGACGGACGATCTGCGCGTTCGGCGACGCGGCGGCGTGGCCGGTGCAAGGCTTCATCCGTCACTTTCGGGAGGAGTTCGAGTACCACATCCGGCACGGGAAGTTCCCGCCCGGAGTCGTGCCCTTCAAGGCTGCGGCCTGACTCCGTCCGCGACTCTCGTCGGCACCGGAAACGAAGCGACCATGAGCGACAGTGTGCGTATAGAAATCGACGGCCGCGCCCTCGAAGCGCCCAAGGGCGTGATGATCATCGAGGTCGCCGACCGGTACGGCATCCACATTCCGCGCTTCTGCTACCACCGCAAGCTGTCGATCGCCGCCAATTGCCGGATGTGTCTGGTCGAGGTCGAGAAAGCGCCCAAGCCGCTTCCCGCGTGTGCGACGCCCGTCATGGAGGGCATGAAGATTCACACCACGTCCGCCCTCGCGGCGGGGGCGCAGAAGTCGGTGATGGAGTTTCTGCTGATCAACCATCCTCTCGACTGTCCCATCTGCGACCAGGGCGGGGAGTGCGAGCTCCAGGACGTGGCGATGGGCTACGGGCGGGGAATCTCTCGCTTCGGCGAACGCAAGCGGGTGGTCGAAGACCAGGATATCGGACCGCTCATCGCGACCGACATGACCCGCTGCATCCATTGCACGCGCTGCGTCCGCTTCGGGGAGGAGGTTGCGGGAATGCCGGAGCTCGGCGCGACCGGGCGCGGGGAGCACATGGAGATCGGCACTTTCGTGCAGCGCGCGGTGGATTCGGAGATGTCGGGCAACGTGATCGACGTCTGTCCGGTCGGCGCGCTCACCTCGAAGCCCTTCCGCTTTCAGGCGAGGGCCTGGGAGATGGGGAGCCGCGACACGGTCGCGCCCCACGATGCGGTGGGTTCGAACGTCCACGTCCACGTCATGGCGGGACGCGTGAAGCGGGTGGTCCCGCGCCGGAACGAAGCGGTGAACGAGGTGTGGCTCTCGGACCGGGATCGCTTCAGCTACGAAGGGCTCTACAGCGAAGACCGCTTGCAAACGCCGCTGGTCAAGAGGGGAGGGGAGTGGTCGGAATGCGGCTGGGAGGAAGCGCTCTCCTTTGCCACCCAAGCACTGCGCTCCCTCACGAGCGAACACGGCGGCGATGCGCTCGGCGCGCTGGTGTCACCGAACGCGACCCTCGAGGAGGCGTACCTGGTGCAGAAGCTGGTGCGCGGCCTCGGCGCCGCGGACATCGATCACCGCCTGCGCGAAGCCGACTTCTCCGACCAGGGCGAGGCGCCCGTCCATCCTTCGCTCGGCTGCCCGATCGCCGAAATCGAGTCGCGCGACGCCGTCCTGCTGATCGGCGCCTGTCCGCGCAAGGAGCTTCCGATCCTCAACCACCGCCTTCGCAAGGCGAGTCTCGCCGGGGCGCGCATCATGGTGCTGAACCCGGCGGACTACGAGTTCAACTTCCGGGTGGACCGACGCATCGTGGTGTCCCCGAACGCAATGGTCGACGCGCTCGCGGGCGTCGTTTCCGCACTCGCGGACCGCGATGCGCTCGCACCCGAGGTCCGCGCCATCGTCGATGCTGCGCCGGCTTCGGAGGAATCCGAGGCGATCGCGAAAGCGCTCGCCGATGCCGAGCGCGCGGCGCTGCTCCTCGGCCCGACGGTGGCGGTACACCCGGAAGGGGCGCTGCTTCGCGCCCTCGCCGCGGCGCTCGCCTCTGCGGCGAGGGCATCGCTCGGCCAGTTGACGGAAGGCGCGAACTCCGCGGGGGCCTGGCTCGCGGGCGCGGTGCCGCACCGAGGACCCGGCGGAGGGGCGCTCGCCCACCCCGGGCGTGATGCGCGCGCCATGGTCCGCGAGCCCCGTCGCGGGTACCTGTTGTTCGGCATCGAGCCGGAGCTCGACTGTGGCGACCCGCCGGCCGCTCTGAGGGCAATGGACTCCGCGGAGCTCGTCGTCGCCTTCACGGCGTTCCGGAACGAGCACATGTCCCGCTACGCGCAGGTCATTCTGCCGATCGCGCCGTACGCGGAGACCCCCGGCACTTTCGTCAGCATCGAAGGCCGATGGCAGAGCTTCGAGGCCGCGGTGCCGCCGCTCGGCGCCGCCCGGCCGGGATGGAAGATCCTTCGGGTCATGGGAAACATGCTGGATCTCGAGGGTTTCGATCACATGAGCGCGGATGCGGTCCGGGTCGAAGTCGAGGGCGTAGCGCAGCCGCCGGCGGGGAGAGGCGACGGGTGGCGCCGCGGGGCGCGGGCGAACTGGCCCGCGGAGTCGCTGTGCCGGCTCGGCACGGTGCCGATCTACGCCGCCGACTCGATAGTCCGCCGGGCTCTCGCCCTCCAGGAGACCCGGGACGCCGCCTTCGCGGGAGTGGCATTGAATGCGAGTTCGGCCGCCCGCCTCGGCCTCGAAGACGGCGCCTTCGCTACCGTGCGCCAGGGAGAGGGCCGGATCACCGCTCCCGTGGTGATCGATGAGCGCCTCCCCGACGGATGCGTCTCGATCCCCGCCGGCATCCCCCAGAGCGCGTCGCTCGGCCCCGGTATCGGGCCGCTCAGCGTGATCCCGGCCTGAGCGGCAGGCCGGAGAAGCGCGATGGTCGATTCTCTCGTCACCTTGGCGTGGACCGTAGCCAAGGTCCTGATGATCCTCGTTCCGCTCGTGCTCGCGGTGGCCTGGTACACCTACGCCGAACGCAAGGTGATCGGCTACATCCAGGTGCGCATGGGGCCGAACCGGGTAGGGCCGCGCGGCTGGCTTCAGCCGGTCGCCGATGGAATCAAGCTCGTTCTCAAGGAAGTGATCGTCCCGGCCGGGGCCAACCGGTTCCTCTTCGTGCTCGCGCCCGTGCTCTCTCTCGCCGCTGCCCTTGCCGCGTGGGCGGTGCTTCCCTTCGGCGACGGGCTGGTGCTCGCCGACATCAATGCCGGACTGCTCTATGTCCTCGCAATGACCTCGATTGGGGTGTACGGAGTCATCATCGCGGGATGGGCGTCCAACTCGAAGTACGCCCTGCTCGGCGCGATGCGTTCCGCCGCTCAGATCGTGGCCTACGAGATTGCCATGGGCTTCGCCCTGGTGGTGGTGCTGATGGCGGCGGGGAGCCTCAACCTGCGCGAGATCGTCCACGCTCAGGAGGGAGGCGTGCTGAACTGGTTCTGGCTGCCCCTCCTGCCGATGTTCGTCGTGTACGTCATCGCCGGAGTGGCGGAGACCAATCGCGCCCCCTTCGACGTGGCGGAAGGAGAATCGGAAATCGTGGCCGGATTTCACGTCGAGTACTCCGGCATGTCCTTCCTGGTGTTCTTCCTCGCCGAGTACGCGAACATGATCCTGATCAGCGTGCTGATCACCATCATGTTCCTGGGCGGATGGCTCTCGCCCTTCGAGGGCATCTTTCCGGAGCGCTTTACCGAAGGCTTTCCCCTCGGTCCGGGGCTGCACTGGTTCTTTCTGAAGACCCTGTTCTTCATGTTTCTCTATCTGTGGTTGCGAGCGACCTTTCCCCGCTACCGCTACGATCAGATCATGCGTCTGGGCTGGAAGGTGTTCATTCCCTTGACCATCGTCTGGATCGTGGTGGTGGGCATCGCAATCATGCTCGGGATGCCACCCTGGTTCGACGGAACTTGACGCAGAGGACGAGTCGATGAGCAAAGCACGCGACCTGGTCAGGAGCTTCATGCTGGTGGAGCTCTTTCGCGGCCTCCTCCTGACGATTCGCTACATGTTCGCGGGCAAGTTCACGGTGCGATACCCGGAGGAGAAGGCGCCCCAGTCGCCGCGCTTTCGGGGTCTGCATGCATTGCGACGCTACCCCAACGGCGAGGAACGCTGCATAGCATGCAAGCTCTGCGAGGCGGTGTGTCCGGCGCTGGCGATCACCATCGACTCCGAGCCGAGGAAGGACGGGACCCGGCGCACGACTCGCTACGACATCGACCTCTTCAAGTGCATCTTCTGCGGATTCTGTGAGGAGGCCTGTCCCGTCGACTCCATCGTGGAAACCCGCATCTACGAGTATCACTTCGAAAAACGCGGCGAGCAGATCATGACCAAGGACAAGCTGCTCGCGATTGGAGACCGGTACGAGGCGCAGATCGCGAAGGACCGGATGCAGGACGCGTTGTACCGCTGATGGCCGAGCTCGTCATCTTCTACTGCTTCGCAGGCATCCTCCTGTTTGCCGCGTTTCGCGTGATCACGGTGAGAAACCCGGTGCACGCGGCTCTCTTCCTCGTGCTGGCCTTCTTTTCCAGCGCCTGCGTGTGGCTGCTGCTGGAGGCGGAGTTCCTCGCCATCGTGCTGGTGCTGGTCTATGTCGGCGCGGTCATGGTCCTCTTCCTCTTCGTGGTGATGATGCTGGACATCAACCTGAGCCCGCTCCGGGAGGGCTTCACCCGCTATCTCGGGCTCGGGGCGACGATCGCGGTGCTGATCGTGGTGCAGCTCCTCCTCGTGCTCGGGTCGGGACGCTTCGGTCTCGAGCTGGTCGGAGCGCCCGCGCGCCGCGGCGCGGACTACAGCAACACCGAGGAGCTCGGGGTGCTGCTCTACACGGTGTACGCCTACCCCTTCGAGATCGCGGCCGCGGTGCTGCTGGTCGCGATCATCGCCGCGATTTCGCTCACCATGCGCCGGCGCCCCGGCATCAAGGCGCAGAACCCGGCCGAGCAGGTCGCGGTTCGTCGCGCGGACCGGGTGCGCCTGGTGAAGATGCGCCCCGAAGACCGGCCCTAGGACGGGATGGTCGTGCTCTCCCTGCCGCATTTCCTCGCGCTGGGCGCCATCATGTTCTGCCTCAGTGTGGCGGGGATCTTTCTCAATCGAAAGAACGTCATCATCCTTCTCATGGCGATAGAGTTGATGCTGCTGTCGGTCAACATGAACTTCGTCGCCTTTTCGCACTTCCACGGCGACTTGACCGGTCAGGTGTTCGTGTTCTTCATCCTCACCGTGGCCGCAGCGGAGGCCGCGATCGGACTCGCCATCCTCGTGGTCCTCTTTCGCAACCGGCAGACCATCAACGTCGATGATCTGAACACGATGAAGGGTTGAGCGGTGGAACTCGAGTCTCTTTACGTCTGGGTGGTGCTCGCGCCGCTGGCGGGTTCACTCATTGCCGGTCTCCTCGGAAAGACCCTGGGAAGGGCCCTCGCCCACTGGGCCTGCATACTCGGCGTCGGGGTGTCCACTCTCATATCGGCGGCCGCATTTCGGCACATCGTCCTCGACCGCGCGCCGGTGTTCGAGGGCACTCTCTATCACTGGGGAGAGGTGGGAGATCTGACGCTCGAAATCGGGTTTCTCATCGATCCCTTGAGCGCGACCATGATGCTCGTGGTGTCCTTCGTGTCGCTGATGGTGCACATCTACACCGTCGGCTACATGCGCGACGATCCCGGCTACCAGCGCTTCTTCAGCTACATCGCGCTGTTCACCTTCGCGATGCTGATGCTGTGCATGTCGAACAACTTCCTGCAGCTTTTCTTCGGGTGGGAAGCGGTCGGAGTAGTGTCCTACCTCCTGATTGGCTTCTGGTACCAGCGCGAATCCGCCATTCGGGCCAATCTGAAGGCATTCCTCGTCAACCGCGTCGGAGACCTCGGCTTTCTGCTCGGGGTGGCGGCGGTGCTGTTCTACTTCGAGACCCTGCGCTACTCCGAGGTCTTCGCGCTCGCGCCTTCCCTCGGGGATCGCACCGTCAGCATCGTGGCCGGAGCGGACTGGTCGGTCATGAGCCTCATCTGCATTCTGCTCTTCGTCGGGGCAATGGGAAAATCCGCTCAGTTCCCCCTTCATGTCTGGCTGCCCGACTCCATGGAAGGACCGACGCCCATCTCGGCATTGATCCACGCCGCGACGATGGTGACGGCAGGGATCTTCATGGTGGCGCGCATGTCCCCGCTCTTCGAGTTCTCGGAGACCGCGTTGAGCGTGGTGCTCGTCGTCGGCGCGATCACCGCCCTCTTCACGGGACTGTTGGGGCTGGTACAGAACGACATCAAGCGCGTCGTGGCCTACTCGACGCTCTCCCAGCTCGGCTACATGGCGGTCGCGCTGGGCGCCTCCGCTTATGCGGCGGCCATTTTCCATCTCGTCACCCATGCGTTCTTCAAGGCGCTCCTGTTCCTGGCCGCGGGCTCCGTGATCATCGCCCTGCATCACAACCAGGACATGCGGGGAATGGGCGGGCTCAGGAAGCACATGCCCGTGACCTGGCTCACCTGCCTGATCGGCACTCTGGCGCTCATCGGATTCCCCGGCTTTGCCGGCTTCTTTTCCAAGGACGCCATCATCGAGGCGGTGCATCTTTCCGAGGTGCCGGGGCACGACTTCGCCTACTGGTGCGTGGTCATCGGGGTTTTCGTGACCGCGCTGTACAGCTTCCGCCTCTACTTCCTCGTCTTTCATGGCGCGGAGCGCATGGACGAGCACGCACGAGGGCACCTCCACGAGTCGCCCTGGGTGGTTACGCTGCCGCTCGTCCTTCTCGCGATACCGTCGGTGCTCATCGGCTGGATCGGAATCGAGCCGATGCTCTTCGGCGAGCACTTCGGCGAGAGTCTGTTCGTGCTGCCCGAGCACGACGTGCTCGCCACTCTGGGCAAGGACTTCCCCGGGGAGGCCGGGTTCATCGCCCACGCCCTGGCGGCGCCGCCGCTCTTCCTGGCGCTCGCCGGAGCCGTGGTCGCATGGTTCCTCTACCTGGTGCGACCGGAGCTTCCGGCTCGCTTCGCCGAGCGCCTGTCGCTGCTTTACTCGGTGCTCAAGCACAACTACGGGTTCGACGCGCTCTACGAGGAGATCCTTGCGCCGATTGGCCGCGGAATAGGCGGATTCTTCTGGCGGGTCGGGGATCGAATCCTCATCGACGGATTGCTGGTCAACGGTTCGGCCCGCTTCATCGGCTGGTTCTCGAGCCTGGTCCGTCACCTTCAGACGGGGTACCTGTACACCTACGCCTTCGCCATGATCATCGGGCTGGTGACGCTCATGAGCCTGTTCGTCTTCCTCCGCATGCAGGGCCTCTCCTGATTCCGGGCCTTCCCGGTTGGCGCAATCGATGTCGGACCTTCCCTTCCTGAGTCTCGTCGTCTGGCTGCCCATCGCCGGGGCCTGCGGAGTGCTGATCGCGGGAGAACGGGGAGGGGCGGCACGCTCGATTGCGCTCGCGGTGGCGCTCGTCACCCTGCTCGTGTCCATTCCGCTCTACGCAGGCTTCGAGACGGATACCCACGAGATGCAGTTCGTGGAGTACGCCGGGTGGATCGACGCCTACGCCATCCACTACTACCTGGGAGTGGACGGTATCTCCATGCCGCTCATCCTTCTGACCACGTTCACCACGGTGCTCGTGGTGTTGGCGGGCTGGGAGGGCATCGGACACCGCCAGGCGCAGTACATGGCGGCGCTGCTCTTCCAGGAGGGGTTCATGAACGGCGCGTTCGCGTCGCTGGACGCCATCCTCTTCTACGTGTTCTGGGAGGCGCAGCTCATTCCGATGTTCATCATCATCGGGGTGTGGGGAGGTCAGCGCCGCATCTACGCCACCGTCAAGTTCTTCCTCTACACCTTCCTCGGATCGGTGGTCATGCTGGTGGCGCTGCTCTATCTGTACGACGTTGCCGGCTCGTTTGCGATCCTGGATCTCCACCGCGTTCCTCTGGGGTTGACGCCACAGATTCTCGTCTTCATCGCCTTCCTCCTGGCGTTCGCGGTGAAGGTTCCGATGTGGCCGGTGCATACCTGGCTGCCGGATGCCCACGTCGAAGCCCCGACCGGCGGCTCGGTGATTCTCGCCGCGATCATGCTGAAGCTGGGCGGCTACGGGTTCCTTCGATTCAGCCTGCCCATTGCCCCGGACGCCAGCAGCGAGCTCGACTGGCTGATCATCGCGCTCTCGCTCGTCGCGGTGGTCTACATAGGGTTCGTCGCAATCGTTCAGCCCGACATGAAGAAGCTCATCGCCTACTCCTCGGTCGCCCACATGGGCTTTGCGACGCTCGGCTTCTTTCTCGTGTTCCGGCTCATGGACGCGGGCGACGTCCAGGGCGCGTTGCTGGGAGTGCAGGGCGGCATGGTCCAGATGATCTCGCACGGATTCATTTCCGGCGCCCTGTTTTTATGCGTAGGCGTGATGTACGAGCGCCTGCACAGTCGTCAGATCAGCGACTATGGCGGAGTGGTGAATACCATGCCGGTGTTCGCAGCCTTCATGATGCTCTTCGCTCTCGCCAACTCCGGACTGCCGGGCACCTCCGGTTTCGTGGGCGAGTTTCTCGTCATCCTCAGCAGCTTCAAGGCGAGCTTCTGGATCGCCTTCCTGGCCGCGACCACGCTGGTGCTGGGCGCAGCCTACTCATTGTGGATGTACAAGCGGGTGATCTACGGGCCGGTGGCAAATGAGGGGGTCGCGTCCCTCACCGACCTCAATCGCCGCGAGTTCGTGATTCTGGGTGCGCTCGCGGTGGCCGTGCTCCTCTTCGGCATCTGGCCGGCTCCCCTGCTCGAGGTGATGGAAGCCACCCTCCTCAACCTCCTCGAGCATGTCGGGCAATCAAAGCTCGAAGCGATCCCCTAGCGGGAGAAGTCATGCCCTTCACCACCCCCGACTTTCTTCCCGCGGCCCCCGAGATCGTGCTCGCGCTGATGGCGTGCGTGGTGTTGCTGGTCGATCTCTACCTTGGCCGGCGCCACCCGGCATCGGTCTTTCTGCTTGCCCAGGCGTCCCTGGTTGCCGGCGCCTTGCTGTGCATCGCCCTCTTTCCCGAGGAGCCGGTCACGACCTTCCACGGCGCCTTCAAGAGCGATGCGATGAGCGCGGTGCTCAAGGTATTCGTGATCCTCGTTTCGTACTTCGCCCTGTTCTACTCGAAGGTCTATCTCGATGCGCGCGAGCTGCACAAGGGCGAGTACTACGTGCTCTCCCTGTTCGCAGTGCTCGGGATGATGATCCTGATTTCCGCCGGCAGCCTCCTGACCCTGTACCTCGGGCTCGAGCTGATGTCGCTATGCCTCTACGCCCTGGTAGCTCTGAACCGGGAATCTCACGCGGCCTCGGAAGCGGCGATGAAGTACTTCGTTCTCGGCGCCCTCGCATCGGGCTCGCTGCTCTATGGCATGTCGCTGCTCTACGGCGCCACCGGAACGCTGGAGCTCGAGCGGATTCGCGAGCTCAGCACGGACGGGGCCGGATTCGACATCATCCTGGTCCTGGGCCTGGTGTTCATCGTGGTGGGAGTGGCATTCAAGCTGGGCGCCGCTCCCTTCCACATGTGGGTGCCCGACGTCTACCAGGGAGCGCCGACCTCGGTGACGCTCTTCGTCGGCACCGCGCCGAAGATCGCCGCGTTCGGCATGCTGATGCGTCTGCTGGTGGACGGGATGTCCGGCCTGCGGGGCGACTGGATCGACATGCTGACGATTGTGGCAGTGCTGTCGATGGGCGTCGGCAATATCATCGCGATCGCGCAGTCGAACCTGAAGCGCATGCTGGGATACTCGACGATCGCCCATGTGGGCTTCCTCCTGCTCGGCATCATCTCGGGAACCCGGGCCGGCTACGCGGCCTCCATGTTCTACATCATCGTGTACGCGCTGATGGGCCTCGGGGCCTTCGGAATGATCATCGTGCTCGGCGGCAAGGGTTTCGAGTCGGATCGCCTCGACGACTTCCGCGGACTCAACGAGCGCAGTCCCTGGCTCGCCTTCCTCGTCCTGGTGGTGATGCTTTCCATGGCCGGCATGCCGCCCTTCGTCGGCTTCTGGGCAAAGTGGTCGGTCTTGCGCGAAGTGGTGGCGGCCGACCAGGTATGGCTCGCGGTCCTGGCGGTGGTGTTCGCGGTAATCGGCCTCTTCTACTACCTGCGCGTCGTATGGCTGGTCTACTTCGAGAAGGCGGCGAATTCGTCGCCTCCCGCGTGCAGAACCGACGTCAAGATCATGATCAGCACCAACGCGCTCGCGATCCTCGCCCTCGGCGTGTATCCCGGCGCATTGCTCGCCCTGTGCGTCACCGCGCTCGGCGCCGGCTGAGTCCGTTTCGAACCCGGGTTCGAACGACGCGAAGACGAAGCGCTTGGCGCTCCGGCCAGAAAGGGCCGGCTTCCGTTTTCGAATCGCAAATTCGCCCTGGCGAAAAGACTGCTACCGGAGTCCCGTCTCCAGAGACTGGCGCGAATCGCGTGAAAGCGCGCCAAGGCGGCGGATCGCCCCGCTGTCGCGAAGGGAACATCGAGGCAGCACGCAGGTTCGAGTCGTCCGTTTCCGTCATTCCCTTGATTCGCGGGAATTCACGACAAACGACGAGTGAGGGGATTTTCCAAACCAGCGGGAACCCGCTTCCGGCGCCAGGGTCGATGAGTCCTCACCCATCGGTCCCGCCCTGGGGCGCATCAGGCGTGAGCGCCGAGGGTTGCGATGCGCTCGCCGAAGCGAACGCCCTGTCCGGAGCGAAGATCCGGCGCCCACTCGATCCGAAGCGAGGGGCCGAAGAGGGCGACCACCGTCGACCCCATGTTGAAACGGCCCATTTCTTCCCCCTTGTCGAGACGTCGCCCAAGGGAGCGGGGTCGATGGTCCGCGGCTGCGGAACCGTGCCCGGGTGATGGATTGTCGGGACTCTCCCACACCTGCTCAATTCCACCCACGAACAACGCGCCGACCATCACGATCGCGACCGGCCCCCGCTCGTTTTCGAATATCGAAACCGCTCTCTCGTTGCGAGTGAAGAGATTCGGGATCCGGCGCGTGGTTTCCGCGCCGACGCTGAACAGTCGTCCCGGCACGTGCACGGTCCGGCGCAGGACGCCGTCGAGCGGCATGTGCACGCGGTGGTAGTTGCCGGGTGCAAGGTAGATGGTCAGGAAACCTCCCCCGTCGAACTCGGCGCACTCGAGGCCGGGCGTGCCGAGCAGGCGGGCAAGCGAGTACTCGAGCCCCTTGGCTTGAATCAGCAGGTCGCCGCATATCCTGCCGAACTGTCCGACGGTACCGTCCGCAGGTGAGACGAGGGCGTCGCCCGCATCATCCACGGGACGGGTCTCCGGGCGCAGAGCGCGAGTGAAGAAGCTGTTGAAGTCGGGGTATCGGGTGTTGTCGGAAAGCGTCGCCTCCGACAGGTCGACGCCGTAGCGCCGAATGAACCACCGAATCTGCCAGTTCTTGAAGGGCCGGAATCGGATGCGCGTGGCGCGGTGCATCAGCGCGCAGAGCAGGCGATGAGGGTAGACGTACTGAAGGAGAGCCTTGGCGTGGGCCGTGGACATGGCCCGGGCATCTCCGCCGGCCGGAATGTTCGTTCCCTCATCCACGCCCGCTCGCTCTCGGTCCCGGGGCCACGACGCGCGTGGAACGATGGCCAGCGCTGGTGTGGCGCCCCTGCGGTCGAAGCTCATGCCCGGGTCGGGCATGAGCTTCGGAGTACATTGGTGGAGCCGAGGAGGATCGAACTCCCGACCTTCGCATTGCGAACGCGACGCTCTCCCGGCTGAGCTACGGCCCCGAAGAATTCTCGACTGACGGCGAATGTTACTCCGGCTTGCCGCGAGGCGCCATCACGAGTGGGCGGGGGGCTCTGTTGCTGGCGGCGGGACGCGTCTATACCATCGCGGAACGCCTTCGGACCGATCCACCATGCACGACCCGCTCCCTCTGCTCTCGCCTTCGGACTTTCCCGCCGTGCGCCGGGCAGCACTCGACACGGTGCAGGTCAACGTGGGTTATCGCTGCAACCAGAGCTGCGTCCACTGCCATGTGGCCGCGGGACCCACGCGCACCGAAGAGATGCAGGCCGAGACTGCCGAACAGGTGTTGCGTTTCCTGGAGGTGTCGACCGCACGGACCCTCGATATCACCGGTGGCGCACCCGAGCTGAACTCGCACTTTCGCTCGATGGTCGAGCGCGCCCGGGCCCTGGGGCGGCAGGTCATCGATCGCTGCAACCTCACCATCCTGGAAGAGCCCGGCCATGAAGATCTGGCGGAGTTCCTGGCCTCGCACCGGGTGCGGATAGTCGCCTCGCTGCCCTGCTACGACGAAGAGAACGTCTCCCGCCAGCGCGGCAGCGGCGTGTTCGATGCCAGCATTCGAGCGATTCGACGACTGAACGCCCTCGGCTACGGCGGTGCCGATCCGGGTCTTTCCCTCGACCTCGTCTTCAATCCTCAGGGCACGAGTCTGCCCCCCGGGCAGCAAGAGCTGGAGGCCACCTACAAGCGGGAGCTCGGAGAACGCTACGGCATTCACTTCGGGTCTCTGTTGACGATTGCGAACATGCCGGTCGGCCGATTCGGCAGCGTTCTCATCTCGAAGAAGACCTTTCACGACTACCTGGGGCTGCTCAAGGCCGCTCACGAGCCCTCGAACCTGGACTCGGTGATGTGCCGGAACCTGGTGAGCATCGACTGGCAGGGCTACGTGTACGACTGCGATTTCAACCAGATGCTCGGCCTGCCGCTGCGCATCAACGGGTCGCGCCGGACGCATGTCTCCGATCTGCTCGACGTGGACTTGTCCGGACGGCCGGTCACGGTACGCAGTCATTGCTATGGGTGTACCGCGGGGCAGGGCAGCAGTTGCGGCGGCGCCCTGGCCTGAGTTCCGAGGACGCTTTCCGACCCCGGCATCCGCGGCTCTCCGTCATCGTCCCGGTGCTCGATGATGCGGCCGCTCTCGAGCGCCGCAGGGACGAGTTCCGGGCGTTGCGGAGCGCGGCGCACGAGCTGATCGTCGTCGATGGCGGCAGCCGGGACCAGAGCCTCGAAGTATCGCGTTCCTTCGCCACCCTCTCCTGTTCGACCGGGGCGGGGCGGGCGCGACAGATGAACGAGGGCGCTCGCAGGGCGAACGGCGACATTCTGCTCTTTCTCCATGCCGATACCTTCGTTCCGGAAGGTGGGGTGGCGCGAGTAGCACGCATCTTCGCGCAGGGGGAGGAGGTGTGGGGTCGATTCGACGTACGCCTCTCGGGTGCCCATCCGCTGTTCAGAGTCGTGGAAACGGCGATGAACTGGCGGTCGCGTCTGACCGGCATTGCAACCGGAGATCAGGGGATATTCGTGTGCCGGACGGTTTTCGAGCGCCTGGGAGGGTTCCCGCCGATTCCCTTGATGGAGGACATCGCGCTCAGCCGGAAGCTGCGTCGAATCCGGCGGCCGCTCTGCCTTCGCGAGCGCGTGATCACGTCCAGCCGGCGCTGGGAGCGCGACGGCATCCTGAAGACCGTCCTGCTCATGTGGGGCCTGCGCCTCGCGTACTCGCTTGGCGTGGACCCGGCACGCCTCCACCGCATCTACTATCGGATCTGAGGGCCAGGGGCTTGCCTCCCGTCGACCCGTTGCCGCCGATCGCGGTCAACGTGTTCACTCGCGCGCCGGAGCCGGGCCGAGTCAAGACCCGCCTCATTCCCGCGATCGGCGCACGACGCGCCGCGGACCTGCTTCTGGGCATGACGCGGGTCACGTTGACCCGGGTCCGGGAAGCGGACATCGGACCGGCGACCCTGTGGTGCACACCGGCACCGAACGACACCCTCCGTGCTCTGGCCGAGGAGTTCGGCATGAGTATCCGAACCCAGCGCGGCGAGGACCTGGGCGAACGGATGCACTACGCGCTGCGCAGTGCGCTGGTCGAGCACGCGGGCGCGCTGGTGCTGGGTACCGACTGCCCGTTCATCTCGCGGGAAGACCTCGAAGGGGCGCGTACCCTGCTCTTCGAGCACGACCACCAGGTGGTGCTGGGGCCGGCCTTCGATGGCGGCTACTATCTGCTCGCGGCTCGAAGGGTCGACGCAACGATCTTCGTGGGGGTTCCGTGGGGCAGCGGTGAAGTGCTGAATCGAACCCGGCAACGCCTGGACGCGAAGGGCTGGCGCTGGGGCGAACTCGCCACCCGGTACGATATCGACCGTCCCGAGGATCTGCCGCTCTTGCGCGACGTTTCGGAGCTGGCGCACTTCAGCGCTTGCGGTCCGGTCGAGCCAGTCCCTGGCGCCGGCTTCCGGCTACCCGGCCAGGAGCACCCTTCGACCATTGGGAAATCCAAGAAAAGCACAATAAAACAACATGGTAAAAAGAATATATAAAGCGAATTCTTGAATTACCGCTTCGTGCTGAGTAAGCTCTCGCCAAGTCCTGTAAGGGATCCTCGATGGCACGAGCGCGCACGCGGGGGCGCCGCACGACGACCAGGCGCGGCAAGCCCGCCCCTCGGCGCTCCCGCCGGCGCGGGAGCGGCAGGAAATCCGCATGGAGCTTGCGCTCGCTGGTGATGCGGGCGGCGGTGATGGCCGCGATGTTCGGCCTTGCCTATGTCGCGTGGCTCGATCTCGACATGCGGGCCAAGTTCGAAGGCAAGCGCTGGTCGCTGCCCGCGCGCATCTACGCCCGCCCCCTGGAACTCTATGCCGGGGCGAGGCTCGGACCTGCGGATTTCGAGCGTGAGCTATCGATTGCCGGCTACCATCGAAGCGACCACCCGCAGCGTCCGGGAAGCTACCGGCGCGATGGTTCCCACTTTCGGGTTCTGACTCGCGAGTTTCACTTCTGGGACGGACGGGAGCCGCAGCGCACCATCGAAGCGGCCTTCGAGAGCGGCCGGCTGGCCTCCCTCAGCGACGGAACCCGTCCGGTCGCGCTGGCCCGGCTCGACCCGGCGGAAATCGGGCAAATCTATCCCGCGCACCGGGAAGATCGAATTCTCGTCTCGCTTCGGGAGGTTCCACCCTTGCTCGTGCAGGGGCTGCTCGCGGTCGAAGACCGAGATTTCCTGTCTCATCACGGGCTCTCTCCGCGGGGGATCGCGCGAGCGATGCTCGCCAATCTTCGGGCGGGCGCCGCCGTCCAGGGCGGCAGCACGTTGACCCAGCAGTTGGCGAAGAACTTCTTCCTCACGCCGAAGCGGAGCCTGTCGCGAAAGCTCAACGAAGCGCTGCTCGCGCTGCTGCTCGAGGCGCGCTACGGAAAGGCGGAGATCCTGGAAGCGTATCTGAACGAGGTGTTCCTCGGACAACGAGGACGGCGAGCGATCCACGGATTCGGACTCGCCGCCTGGTACTACTATCGCCGCCCCCTGGCCGAGCTCCGAAGCGAGGAGCTGGCGCTCCTGATCGGGATCGTAAAGGGTCCTTCCTATTACAACCCGCATCGTCATCCGGAGCGCGCACGCACCCGTCGCGATACGGTGCTGGCCTTGATGGTGGAGCAGGGAGTGATGACGCGGGCGGAGGGGGAGGCGGCCCGAGCGCGTCCCCTCGGGGTGAGCCCGGCCTCGGGCTCCTCCCGGTCTTCCTATCCCGCCTTCGTCGATCTCGTACGCCGCCAACTGCGGCGAGACTACGATGCGGAGAGCCTTCGCAGCGAAGGACTTCGCATCTTCACTACTCTCGATCCGATGGTGCAGGCCTCGGCCGAGGCCGCAACTTCGAAAGAGATCGCCCGTCTGGAAGCGGAGAACGGGGCACGCGAGGCGCGACTGCAGGGAGCGCTCGCCGTCACCGCGACCGGCACGGGAGAGGTTCTGGCGCTCGTCGGCAGCCGCACTCCTTCGGACTTCGGGTTCAATCGCGCCCTCGACGCGATTCGCCCGGTCGGATCGCTGGCCAAGCCGGCGGTGTACCTGGCGGCGCTCGCGCACCCCGAGCGCTACACCCTGGCCAGTCCCGTGTCGGATGCCCCGGTACGCATCGAGGACGAGGCGGGCGGCGACTGGGTTCCCCGGAACTACGACGGACGTTCGCATGGGCGAATCCCGCTCTACGAAGCCCTGGCGAGATCCTACAACCAGGCGACGGTGCGCATCGGCATGGACGTGGGAGTCGACGAGGTCGCCGACCATCTGCGCCGGTTGGGAGTGCGGCGACGTCTCGACACTTACCCGGCGATGATGCTGGGCGCCTTCGATCTCTCTCCGATAGAAGTGGCGCAGATGTACCACACTCTGGCCTCCGGCGGATTCCGGGTGCCGTTGCGATCGATCCGGGAAGTAACGGATGCGCGCGGCAGAAAGCTGTCGCGCTACGGCGTCTCGGTCTCCCGCGGCGTAGCCCCCGAACTCAACTTTCTCATGGTCAATGCGCTCGAGGCGGTGATGCGGGAAGGGACCGGCCGGGCCGCTTCCCGTCGTCTGCCGGCAGAATTCGTGAGCGCGGGGAAGACCGGCACTACCGACGATCTCCGAGACAGTTGGTTCGCGGGCTTCGCCGGAGACCGACTTGCGGTGGTGTGGCTGGGACACGACGACAACAGTCCCGCGGGACTCACGGGGGCAAGCGGAGCGCTCTCGGTCTGGACCGATCTCATGCTTCGGCTCAAACCGGCGTCGCTCGATGCCTCTCCGCCCCCGGGAGTCGAGTGGCACTGGGTCGATCTCGACTCCGGCCATCGTACCCCGCCCGGTTGCCCCGACGCTCGCAAGCTGCCATTCGTTGCCGGCTCCGAGCCCGCCCTCGGAGGATGCCGGGCCAGCGCCGCCGCATCCGCAGGTTCCAAGGGCTGAGGAGGAGAGGATGAGGGTGACGAGACGACCCGGGCAGAGCGGGAATCCATGGGGCCGAGCCGTGCCGGTGAAGGGCGAAGGGGCGAGCGCTTCCCCGGAGCGTCGCCACTTCCCGCCTCGTCCGAACCCGAATGCGGGGATCCGGACAGGACCATTTGTCGTCGCCGTGCTGGCGCTCGTGCTCACCGGATGTGCGGGACGGCTCCCGGCGCCCGTCGACAGTCGCGTCGACGAAGTGCCGACGAGGAAAGCGGCGGTCGAGAGCCCGGCCTCCACTCCCGACGTTGCCGCGCCGACTTCCGGGGTCTCGCAGTCTCTCGACCCACCGCCTGTCCCGACTCCGGTTTCCGCGGACGCGGGCATCGCCGCATCCGGCACACCGACAGCGACGGATATGGATGCGGAATCGAGCGAAGTCGCTCCCGCGCGGGTGGCGGCGCTCAACCCGGCAATCATGGAACTGCTCAACGACGCCAACCGGCACAGCGCAGAGGGCCGACACGACGGGGCCGCGGCCGCCCTGGAACGCGCCCTGCAGATCGAGCCCCGGGATGCGGCGCTGTGGCACCGCCTGGCGAGAACCCGCCTCGATCAGGGCAGGATGGACCTCGCGGAAGCGCTCGCGGCGAAGTCGAACAGCCTCGCGGCGGGAGATCCGAATCTCCAGGCGCAGAACTGGCGGGTCATCGCGAAGGCCCGGAAGAAGCAGGGCGATGCCGCCGGCGCGGAAGACGCGCTGGCGCGTGCCGTCCGGCTCGCGCGGTAAGAGCGGGGGCGAAGCGCCGGCCAGGGCGTCCCGGCCGGCCGGAAGCGCAGGAGGGGCGTTGAAACGCGCCTCGGGGCTCTAGTAGGATCGCGAGCCACAGTTGCGGGGTGGAGCAGTCTGGCAGCTCG
>CAYQVB010000029.1:0-15477 GCA_964420925.1 uncultured Ectothiorhodospiraceae bacterium | reverse complement strand
CAAGATCGGCGAGGCGTTCCTGGGTCGCATGTCGCTCATCTTCTACAAGGAGATCGGCTTCACCAAGTCCGACATCGCACTGTACTCCAAGGGTCTGGGCTGGGTGACGACCGTGGCCTTCACGGTGCTCGGCGGGCTCTTTGCGATCCGGATGGGGCTGATCCGGGCGATGTTCGTGTCCGGCATCGCAATGGCGCTCACCAACCTGCTCTTCGCGGTGCTCGCGTGGGTGGGACGCTCGGAGCCGCTCTTCGCCGCCGCGGTGGTCATGGACGATCTCACCAGCGCCTTCGCGACGGTGACTTTCGTCGCCTTCATCTCGATGCTGGTGGACCGCACCTACACCGCGACCCAGTACGCGCTGCTCGCCTCCATCGGAACCGCGGGAAGGACCCTCTTCGCCGCATCGTCCGGTGCGCTCGTCGACTGGCTGGAAGGCGACTGGGGCACCTTCTTCGTCATCACCACGCTCATGGTGATCCCCTCACTGGTCTGTCTCTTCGCCATCCGCGCCAGGCTTCGCGAAATGCTGGCCGGGGCCCGGGTCCGTCTCTTCGGCAAGGACGTGGACGGAGCGCCCGAGGGGGCGGCCTGAGCCGGGCCCGAGGCCGGCCTTCCCGCCATCGCCGGTCCCGCATCGGGCTCGGTCCTTCGCTTTGCACGCGTCTCCGGAGACACATATCCGTTGAACGGTGAGGGGTTCCGCGCGACTCGGGACCGTGCGCGGACCGGGGTATACTCCGCTTTCCGAAGGCGCGGCCAGAGTCCGGTACGGCGCCAGGGACACCACGGATGGGAGGTCCAAGATGAAGGTCGAGTTCGAGACGGACGTGCGGGCGGCGATGCCTTCGCCGGGTTCGAGTGCAGCATCGGCGCCGGGCGGGTTGGAGTTTCCCGGCTGCCGGCCTATCCGGCTGGGACGCGAGGAGCTCGAGACCTGGGAAGGCCGACTCGAGTACTGGGACGGCGACACCGAGACCGCGTGGGTGGTGCGCGAGCCCACCAGCCCCGCCCACGAGCGCCCCTCGCAACGCCTCGCGGGCCTGGGCTTCGCGATCGCTTCGGTACGCGGCTCGCCCATCGAGTACTTCGGCGCGATGGACCTGGAGCTGCACGACGAGGACGGCGGGAAGTGGCGGATCATGCAGGCCGACCAGTCGCTCTACCTCTATCCGGGACGCGTCCGGCTGCCGTCGGGTTCGGGTCTTGTGATCGGAGAGGACGACTTTCCGGACGTGGTGGTGGAAGTGGACCACACTACCGACGTGCGCCGGGGCAAGCTCCGCCTGTACGAGTCCTGGGGCTTTCCCGAGGTGTGGGTGGAGGTGCCGGACACGTACACTCCGAGTCGTCGTCCCGGGGTGCGGCCGGGGACGACGATCCACGTCCTGGAGGGAGGCGCGTACCAGAGCGTGCCGGCGAGCCGCGCCTTTCCGGGCTGGAGCGCGGCGGAGATCCACGCCGCGATGAACGAGTCCACGCTCTCCGCGGAGACGAGCCGGGTGCTCGCCCGCGTGGGCCGAGCGCTGGGCGCGCGGGAGGGCACCGGTCCCGACGACATGACCTGGCTCCGCGAACAGCGTGCGGAGGGCCGTTCCAAAGGGTGGGTCGAGGGGCGCCTGGCGACGCTCCGGACCGTGGTCCAGCGGACGCTGGCCGCGCGCGGCATCGCGGCGCCCGATGCGCCGCTCGATGCCCGCGACATCACCGGCGTGACCGATGAGGAGGTCATGGACACGCTCTTCGCGTGCGACGACCTCGGGGACTTCCGGACCCGGCTCCGGGCCCTTCGGCGCTGACGGAACGGGAGCGGCCGCTGCCGCCCGGCGGCGATGCCGCGTTCGAGGCTGGCGGTCCCCTGCGACCTGTGCACCGCGCGGTGATCGGTCAGTCCGGTCAGTGGCAGGCGCAGCCCTTCGTTGCCAAGGTGTTCGCGCTCACTGTATCGCCGCGTCGAGGGCCTTCAGCATGCGCTTGAGCGCGAAGTGGCGGTAGCTGCCAAGAACGAGTCGCTGCACTTCTTCCCAGTCAAGGTGCTCCTCGACGTCCAGGTCGATCCATCCCCGGTGCCCGATGTACATGGGGATAGTGAAGCGGGGATCCTCGGTCAGGGTGGCCTGGAGCTCCGGACCGACCCGGAACTGCAGGCGCAGCCGCTGTTCCCCCCGATGCACGCAGAGAAAGGTCTTCTTCCCCGCCTTGAACGAAGGTTTGCCGAACTGGGTGTCCTCGGTCGTCTCCGGAAGGGAGTCGCAGAACTCCCTGATGCGGGAGAGCAGGGCCTGGGCGTGAGGGGCGAGCAGGGGATCGAAGTCCTCGGGATCGATGGCGCCTTCGGGGGGATCGATGTCGATAGGCGGGCCGATGCGCGCTTTCGGCTCGGCGGGAGCGACGTGCGCGTAGGCTTCGCGTACCCGGCTCTCGATCGCGAGCCAGTCGTTGCCCCGGTCCAGGTGCACGCCGAGCCAGCCGCGGGGACCGACGTAGGGAGGCACGAAGTAGTGCTCCGGTTCCATCTCCACGTGCAGTTGCTGCGCCCCTCGCGGCGCCGGGAGCCACAGCGCGGTGTTGCCGTCGCCGTGATGGTTGACCGCGAGCAGGGCGAAGACCTTGCCGCGGACGAGGTAGTCGGGCATGCGCTTGCCGGCCCGCTCCTCGGCTTCCGGGAGCGAGAGGCAGATCTCGCGGACCGCGGCCCGGATGTCCTTGGGCTTCATGGGGGCTCGGTCCCGGTAGTCTTCGAACCCTCGCTCATCGCACGCGTGCCTTAGGACGGGCTTGGGCTTCAGGCGAAGTCCGCGAGATAGCGCTCGCAGAGGCCGACCGTCTGCCGGGTGTACTCGACGCCCTGCGACTGGGCGAGATCGGTCTCGGAGTGGGAGCCGATCCAGGCGACGAGGAGCAGGCGACGCAGCATTACGAAAGTGGGGATCTCCGCTTCGTCCTCCTCCGGCAGCTCGGCCTCCTTGCGGTAACCGCGCACCCAGGCCGCGATGAGCTCCGGGACCTCGGGCCGGTGCTCGAAGAAGGACACTGTGGTCGCGCAGTCGTACATGAGATAGCTGAAGCCGCAGTCGTCGAAGTCGATGACCTTCGTCGTGTCGCCGTCGATGAGCAGGTTGGCCAGCCGCATGTCGCAGTGCACGAGGTTGAAGCGGTCCGGCGACTTTCCGAAGCGCTCCAGCCGTTCGCCGATGCGCTCGATGGTCTTCGCGAAGAGATCCTCGATCTGCGGAGTGAGGCCCATGCCGTCGCGCCAGGAGCCCCAGTGCGGCTTGTCCCCGAGGGTGGTCTCGAAATCCCAGGTGAAACGCTCGAAGCCGGCCGGCTTCTCCCAGTTGCGCACGTGGCGGTGCATGCGGGCGGTGATCTCGCCGAGGATCTCGAAGGGCCCGCGCAGGTCATCCTGCTCCTCGTCGGGCTCTTCCCCCGTCTCCCAGCCCGAGAGCACCACGTGGCGCGGTCGCGGCAGGTCCGGATGGGAGACGAGCTGGATGAGCTCGCTGTCGCGTCCCGCGACGGGGACGGGGGTGATCACCGCCCCGTCGCGGCGTAGCGCGCCGAGCCAGGCGAGCTCCGAGGCGATGCCATTGCGGCTGTGGTAGCGCTCGCGGTGCACCCGCAGCGCCCAGCGCTGCGCCGAGTCGGGGGCGTCCACCCGATAGGTCGCGTTCTCTGACACGTTGATGAGGGTGGCGGCGGCCCCGTCGGGCAGGTCGTAGCGCTCGAGCGCCGCATTGGCGAGGCGTCCGAGCGCGGCCAGGCGCTCCTCGTGCGGCAGGTCGTCGAATTCAGGCATCCCTTTCTCCCTTCGCTTCTCTCCGGCGCATCGGCCCTTGCGGGTGCGCTTGCGGGATGCACCGACCGCGGGGCCAAGCCGCGACCCGGGCGGGGCTTGCGGACTTCGGCTCGCTTGACAGGGGGCCGGCCCGATTCGACCATCCTGTCCCGAACCTTTCCGCCGGGTCGCCGGTGCGCCGCAGGCATCCGGCCCAAGTGTCAGATTTGCGTTTTCCGGGGTCAAGGCATGGCCGTGCGGCCCGTTCCCATCTGCCATCGGACGAGGAGACTCGGAGGCGTCGGCTTTTTTGCGGGCACGAGCGATGGCCGGTGCGATGCCGGCACGCTCCCGGACACGGCCCATGAGTGAAGCGAAGCTCGAATTCCTCGAAGCCTCCAAGACCTGGTGGAACCCGAACAAGACGGAGTTCTGGCAGGACGCGGGCGTCGACCTGGTGATCGACCGGCGCGAGGGCTACTGCCTCTATGACATGGACGGGCGCCGCCTCATCGACGTGCACCTCAACGGCGGCACCTACAACCTCGGCCATCGCAACCCGGAGCTGATCGAAGTGCTGAACGCGGGGGCCCAGCGCTTCGACATGGGCAACCACCACTTTCCCGCGCTCGCGCGCACCGCGCTCGCGGAGGCGCTCGCGGAGTGCACCCCGGAGGGATTGCAGTACACCGTCTACGGCGCGGGCGGCGCCGAGGCGGTGGAGCTCGCGATCAAGTCCGCGCGCCACGCGACGCAGCGCCGGAAGATCGTCTCGATCGTCAAGGCCTACCACGGGCACTCCGGCCTCTCCGTCAAGACCGGCGACGAGCGCTTCTCCAGGACCTTTCTCTCCGAAGACCTCCTCGGCGAGTTCGTGCAGGTGCCCTTCAACCAGCTCGATGCGATGGAGGATGCACTGAAGGCGGGAGATGCGGCGGCGGTCATCATGGAGACGATCCCTGCCACCTATGGCTTTCCCATGCCCCGGGAAGGCTATCTCCCCGCGGTGAAGCGGCTCTGCGAGCGCTACGGCGCCCTCTACATCGCGGACGAGGTGCAGACCGGGCTGATGCGCACGGGAGACATGTGGGGGATCAGCCGCTACGGGGTCGTCCCCGACATCATGGTGATCGGCAAGGGGATCACCGGCGGCATGTACCCCATCTCCTGCTGCGTCACGAGCCCGCGCGCGGGCGCGTGGCTCAAGGAAGACGGTTTTGCCCACATGTCGACCGCGGGCGGGGCGGAGCTCGGGTGCATCGTCGCCCTCAAGGTGCTGGAGATCACCCAGCGCCCCGAGGTGCGCTCGATGGTGCGCTACATCTCGGACTACCTGCGTTCCGGCCTCGACGAGATCCAGGCCCTCTATCCCGACTTCTTCGTCGGAATCCGGCAGCACGGCGTGGTCATGGGCCTCGAGTTCAACCACCCTGAAGGCGCGAAGCCGGTGATGCGCCGCCTCTACGAGAACGGGGTCTGGGCGATCTTCTCGACCCTGGACCCGCGGGTGCTGCAGTTCAAGCCCGGGATCCTGATGACCCAGAGCCTGTGCGAGGACCTGCTGCGGCGCGTGGAGGCGGCCATCGGCCTCGCGCGCGGCGATGTCATGGGCCGTGGGCGGCGGGGAGGGGCCGGCTGATGGACGCGAGCATCCGCAACCTGGTGGACATCAGCGCGTCCCCGGTCGCGATGCGCACCCGCGCCGAGATCATGCTGGAGCGCGCGGGCTGGGCCGCCCAGGTCTTCCAGCGCTACGATCGGGCGACCACTCAGGCGATTGCGGACGCGGCGGCCCGCGCCGCCCACGCGAGGGCGAGGGACTACGCCGAGTGGGTGGTGCGCGAGACTGGCTTCGGGGTGGTCGAGCACAAGGTGCAGAAGAACGAGCTCTCCAGCATCCCCTTCGTGGACTACTACCGGGACTGGAACTTCGTCGATCCGCGGGTGGATCCCCACACGGGCCTCGTCGAGATACCGAGGCCGGCGGGCGTGGTGTTCGCGCTGGTGCCTTCCACCAACCCCGTGGCCACCGTGTACTTCAAGGTGCTCTCCGCCCTGCTCACCCGCAACGCGATCGTGATAAGCCCTCATCCTGCGGCGCACGAGTCCTGTGTCGACGCGGTCCGCACGCTGGCGGAGGCGGCCGGGGGAGCGGGTGCGCCGGAAGGGGCGGTGCAGGTGCTCGAGGAGGTGAGCCTGCCGCTCGTCAACGAGTTCATGCGCTCGGAGAAGACGGACGTGATCCTCGCCACCGGGGGCACGCCGATGGTGCGTGCCGCATACGCCTCCTCCAATCCCGCGATCGGAGTGGGGCCGGGGAACGCCCCGGTCTACGTCCACGACTCCGCCGATCTGCACGCCGCCGCCGCCCGCATCGTGGACAGCAAGTCCTTCGACAACTCGGTCCTCTGCACCAATGAATCGGTTCTGATTGCGGTGGAGAGCGTCGCGAAGCCGCTGGAGCGGGAGCTCGCACGTGCCGGCGCCCACATCTGCAACGAAGAGCAGAGCGCCGCCCTTCGCCGTTATCTTTTTCACGAGCGCGGCTTCAACGTCGAGGCGCTCGGCCGGGATGCGGTGTGGATCGCCGCCCAGGCCGGCTTCAAGGTGCCGGCGAAGACCCGGATTCTGGTCACCCCGATTCGGCTGATCGGTGTCGGCGAGGAGCTCTCGCGCGAGAAGCTGTGTCCGGTGCTCGGATTCTTCGTCGCCCGCAGCCACTCCCAGGCCCTCATGCAGGCCCGCGCCCTGCTGCGTTTCGCGGGGGCCGGGCACTCCGCCGCAGTGCACTCCACCGACGAGCAGGCCGTCGTCGAGTACGCGGCCGCGGTCGAGGTCTACCGGGTGGTGGTCAACGCGCCCTGCAGCCAGGGGGCGGCGGGCTTCGGTACCAGGCTCGCCCCGACCTTCACCGTCGGCACCGGCTTCTTCGGGCGCTCTTCGGTGGGCGAGAACATCGGTCCCCAGCACCTCGTCAACTGGACCCGCATCGCGTGGCCGGACGATGCCGGTCGAGGTGGGGAAGGCGTAGCCGCGCCGAGGCTGCGCCACCCGGGGCCGCTTCCGAGGGCGCCCTCGGATGGCGTTCCCGGAGAGGGACGCGAGGCCCTGCCGGCGCCGCGCCCGGGCGGCGCGGCCGGCCTCTCGCGCGAGGCGCTGCGCGAGCAGATCCGCGAGATCGTGGCGGCCGAGTTGCGCGACTTGCTGAAGGACGAGCGCTGATGGCCGAGCTGCGCTCCTTCATCTTCATCGACCAGTTGCAGCCGCAGACGCTCTGCTACATGAGCACCTGGATGCGAGGCTCCCTGCCGCGCGCCAACATGGCATCGCAGATCATCGAGGTGGCCCCCGGTCTCGATATCGAGGCGCTGACCGACATCGCGGTGAAGCATACCGGGGTGCGCGCGGGCATCCTGGTGGTAGAGCGCCAGTTCGGATACCTGGAGTTCCACTCCCGCGATACCGCGGCGGTGAAGGCTTCCGCCGCCGCGGTGCTGGCCGCGCTCGGGAGCGACGAGGCGGACGCCACCCCGCCGCGCATCCTCGCTTCCAAGGTGATTACCAACCTCGACCACCAGCACGCCTTCCTCATCAACCGCAACAAGCTCGGTTCGATGGTGATTGCGGGAGAAGCGCTCTACACGCTGGAAATGCAGCCTGCCTCCTACGCGGTGGTCGCCGCGAACGAGGCGGAGAAGGCGGCGAACGTCAAGGTGATCGACTATCGGATGATCGGCGCGAACGGCCGCGTGTACCTCGCCGGCACCGAGGCGGACATCCCGCCCGCGCGCGATGCGGCGGAGTCCGCCCTCCAGGCGCTCGGAGCGACGAGCGGATGAGCACGGCAGTGGACCCCGAAGTCGCGGCACTGGTGCGCGAGGTCCTCGCGGAAGAGGTGGCTCGCCTCCGGGCGGAGAAGGGCGCCCGCGCGGCGGGCGCGGGCACGGTGCGCGAGGAGCGGGTGCGAATCCGGAACGACGCGGATCTCAGGGACTTCGCTGCGCGCGTGCTCGCGATGGCGGAGGAGGCCGAGGCGCGCCGTGCGCTGGCAGCCGGCAGGATCGTGTTCCGACTCGACGGCGCGGCCCCGGAATCGGGGGGCCGTCCCGCGTCGACCGGCAGCGGATCGCGGACGGCCGGATCCGGAACTACCGAAACAGTCGAAGGCGGCCTCTTTTCCGAGCGACAGGCGCAGCGCCTCCCCCGGGGGACGACGCGCGTCCGCCTCGGCCGAAACGTGAAGATGACCCCGCTCGCGCGCGACCGCCTGCGCCGGCGGGGCATCGTGATTGAAAGGATGTAGCCATGATCAAGGGGCGCGTGATCGGCCGGGTATGGTCGACGAAACGGTTGGAAGCGCTGCCGCAGGGGGCGCTGCTCGAGGTCGAGATCGAGAGCGGAGCGCGTCTCATCGCCTTCGACCCTCTCGGATGCGGGGAGGGCGAGGAGGTCCTGGTCACCCAGGGCTCGGTCGCGGCCGGCTGGTTCGAAGGAGTCAAGGCGCCGGTGGACGCGCTGATCATCGGATCCATAGACGAATCGGCATGAGTTGAATCGTGGGCGCTCGCCGCGCGGTTGCGGCCGGTGGGTGCCGGTGCCGGACGAAACAGGCAACTTGAGAAGCAAGCTCGAGGAGTAAAGTGATGGCCAACCAGGCATTGGGAATGATCGAGACCAAGGGCTTCGTCGCCGCCCTCGCGGCGGCGGACTCGATGGTCAAGGCGGCAAACGTCGCCATCGTGGGACGCGAGGAAGTGGGCGACGGCCTCGTCGCGGTGGTGATTTCGGGTGATGTCGGTGCGGTGAAGGCCGCAACCGAGGCGGGAGCGGAGACCGCCAACCAGGTCGGCGAGCTCATCTCCGTGCACGTGATTCCGCGTCCCCACCAGGATCTCGCCCGACACTTCACCTCTTCCGCCGAGTGACGGGGCCGATGGGGCACCGCGCCCTTTGTTCGTGTCGGGACAGGGCGAGGAACGGCGAAATCGCCGGAAGGCAGCCGGCCGTTTGTACGTTAGTGCCGAGTCTCGGCCCTATGGATTCCCGCTTTCGCGGGAATGACGGGTATCGCACTGCGCTTCGCCGACCGTCGTTCCCGCGAAAGCGGGAATCCATCGGCCTGAGCGAGCATGGATGCCGAGACCGGGAAGGCGGGCAAGCGTGCCTCTGGTCCTGACTCCCGAGAAGGTGCTCCGGATTAAGGAGGACCTCGCCCGCGGCGTCCTGCAGACGGAGGTCGCCGCGCGGCACGGCGTGTCGCAGTCACAGGTCTCGCGGATTGCCAGTAACCGGGCCTGGCGTTCCGTGCCGTGGCCTGCGGGCTCCGCCGGCACCCCCGCGGGGGGGAGGGAGCACGAAGGACGTGAACGCGGGGACACTCCCTCCGGTGGTGGAGGATCCGCGGAGGCACGGCCCGAGCTTCGCGTCTACCTCCGCATCGAGAATCTGGCGCCCCAGTTCGCAGCCTACCTGTCGACGCCGGTGCGGGCGCGGGGTTATCCCCCGATGGAGGGCGACGAGAGTCTCATCATCGAGGTCGCCCCCGCGCTCTCGATCCACCGCATCGTCGACCTTGCGCTCAAGGCCGCACCCGACATGGAGCCGGGCATCCTGTACACCGAACGTCAGTTCGGGCTGCTCGAGCTCCACTCCCAAGACCGTAACGAGGTCGAGGAGGCGGGCGCCGCGATCCTGCGCGGCATCGGCGCCGAGGCGAGCGACCAGCTCGCCCCGTCCACCCTCTATACCGACATCATCGACACGGTCGCGGATCAGCACGCGATCATTCTCAACCGCATGCGCAACGCCTCGATGATCCTCCCCGGACAGTCCTTGCTCCTCTACGAGATGGCGCCCGCGCTGTTCGCGGCGGTGGCCGCCAACGAGGCGGAGCGCGCCGCCCCGGAGACCACCATCGTGGACATCCAGATGATGGGCGCGTCGGGGCGCGTGTTCATGGCGGGGGAGAGCGGCGCGCTCCAGCGCGCGCGGGACGCCATAGACCATACCCTGCGGGGCATCGAGGGCCGCCGGCGCCGGTAGCGCCGGCACCACGCCGCCGCGGGTGACCGCGCCCGGAGCGGGGACGCACACCTCTTGCGCCGGGGCCGCTATGTGCCCGAGGGGAGCAGCTATCCGCTCGTCAAGGCCCGGATCGTGGAGAGATGCCTGCTTCGCCCTTGGGTCAAGAATCTGGATTTGCTGCTGGTGCGGTCCGGCGCCGCCTGAGTTCGACCCGCTCACAGGTGATTGCGCGGCACTTCGTGGTTCCAGGTCCGGGAGAACACCCTCCGCTCTCCTTCGAAGGCTTCGAGATCACTCTCGATGCGGAACGCATGCGGGGAAAGCGCCACCTTCATCTTCGCCTCGACCGCAATCTGCCAATCGCCTCGCTTCCTCCGGCTCCACCAGCGCCACGTGGCACGCGCAGAAGCGGGGTCGCCCTCCAGGATGCCGAACTCCGCACGGACCCCGTCGGCGCATTCGAGGTCGATGGCCTCCAGGCGATAGGTCCCGCCGTCCTCCACCAGGCGCGTCACCTGCTCGCCGGTCGCCACGTTGCGTTCCACGTGGCGCGTGCCCTGTGCGGGCACCAGGGTGGTCGTCTCGGGCAAGGGCGCCATCTCGGGGGGTGGAAATGCGGCTGCCGCCGCGTCTTCGGCGCGCGGCGGCCGCACCGGCAGGATGAGGGTGCTGGCGCCGGCCCTGACGCTCAGAGTGAAGGGCTCCGGCGCGGTCCAGGCGATGGGAAAGTACGAGGTCGAGAGTGCGATCCGAACGCGGTGGCCGGCCGGAAAGGCGTGGGCGCAGTCGTTGAGCTGAACCCGCACTTCGACCTCCTCTCCCGGAACCATTGCCCGAGCCTGCTCCCGGTCTTCACGTTGGGAGAGGTTCAGCAGGCCATAAGTGATTCGCGAGGATGTCCCATCAGGAGCGATGTCGTTCAGCCGCACCGCCACCATGCCTTGAGGCTTGTCGATCGCGAGTCTCAAAGTCACGCTCGGCGCCCCGAGAATCTCGAGCCGCTCGGGAAGGGGCGCGCCATCGAAGCACAGCGACCTGGCGTCGTCCTCGCGCTGATCGACGGGGAGGTCCGGGCTCGAGCCGCCGAGGCCGTAGGGGCACCACACGCCGCCCCCGGCGCCGATCGTCTCCGGCGAACGGTGCCCGATCACCGTCTCCGGGCCGCCCGTGGCGGAGAGGCCGTCCGCATTCAGGAACAGCGTCCGGGCTTCGATGTGGGGCGACGGCCAGGTCGGCTCCGCCACCCAGCGGCCCTTGGACATCGACAAGCAGGCGTGCGGCGTCTGAGGCTCGTCCATCCACACGGTGTACTGATCTTCGTCCATGATGCCGGTGTCGTCATCCTTCAGCCAGTGATCCCACCAGCGCAACGCATGCTGGAGGAAGCCGATCGAGGGTCCGGGGATGGCGTCCTGCGGATACTTGTGTCCCCAGGGACCCACCAGGCCCTTCTTCGGGCATCGGAGATGCGCGAGCAGGCGCGGCACGGCGTTGGAGTAGCCGTCGTTCCAGCCCCCGACCGCATAGACCGCGCACTCGATGTCGGCGTAGCTCTCGCACACCGAGCCGTGCTTCCAGTAATCGTCTCGCTGCGGGTGGCGTTGCCAGATGGTGGCGGCGACCGGCTCCCAGCGCTCCAGGCGTTCCCTCCATTGCTCGTGCCAGCGTTCGCCCTGGATCTCGGGGTCGCCCGGCCGCGCCATGAGCATGAAGAAGGCCGATCCCCAGAAGAAGTTGTCGATCAGCGGACACCCGCCCATGAAGTGCACGTCGTCGGCGTAGCGGTCGTCGGTGGAGCAGTGGGTGATGGTTGCGCGCAGCGCGGGCGGCCGACGGGCGGCGACCTGCAGCGAGTTGAAGCCGCCCCACGAGATACCGGTCATGCCGACCTTGCCGGTGCACCAGGGCTGCGCCGCGATCCACGCGATCGCCTCCACCGCATCGTCGTGCTCCTGCCGGGCGTACTCGTCGGTGATGAGGCCCTCCGATTCCCCGGTGCCCCGAATGTCGAGCCGGATGCAAGCGTACCCGTGGCCGGCCCAGTAACGATGGCGGGGCTCGTCCCAGACCCGGGTTCCGTCGCGCTTGCGGTAGGGGATGTACTCCAGGATCGCCGGGACCGGACTCTCATCGGCATCCTCCGGCATCCAGATCCGCGCCGAGAGCCGGATGCCGTCGGACATCGGGATCCATACGTGCTCGAGCTCCCGCACCGTGCGCGGAAAATCGGTCACTATCCGCACTTCGTTGTCTCGTTCAATGAGCAAGGGGTTCCTCCCCGGGTGGTGGCGGTCCGTTCCCCAGCATCCAGGAGAGAAACGCCGTCATTTGCTCGTTCACAGCCAGTCAGTGGCGCGATGGATCTTCCGGAAAGTTGCGAAGGCCCCGTCAACGCAAGCGCGAAGGCGCCGTCAATGAGGTTGCCCCGCGCCTTCTTCGTAGTTGATCACGACGACGAGGTCGCGGGTCTCGACCCGATGGCCGGCGCCGGCGACGACTTCTTCGACCGTTCCCGGGAATTCCGCGTAGACCGCGCTCTCCATCTTCATCGCCTCGATGGTGAAGAGGGGGTCTCCGCGCTCGACCTTCTGACCCGTGCGGGCTGCGACCCCGACGATGAGGCCGGGCATCGGCGCGCCGACATGGCCGGGGTCGGTGTCGTCGGCCTTGCGGCGGGTCGCTCCCGCTCCCGCGAGCGCACGGTCGGCGACTCGCACGGTGCGGGGCTGGCCGTTGAGCTCGAAGAAGACGGTGCGGTGGCCTTCGCTGTCCGCCTCGCCCACCGCACGGCAGGTCACGAGCAGGGTCTTGCCCCGCTCGAGCTCGATGTCGAACTCGTGGTCGAACTCGGGGCCGAAGAAGAAGACCGGGGTCGGCAGCACCGCGACGTTGGAGCAGGAGCGCCGGTGCGCGGCATACTCGAGGAAGACCTGGGGATACATCAGGTACGAGGCGAGCTCGTCGTCGCTGATACTGCGCCTCGCCTTCCTCTCCGCCTCGCGTCGCTCCGCCTCGAGATCCGCGGGTGGCAGCACCGCCCCTGGCCGTTCCGTCATCGGAGACTCGCCCTTGAGCACCTTGCGCTGCAGCGCGGGGGGGAATCCGCCGTAGGGCTGGCCCAGCTCGCCCTTGAAGAGCTGGACCACGGAGGCCGGGAAGTTCACTTCGCGCTCCGGATCCGCGACCTCCTCGGCCGAAATCCCGCTGCTCACCATCGTGAGCGCCATGTCGCCGACCACCTTGGAGGTAGGCGTTACCTTGACAATGTCGCCGAAGAGGGCGTTGACTTCCGTGTAGGCCCGCTCGACCTCCGGCCAGTGGCTCTCCAGGCCCAGCGCGCGGGCCTGCTCGCGCAGATTGGTGTACTGCCCCCCGGGCATGCCGTGCTCGAACACCGTCGCGGACCCCGCGCGCATGTCGCTCTCGAAGGCGCCGTAGGCGTAGCGCACGCCTTCCCAGTAGGTGTTGATGCGCCGCATCGCGTCGCGGTCGAGGCCCGGATCCCTCCGGCCGCTGCGCAGGGCCTCGACGATGGCTCCGAGGTTCGGCTGCGAGGTCAGCCCGCTCCAGGAGTCCATCGCTCCGTCGATGGCGTCGCAGCCTGCCTCCGCGGCCGCGATGGCGCTCGCGGCGGAGATGCCGCTGGTGTCGTGGGTATGGAAGTGCAGGGGAAGGCTCACCTCCTTCTTGAGCGCGGTCACGAGCCGGCGCGCGGCCTCGGGCTTGCACAGGCCCGCCATGTCCTTGATGCCGATGATGTGGGCGCCGGCCGACTCCAGCTCCCGGGCAAGGCGGAGGTAGTAGTCGAGGTCGTACTTGCTGCCTGGATCGCACAAATCGCCGCTGTAGCAGATCGCGGCCTCACAGAGCTTGCCTTCCTCCCGCACCACGTCCATCGTGAGGCGCATGTTGTCGACCCAGTTCAGGCAGTCGAAGACCCGGAAGAGGTCGATGCCGCCCGCGGCGGCCCGGCGCACGAAGAAACGCACCACGTTGTCGGGGTAGTTCCGGTAGCCGACGCCGTTGGCTCCGCGCACCAGCGCCTGGAGCAGGAGGTTGGGCACCGCCTCGCGCAACTCCGCCAGCCGCTCCCAGGGGTCTTCCTTGAGGAAGCGCATCGCGACGTCGAAGGTCGCTCCGCCCCAGCATTCCAGCGACAGCAGTTGCGGCAGGAGGCGGGCGTAGTGCGGCGCCACCGCCAGCATGTCGATGCTGCGCATGCGGGTGGCGATAAGCGACTGGTGAGCGTCGCGCATCGTGGTGTCGGTAACCAGCGTTCGCTCCTCGGCCCGCATCCAGTCCGCGAAGCCTTCCGGACCGAGCGCTGCGAGCCGCTGCCGGCTACCCTCCGGCGCCGGGTGATCGGGCAGCTCGGGAAGCTGGGGCTCCGGCATGTGCTCCGGGCGACGGCGTCCTTCCACGTCGCGGTTGCCGTTGATGAGCACGTCGGCGAGGAAGCCGAGGAGGCGGGTGGCGCGGTCGCGCCGCGGCCTGAAGTCGAAGAGCGCCGGCGTGTCGTCGATGAACCGGGTCGTGACTTCTCCACGGCGGAAGTCCGGGTGCCCGATCAGCGCTTCGAGAAAGCGGAGGTTTGTGGCCACCCCGCGTATCCGGAACTCGCGCAGGGCCCGACCCATGCGCGCCGCTGCCTCGTCCGCTCCGGGCGCCCACGCCGTGACCTTCTCCAGCAACGAGTCGTAGAAGGGGGTGATCACCGCGCCGGAGTAGGCGGTGCCGCCGTCGAGCCGGATGCCGAAGCCGTTGGCGCCGCGGTAGGCGGTGATGCGCCCGTAGTCCGGAATGAACTGGTTCTGCGGGTCCTCGGTGGTGATCCGGCACTGCAGGGCGTGGCCGTTGAGGCGGATCTCCGACTGCGCCGGCACGCCACTCGACGCCTCGCCGATGCACGCCCCCTCCGCGATGCGCAGTTGGGCCTTCACGATGTCCACGCCGGTGACCGATTCGCTGACGGTGTGCTCCACCTGGATGCGGGGATTGACCTCGATGAAGTAGAAGGCGCCAGTGTCGGCATCCATCAGGAACTCGGCGGTGCCCGCGCTCCGGTAGCCGGCGGCACGGGCGAGGCGCACCGCAGCATTGCACAGCGACTCGCGCGCCTCGGGGTCGAGGTAGGGCGCCGGAGCCCGTTCGACCACTTTCTGGTGACGCCGCTGCATCGAGCATTCACGCTCGAAGAGATGCACGACGTTGCCGCGGGAGTCGCCGATCAACTGGACCTCCACGTGGCGCGCGCGACGGACCAGTTTCTCCAGGAAGACTTCGTCGTTGCCGAAGGCGGCCTTCGCCTCGCGGCGCGCGATTGCGATCTGCTCCTCGAGAGCGCCGGCGTCTTCGATCACCCGCATGCCGCGGCCTCCGCCTCCCCAGCTCGCCTTCGCCATCACCGGGAATCCGACGGCTTCCGCCTCGCGTCGCATCTGCGCGCCGTCACGGGGCAGGGGACCGCTCGCGGGCATCACTTCGAGACCGGACTGGACGGCGAGCCGGCGGGCTTCGAGCTTGCTGCTGAGCAGGCGCATCACTTCCGGTGGCGGTCCCACGAACCCGAGCCCGGCCTCGATGCAGGCCTCGGCGAACTCCGGGTTCTCGGACAGGAAGCCGTAGCCCGGGTGCACGGCATCTGCGGCACTGTTTTCGGCCGCGGCGATCACCTT
>CAYQVB010000028.1:0-32965 GCA_964420925.1 uncultured Ectothiorhodospiraceae bacterium | reverse complement strand
CCATGCATGACACCGTGACCCGAAATCATCGCTGCCGTTCCATGTACGAACTTTGTCAGTCCGTCGTCCGATTCCTCGACGTGGCCCAGCCATTCCCCGGCAACGGCCACGGTGTAGCACATTTGAGATCAGCTATTTAGTTCTACATTTTGATGACTATCGGACGCCGCCGTATGTGCAGCAGCATACCTCGTACACCAGAATTGTTCCTTTGATATTTCAAGCCAAGAGATATGTCCGACCCATTGCGGATGTATTCCAGCATCATCATGTCCGAGGTTTTCAGCACTCTTTACTGAGTGGCAATGAATGTGCATCGGCTTACATATTCTATGAGAATGGCACTGGGATGATAGAGCTTCCAGTTCCCCCGCTGATAAAGCCAGTATCCAAAGTCTATTCCCCCGGGAAAACAGTCGTTCTCGAAGACTGCCTGGACCTGCCAGGCTACATGCATAGAGCAATGTACGACTCGTCATTTGCAGCAGCTGCGACCTCTCCTGAGGAGGCACTTCGCATGATTTACTCCAAGGCACATGTCGGGCAGCTTTCGACGTTAGCAGTGATATCGGATTCCTCCAATATCCTCCAAATCTACGAAAGGGCTCTTGAGGAGCTGAACAGAGAGCTCCGTGGACGGCCTGACCGAGATTCTTCTGAAGGTCCGGAAAGGTAGAGTGAATTCGAGAAGCATTCCCTGTTCGGTCAATTGAGTATGTGCATCTCCCCAAGATTCAACTGCTCATCCCCGCAACAACTCCTCGCGGCCGATCTCGGTCGCGACGTCGAGCACGATGTCGCCATGCTTCACGTGGGGGGCGGTGCGCTGGGACACGATGATGCCGTCTCGCGGGGCGCGCAGCGTCTCGGCGGGGCCGAAGCCGTTCTCGACCGGATGCACCCGCGCCACCGTCTCGCCCTCGGCGACCGCCGCGCCGGGCGCCTCGAGGGTCTCCAGGAACCCGCTGCACTCGCATACCAGTGTTCCGTCCGGACCCCGGTTGGTGAGGTAGCGGGTGGTGGGCAGCGCCTCCCCGGTTGCCGCTTCGGATGGGATGACGCCCAGGTGAGCGAGCAGGTTGCGGACGCCCCGGCGCCCGATTTGCAGCGTCTCCCGCCCCAGGCGCGCGCCTCCGCCGAGCTCGGTGGAGATGAACGCGACGCCCTGATTCTGCGCACAGGGATCGAAGCCGCCCTGGCCCTGAACTCCGGTCACGAGATAGGTCCAGGGCGCGCCGAACGCCTCCGCGAGGGCGGCGCTTTGCCCGAACACCTCATCGTCCTCGCAGCGGCACAGATACACCAGGGGCACAAACGTCGTCGAGTCTCCGCCGGTGTGGATGTCGATGCCGGCGTCGCAAAGCGGAAGTATCACCTCGGCAACGAATCCCGCGATCGCGGCGGTGGGACCACGATCCGGTGCGCCGGGGAACTCGCGGTTCAGATTGGCACCATCGAGCGGGGAGACCCGCGCATCGTCGCGCACCGCCGGCATGTTCAGGGAGGGCATGACGATCACGCGCCCGTTGACCTGTTCCGGCGTCAGCTCCCGTACCAGCTCGCGCAGGACCACCTGGCCCTCGTACTCGTTTCCGTGCGTGCCCGCGCACAGCAGCACGCTCGGCCCCTCGCCACCGACAGTGACGGCGATCGGGATCGGAATGATGCTCGCAGCATGGACGTTGTCGGAGTGAATCAGGCGGAGGCAACCCGTGCGCTTGCCGGGGCTCTGGAGGTCGAGATCGCAGGAGATGGGGCCATACGAGGACATGGTTGGACTACCTGTTTCGGGAAGGGGCATTGCAGCCCGCGGGGAGCGCGGCGCGCTCCTCGACTGCGCCCGGGTACTCGTTGAACGACAGGTCCGGCTCGCTCATCGCACTCCCGTCCCCTGTCGTCGTCTCGGTTCCGAGCTCGCGCTCTCCGCTCAGGCCGCCCGGTGCACACTCACTTCCCCGGCCAGGGCTTCGCCGAGACAAGCGGCGGCCGCGGCGACTCCGCTGCGGCTGCCGTGCGGAATCCCGAGCGCATTGAGCGCGGTCTCCATCACGCCGAGAGTGCCGAGCATCATCGGCGCATTGACGTGTCCCATGTGGGCGATGCGCATTGCGCGTCCCTCCATCCCCTGCCCGATTCCGTACCCCAGTACGACGCCGCAGTACGCCTGGCAGAAGGCCGTGAGCTCTCTTGGATCGCGGCCGTTGAAACGCAGGGTGGTGAGCGAGTCGGCCCGCTCGGCGGGCTCGGTGGCATTGAACTCGATGACGCCGCCCTCGGCCCACGCCGAGACCGCGGCGCGCGTCGCGCCGGCGAGCAGGGCGTGGCGCCGAAACACGTTCTCCAGGCCTTCCGCAAAGAGCATTTCGAGCGCCCTGCGCAACCCGAACATCAAGTGTTCGGGCGCAGTGCCGCAGTACTTCTGGTAGTGCTCCGGGCCCTCGCGGAACGTCCAGTCCCAGTAGCGGGTCACGAGATCCGCATTGCGGTGCACGATGCGTGCCCGCTCGGAAGCCGCGATGAAGGCGAGCCCGGGCGAGGTCATGAGCCCCTTCTGCGAGCCTCCCACCGCGACGTCGACCCCCCACGCTTCCATCTCGAAGGGCATGCACCCGAGCGAGGCGATGACGTCGACCATGAGAAGCGCCGGATGGCCCGCCGCGTCGACGGCGCGGGCGATGGCGGGGATATCGTTCACCACGCCCGCGGCCGTGTCGATCTGGACCACCAGGACCGCCTTCAGCTCGCCCGCCGGGTCCGCACGAAGGCGTTCGACGAGCGCCTGCGGGTCGACGGCCCGCCGTGGCGGCGCCTCCAGCACCTCCACTTCCACGCCGAGCACCCTGGCCATCTCGCCCCACGCTTCCGCGAACATGCCACTGTTCAGGATGAGCACCTTGTCGCCGCGGGAGAGACAGTTGGTGAGCGCCGCCTCCCATCCTCCGTGGCCGTTGGCGGGGTACACGTACACCGCGCCTTCGGTGCGGAACATCCGCTTGAGCCCCGCGAGGCAGGTCATCGTCACATCGATGAGCTCGTCGCCGTAGACGTCGATCGCGGGGCGGTGCATCGCGGAAAGCACCTCGTCGGGCACCGTCGTGGGACCCGGAATGGCGAGAAACTCGCGGCCGTTCTTCACTGGCATGGGCGGGAATTCCTTACGTTCACGATGGGGATGAATGGGCGTTCGCGCGCCCGAAGAGATCCATGTTGGACCGGGTGTCCGCGGGACGCTCCTCGATGTCGTCATAGCTCATGAGAAGCATGAGCCGTTCGCGTTCTCCGGTGACCGGTGTCACCCGGTGCAGGGAATGGCGGCCGCGGAAGAGGACGAAGTCTCCGGGCTCCATCGGTACCTCGATCGCCCCGTTGCCGTCGCCGTGAAGCACCCGGGCGACCCCGGTGCGCACCTCCTCTTCCGTGCCGACGAAGGGAGGGACGTACTCGAATCTCCCTCCTCCCTCCGCCGCTTCGAGCAGCACGGAGACGACCGCCTCGCACGCGTCGAAGTGCCACCCGAGCGCCTCTCCCCGCCCCATCACGGTGACGTTGAGCGAGCCGAGCGAGTCATCGAAACGGTAGATGGACCCGGACCCGAGCGCGGCCTGAACCAGAGCGAGCAGCGCTTCCCACCCGAAGAGGGTCTCGATCGCCCCGTCATCGGACAGCCGATCGCGGCCGACGTATCCGACCGAGAACTCGAGCGCGACCGCGCGCGGATCGTCCTCGGGCAGTCTCGGGTCCGGCTGCGCGTACCAGGGGGTATAGTGGACCTTGCTGTGATGGGCGTGCCCGCACAGCGCACGCGCCTCGTGGCGGAGGATCTCGAGCCCCGTGCCGCTCAGGAACGAGGGCAGGCGACACACCCCCTCGGCACGCATCCGTCGCCGGCAGGACTCCATCAACGCGGCGCCGTCCCTCCCCTGGAGGGCGTGCAGGGGATAACGCGCGGTATCGACCAGTGTCAGGGGATCCATATTCTGCCTTTCTCTCGAATCCGGGTATGGAACGGCGCTTCCACCCCAAGCATTGCACGATTCATGGCCCGAATGGGATGCAAGGACCTTCTCGCTCGGTCGCATCGCTCAGCGATTCCCGGCCAGCCAGGCGCGAAAGCGCGTTCCCACCTCCGGGTGCTTCATCCCGAGCTCCACCGTCGCTTCGAGGAAACCGAGCTTCGCGCCGCAGTCGTAGCGGCGGCCCGAAAAGCGACAGGCGGCCACCCGCTCCCGGCGCGCGAGAAGGGCAATGGCATCGGTGAGCTGAAACTCGTCTCCCGCCCCGCGGGGCGTCACCTCGAGCGCCGCGAAAATCCCGGGGCGGAACAGGTAGCGTCCCACCACGCCGAGATTGGAGGGCGCCTCCTTCGGGCTCGGTTTTTCCACGATGCCGGCCAGAGTGGATACGCGGTCCGTGGAACCGCTCACATCCACGATGCCCCAGCGGCCGGTGTCTTCGGCGTCGACCCGCTCCACCGCGACGAGGCTGCATCGCTCCCGCTCGAAGACCTCCGTCATCTGCGCGAGACATCCGGGGCCGTCGTGGTCGATGAGGTCGTCGGGCAGGATCACCGCGAAGGGTTCGTCGCCCACCGCGGGCCGGGCGCAGAGCACCGCATGGCCGAGCCCCAGGGCTTCCGGCTGGCGGATGGACAGGCAGCTCACCCCCGAGGGCAGCATCTCGCGCAATCGGCGCGCCTGATCCGCCTTGCCCCGAGATTCCAGATCCCGTTCGAGCTCCGCCGAGCGATCGAAGTGATCCTCGATCGAGCGCTTTGCGCGACCGGTCACGAATACCAGCTCGGTGACGCCGGCCTCCACCGCCTCCTCGACCGCGTACTGGATGATCGGCTTGTCGACAACCGGGAGCATTTCCTTGGGCGTGGCCTTGGTGGCGGGCAGGAAACGCGTACCCAGTCCCGCTACCGGAAAAACCGCCTTTCGAATCGTCTCAGTCACCGCATCCTTCCCGCCCGATCTCGAATCCCGGAATCAACGCCCGACGCACACGTATTCGAAGCCGTTCGCATGCATCTCGGCCGGCTCGTACACGTTGCGAAGATCGACGAACACCCGGCCTCTCATCATCGCGAGCACGCGGGTCATGTCGAGGCCCCGATAAGCGTTCCATTCCGTCATGAGGATGGTGGCGTCGGCCCCTCTCAGAGTCTCGTAGATATCCTCGCAGTAGTCGATGCCGGCGGGCAGGAGCCGTTTCGCCTCCTCGACTCCCTTGGGATCATGGGCCCGGACCAGCGCGCCCATCTCGATGAGCGACGGCAGAATGGCCATTGCGGGAGAATCTCGCATGTCGTCGGTTTCGGGCTTGAAGGTGAGACCGAGGACTCCCAGTCGCTTGCCCGACTCGCTGCCCCCGAGCGCGGCACGAATCTTCTTCAGCATGCGCGCACGCTGGGCGGCATTGGCCTCGACCACCGCCTCCACGACCCGCAACGGGGTGCCGTGCTCCTGCCCCGTGCGCACCAGCGCGAGGGTGTCCTTGGGGAAACAGGACCCGCCGAATCCCGGGCCGGGATGAAGGAACTTCCTCCCGATCCGGGCGTCCAGCCCCATGCCCTTCGCCACCGCGTGCACGTCGGCGCCTACCGCTTCGCACAGCGCCGACATCTCGTTGATGAAGCTCACCTTGGTGGCGAGGAAGGCGTTGGCGGCGTACTTCGTGAGCTCCGCGCTCTCGAGATCCGTGACCAGGAGCGGGGTCTCGATCAGGTTCAGGGGCCGGTAGAGCGCGCGCAGCAGCGCCTCGGCCCGCGGACTCTCCACGCCGATGATCACCCGATCGGGGCGCATGAAATCCGAGATCGCCGCCCCTTCGCGCAGGAACTCCGGGTTGGATGCCACGTCGAAGTCCGCTCGGGGATTCGAATCCCGAACCACGCGAGCCACTTGCCGGGCCGTTCCCACCGGGACCGTCGACTTGTCAACGATGACCGTGTAGCCACGCAGGTGGCGCGCGATGTCGCGCGCGGCGGCATACACGTAGGAGAGATCCGCATGCCCGTCTCCGCGCCGGGAAGGCGTGCCTACCGCGACGAACACGAGATCGGCCTCCGGGACCGCCGGCTCGAAGTCGGTGGAGAAGGTCAGGCGAGCGCCACCGACGTTGCGCTCGACCAGCTCGTCCAGCCCGGGCTCGTAGATCGGGAGGCGGCCCTCGCGCAGGGCGCGGATCTTCTCCGCGTCCACGTCGATACAGGTGACGCTCGCGCCGAACTCCGCGAAGCAGGCGCCGGAGACCAGTCCCACGTAGCCTGCACCGATCATCACGACGTTCACGGGACTCCTCTCCGGACGGGGGTACGCGGGCGCCATTTCAAGTCATTCCCGCGAAAGCCTGCCAATGCCAGGGGATCCGGCCTCGCGGTCGCGCAAGGAACATCGAGGCAGTACGCGCGTTCGAGTCGCCGCTTTTCGTCATTCCCGTGAAGGCGGGAATCCACGAGAAACAACGAGTTGGGGGCCTTTCCGTGAGAGCGGGGATCCATTGCCGAAGTCCCCTGCGCGACGGTGGGGCGGGGCGCCGTGGCCAGTTCGTGCTGCTCCCCGCCTCGCGCTTGCCGTCGGGTCGCGGTGTCGATCATGATGCGCTCCAATCGGGACCACGCCCCGCAAATGCGGCCATGTCCAGGAAAACCATCCCCCGGGAAACGGAAGACACGTGATCGACCTCTACTACTGGCCCACGCCCAACGGCTGGAAGGTCGCGATCATGCTCGAAGAGTGCGGGCTCGACTACCGCATGATTCCCGTGAACATCGGGCGCGGTGAGCAGTTCAGGCCTGAATTCCTCGCGATCAGCCCCAACCACCGCATGCCCGCGATCGTCGATCACGGGGCCGAGCCCGAACCCGTCCCCGTGTTCGAGTCGGGGGCCATCCTCATCTACCTCTCCGAGACATCGGGGCGTTTCATGCCGACGACCCCGCTCGGCCGGAAAGAGGTCCTGGAGTGGCTCTTCTGGCAGGTGGGCAACCTCGGACCCATGGCGGGTCAGATCAGTCATTTCGTGAACTATGCGCCGGAAGGCAACGAGTACGCGCGCCGGCGCTACGCCAACGAGTACGACCGCTGCATCGGGGTGCTCGAGCACCGCCTTGCGGAGCGCGAGTACATCGTTGGCGACTACTCGATCGCCGACATGGCCTCCTGGCCGTGGCTCATTCCCTACCGGCACCTGGGACAGTCGCTGGAACCCTATCCCAACGTGCGAAGATGGCACGAAGCGATGAAGAATCGACCCGCGGTTCGGGCGGGCGTGGATCTCGGCAAGGAGCTGAGGCGCAACGCCCCCCCGAGCGAGGAAGAACGCCAAGTCCTCTTCAACCAGAGCGCGGCCACGAGCGCCGAGGCCGCGGCCCGCTGGCGCGAAGAGAGCTGAACTCGAGGAGTTGGCGTCCCCAACGGGATTCGAACCCGTGTCGCCACCTTGAAAGGGTGGTGTCCTGGACCTGGCTAGACGATGGGGACGGCGCGGTCAGTGTACGCCGAGGCCTGCGATTGCGGGCTTCGAGGGGCTGGTGGAGCCAGGCGGGATCGAACCGCCGACCTCTACAATGCCATTGTAGCGCTCTCCCAGCTGAGCTATGGCCCCGCGGAGCGCGGCACTCTAGGGGAGCCCGCGCGGGTCTGTCAAGAAAGCGCCGCCCGGGCGCGCACCTGGGCGCAGGCGGCATCGATTCGGGCGAGGCTGCGCTCGCGGCCGACGAGCAGCAGGGTTTTCTCGATGGAGGGTGACATGGCGGTACCGGTGAGCGCGACCCGCAGGGGCTGCGCAAGGCGGCCGAGCTTGAGGTCGAGGGCCTCGGCGGTACCCGCCACCGCGGCATGCAGTGGCGCCGCCTCCCAGGCATCGAGGGCGGCGAGCCGCTCGCGAACCGCGAGCAGGGGCTCGAGAGCGACCGGGCGCAGGTGCTTCTTCGCCGCGCCCTCGTCGTAGGCGTCGAAGTCCCGATAGGCGAAGACGCTCTTCTCCGCCATGTCGACCAGGGTGCGCGCCCGGTCTCGCTGGACCTCGACCACGAGGCCGATATCCGGGCCCCGCGCCGGGTCCAGTCCGATGCGTTCGAGCTCCCGTCGCAGAGGTTCGCGGAGCGATTCGGCGTCCGCGCCCTGAATGTAGTGCTGGTTCAGCCAGGTGAGCTTCTCGTGGTCGAAGACCGCGGCGGCCCGATTGACTTCGGCGATGTCGAAGAGGCCGACGAGCTCGTCGCGGGAGAACACTTCCTGATCGCCGTGCGACCACCCGAGGCGCGCGAGGTAGTTGACGAGCGCGTCCGGGAGGTAGCCGGCATCGCAGAAGGCCGCGACCCCTTGCGCCCCCTCGCGCTTCGACATGCGCTTTCCGTCCGCGGCCAGGATCATCGGAACGTGCGCGTACACCGGCACTGTCCCGCCGAGGGCGCGCAGCAGGTTGATCTGGCGCGGGGTGTTGTTGACGTGGTCGTCGCCGCGGATGACGTGGCTGATGTCCAGGTCCATGTCGTCGACCACCACCGTGAAGTTGTAGGTCGGCGTCCCGTCGGAGCGGGCGATGATCAGGTCATCGAGCTCGGCATTGGCGAAGGCGATCCGACCCTTGATCGCGTCCTCCACCACCACCTCGCCCGCGAGCGGGTTGCGGAACCTGACGACGGGAGGCGGCCCTCCGGCGGGGGGCTCCCCGGTGCGCTCCCGGCAGCGACCGTCGTAGCGGGGCTTCTCTCCGCGTGCACGCTGGGCTTCGCGCAGCGTCTCCAGTCGCTCCCGAGTGCAGTAGCAGCAGTATGCCTCGCCCCGGGAGAGGAGGTTCTGAATCTGCTCCCGGTAGCGCTCGAAGCGATCGCTCTGAAAGATGGGTCCTTCATCCCAGTCGAGACCGAGCCAGGAGAGGCCCTCGAGAATGGTGGCGACCGAAGCTTCGGTGGAGCGCGCCCGGTCGGTGTCCTCGATGCGCAGCACGAAGCTCCCCCCGAAACGCCGCGCGTAGAGCCAGCAGAAGAGCGCGGTGCGCGCCCCGCCGATGTGCAGATCCCCGGTTGGGCTCGGCGCGAAGCGGGTGCGTACCGTCATCTTCCCCCCTGGACCGCCAACCCCGGCGGGACCCGGTGACCCGCCGAAGGCTCCGCGCGACGTGGCACCCGTCCCGACTGCGTCGCACCGTATCCGTGATTGCTCCCACCGATAAACGGTGCGAAGGCAAAGGAGCACCCGCTCGCCATGCCGCCCGGCAATGGTGCGCAGATACCGCGCATCATTCCGTTCCTGCTCCTGCCGGCGGCGACCACCAGAGGGGAACCTTTATCGAGTCCCTGGTGAGCGGGTCCTCTCCCTCCGCCACCCGCCGTGCGTTCTCGTAGCCGGACTGGGCATAGCGCACGATGCCGATCCCCACGTCGGTGGTGAGGGCGGCTTCGAGGCGTAGCGCGGCCTCCTCGCTGCCGTCGGCGATGATCGTGCAGCCGGTGTGATGTGAAACGCCCATCGTGCCGTTCGACTGGATCGAGACCAGATCGGCCATTGCCGCGGTGTTCAGCAACGCGTTGATGAAGGGCCAGTCCGCGATGGCATCGGAACCGTCCTTCATGTTCTCGGTCTCCATCGCGGGGTTGGCGATCGCGCCCGGATCCAGGTTGTCGCGGGAGAAGGCCACCGGCCCCGATACCTCTCCTCGCCGGATCAGCTCGTTCGTGGCGAGCCCGAAGCGCTTGCGCTGCCCGAACCCGAGAAAGCACACCCGCGCCGGCAGGCCCTCGATCGGGAGGTGCCTGCGCGCGAGGGGAATCCAGCGCCGGGTGACGGGACACTCGGGGAAGAGCTCGAGGGCGAGCCGATCGAGGCGATCCCGATCCGCGACATCGCCGGAAACGCAGGTCCAGCGGAAGGCCCCTCTCCCCTTCTCGAACAGGTGGGGGCGCCAGTAGCGGGAGACGAAGCCGGGGTAGCGAAAGGCTTCCTCCCGATCCATCCCCGCGTCGACCGCCTCCTTGCGCACGAACGTGCCGTACTCGAAGACCTGGGCGCCGGCATCGAGAAAGCGGTTCATCGCCCGGACCATCCGCACGATGCTCGTGCGGGCGCGCTCCAGGTATTCCGGCCGCGAACGGGCCCGCAGGGCGTCGGCCTCGGCGGGCGACAGCTCGCAGGGAACGACCGCGAAAGGATCGTGGAAGGGGCACATCTCAGTGACGATCTCGGGAATCCACTGCCGCTCGAGCGCGTCCTCGCAGGCCTCGACCATGTTGGCGCAGAGCGCGATGGCGAGCGGCCTTCCCTCCCCCGCCGCCTCGTCCGCCATCGCGACGGCCTCGTCGAGGGTCCGGGCCTCGATGTCCACCCAGCCCTCCTCGAGGCAGCGGACGACCACCTCCTTGCGAACCTCCACGGTGAGGGACACCCCGCCGTGCATGGTCATCGCCTTGGGCTGAGAGCGACCCATGCCTCCGAGCCCGCCGCTGAAAAAGACTCTTCCCCGCAGATCTCCTCCGAACTGCTCCTCGGCGATGCACGCGAGGGTCTCGAAGGTGCCCTCCACCACCCCCTGGCTCCCGATGTACTCCCAGGGGCCGGCGGTGTACGACGAAAAGGTGGTGAGGTTCTTGTCCATCAATGCGTAGAAGCCGGGCCAAGTGGCGTTGATGACGTTGCTGAGGCCCATGACCACCCGAGGCGCCAGACGATGCGTCCGGAAGACCGCCACCGGCATCCCGGCCTGGACCACCAGCGTCTCGTCGTCCTCGAGCTCCTTCAGGCTTCGAACGATCGCGTGATAGCTTTCCCAATTCCTCGCCGCCCGGGCGATGCCGCCGTAGACGACGAGACGCGAAGGATCCTGTGCGTTCTCGAGGTTGTTCTCGAGCATGCGCAGGATGGTCTCCTGCTTCCATCCCTTGCAACGCAGCGTGTCTCCCCGCTGGGCCACGATGCGGTTGGGCGCCGGTGCGTTCATGGCGCGCCGATTCTACGTGTTGGCGGCGAAGACTCCATTCATGCCCCCAGGTGCGCACATGGTGCGAGAGGCCGCACTCGGCCCGAGTCGCGGACCGAACTCCGATTAGCGCAACAGCTCTTCGTACATGCGGTAGGCGGTCTCGCTCATGCCGAGCGCAGCATAGGTGCGTTGCGCGTCGACATTCTCGCGCTCGACGTAGAGACGAAATCCCGCCACGCCGCCGGTGGCGCGGGCCCGGGCGCGGACGAACTCGTGCAGTGTTCGGTAGATGCCGCGCCGGCGGTATTCGGGGCGAATGTAAACGCTCTGGATCCACCAGAAGCGCGCGTTCCGCCAATCGCTCCACTCGTAGGTGATGAGCAGAGCGCCGACGACTCCTCCTTCCGCCTCCGCGACCACGAAGAACCCGTGGGAGGGATCTCGCAAGACCGCTTCCACCCCGGGCAGGAGGTGCTCGGTCTCCAGCATCCTGGCCTCGGTTTCGAGCGCCATCGCCCGGTTGAAGCCCGCCAGCGTCGCCGCGTCGCCCGCGACCGCAACCCTGACCCTCACCGTCTGAGGCCGAAGGGCATCAGCCACGTCGCGTCGCCTCCATCACGCTGGCGAGGGCTCGGCGGACAAAGCGCCGCGCCCTTGAAGTAGGGGTGGTGGGCGATGCTGGGTTCGAACCAGCGACCCCTGCCGTGTGAAGACAGTGCTCTCCCACTGAGCTAATCGCCCTAGCGTGCCGGGCGCATTCTAGCCCGATTCGCTTCCCGGCGCAGGCGGGATCGGTCCAATCCGGCGGCTTCAAGCAAGGCGGCGCACTCGTCACGGCCGAGATACTCGTATCGACCTGGAGAGAGTCCCCGCGGCAGCGCGATCGGACCGAAACGCACTCGGATGAGGCGGCTGACGGCGATTCCCTGAGATTCCCACAGGCGGCGCACCTCGCGATTCCTGCCCTCCCTCAGGACCACCTTGTACCAGCGATTCGCGTTGCTGCCCCCGGCGTCGGCGATCGAGTCGAATCGGGCGACACCGTCTTCCAGATGCACTCCCCGGAGCAGACGCCGCCGGATTTCGGACCCGAGCCCCTCGCGCACTCGGACCGCGTACTCGCGGAGAACTTCGAGGGAGGGATGCATCAGGCGCCCGGCGAGCTCGCCGTCGTTGGTGAAGAGCAGGAGTCCCGAGGTGTTGAGGTCGAGGCGCCCGACTGCGACCCAGCGCGAACCGGCGATCCGGGGCAGACGCTCGAATACCGTGGGCCTGCGCTCCGGGTCACGGCGGGTGGATACCTCGCCCGCCGGCTTGTGGTAGCGCAGCACGCGCAGCGTGGCGTCCGCTTCGGGGAGGCGCACCGGTCTGCCGTCGACCCGAACCCGCTCCCTGCCCCGCACCCGATCCCCGATCGATGCCCGCCTGCCGTCGACGCTCACCCGCCCCTCGGCAATCCAGCCCTCGATTTCCCGCCGGGATCCGAGGCCGGCCCGCGCGAGGACCTTCTGCAGCTTCTCGGACTCGGCGACCTCCCCGGCCGTGCGTTCAGCTCGCGCTCGCGCCTTCTCCACCTTCGTCCCGGCGTTCATCGCCTACCCCGCCCGCTTGCGTCGTGGAGTCGCTGCCCGAGGTCCCGGGGTAGTGGCTTCGCTTCCCCGGTGCGGAAGCGAAGGGCGTTACCTCCCGGCTGACGTCCGATGACGTGCCTTCCTCCTCCTGCGCCGCCACCCGCTCCGGCGAATGGCCATCGCCATCCGGCGCCGGCAACTCTTCGGATCCATCCTCGAGCCCCGCGACCGGCACCGGGACGCTCCGAAAGAGGTCCGGCACCATCCCCTCGATATCGCGGAGCGCTTCCAGCGCGGGCAGTTCTTCGAGACTCTTCAGGTTGAAGTGGTCGAGAAAGGCGCGCGTGGTGCCGAAGAGGGCGGGGCGACCCGGGACCTCCCGATGGCCGACCACCCGTATCCACTCCCGCTCGAGCAGGGTCCTGACGATGGAAGAGCTCACGGAGACGCCGCGCACGTCCTCGATCTGTCCCCGGGTGATGGGCTGACGGTATGCGATGAGGGCCAGGGTCTCGAGCAGTGCGCGCGTGTAGCGGGGCGCACGCTCCGCCCAGAGTCGGGTCATCCACCGTGAATGCGACGCGCGCACCTGCATGCGAAAGCCGCTCGCCACTTCCGCGAGCTCAAGCGCGCGGCCCTCCCAGAGCTCGCGCACCGCCTCGATGGAATCGCGGATGTCCCGGCGCGTCGGCGGCACCGCTTCTTCTTCGAAGAGCGCGACCAGCTCGTCCACGCTGAGCGCGCGGCCCGCCGCGAGCAGCGCCGCCTCCACCGCCTGGGTCCGCAGCTCCGGTGTCAACCCGCGCTCGCTCCGCGCACGTGCAGTTGCCCGTAGGGTCGCGCCTGCACCAGGTCGACGAGCGACTCGCGCAGCAGTTCGAGAAGCGCGAGCAGGGTGACCACAACCCCCCGCTTGCCTTCCTCGCGCGCGAAGAGCGCCCCGAACTCGACGAACTCCCGCTCGCCCACGAGCTCCAGAATCCGGCTCATCCGCTCGCGCACCGAGAGCGGCTCGAGCAGCACGTGATGCCGGGAGTACATTTCGGCGCGCTGCATGACGTCGGTCAATGCGGACAGGAGATCGGCGAGCGAGACCCTCGGCTCGATCCGGGTGCGCCTGGCGTGCGGGAAGCAGGCCTGAACCTCGAACACGTCGCGGCCTACGCGCGGGAGCGCATCGAGCCCTTCCGCCGCCGCCTTGTAGCGCTCGTACTCCTGGAGTCGGCGCACGAGCTCGGCCCGGGGGTCGCCTTCCTCCTCTTCCACGGCCTCCTGCGGCCGGGGCAGGAGCATGCGGGACTTGATCTCCGCGAGCATCGCCGCCATCACCAGGTACTCGGCCGCGAGCTCGAGCCGGAGCTCGGTCATGAGGTCGACATACTCCATGTACTGCCGCGTGACGTCGGCAATCGGAATGTTGAGGATGTCCAGGCTCTGGCGCCGGATCAGGTACAGAAGCAGGTCGAGCGGACCTTCGAAGGCCTCCAGAAACACCTCGAGCGCATGCGGGGGGATGTAGAGATCCCGGGGCAGCTCGAGCACCGGTTCTCCGGCGACGAGCGCGAAGGGCATCTCCCCCTGACGGGGAGGCTCAGTGATGTTCAGACGAGTCTGCTCCACTGCCAACGCCGCCGGACGGCACCCCCTCGGACCATCGAGGCCGGGGCATCATACGTCAGGTGCTCGCGTGCGTCATGGGCACGCCCGGCTCTTCACTCCCTGCGCCACATGATCGGGAACCAGTCCTCGCGCATGCGCTCCCCCGGTACGAGTCCGATGTCGGGGAAGGGAGGCGAGGTTTCCCTGGGGCGCATGCAGAATGTCACATCGTCTCCGAGCCAGCGGGTCGAGAGCGCGCGGCGGCGCCCCTCGACCTTCCCGGCGGTGGTGCCGTGCAAGGCCCGGAAGTCGAATGCGACCACATCGCCGGGCTCGAGATCCCAGGCGAGGATGTCGTAGCGAGCGGAGTGGGCGTCGATATCGGGGACCGGCTCCAGCTCCGCGTCGTCCATGTTGAAATTCGCTCCGTCGAGAAACACACGGGGATAGAAGAGCCTGCCCCATCGGTGGGAACCCTTCACGAAGCGTACCGCGACCTCCGCCGGCACCTCGTCCAGCGAAACGTAGAGGCTCACGGTCTGCGTGCCGGTCACGCAGTAGTAGGGCAGGTCCTGGTGCCAGGGCGTGGCACGCTGGGTGCCGGGCTCCTTGCAGAAAGCGTGCTCGTGGAAGAATTGTGCGTGGCTCGCGCGCATGAGCTGCCCGGCCATGGAGGCGGCGCACGAGGAGGTGACGTGGCCCAGGTACTCCGGGATCAGCAGCCAGTTGCAGTAGCTGTCGAAGAAGCGCCCCGGTTCTCCCTCCGGCGCGCTCTCGCAGGGGAACGCGTAGTCCTGCGGCGCCTTCAGGTTTCGTTCGAGCCCGGCGCGAAGGGGCTCGACCCAATCGGCAAAGGCGCCGCGCAGGAGTGCCGCGCCGTCCTCCTGAAAGCGTTCAATTACCTCTGCATCCTCCGGCCACGGCGGCGCAAGCGCGGTATCGATCGTTGGCGGCGGGCGCCACCACTCGACCGTGGTCTGATTGAAGCTGGTGGCTCCGAGCGTCGATGTTTCCACAGCACGATTCCCTGTCTCGTGGCGATAGCATATCGCTGCTGCGAAATGCCGGCAGCTCGAAATCCGCGGCACTCCGGTCTGAATCCAGGTCCTGCGAAAGACCCGGAGCCATCAGATCCTTTGCTTCGCGGACACCGCTCCGAGCGCCGCCCGCAGGATTGCGATGCGCCGGTCGCGGTGCTCGATGCGAGAAGAGACCGAATCGCGATCGAAAGACACGCGGGCAGATTCCTCGCACACCCCCATCGTGAAGCGGAAGCCGAGCTCGATCATTCGGTCCACCACCTCCATCGCCTGCGCGTCGTGCCGATCCGGCTGCCACGAGTAGCGGGTGAGCGCCGGATGTCCGGCGGTATCGTGCCAGACCAGGGTGGTGCCGCTGTAGGCCCACTCGATGCGCTCCACGTTCCAGCCCATCACCTCCCGGGCCACGGCGTCGCGCAATACGTCACGCGCTTCTTCGGAGTCGCAGCAGGAGTCGATCACGGCACCCCCTGTCCAACGGGCCCTGGCATTCTCGGTCGACGCGGCGGCGTTGCAACCCCGCATCGCGAGCAGACATCGTGGAGCGCCGATGCATCGCCCACGTCCTCGTCCATGAGGTGCTGGTCGGCGAGGACACGTTACTCTGGTGTCGGCGCGCCAGTCCTCGATTTTACCCTGCCTCCGCAGCGAGGGCGTCGAGGCGCACGCTCGAGCAGTCCTGCGGACTCGAGCAACGTGCAAGGGTGAGCCGGCAAGCGCTGCAACGGACCGTATGGTCCGCCTGACGCAGCGCAGCCGGAACCAGGGACGACACGCACGCCGCCAAGGTGCATCGAGTCAATCACCGCGAGCCGGTACGCACTACTACCTACGTGTTGACCCGGAATTGCAATCGGGTCGCCTCTGCCCGAACTTCATGCCCATTGCGGCGGCACGAGCCGATGCCGCACTCGAAACGAAGCAAAGGAGATCATAGCAATGTCCATGTTTGAGCTCGTACCCTGGCGCAGGGACAAAACGCGCCTGGCCCACGATGTGTCGGACGACTGGCTGTCGCCCCTGCATCACCAGATCGATCGCATGTTCGAGAACTTCCTGAGTTCGGAACTCCCGCGTTTCGAACCCGCCGGTCGCAGAGGCGTTTTCATGCCCAACGTGGACGTCAGTGACACGGGCGAGCAGATCGAAGTGACGGCGGAACTCCCCGGTATCGAAGAGAAGGACATCGAGGTCACGCTCGACGACGACGTTCTCACCATCAAGGGCGAGAAGAAGTCGAAGCTCATGGAGGAGGACAAGGAGAGAAGCCACCACCGCCTGGAATGCAGCTACGGGGCGTTCCGCCGTTCGTTCCAGTTGCCGCCGGAGGCGGACAACGACAAGGTTTCAGCCGACTTCGGCAAGGGCGTGCTGCGAATCGTCATTGCCAAGGACAAGAACGCGAAGACGACATCGAAGAGGATTCCCGTCGGGAAGGCCGACTAGCCCGCAGATCGGAGAACACGTGGCGGTCTGTTCGAAGGACTTGCGGGTCCCGTGGGAAACCACCGGGCGAGATCAGGGGTGACCATCCGGAGTCCTTGCCACCGGGGAAGATCGTGGATGTGGCTCAAAGGTTATCTCGTTCGGAAGCAGGACGGAGGAAGTTGAACGTGAGTGTCAGGAACATTCTGGTACAGATCGATCGAGACGAATGCAACACCGCGCGGATCGCGCTGTCGGTCAACTTGGCTGAAAAGCATGGGGCGCACCTCATTGGCCTGTTCACTTACGCCAATCTGTCGGCGGCCTACCCCTATGCCGAGGGGTACTTTGCCAGGGACCCCCATGCCGAGGGGCATTTTGCCAGGGAATGGTGGCGGCGCCACGAAGAAACGACACGCGAGACCGCGGCCGAGCTCCGCGCCGAGTTCGAGCAGCGGGCAGGCAGGGCGGGAGTGTCCCACGAGTGGCGCATGGAGGAGGAGAGAGGTCACGCGCACCTGGTGACACAGGCCCGCTACGCCGACTTCGTCGTGATCGGCCAGAGCGCACGCGGCCAAGTGGAAAACGGGCGACGCCACAACCTAGCCGAGGAGGTGGTCATGGCTTCCGGGTCGCCAACCATAGTCGTCCCTTACACGGGCAGGTTCAACGAAGCGATCGAGCGGGTCGTGATCGCTTGGAACGGCAGCCGCGAAAGCAGCCGCGCGGTGCGTGACGCCATGCCGATCCTCCGGTCCGTGGATGAGGTGATCGTATTCGGCGTCGATCCTGACTCGGATCATCTGCCCGGCGCCGATATCGCGAGTCATCTTGCGCGCCACGGCGTCAGGACGGAGGTCAAGCACACCGTCGCCGGCGATATCGAAGTCGGTGATGCCATTCTCAACGCCATGGCCGACCACGCCGCCGACCTGCTGGTCATGGGAGCATATGGGCACACGCGTCTGCGCGAGTTCGTATTCGGTGGGGCAACCCGCCACATCTTGCGCCACATGACGGCGCCGACCCTGCTGACCCACTGAACCGATCAATCGGGGCGATGCGGAGTTCGGATGCGAAGCTGCTGTACCCGTGCGCTTCATGCCGACCCCGAAACTCAACGCTTCGATCACCCGCTCCTGACCGAGGCCTTCCACCTGAACGTCATCCTTACCGGCGGGTGACCCTTCGACCTCATCCGGATCGCACCTGGTAAGGAGGCGCTCCGAAGCCAGAGGCTTGGGAGTCGGCATTGCACATTCTCCCATGTGGTGGAGCATCGTCGACATCATAGAACACCGACATTCCGCTCGATGTACACGGGATAGTGCACCGGGGTCTCGAGCCGGATTTCGCACCCCTTGCAATGCGCCTGGTGGCGCTCCGATGATCCTTTGCATCGGAAACGCAACCCGAAGCGCGGGTTCCCCGATTCAACCCGATGCACTCACGAGCGGCGCCGCCGAGGGTCAGTTCCAATGTCCAAGTCAGCCGGTTCGAGTCCGCATCGGAAACACGTGCTCACCGAGACGGAACTTCGCGAGGCAATCGATACCTCGATCGACGGCATGATCATGATCGACTACACCGGTGCCATCCTGTTGTACAGCGCCGCATGTGAACGCTTGTTCGGCTATGTCGCCGCTGAAGTGCTCGGCCGCAACGTCAAGATGCTCATGCCCTCCCCCTACCGTGAAAACCATGACGCTTACCTGCACAGCTACCTGACATCCGGCACTGCCAAGATCATCGGCACCGGACGCGACGTCATTGGACGCCGCAGAGACGGTTCAACATTTCCGATGCGTCTCTCGGTCGGCGAGCTCCGCAGTGCTCGCGAAGGGTCACTGTTCGTAGGGGCGATCCACGACCTCAGCGAAGACCACTGCATACGGGCTCGCATCGAAGAGCTGCAGACCGATCTCATGCACGTGTCGCGGGTCAGCGCTCTCGGCACCATGGGCTCGGCGTTGGCCCATGAACTCAACCAGCCGCTCTCGGCCGTCGCCGGGTTTGTCGAGGCCAGTGCGGCGATGCTCGACCAGAGCGGCGTCACCGTTCCCGAAAAACTGCGGGAGTTCATGAACAAGGCGGTTGCTCAGGCCCATCGCGCCGGTGACGTCATCCGTCGCATGCGCGAGCTTACGCGCAAAGGGGATACCGGACGTTCGATCGAGGACATCAATACGCTGGTCGAGGATACCTGCGCCCTGGCCACCCTCGGGGCGAGGATCGAGAACATCGACGTGAGGAGGGAGCTGTCATCGGACCTGCCCCCGGTGTTCGTCGACCGCATTCAAATCCAGCAGACCATACTCAATCTGTTGCGCAACAGCATCGAAGCAGTGGCAGACTGCGAGATACGCCACATCCTCCTGACCACGATGCGCTCCGGTGACAGCATCACGGTCAGCATCAGCGACACCGGACCAGGGCTCTCGCGCAGCGTACAAAAGCGGCTGTTCGAACCCTTCATTTCAACCAAACCAGGAGGCATGGGCATCGGTCTCAACATCTGTCGCACCATCGTCGAGGCTCACGGCGGAGAGATCACTTTCGACACCGAACCCGGGAAGGGAACCACATTCCACATCGGAATTCCCATACTCGAGGAAAACGAGGACTGACGTGCCGAGCGAACCAATCTTCGTGGTCGAGGACGACGACGCTGCGCGCGAGTCGCTCGAAGCGTTGCTCGAAACTGGCGGCTATCAAACTGTGGCGTTCGCATCGGGAATCGCTCTTCTCGACTCGTTGAGGTCGATCACAGGTGCATGTGTCGTGCTCGACATCAGGATGCCCGAGATGGACGGCCTGGAAGTTCAGCGGCGCTTGAACGATGCGGGCACATTGCTTCCCGTAGTATTTGTCACCGGACATGGCGACGTGACGATGGCGGTGCGAGCAATGCATGCCGGCGCGATCGACTTCATCGAAAAACCGATCGGCCGCGATCGCCTGCTCGAGAGTGTTGCCCGGGCGATAGATGTCGGCAGAAATGTCCGTCGTGAGGAGGAGGAGAAGTCCGTGATCATGGCGCGGATGGACCGCCTGACGACGCGCGAGCGAGACGTCCTCGACCAGTTGGTCATGGGCCGGCCCAACAAGGTGGCGGCCCGACGGCTGGGCATCAGCTATCGCACGGTCGAAATCTATCGCAAGAACGTCATGACGAAAATGGGCGCGCAAAGCCTGTCCCACCTGGTGCGAGTGGCGATCGTGGCTGGACTCGATCCGGCCGACGACCAGCGAAGCTTCTGAGGGTTTCATCAGTGAAGACGGTGCCCGTGTCAACGGGATACCACGAGACGACCACGACAAGCCGGTACGTATTGTTACTTACGCGCTCCTGCGGAATTGCAATAGGGTTGTACCCGGGAAAACACTGTCACCATCACATTGGGAGTCGAAGATGTCCATCGGAAGCATTCTGGTCCAGCTCGATCGCGACGAGGGCAACACGGCACGAATCGCGATGGCGGTCAACCTGGCGAAAAGGCATGGGGCGCACCTCGTTGGCCTCTTTACCTACTTCGATCTGCCGGAGAGCTACCCGTATGCCGCCGAGGAGCATATCGCCCTGAAGGTATTGCGGCGCTACGAAAAAGCGACACGCGAGGCCGCCGTCGAGCTCCGCGTCGAGTTCGAGCAAGGGGCAGGTAGTGCCGGACTGTCTCACGAGTGGCGCATGGTGGAAGAGAAAGGGAGGCACCCGACCCTGGCGACTCAGGCCCACTATGCCGACTTCGTCGTCGTCAGCCAGGACACACATGGCGTGTCCGAGAGCGGGCGCAGCTTCAACCTCTCCGAGGAGGTGATCATGGCGTCCGGATCTCCGACCATAGTCGTCCCCCGCGCCGGCACCTTCAGTGAAGCGATCGACAGGGTCGTGGTCGCCTGGAACGGCAGCCGGGAAAGCAGCCGCGCGGTGCGTGACGCCATGCCGATCCTCCGGGCCGTCGATGAAGTGATCGTGTTCAGCGTCAATCCCGACCACGATCATCTGCCCAGTGCCGAAATCGCGAACCACCTCGCACGCCACGGCGTCAGGACGCACGTCAAGCACACCATCGCCAGTGACGTCGAGGTCGGCGATGCCATTCTCAACGCCGTGTCCGACCACGCCGCCGACCTGCTGGTCATGGGAGCGTACGGGCACGCTCGTTTGCGTGAGTTCGTGTTTGGCGGCGCAACCCGCCACGTCTTGCACCACATGACGACGCCGACCCTGCTGGCCCACTGACCCGCTCAATCGGGACGATGCCACAGTTCCGATGCGAACAGGAGCGGCATGCCACTTCGTGGCCTCGGCGAGCGAGGCCGACGAAAGTGCTCGCGGGCGCCGCGCTCGGCCACCGACATGATCGTCGAGGACCAATCCGAGGTCGAGGAGTTCCTGTCCGAGCCGGCGGCGCCATTACCGACGCCAAGATCGTTTCCCCGACCGCCGCAAATCAGAAGACGATCGAACGGGATCTGTGGCGCTTCATCCCCGAGCGCCTCGATCTGTCCGACGAGGAACTGCGATGGCAGTGCGAGCAGGCCGTGCGCAACTACGATCCCTGCATCTCATGCTCCACCCATTTTCTCGAGCTGGAAGTGGATCGATGGGATACACCGAGTACGAACCCATCGCCCGGGCGTATTCCGTCCCCATCGTGGTGACCGGATTCGAACCCCTGGACATCCTCCAGGGGGTGTACATGGCGGTCAGGCAGTTGGAAGAGGGGCACGCGGAGGTGGAGAACCAGTATGCCCGCACGGTCAGGCGCCAAGGGAAACGGTCCTGATGAACTTGCCCACACTCAGGCCCCGGGTGTAGCGCGCCGCGCCGAGCGTCGGCCGAATGTGGTTCGGCCCGGCCTTCTCCATCGGGATGAGGCGCGGTCCCGCGATCGATCCCGGGGAGACCTCGGTCTCGAATTCTGTAACTCTCTTCGAGCCCCGGCTCGAGAGACCTTCACGGTACCGATCGGATCCGAGCGCTGTTGGAGGTACGCTTTGTGTCTCGTCCAGGCCCGGGACTGAGCGTTCCCCGATGAAAACGAAGCACTACGATTTCATCGTCGTCGGCGCCGGATCGGCCGGCTGCGTGGTGGCGAACCGCCTGTCCGCCGATCCGGCGACCCGCGTGCTGCTGCTGGAGGCCGGAGGCAAGGACCGCAACCCCTGGATCCACATTCCGGTCGGCTACTTCAAGACGATGCACCATCCGGCCACCGACTGGTGCTACGCCACCGAGCCGGAGCCGGAGCTCGACGGGCGTGCGCTGGACTGGCCCCGGGGCAAGGTTCTCGGGGGCTCGAGCTCCATCAACGGGCTGCTCTACGTGCGCGGGCAGGCCCGGGACTACGACCACTGGCGCCAGCTCGGCAACGCCGGATGGTCCTTCGAGGACGTGCTGCCCTGTTTCAAACGCGCGGAGGACCAGGAGCGCGGTGCGGACGCCTGGCACGGCGCCGGCGGCCCGCTCGCGGTGTCCGACATGCGGGTGCGCCGCAACGTGTGCGATGCCTTCATCGCCGGCGCGGCCGAGATCGGCATCCCGCGCAATGACGACATCAACGGCGCCGACCAGGAGGGCGCCGGCTACTACCAGCTCACCGCGCGCAACGGCTTTCGTTGCAGCGCCGCAACCGCCTATCTGAAACCGGTACGCCGTCGTTCGAATCTCGTGGTGGAGACCGGAGCCCATGTGCACGCGCTGCGCTTCGAGGGACGCCGCGCGGTCGGGGTCCGCTATGGGGGCGACTCCCGGATGCGCGAAGCGTTGGCCCGCGCCGAAGTCATTCTCTGCGCCGGCGCGGTGGGCTCGCCGCAGATCCTCCAACTCTCCGGCGTGGGGCCGCCCGACCTGCTGCAAGCGCACGGCATCGAGGTCGTCCATGCCCTGCCGGGGGTGGGCGAGAACCTGCAGGACCACCTCCAGATCCGCGCGGTCTACGCGTGCCGCACGCCCACTCTGAACGACGAAGTCAACCACCCGCTGCGCAAGCTGCGCATCGGCATCGAGTATCTCTTCCGGCGCACCGGGCCCATGAGTATGGGGGCGAGCCAGGTCTACGTATTCACCCGCACCCGTCCCGAGCTCGAAACGCCGGACATCCAGTTCCATTTCCAGCCGCTCTCCGCCGATCGACCGGGGCACGGCCTCCACCGGTACTCCGCCTTCACCGCTTCGGTAACTCAGCTCCGGCCGGAGAGTCGCGGAACGATCCGCATCCGGTCACCGGACCCTCGTGCCTACCCTGCGATCCGGGCGAACTACCTCTCCACGCCGCTCGACCGGGCCAGCGCGGTCGCCGGTCTCCGGGTGGCGCGCGCGATCGCCGGCACTCGCGCCATGCAACCCTACGTGGCAGGAGAGCTGCTCCCGGGACCGGAGGTGCAGACGGACGAGGACCTGCTCGCGGCGGCGAGGCGCATTGCCCAGACCATCTACCACCCCGTCGGCACCTGCCGCATGGGGCCGGACTCCGCAGCAGTGGTCGACGCGCGCCTGCGCGTGCACGGCCTCGAAGGACTCCGCGTGGTGGATACCTCGATCATGCCGACCATCACCTCCGGCAACACCAATGCCCCCGCGATCATGATCGGAGAGAAGGCTTCCGATCTCATTCGGGAAGACCTCGGAAGGTGACGAAAGGGAGTCGGATTTCCCAGGGAAGCGCCTCCGACCCTTGACGGCGGCGATGTTCCTTGCCCGACTGCGGGGCGGTCCGGCGCCTTGGCACGCCTGCGCGGGAATGACGGGAGCAGACGACCCGAATACGCGTACCGCCTCGATGTTCCTTCCGCGACCGCCGGGCGATCCGCCGCCGTGGCCCGCTCGTGACGAGACTGCGAACCAGGGGCTCTCCGGAACCATGATCAGCGCGCGCTGAAGCCTCCGTCGACGTACAGGGTCTGTCCCGTGACGAAGGCGGAGGCGGGCGCAGACAGGAAAATCGCGGCGCCCGCGAGGTCCGCCAGCTCGCCGTTGCGGCCGATGGCGGTGCTGTTTGCCGCCCAAGCCACGCGCTGCGGATCCGAGAAAACCGGTTCCGTGAGCTCGGTGGGAAAGAAGCCGGGCGCAATCGCATTCGCGGTGATGCCGTGTCGCGACCACGCCTCGGCCATCGCCCGGGTGAGCTGCACCACCCCGCCCTTCGACGCCCCGTAGGCAATACTGTCGGAAAAGGCCCGGCTGGATTGCAGCGAGGCGATGTTCAGGATGCGTCCGTAGCCCGCCGCGCGCATCCCGGGCACCAGCGCTCGCGCGAGGAAGAAGGGAGCGGCGAGGTTGAGGTCCAGGGTCTGCCCCCAGCTCTCCGGCGTGATCCTCTCCGCCGGCTCGCGCAGGTTCACGCCGGCCGCGTTGACCAGCACCCCCGGAGCGCCGAAGGGCGCCGCGAGGCGGGCGGCGAGCGCTTCGATCTCGTCCAGGTCCGAGAGGTCCGCGGGCACCGCCGCGGCACGCTGGCCGCACGCCTCGATATCCGCTGCAGCCTGGCCAAGCTCGGCTTCGCGACGCGCGGCCAGCACCACGTCGGCACCTGCCTCGGCCAGGAATCCTGCAATCGCGCGCCCCAGCCCGGAGCTCGCGCCGGTCACGACCGCGACCCGTCCCTGGAGAGAAAAGAGCCGATCGATCACTTCGGGCGCTCGCAACGCGGGCGAACCCGGCTCATTCCCCGAGACGGAAGGTCTCGTACGGGAAGTACTTGCGCAAGCGGTCGTCGCCGGCGAGCGCGTGACCCTGCATGCCTTCCGCGCGCGAGATCCGCGCGCTCGCCGCGCCCACTTCGCGGTTCGCCTCCCGGCTCATGCGCTGCCAGGTCACGGTCTTGATGAACTTGCCGACGCTCAGGCCCCCCGTGTAGCGCGCCGCGCCGCGCGTCGGAAGAATGTGATTCGGCCCCGCCGCCTTGTCGCCGTAGGTGACGGTGGTCTCCTCTCCGAGGAAGAGTGAGCCGTAGTTTCGAAGCCGTGCCAGCCACCAGTCGGGGTCGGCCGCCTGCACCTCCAGGTGTTCGGGCGCGTACCGGTCACTCAGATCCGCCGCTTCCTCGCGGGTATCGGCCACCGCCACCTCCCCGTAGTCACGCCATGCGGCGGCGGCAGCAGCGCGGTTCGGCTCCTCCAGTCGCGCGATGTAACGCTCGATGCGGGCCATCGCCTCGGAAGCCAGGCCATGTGAGGTGCTGACCAGCCACGCGGGAGAATCGGGCCCGTGCTCGGCCTGGCTCACCAGATCGCAGGCGACGAGGTCGGGGTCGGCGTCCCCGTCGGCGATGACCAGGATCTCGGTAGGCCCCGCGAAGAGATCGATACCGACACGCCCGAAGAGCGCCCGCTTCGCCTCCGCCACGAAGCGATTTCCCGGCCCGACGATGAGATCGGCGGCGTGTCCCGTGAAGAGCCCGAACGCGAGCGCCGCTACCCCCTGCACGCCGCCGAGGGCAAGGACGGTGTCTGCACCGCACAGCTTCGCGGTGTAGAGGATCGCGGGATGCACGCCGCCCTCGCCGCGCGGAGGCGAGCAGGCAATCACGTTCCGCACGCCGGCCGCTCTTGCGGTGGTGACGCTCATGATCGCGGAGGCGATGTGGGCGTAGCGCCCGCCGGGAATGTAGCAGCCCGCCGTCTCCACCGGGATGAGACGCTGTCCCGCGACGAGCCCCGGAGAGAGCTCGGTCTCGAACTCCGTGAGGCTCGCGCGCTGCGCCTCGGCGAAGCGCCGCACCCGCTCCCAGGCGAAGCGGATGTCGTCGCGGGTCTGGGGAGAAAGCTCCTCCCCGGCACGCGCCACCGCCTCGGGGGACACGACGATTTCGCCGGTCCAGCCGTCGAGAGTTTCGGCGTAGCGTCGCGCCGCCGCCTCGCCGCCCTCTTCGAGCTCTTCGAGCATCCTCTCCACTTGTGCGCGCGTGTCTGCCTCCCCGCTCGCGGGAGTGCGGGTTGCACGCTTGAGCCAGGTGATCGCCATTGCCGCTCGTGCCTCGGATGGTTTCGGGAGATCCTGTCACGACACGTACCGGAGTGGGTAGCCACGAGCGATTCGAACGGGGCCGCATGCGCACCGGATCGTTGCACGTGTCCGTGCGGCACTCCATTCCGACTGGTGCTCAGGAGCTCGGCAGGTGCACGGACCTTGCAGAACATGACCCGTTCAGCCGTTGACGCTCAGGCGCCGGGCCGCGCACAAAGGAGACTATTCGCCGTAGATGAGCCTCGGGAGCCAGAGGGCGATCTCGGGGAAGAGCAAGATGACGACCAGACCGGCGAGCTGGATCACCATGAACTGCATCATGCCCTTGTAGATGTCCTTCAAGTCCCACTGGGGCACCACGCCCTTGAGGAAGTACGCGGAGAGCGCCACCGGCGGGGAAAGCCAGGCGGTCTGCAGGTTGACCGCGACCAGGATGCCGAACCACACCAGGTTGAACCCGAGCTGCTCGATGAGAGGGAGCAGGATGGGGACGATGATGAGCACGATCGGTACCCATTCGAGGGGCCACCCGAGCAGGAAGATCAACGCCATGATGAGGAGCAGGATCAGCATCGGCGGGAGGTCGACCTGGAGCAGGAACTCGGTGAGCATCATCGGCGTCCCGAGCCGCGAGAAGACCGCACCGAAGAAGTTCGACGCCGCGACCAGGAACAGGATGAGGGTGGAGATCTCGAGGGTCTTGACCAGCGCCTCCTGCGCCCGCCGCCACGTGAACTTGCCGTAGGCCAGCGTGAGGAGCAACGCTCCGAAGGCCCCACAGCCGGCTCCCTCGGTCGGAGTGGCGAAGCCGAAGAGAATGCTCCCGAGGGCGAAGCCGACGAGCGCCGCCGGCGGGATCAGCCCCTTGCAGAACTCCGAGAACACGTGCCCGAAGCTCTGCGGGCGCTCCTCCTCCGGCAGCGGGGGTCCGAGCGCGGGGTTGAGCTGGCAGCGCAGCAGCGCGTAGCCGGTGTAGAGGAAGGCGAGCAGGAAGCCCGGCACGACCGCGGCGGCGAAGAGGTCGGTGACCGGCACCTCCAGGATCGGCCCCATCACCACCAGCATGATGCTCGGCGGGATCAGGATCCCGAGGGTGCCGCCGGCGGTGATGGTGCCGGCCGCGAGCTTCACGTCGTAGTTGGACCGGTTCATGGTCTTGGCGGCCATGATCCCGAGGATGGTGACCGAGGCGCCGACGATGCCCGTCGCCGCCGCGAAGATGGTGGACACGAAGAGCACCGCCACGAAGAGCGCTCCCCGGGTGCGCGAGAGCATGAGCTGCACCGCCTGGAAGAGGCGTTCCATCAGGCCCGCCTGCTCCATGAGGATCCCCATGAAGATGAACAGCGGCACCGCGGCCAGCGTCTGCTCGAGCATCACGTTCGAGAACTGGAAGGTCATGAGGTAGAAGACCAGGTTCCCGAAGCCGAGCCACCCGAACACGAAGCCGAGGAAGATGAGGGTGAAGGAGATCGGGAAGCCCACGAAGATAGCGAGCAGCATCGTCGCGATCATCGCCACCCCGATGAGCTCCGGGGTCATGGCCAGCGTCCCTTCCACGCCGCGAAGAGGCTCTTGAGCGTCTCGGAAACCCCCTGGATCATCAGCAGCGCGGTACCGACGGGAAGCACGGTCTTGATCGGTCCCATGTAGGGCATCCACGCGGTGTCCATGCCGCGCTCGGCGCGCAGCCAGGAGAGCGTCGCGTAATCGATCGTGGTCCAGAGGAAGACCGCGAGGCCGGGGAAGTAGAGCAGCAGGTAGAGCGCAGCATCGACGCTGCCCTGCGCGCGCACCGACCAGTTGCGGTAGAGGAAATCGGCGCGGATGTGCACCCCCTTGGAGAGCGCGTAACCCGCACCCAGCATGAAGAGCGCGCCGTAGAGCATGCGGCTGATGTCGTAGGCCCACATCGTAGGCGCGATGAACAGATATCGGGCGACGATCTCGTAGACCATCGTGAGGAACAACGGCACCGTGAGCCAGCACACGATCTGTCCGGTCCAGTGGCTGAACCAGTCGATGGCGGTGATGGTGCGCGCCATCCACCGGGGCATGTCGCCGGGGAGATCGCCGGGGCGGCGCGAGCGCCGCTCCGCGATCAGCTCATCGCCGACCTCCAGGGTCGAGGGGTCGAGCGCAGCGTCCTCGGGGCGATCACTCATGGCCGGCCGCGATGTCGGGGAAGAGCCCATGCGGGGCGGGCCGCGCGACCCGCCCCGATCGCCTGCTCGTACATGCGAGAAGAGAGGGCGGCTGCTACTTGGACTTTGCGTAGGCCATGCCGAGGCTCGCGTTCGACGTCTGAGCTCCCGCCCAGAAGGGGACCGCGATGTCGGCGAAGTCCCGCATCGACTCCCACACCTGCTTGAAGAAGGCGTTCTCTTCCGCGTTCTTTTCGAGCGTGGCCCGTGCCGCATTCATGTACTCGACGAAGTAATCGGCGGGGGTGTCGTGGAGCTGCACGCCGTGGTTCTCGGTGAGGTCCTTGAGCGCCTTGCCGTTCTCGTAGATGCGGTAGGCGACCGAACGGATCAGGGAGGCGTCCGCCGCGACTTCCATCGCCCGCTGCTGATTCGGAGTGAGCGCGTTCCAGACGTCACCGTTGATGTAGATGTCGGCGTTGACCACGACCTGATGCAGGCCCTGGAGGTAGTAGTGCTTGAGCACCTTCTGGAAACCGAAAACGCTGTCGGGCTTCGGGCAGCACCACTCGGCCGCGTCGATAACGCCCTTTTCGAGGGCGGGGAGGATGTCGCCGCCGCCCATCGCGACCGCGGCCACGCCGATGTCCTTGTAGGTCTGACCCGGGATCCCGGGCGGAGTGCGGAAGCGGTACTTGCGAAAGTCATCCATGCTCTCGATGGGCTCCTTGAACCAGCCGAGCGCCTCCGGCCCCACCGGCTGAAGCATGAGGCCCTTGATGTTCATGCCCATCTCGTCCCAGAGCTGGTCGTAGAGCTCCCGGCCCCCGCCGTACATGAACCAGGACACGAAAGCGATGTTGTCCATGCCCACACCACCGCCGGCGACCGGGGAGCCGAAGAGCATGGCGGCAGGGTGATAGCCGGACCAGTAGTGGGTCCAGGCGAAGCCGCCCTCGACAAGGCCTTTATCCACCGCTTCGATGATCTCCTTCACTCCCACTACCGCGCCGGCGGGGAGGAACTCGATCTCGACTTCGCCGTCGGTGAGCGCGCTCACGTTCGCAGCGTAGTCGTTGAGCATGACCGTTTCATCGGCCTTGGCGGTAACCGCAGTCTGGACCCGGATGACCGTCTGGGCGTGGGCGATGCCGCTCACCAGCACGCTGGCGGCCAGCACTGCGGCGCTAGGAATGAACCATTGGTTTCGCATTGTTATGCTCCTGTGAAATATCTGAAATGAAAGCGAGGCAGGCCTCACCTACCACCGCCCGTGAATCCCGAGGGCGGTCCTGGAATCGTCGGAGGGTGGTCCGGCACCTCGATGGACACGAACGGAGTCCCGAAGGGGGCCGACAGGTCATGAGCGGCGTCCCGGGGCACCGCCCCTTCCGAGCCTCGAGTGTATGCCAACGAACTCTCCCTCTCGTCGCGCGCTCGTTCCCCCGGCGCGGTCGCATTCTGGTTGTTATCAGCAGGTGAGGGGGGTACGCCATTGCAGCATCCGCCCCCCTGGGTGTCAATCGAAGTTCCGACCATCACGCCGGCCCGACAGCCCGCCCGCTCGTCACGGCGACGCGCACGCTCTGCGCAGGGCGTGCAAGGCGGGAGGCGGGGTGCGATACATTAGCCGCGGCCCGGCCCGCCGGCGGGCAGTGGCCGTACCGAACGAGGGAATGGGGTGAAGGCGGAAAGGGTCGAGACCGACGTGCTGGTGATCGGCGGCGGGGCCGCGGGCTGCGCCGCCGCCCTCGAAGCGCAGGCGCGGGGCGCCCGGCCCCTGATGGTGGTCAAGGGCAGGATGGGGCGAAGCGGCGCCACTCCGCTCGCGAGCTGCCTCGGTGCGCCGGCCCCGCTCGCCGGACCCTATCCGCTGCTCCGATTCATGAAGCGCATCTACTCCGCTGCGTGCCGATTCCTTCCCCTGCCGGTGCCCTCCGCCTACGCGGACGCCATGCGCCAGATGCTCGACTTCCACTACTGGCTGGTCGACCAGGACTACTTCCTCGACTGGGCGATGTGGACGAGCAAGCGTTTCTTCCCGGAGCTCGAGCGGAGCGGAATCTACGTGCTCCGTGACGAAGAAGGCGTGCCCGAGTCGCCCCCGGACGGCTCCTACCACGTCATCCATACCCACGGCATGACCGGCTACCAGTTCGGGGAGGCAAAGCGCAAGGAGGTGCTGCGCGCAGGCATCGAGGTCCTGGAGGAGTCCACCGCGTTCAGTCTCCTCGGGGGGGACGACGGGGAAGTGAGCGGGGCGATGGTGCTCGACTACGCCCGCGGCCGGCTCCTCGCCATCGAGGCGAAGGCCACGGTGCTCGCCACCGGCCACACCAACTGGCTGTCGCGCCGTGCCACCGGCACCCGCGAGATGGCGGCCAACGGCCTTGCGATGGCCGCGCGCGCCGGAGCAGAGCTCTCCAACCTCGAGATCCAGTGGTTCCACGCCTCCGACCTGACCGAACCGGAGAGTTGGATGCGCCTGCACAACTATCCCAACCCCCTGAACGGCACCGCGCACCGGGCCGCGATGAGCAACGAGGCGGGCGAGGTCTTCATGAGAATCGAGGACTTCGACACGGTGATGCCCTACACCATCCAGATGAAGAAGCTCCGGGAACAGGTGCGCCACGGCAAGGCGCGATGGGACGGAGGCAGCTACACCGACTACCGCCTCGTCGAGCCCGAGGCGCTCGAGAAGTACCAGTACCACTTCGAGTTCTACGAGAAGCTCGGCCGGGACATGCCCCGGGACCGCTTCGAGTCGGCGGTGACCTGGCACATGAGCGCGGGCGGAGTGCGCGCCGACCCGCGCACCATGGAGACCGGCATCCCTCGGCTCTACATTGCGGGGGCGGTGGGCAGCCACATGCTCGGCGGATTGCCGCTCGCCGCATATGACGGCCACCTCGCCGGCACGGGCGCAGCGCGCAGCGCGCGACGCCTGGGGTCGCCTCCGCGGCGCGAGAGCGAAGTCCGCGTCCACGAAGGGCGACTCACGGGGCTGCTCTGCGCGCCCTCCAGCGACGGCAACGCGCCCTCGCCGATCGCCATCAAGCGGCGCATTCGCGAGGTGGTGTGGCGCGACATGATGTACGAGAAGAGCGCGGCGGGCCTCGACCGGGCGCTCGACGCGCTCGCCGCCCTGCGCGAGGAGGCGCTGCCCGCGATGCAGGTGCGAAGCCGCGCCCGCCGCTACAACGTCGACCTCGTCGACGCGCTCGATGTCGAGGACATGCTCGACGTGTGCGAGATGGCGGCGCATGCGTCGCGCAGCCGAGAGGAGAGCCGCGGCCCGCACTTCCGCACCGAGTTCCCGTTCACCGACAACGAGAACTGGATCCGGCAGGTCGTGGTGCGCCGGGAAGGGGGTGCGGTGCGCGTGCGCCACGAGCCGGTACGGCTCAAGTACCTGCGGCCGCGGGCGGCGAAGGTCGACTACTTCGCGGAACCCTTCGCCTGAGCGTCGGAGACGATGGCCAACGCTCGGAGCGAAATCACGGTGCGCGTGTTCCGCTACGACCCGGAGCGCGACGATGCGCCGCGCTATGAGGTCCACCGGGTACCCCGCCGCCCGTACATGCGAGTGCTCGACGCACTGAACCACATCTACGAGGAGGCCCCGGACAGCCTTGCCCACCGCTGGTACTGCGGCACCAAGAAGTGCGGAGAGTGCGCGCTCAGCGTCAACGGCGCCCCGCAGCTCGGCTGCTGGGAGCCCGCCCTCGACGACATGGTGTGCGAGCCGCTCACCAACTTTCCCATCATCCGGGACCTGGTGGTGGACACCGCGCCCTACGAGCGCCTCGTCATGGAGCTCCGGCCCTACCTCTCCCGTCGCCGGCCCCCGACCTTTCCCGAACGCCTGCCCCACGCGGAGATGGCCGCGTCCCACCGCCTCTCGAAGTGCATCGAGTGCAACGTGTGCACCGCCGCCGTGGCCGTGAAGGAGATCGACGCCGCGGGAGTGAACTGGCTCGGCTGGTCCGGACCGGCCGCCCTGGTGCGATTCTCCCGCTTCGCCCTCGACCCCCGCGACGAGACCGAACGCGACACCCTCGCGCGACAAGCGGGGCTCGCGGAGTTCCCGGACTTCCCCTCGCTCGAGGGCATCTGCCCGCAGGGCATCGACATCGCCGCCGACGCGCTCGATCCCGCACGGCGTGCGCTCTTCGGTGAGATTCCGCCTCCGCCGCCTGCTCCAGCGATGCGCCGCGTCTTCGTGATCGCGCGTGGGTTCAGCGCATTCCTCAACCTGGACGAGACGATGTACCGCGAAATGCGGGCATCGGGCGCCCTCGCGCCCCTTTCGGTCCCCGGGATCGATCTCACCTGTCGCCTGACGACCTGAGCGCGTCCCGCCCCCGCAACCACCCGAAGGAAGCGACACCCCCATGTCCGCACCGCACTTCCCCGGCATCCGCGCCTGCGTCTTCGACGCCTACGGCACCCTCTTCGACGTGCACTCCGCGGTGGCCCGGCACCGCGACCGTATCGGAAGCGAAGCCGCCGCGGTTTCGACCACATGGCGGTCCAAGCAGCTCGAGTACACCTGGCAACGCTCCCTCATGGACCGCTACGTAGATTTTTCGCGGGTCACCGCGGACGGCCTCGACTACGCGCTGGAAGCGCACGGAGTAGACGACGAGGCGTTGCGCGCGGATCTCCTCGATGCCTACCTGACCCTCGACTGCTACCCCGAGGTGCCCGGCGTGCTGCGGACGCTCCAGGAGGCGGGCTTGCGCAACGCCATCCTCTCGAACGGCTCTCCGGCGATGCTCGAATCGGCAGTGGAGAGCGCGGGTATCGGCGATCTGCTCGAAGCGGTGATCTCGGTCGACTCGCTCGGCATCTACAAGCCCGCGATGGCGGTCTACCGGCTCGCCCTGGATCGACTGGGCGTCCGGCGCGGCCAGATCACTTTCCAGTCCTCGAATGCCTGGGATGCGGCCGCCGCGGCGACCTTCGGGTTTCGGGTGGTGTGGTGCAACCGCTTCGGCCAGACCCGCGAGCGCCTGCCCGATGCCCCGGATGCCGAGATCCCGACCCTGGACGGCCTGCCGGACATCGTCCTTCCCGGCTGACCTTCGCGAGAGCGGGGCGGCCCGGGCGGACACGGGGGTCGGCGCGGATCTGTTGAAGAGATCCGACACCAGAGCATCTCCTCCATATCCGATGGCACGCGACTCCGTGCCCGCCCAGATACGACGCCCGCGCTCATCCAGATACGCTTCGACCGCCGCGTACTTCTCCACAATCGTCGCTTCCAGTTCGTGATCGCGTCTCATG
>CAYQVB010000027.1:0-9252 GCA_964420925.1 uncultured Ectothiorhodospiraceae bacterium | reverse complement strand
CCACAGCGCCGACGCCCTGCGGCGCACCATCCTCGATACCTTCGACATGTCGCTCGGCAACGGGCTCGGGCGGCTCGCCGACTCGGTGTTCCGCATCGGACACCTCGGCGCCTTCAACGACCTGATGCTCGCGGGGACGCTCTCGGGCATCGAGATGGGGCTCCATCTCGCCGGCGTGCCCCACCGGCGCGGCGGGGTGGATGCGGCCCTCGCGTACCTCGCGGAAGCGGCGTCCCGCGGTGCCGCCGCCCCGGCCGGGCGACTCGACGGGCAGGCGCCGGTGATGCCGACCGGCGTCGCGGCGCTGCGGGCGTAACGGCAGGTTCGATCGATGGGATAACGTCACTGCGCCATCGACCGCATTCGGGCGCGGGCGTGCCGGCGCAGCGCGCAGCGCGTCGCTGGAACAGCGCGACGGTATTGGCTCGACACCAGGCCATCTCAGGCGTCGTGGGCTTCCCTGGATGAGGCACCGCTCGCACCTGCGTCCGGGAGACTCGGGCCTTGCCACGCGACTGCGGTGGGAGATCGAGGGCGAGGTGTGGTTCGACCCCGCGAGCCGGGGCCGTTACAGCACCGACGCGTCGATCTACCAGATCGAGCCGATCGGCGTGGTGGCGCCCCGCAGCGCGGAGGACATCGCGCGCACGATCGCGATCTGCCGCGAGGCCGGCGCCCCGGTCCTCCCCCGCGGCGCCGGCACCTCGCAGTGCGGGCAGACCGTCGGCGAGGCGGTGGTCGTCGACACCAGCCGGCACCTCGACCGGGTGGTCCGCTTCGACGAGGAGGCGCGGCGCGTCGCGGTCGAGCCCGGCATCGTGCTCGACGGCCTAAACGCCTGGCTCAAGCCGAAGGGGCTCTTCTTCCCCGTCGACGTCTCGCCCGCCAACCGGGCCACCATCGGGGGCATGGCGGGCAACAACTCGTGCGGCTCGCGCTCCATCCGCTACGGCAACATGGTTCACAACGTGCACGCGATCAACGCGATCCTCGCCGACGGGAGCGCGGTCCGGTTCGGCGAGGTCACGGGGAATCTCGCGGGCCTCACCGGCGACGAGCACTACTCCGATCTCATCCGGCGCATGCGCGCGCTCGGCGCCCGCGAATCCGAGGAAATCGCGCGCCGCTTCCCCGCCCTTCTCCGGCGGGTCGGCGGCTACAACATCGACACCCTCGTCCCCGGCACCGCCGCCGGCGGCACGACCGGCGCCTTCGCCGGTCCCATGACCGGCACTCACAACATGGCCCACCTGCTGGTCGGCTCCGAGGGCACGCTCGGGTTCTTCACCGGAATCGAGCTGGACCTCCAGCCGATCCCGGCCCACCGCGTGCTGGGTGTTTGCCACTTCCCCACGTTCCACGAGGCTATGGCCGCGACGCAGCACATCGTGGCCCTCGACCCGAGCGCGGTGGAGCTGGTCGACCGCACCCTCATCGAGCTCGCGCGCGACATCGACGCGTTCCGCCCCACCGTCGAGCGGTTCGTGCGCGGCGCGCCGGACGCGCTGCTGCTGGTGGAGTTCGCCGGCGAGGACCGCGCCGCCCTCCTCGCGGGGCTCACGCGGCTCGGCGAGCTGATGGCGGACCTCGGATTTCCGGGCGCGGTGGTCGAGGCGGTGGAGCCCGGGTTCCAGCGCGCGGTGTGGGAGGTGCGCAAGGCGGGCCTCAACATCATGATGTCGATGAAGGGCGACGGGAAGCCGGTCTCGTTCGTGGAGGACTGCGCGGTGCGGCTCGAGGACCTCGCCGAGTACACCCGCCGCCTCGACGGGATCTTCGCCCGCCACGGCACCCGCGGCACGTGGTACGCGCATGCCTCGGTCGGCACGCTGCACGTGCGCCCGATCATCGATCTCAAGGTCGAGGACGGCGCGCGCCGCATGCGGGCCATCGCCGAGGAGTGCTTCGAGATGGTGCGCGAGTACCGGGGGTCGCACTCGGGAGAGCACGGCGACGGCATCGTTCGGAGCGAGTTCCACGAGGCGATGTTCGGCCCCCGGCTCGTCGGAGCGTTCGAGGAGGTGAAGGACACCTTCGACCCGGGCGGCCTGTTCAACCCGGGCAAGATCGTCCGGCCCGAGCGCATGGACGATCGCGAGCTGTTCCGCTACAGGCCGGGCTACGCGCCACTCCCCGTCGAGACCGGACTCGACTGGTCGGAGTGGGGCGGCTTCGACCGCGCGGTGGAGATGTGCAACAACAACGGCGCGTGCCGCAAGTCGGACCCCGGCGTGATGTGCCCCTCGTACCGGGTGACCATGGACGAGAAGCACGTCACCCGCGGGCGCGCCAACACGCTGCGCCTAGCGCTGACCGGCCAGCTCGGTCCCGACGCCCTCACCTCGGATGCGATGGCCGATACCATGGCGCTCTGCGTCGGCTGCAAGGGATGCAAGCGCGAGTGCCCCACCGGCGTCGACATGGCGCGGATGAAGATCGAGTACCTGCATCAGCGCCGGAAGCGACACGGGCTCGCGTTGCGTGACCGTGCCGTCGCCTGGCTGCCCCGCTACGCTCCCTTCGCGAGCCGGCTGGCCTGGATGATGAACCTGCGCGACCGGCTGCCGGGGCTGCCGGCCGCGACCGAGCGCCTCTTGGGATTGAGCGCGAAGCGCACCCTTCCGCAGTGGCGCAGCGACCCGTTCCGGCCGGAAGAGATCGAGGACCGCAGCACCCGGTCCGCTCGGGGCCGGATGGACACGAAATCCGGCGCCTCGCCCTCGTCGGCGAACCCCGAGGAGTCGCCAGGGACGGTGAAGCCGGGACGCGCCGGCACCGAATCGGACCACTCGCCCACCACACGGGAGGCTGGTCCCGAGGTGGCGCTCTTCGCCGACACCTTCACCACCTGGTTCGAGCCCGGGAACGCCCGCGCCGCGGTGCGAGTGTTGCAGGCGGCGGGATACCGGGTCCGGTCCGCCGGACCGCCGGCCGGCGAACGCCGCCCGCTGTGCTGCGGGAGGACCTTCCTCGCCGCAGGTCTGGTCGACGAGGCCAGGAGCGAGCTCGCGCGCACCCTCGCCGCTCTCGCACCGTTCATCGAGCGAGGGGTTCCCGTCGTCGGCCTGGAGCCCTCCTGCCTGCTGACGTTCCGCGATGAGGCGCTCGTGCTCGGCTTCGAGCGCGAGGCGGGCAGCGCGCGGTTGCTTCTCTTCGAGGAGCTCATCGCCGACGCTGCCGCGGAGCACGGCGTCGGCCTCCCCTTGCGTCCGCTCGCAGGCAAGCGCGCGCTGCTGCACGGCCATTGCCATCAGAAGGCGTTCGGAGCCATGCTGGCGCTGGAGAGCACGCTGCGGCTGGTGCCCGGGCTGGAGGTTCAAACCGTGGCGTCTAGCTGCTGCGGCATGGCTGGCGCCTTCGGATACGAGGCCGCAAACTACGAGACGTCGATGGCGATGGGCGAACTCGACCTCCTCCCTGCGGTGCGGGCCGCGGATCGGGACACCATCATCGTGGCAGGTGGAACGAGCTGCCGCCACCAGATTGCCGATGGAACGGCCCGAGAGGCGCGGCACGTGGCGACCGTGCTGGAGCAGGCGCTCCCGTGATCCGGTCCCGCCCGTTCCTGCCCGCAATATTCCTGGCGACGCTGTTGCTGGCACCCGCGGTTCATGGACAGTCGGGCGAGAATCCGCAAGTTCCCGACCAGGTGCGCGCCTACGTCCTCTGGCAACAGGGCAACGTGCTGCACTTGCGGGGTCGATTTCAGGCCGCCGCCGACAAGTTCCGCGAGTCCATCGAGGTTCTGCCCACGGCCGAAGGGCATACGTTCCTGGGCTGGTCGCTCAGCATGCTCGGGCATCTGGAGGAAGCGATTGCCGAGTGCGAGAAGGCAATCGAACTCGATCCCGATTACGGCAATCCCTACAACGACATCGGGGTGTACCTGATCGATCTCGGTCGGGCGGACGAGGCGCCCCCGTGGTTCGAGAAGGCGATGGCGGCCGAGCGATACTGCTGCTACCAGTTCCCGCACTTCAACCTGGGCCGCGTGCTGGTCATGCAGGGGGATTTCGTAGCGGCGAGGCGCTCCTTCGAGCAGTCCCTGCGGCACGACTCCGAGTATCTGCCGGCTCGGATGGCCCTTGAGTTTCTCGACTCGGAGATTGGAAAGCCGTTGTAGTCGGTCACCCCGTCCGGGTAACGAGACGACTGCGACGGCGCCTGGTCGCGAAGGCGCCAGTCGCCGCTGCACAAGTGACTTGCCTGGTATCGTTGTATCGAGGTGGGGGCGGGGCTCGGCGAATCTGTCCGGACTGTGCGTGCAACCGCAGCGACAGCGTCGATATTCCGATCAGGGAGAGGGTCTTCCAGCGCCATGGGCACGCGAGCACACAGGGCCTTCCAGGATAACATGCGACCCTGAGCCGAAGGCCTTGTCACATGCATGGCCGCAAGGCCCGGAATTCGTGTGTTGGACTGCACCGCGAGCGCCCGATGCCACTTCAGCCAAGACCTGATTCACTTCTACCAGGACCGCGACCGCCACGGCCAGAAATTAGTCGGCTACGTCACGGTGATGGCGCTCCACATGAGTCAGTTCGCGAAATTTGACAGGAGCGCTTCAGGGCGAAGTGGGCCATCATCGGGGGAGCGACACCCTTGAACGAATATCGACCGGCTCTCGATGTGTACTCCAATCCGGACGGCGCTGCGGATCTCGATCGGCTCAGACTTCTGGCCGACTGGTTCCGGCCAACCACGCGCGCACTGTTCGACCGAGTCGGAATCCGCCCCGGCATGGCGTGTCTCGACGTCGGCTGCGGTGCGGCGGATACGACATTCGAGCTGGCCCGCCGAGTCGGAGACCGGGGCCGCGTCATCGGCATCGACATCGACGAGGCCATTCTCGACCGGGTGCGCACAGACGCGCCCGGGAACGTCGAACTGCGCGTTGGTGACATCAGAACGATCGAACCGGCCGCGGTGTTCGACCTCGTCAACGCGAGGTTCGTTCTCGACCACTTGGCGCGCCCACGGGACGCACTCGCCGTCATGAGGGGCATGCTGCGACCGGGGGGTAGAGTCTGCGCGGAATGCGGCGACTATTCCGGCTGGTACTGCTACCCACGCAGCGCGAGCTTCGACCGGATTGTGGAGCTCGTGACCGAGCAGCGGGCGCGTACGGGCGGTTCGGCGGACGCTGGCGCCATGCTGCCGGTGCTCCTCGTGGACGCGGGGTTCACCGACGTTCATACGAACATCTTCCAGCACGTGCAGCTCGACGGTCCCTACAAGCGCTGGGTCCTGTCGGCGATCACCGAGGAGCGAGCGGCGTGGATGACCGCACTGGACTTGACCGATGAGGGGGAGATTCGGCGCCTTCGCGAAGACATGATGGACCTGATCGAGGATTCAAAGGTGGTCATGGGCACGCCGCGGATGGTGCAATGCTGGGGGCGTGCCGTAGCTCGCCCGCACTCCACGGGGGTGGAGGGGTGTCCCGGTCGCCGTCCAGGGCGTGGTCGTGCGTGATGCTGAGTGGGATCGACGGCTGGCTGTGTCAGCGCGAGTCGGCCGGGCGGCGTCAGCGGGGTTCTCGTCGCGCCAGCGTCGTCAGCGCACACCCCCACGGCAGCGTCCGGCAGCGCTCCCGACCCGTGCGAGGGTCGGTCGCAGTGTCGTCCTCATCACCAGTCTTGCATTGTTCCCGGGACGAGCGCGCCACGCAGTACCTCGTCGCGTTCGGTGACGGTCACGGTACTTCCGTTCGACTTCACCAGCCACCAGAACGCAACGGCGTCCTCATCGTTCCAGGCGTTGCTCTCGAGCCGTTCGCGCCCGGTGCACTATACGTCTCGGAAACGCCGTGCATCGGTCTCGCTCGGCCACAGCGCGCGCTCGGGGCGCTGCGCCTCGGTTTCCGCGATCCATTCCTCGAGCGTCATCGCCCCCCGAGTACCCGGCGCCACGGCACTGCGCCGAGAACCATTCGAAACGGTTCATGGTGCTGGCGGCAAGAGCGACGATCCCGGATTCGAAGCCGCTGCCCGCACACTTGTCGTGTGCCGTGTTCATGCTATCCGGACGAAGGACAGCATCAAGAGGATGGGGTCGCGTCTCGGGCATTCGATGATCGTCCCTGCCCCGAATGTCGCGATGAGAGCGGATGTTCGCTCACCAGCAGAGAACGACGACGAGAAGGACCCGGAGGCCAGGACGGTGCTTCGCGATGCCTTTTGCCGCCGTCGGGCTGCCCGCGGAAACTAAGGTCTACGCGAGAACTTTTAACGGCTGGTGCCCGCCGGATTGTGCCATGTACCACAAGGCTCAGGCGGGGCGAACCTGGAGCCGGCTGCCGGCTCTGTTCGAGGTCGCCCTGGCCTGAGCTGACGGGACGCCGCGGGCGAGACTGCTACCTTACGGTCCGGCCGCGCCGGAGCGGTGGCGAAGATCGACGACGGAGTAGGTGCGTTCGAGCCGACGGACCCGCTATGGTAAGCGCCCGAACCAGACACACCTCCTGCGCACGCTGCCGCGCGTGGGAATTCGTCTCGGAGTGAACCGCCGCCTGGGCGGTTTGCGGGGTCGGCTCCTGAGTAACTTGCGCTCAGGGGACGATGTCCTGAACTCGGAATCTCGTCGGCGCGGCCGGGGGTCACTCCTCGGCGAACTCTCCGGTGGCGTAGACCCTCCACGGGCTGGGCGTCCCGTGGTACGGACCCTGTGTACTGTAGTGCACAGTGCCGCCGCGACAGTGGGCGTCATCCGTGACGACGGGGTCCCATGTCGAGGTCGCGGTGCCGTCGCGGACGAGGCAGTCCTCCCTCACTGCTGCTCCCCGGGTCGGGGCGAAGCGTTTCCGGCGGGCTTGGCGTCCGCCTCGCTATGGCGAACGCACGACGGTCGAGAGGGTCAATGCCCGTCTGAAGGACGACTACGGTGGTCGTCATGTTCGGGGTCGAGGTCCGGCGAAGGTGTTTGCACACCTCATGTTCGGAATCCTGGCGCTGACCGTTGAATGAATCCAGCGCCTGATGCTCTGAACTTTCCGTTTCTGCCCGATTTGAGTCTCTTTTCAAGGAAGCAACGGTCACGCTCGCCCGGACCTTGCCGAATCGGGCCACATCAGCCAGATCAAGAAACCAATTCACAGGCCTGGACGAAAATCGGCCCCAAATCCTAAAGACAGGATCGGTCATTGGCTCTTCCGACAATCTCAGCCAACAATTTTGCAAGAAGCTCAATAGATATCTTAATCCTCCCTTTTTCGATCAGTCTGGTTCATGTCGAAACAGCTTTCCACCGCACCGTTTTTTCGATTCTTCTCTCGGCAAATTAATCGGGCAGCACTGCTGTCACTTCAATCTCAATTCGCGCACTTGTCGGAATCAGCATGGCGACCACACAGGTCGTCGCCATAGGTCCGAAGTATTCCTCAAGAATTCCATGCACCTCATCAAAGTCGCCAGGGTGGGAGAGAAAGATATTGCGCTTGGCGACGAGATCGAGAGAGCTTCCGGCATGCTCTAAAATCGCCTTGATGTTCTCAAGAACCTGCCGTGTCTGCTCCGCTATCGTGCCCATCTCCCGGATCGACTCTCGGTTTTTGGCAGCATCATCGTTCGGCTTGACGGCGACCTGCCCGGTGACGAAGACGAACCCCCCCGCCTTCGTCCCGTGGGCGGTAGTGGTTGAGTAACCGCGCCCGACTCGCGGGCTCATGATGACTTCTACCTTCTTCGTCATACGATCTCTCCTGCTAAGAATTGGTCCTGGTGGAGCAACGGACGGGTGTCGCGCCAGGCCGTTGGCTTCTCGTACGCATATCCAAGGGATGCCCCCGGTCGATGTAGTCGCCCAGGAACAGGGCCCGGCGCCCTTCAGGGTGACGGTGGACCCATCCGTCCACGCTCTCGTATCCGAGCCTCGCGAGCAGTGCCCGGGACGTGTCCAGGCACCCGTGGATGTCTCCGATGAGGTCAAACGGGCCCGCCTCGCTTTGCTGTCTCGGACTGGGTCGCAATCTTGCCCGTCGTCCTCTGAGATCGAGCGCCCGCGCCACCCGCCGCTCGGTGTCGTCCACTGCTTTGCCTTCCTCCATCGCGTCAATGAAATAGTATTGGACTGGTGGACATCAAGGTGGTGATTCATCTCCCAGGGTTTGTCTGGAGTCGGCATGCGCGGCGGGGCCGGTGTGCAGGATTACCGGGACCGAAGACATCTTACCCACGGTCGAGGGCGGGAAACCATCGATTCCGGGAACGCTCGCGCCGGGGGCTGCCCTCCGATCACTGCCCGATCGCGGTCGATCACTTTTCACCGTCAGGTGGTGTTGGCGGAACGGGACAATTGCGTGGGCGTCACGCTGAACCATCCATGGGCCAATTGGAGGCGGACAATGATCGAAGCCGTGGTCGGCGACATCACCGGACTCGCGGTGGATTGCATCGTCAACGCGGCCAATTCGAGTCTGATGGGCGGCGCAGGGGTGGACGGGGCCATTCATCGCGTCGCGGGGCCGAGACTCCTTGACGAGTGCCGCCGGATGGGAGGGTGCCCGACCGGGGACGCGCGGATGACCGGCGGATACGACCTGGCCGCCCGGCACGTGGTGCACGCAGTCGGTCCGGTCTGGAAAGGCGGTATGGAGGGCGAGGACGAACTGCTGGCGTCGTGCTACCGCCGTAGCTTCGAGCTGGCGGAGGCGGCCGGGGCCCGGTCCATCGCGTTTCCCGCAATCAGCACCGGCGCGTACGGATTCCCCAAGGAGCGGGCGGCAGTGATCGCGGTGCGCGAGATGACGGCCCGGGAAGATCGGTTCGAGCGCATCATCGCGTGCTGCTTCTCCGAAGCCGATGCGGCGTTCTATCGGAGGCTACTGCCGGCGGCGCACCTCGGCCCGCGCCCGGATCGGGACGACCATCAGGGGTCGTGACCAACCAGGGAGGGAGGCAACGCAAAAGGGACCGTCGAGACCCTACGGAACGAGATCCGGGCCGAACCGAGATCAAAGCGGGACGCGATGAACGGCGCGGTTGAAGAGGCGCTGTTCGCCCGGCTGCGCCGGCGCATGGCGGGCGCCGTCGCCGAAACCACGGGACGACTGAACGGGGGCAAATTTGGCCCCGCGCCCAACGCTGCGGCAGGCACTCTCAGGCAATGGGGGTGGGGTCGTGCAGGTCGCGGGAATCCGACGGAGCCTCGGCCCGGTCCTCCAACCCGTAGTCACGCACCACCGATGCCACCCGCAGGCGATAGCCGGAAAATACCCCGGCGCGGCCGCGTGTCTGCGCGGCGCGGTGGTGTGGC
>CAYQVB010000026.1:0-18276 GCA_964420925.1 uncultured Ectothiorhodospiraceae bacterium | reverse complement strand
GGGAAACGTCGACATCTGCTGGTAGCCGTCGCGGGTGACCACCACCTGCTCCTCGAGCTTGACCCCTTCACCGCCGTGCTCGGAGGCGATGAACGACTCGATGCAGATCGTCTGATTCTCCTGCAGCACGCCGTCGTACCCGTCCTCCTCCCAGTCGATGGGCCAGGGAATCGATGGCCATTCGTCGGCCATGCCGATGCCGTGCGCCATCATCGGGTAGCGACGGGCGATGTACTCGTCCGGCGGCATCCAGCTTCTCTCGGAGAGCTCGCGATAGCTCACACCCGCCTTCACCAGCTCGAGGTTGCGCTGGATGTTCTCGTAGGCGAGCCGATAGAGGGTGCGCTGCGCCTCGGTGGGACGGCCCGGCTCGCAGAGGAAGGTGCGCGACACGTCGGCACTGTAGCCGAAGGGACCAACCAGGCCGCAGTCGAACGCCACCAGCTCACCCGGGCGGATGATCTTGTCGCCCGCCTCCACCGCCGTCCAACGATTGATGTGCCCGCCGGAAGCGAGCAGCCGGTACTCGATCCACTCGCCTCCCATCGCGATGTTGGTGTGGTGCAGCACCGCGTAGAGGTCGTTCTCGCTCATGCCCGGCTCGAGCGCGGCCCGCATCCTCGCCATCGCAGTCTCGGCCACGGTGCAGGAGTGCACCATGCAGGCGATCTCCTCGTCGGACTTGACCACCGCCGCGTGCTCCTTGATCGGCTGCCCCGGGATCACCTCGAAACCTGCGCGCTCGAGTGCCTGCACCGCCTCGGGCGGCGCTACGTCGAGCGCGATCCGGTCGCCTTCGACCAGCTCGCGCATCTGGCCCACCCAGTCCTTCAGACGATGTGCGCCGCGAGCCCCGGACGGGAAGTAGTTGAACACCGGCATCGGCCGGACCTCGGCCACCGTCTCCGGGCACCACTCCCCACGGCCCCAGCTAAACAGGGTCACGCCACCCTCCGGCGGCACCACCGCACACCGGATCGGGAAATGCATGCTGCTGATCAGCGCGTTCTTGGTGCCAGTCGCGTAGCGGACGTTGATGGGGCCGAAAAACACCCCCGCCGCGCAGTCGGTGGCCACGATCTCCGCCTGCAGGCGGCCGAGCCGAAAGCGGCGCATCGCGCCCATGTCGATCATCGGGGCATCGTCCCTGATGCTCATGCCGGGTGCGTTGCGGGCCATCTCTCTCGAGTCGTACATGACGTGGGTCCTCCGCGGGCGTGCTGAGCGTCATCGAGAAGGAATCGACTCTGGCACAGCAGCGCCCGCGCGCAAAGCACGAGCCGACAGGAGGGATTGGGCTGGACGGCAAGTACTCGCCGAGGGCGAAGGTCCGACGGCGCAGCGCGATCGCTTTGCCTGTGGAATGGCGCTGACAGGTCGGGACGACGAGGTCTACGCGGGGAGGGGCGGGAATCTGACTCACCGATTACACGGCCGGGTACTGTGGGCATGGGACCTGGGAGATGTACTGGATGCGTTTGCCGTCTCGAGCCAGTCCTGCGCTCAACCGCCCAAGGGGTGGTAGCAGGCCGCCTCGCGGGATCCGATTGATCCCAGCGGCGGCGGCCGCGCGGTGCAGTCGTCGGCGGCGCGGGGGCAGCGGGGGGCGAAGGCGCAGCCGGGCGGCGGACGCAGCGGGCTGGGAAGGTCGCCTTCGAGCGGCTTCAGACGATGCCGTTGGGAAGGATCGATGGAGGGCACGGAGTCGAGGAGGGCTCGGGTGTAGGGGTGCTTGGGATCATTGAAGACCTCCGACACCGTGCCGCTCTCGACGATGCGGCCGAAGTACATGACCAGCACCCGGTCCGCGATGGACTCCACGGTGGCGAGGTTGTGCGAGATCAGCAGGTAGCTGAGTCCCAGGCGCCGCTGGAGCTCGCGCAGCAGGTTCAGGACCTGCGCCTGAACCGATACGTCCAGGGCAGCGGTCGGCTCGTCGAGAATCAGCAGCTTCGGTTCTAGGGCCAGCGCGCGGGCAATGGCGATCCGCTGGCGCTGCCCGCCCGAGAACTCGTGGGGAAAGCGCCGGAGATGCTCCGGTCCCAGGCCCACCGCCTCCAGTTGGCCCCTTACCCGCTCGACCAGCTTGCGACCTCTTGTCCCGTAGGCCGTCCTCATCGGTTCCCCCACGATGTCCTTGACCCGCATGCGAGGGTTCAGGGATGAGTAGGGATTCTGGAACACGATGCTCAAGTCGCGCCGCAGCGCCTGCTCCTCGCGTCCCTTGAGCTGATCGAGCTCGACGCCCTCGAATCTGACCCGGCCGCCGTCGTGCTCGATGAGGTGCAGGAGCGAGAGCGCCACGGTGCTCTTGCCGCAACCGGACTCGCCGACCAGCGCCACCGTCTCCTTCTCCCTCACGTCGAAGCTCACGCGCTGCACCGCGTGGATGACCCCGTGCCGGGTGCGGTAGCGCTTGTCGAGATCGCGGACTTCGAGCAGAGCGCTCACCGGGACGCCGCCTCCGCTCCCGCCCTTTCCACCTCGATCTCCGGGTCCCCGTGCGCATGATGGCAGGCGACCCGGTGGCTGCCGCTCAAGTCCCGGCGGCCCGGGTCGCTCTGGACACATACCGGGCTCGCGCGCTCGCAGCGGGGATGGAAGGCGCAGCCGCTCGGGGGAGAGGCCATGTCCGGCACCTGTCCCGGAATGAAGGCGAGCTCCGAGTGCCCGTCCCCGAGCTTCGGGACGGTGGCCAGCAGCTTGCGGGTGTAGGGATGCGCTGGCGATTCGAACACCTCGCCCACGCTCCCGACCTCCACCACCCTTCCTGCGTACATCACCGAGACCCGATCGCATAGCGCCCCGACCACTCCGAGGTCGTGGGTGATGAACAGGATGGTCAGCCCGCGGGCATCGGCGAGCTCGCGCAGCAGCACGATCACCTGGGCCTGGATGGTGACGTCGAGGGCGGTGGTCGGCTCGTCGGCGATCAGCACCTTGGGCTCGCAGGCGAGCGCCATCGCGATCATCGCCCGCTGCAACTGGCCGCCGGAGAGCTGGTGCGGGTAGCGGCCGAGCGCGATCTCCGGGTCCGGCAGGTGCACCGAGCGCAGGGCCTCGAGGGCGACCTCCCGAGATTCCTGCGCGCCATGGCGATGATGGAGCCGGATCACGTCGGTCAGTTGGCGGCCGATGGTGAAGAAGGGGTTCAGCGCCTTGCCGGGATTCTGAAAGATCATCGCCGCGAGGCCGCCGCGCACCGGCAGCAGCTCCCGGTCGGGCCGGCCCACCACCTCGAAGCCGTCGACGCTGACGTGGCCGCTCACCCTCCCCGGCGGCGGTACCAGCCCCAGACAGGCCATCGCGGTCATCGACTTGCCGCAACCGGACTCGCCCACCAGCCCCATGATCTCGCCCCGGCGCACCGAGAGATCGGCGCCGCGCACCGCCTCGACGGTCCGAAACAGCTCCGGGAACTCGATCCGCAGGTCGCGGATCGCGAGGACTTCCTCGCTCACTTGAACTCTTGGTGCTTCGGGTCCAGCAGGTCGCGTATCCCGTCGCCGACCAGGTTGACCGCGAGCACCGTGACGAAGATCGCGAGACCGGGGCACAGCACGGTCCACGGGAAGTCCAGGAACTTGGCCCGCTCGGCCGCCGCCATGAGGCCCCACTCGATGTCCGGGGGCTGGGCGCCGATGCCGATGAAGCTCAAGGAAGCGGCGGCGAGGATCACGTAGCCGAAGTCGAGCGAGCCCTGCACCACCACCGGGGTGAGCGCGTTCGGCACCGCGTGGCGGACCATGACGTTGGTGTGGTTGACGCCCATCGCCCGGGCGGCGCTCACGTAGAGCTCGCTCTTCACCCGCAGCACGGAGCTTCGCATGATGCGCGCATACCAGGGGAACCACGAGATCGCGAGGGCCACCATCGCGTGGAAGAGCCCGGCCCCGATCGCGGCGGTGATCGCGATCGGCAGCAGCAGCGGAGGAAAGGCGAGAAAGACATCCGCGATACGCATCATCGTGGTGTCGACACGGCCTCCGAAGTAGGCGGCGAGCAGCCCCATGGGCGCGCCGATGCCGATGGCGAGCCCCACGACCACGACGCCGACCATCAGCGAGGTGCGCGCGCCGTAGACCACCCGCGAGAAGATGTCCCGGCCCATGGAGTCCGTGCCCAGGTAGTGCTCGCCGCTCGGAGCCTGGAGCTTCTCCGAGAACTTGATCGCCACCGGATCGTGGGTCGCGATCCAGGGCGCGGCGAGCGCCGCGATGGCGATGACGAGGAACACCGTGAGCCCGAGGACGAAGAGGGGGTGGCTTCCCACGAAGTGCCGGATCCGCTTCCAGCGCTTCGCTCCGGACCAGGCGGGGGAGAGCGCGGCGACATCGGCTTCCAGGGTGCTCATGCGCGGCGCAGCCTCGGGTCGGCGACGAAGTACAGGAGGTCGACGACGAGATTGACGGTCAGGTAGGCGCTGGCGAGCACCAGGGTGACGCCCACCGAGGCCGGGAAGTCGCTGGCCGCGATCGAGCGCGCCACGTAGCCCCCGAGGCTTGGCCAGTCGAAGACGAACTCGACCACCACGCTGCCCCCGAGCAGGAAGCCCAGGGTGAGTCCGACCACCGTCATCAGCGGGATGAGCATGGCCTTCAGCGCGTAGCGGTAGTAGACCACGCGGCGGGGCATGCCGTAGGCGAGCGCGGTGCGCACGTAGTCTTCCTGCAGGACCTCCATCATGAGGTTGCGGGTGATCCGGGTCACCAGGGGAAGGGTGACGAGGGTGAGGGTGGCGAGCGGCAGCACGATGTGTGCGGCCGCGTCCTTGAAGGCCACGTAGTCGCGGGCGAGCAGGGTGTCGATGAGGAACATGCCGGTCACCCGGTCGAAGGGGTGATCGAGATAGACCTCGCTCGACAGGCGCCCCTGCAGGGGAAGCCAGCCCAGCTTCCCGTAGAAGAGCATCTGCAGGAGCATCCCGACGATGAAGACGGGGAACGCGACCCCCGCGATGGAGAGCGTGCGCACCGTGTGATCGACGGGCGAGTTGCTGTGCACCGCGGAGATCACCCCGATCGGCACCCCGACGACGACGAGGAGGAGGGTCGTGAGCAGCGTGAGCTCGATGGTGGCCAGCGATCGCCGCCCAATCTCCTCGACCACCGGCTGCTTGGTGCGCAGCGAGATGCCGAAGTCCCCGCGGATCGCCTCGGACACGAAGCGCACGTACTGCCGGTGCAGAGGCTGGTCGAGGCCGAGCTCCTTCTTCGCCGCCGCGATCTGCTCCGCGGTCGGATGGAAGCCGATCATCATCTCGACCGGCGAGCCCGGCAGCACCCGGCTCAGGAAGAAAGTGATGGTGGCCACGCCGATCAGCGTGACCACCAGGAGAAGCAGGCGCTGGGCGATGTACCGGTACATGCCCTTCGCCTCTACATGCTGCGCCGCCCCCTTACATGCGGCGCAGGTTGTAGACGCTCACCGTCTCGTAGGCGGCGTTGTAGTCCACCCCGCCGAGGTCGGTCCGGTGCCCACCGCGTTGCCTTCCATGAACCAGTCCGTGCCCTGTTCGAGGGCGGCGGGCGAGGCCATGGTGCGATCGCGCCGCCGCGGGAGGTGTCCGGGTGCTTCCGGCGATGCACTGTCGGCAGCAACGGAGACCGCCAGCACGAAATCAGTCCGGAAGCGCGGGGAGCAGGACTCCGGAGGGCGACGGGACATTGCGAGGCCCACGTCCACGCATCGTGGGCTCCATGTGATGGCCAAGCTCTCGGCCGCGGGTCCGGGGGCCGGCGGCCCCGCGCTCAACCCCGATACTTCTTCGCGATCAGGTGGTCCAGGGAGATGCAGCCCGGGCCGCGCGCCATGATGAAAAGGAGCAGGAAGAACCACAGGACGTGGTGGTTCCAGAACCCGCCCGGGTAGACGAACTGGATGACGATGGTCATCACGAAGAGCGCCAGGGCGGAGAGCCGGGTCGCGAACCCGAGCACCAGCAGGATCGGCAGGATGTTCTCGGCGAGTGCCGCGAGGTGGGCGGCGACCACCGGCATCGGCAGACCGAATTCGTGCTCGAAGAGGTAGACCGTGCTGTCGGTGACCGTGAAGCCGGCCACCTTGCCGCGACCCGAGATGAAGAAGAGGGGGGCGATGGCCACCCGCGCGAAGAGCAGGATGAACCAGTCCGGGATGCGGGCCGGAATCGCGTAGAGCCGCTCGAGGAGCGCGGCGAGTCCGCCCGCTCCGCCGTCATGTGCCGTCATCGTCAATCTCCTTTTTCCAGACCGGGGCCGCCGGTCACGGGTCGAGCCGAAATCCGGCGAAGGTCTCACCCGCCAGCAGTCCGGCGAGGTGGGCCTGCAGGTCGAATTCCGGGTCCACCGCGCACGCCGATTCGTAGGCCGCGCCGAGCGAACGGCCGGCGGCGAGCGCGCCCAGGAAGGCAAATCCGGACTCTTGGAGGGTGCGTACTTCGACCTCCGCCCCGGGGCGGACCACCAGCAGCCATTCCGCGTCCCCCTCGACTTCGATCGCTCCTTCCGGTACCTCATCCTCGAGCGCGATGCGCCAGATGCGGGAGACGGGATACCGGGAAGCCAGCCGCTGGCAGGAAGGATGCAGCAGGAGCTCGAGATCGGCCATCCGCGCCGGGGGGACGCCGGCAAGGTCCTGGGCCCGCAGAGCCGTCGCCTCTGTCGAGATGTAGGCCCGATGCCATGCGAGCTCGAGCCTTCCTACGTCCGCGAACCAGGGATAGCGGGCCGCGGCTTCGTAGCCCGCGACGAACTCGGGCAGCAGGAAACCGTATTCCAGTAAGCGCCCGTGCGCAGGGAGATGCGCGCGGGCGTAGTCGCGAGCCACTCGGGCGAAGAAGTCCCCGCCCATCAAGCGGACGAGCGCCGGGTAGAGCCCTTCGAGCGAGCGCACGAGCGCCGACGCGATGTTGTTGCGATAGATGTCGAGACGAGTGCTCGTTCGAGGGCCGTCGCCGTCCCGTGCCGCGATGGCCGAAGCGAGCACCCCGTCGCCCTCTCCGGCCATCGCGGCCGCGAAGGCCGCCTGCATCGCGGCCAGACCCTTCATCGCACCATCCCTCCCGGAGCCGGGCGACGCGGCGAGGGCGGGGGACGGGGACATGTCAGGCGCACTCCGCCGTGGCGTCGCCGCGGACTCCGCACGCCTCGCGTGCGACCCGGTCGGCATGCCAGGCTTCCTCGAGCAGCGCTTCGAGGGGCGGAAGGTTCGCGTCCCGCTCGATGAGGGTCGGGACCGCCCCCCGGCGACCGATGACCTCCCGGTAGAGCGCCCACACTTCCTCGGCCACCGGAGACCCGTGGTCGTCCACCCGGATGGCATGACCGTCCGCATCGTCCACCGCGTGACCGGCGAGGTGAATCTCCCCGACCGCCTCCAGCGCGAACGCATCGAGCCAGACGAGGGGATCGAAGGCGTGGTTGCTCGCGCACACGAAGAGGTTGTTCAGGTCGAGCAGGAGTCCGCAGCCGGTGCGCCGGGCCAGCTCGGCGAGGAACGCGGGCTCGGGGATCTCCTCGCGCTCGAAGCGGAGATAGGTCGAAGGGTTCTCGATGAGGATCTGCCGCCCGAGATGATCCTGGGCCCGGGCCACATTGTCGGCCATCACGTCGAGCGCTTCGCGGGTCATCGGCACCGGCAGCAGGTCGGCGAGGAAGCGCTCGCCGATCCGGCTCCAGGACAGATGCTCCGAGACCACGAAGGGTTCGAAGCGCTCGACCAGCCGCTTGAGACGGTCGAGGTGGTCCCGGGGCGGCGGCTCGCAGGAGCCGAGCGACATGCCCACTCCGTGGAGGGACAGCGGATAGTCCGCCCGGACCGCCTCCAGGTAACGGAGCGGTGGCCCCCCCTCGAGCATGTAGTTCTCGGGGTGGACTTCGAACCAGCCGATGTCCGGCCGGGCCTCGAGTATCGTGCGGTAGTGCTCGGACTTGAGCCCCACCCCCGCCCGGTCGGGCGGGGGTCGACTCGAGTCCGAAGCACCGGTCGGCATGGGAGCCGCCGCGCCGTCACGCATGGCCGGCGCTCGGCCGTGTTGCGGGGTCCGAGGAGCCCCGGGCGCGAATCAGCCTTCGGTCAGGCTGCCGCCGACGAGCTTCTCGCAGAGTCCCGCGGGCGTGAGGACCCAGGCGTTCTTCTGGCCGTCCATGGTTGACGACCCTTGGCAGGTAGTGCCTTCGCCGGCCTTGCAGTCGTTCATGCCGGCCTTGGCCACGCCGTAGCACTTCTCCATGTCGTCGGCGGCGAGCGCGCCCGCGAGCGGAGCAGCGGCGAGAACCGCGGTCAGCGCGCCGGCTACCGCAAACTTGGTGAGAGGGGATTTCTGATCGGCCATTGACGGATTCTCCGTGTGATTGGGTGTTGGTCGCTTCGAGCGAGGCGCGAGTGCTGGCCTCGGTTCGGACGAGGGTCCCTCGAGAACCGGCGTTCGGAGCCCCCCCGGCTTGAGCGCCGAGCGATGGTAGCGGAACGGGCATGGTGCATCCAGCGCGTTGACGTTTGTCCGCCATTGCATGTCGCCCCGGGCAACTCCCACGGCGCTTCGGCGCTCGAGGTTGCTCGAGCATCCGGGAGTGAGCGCCTTGACACGGGGGGCGGCGGGGACAAGGCTTCGCATGGATGACATTGCTGCACGCGGTTGCCGCCGATGAGCCCGGTTGCGCGAAAGGCCGCGCGCCGTGCAGCGATGCGGAAGGCCCATCGAAGGGTTGAATCGAACACTCGACACCGACTGCGCGGGGGTAAAGGCGTGACCCGCATCGGATTCGAGGGCACCGGAAAAGGAGACACCATGGAGAGTTCCGACCTGCATTACCTGGGCGCGGTTGAGGCGTTGCGCCTCATGAAGGAGAAGCGGCTTTCGCCCGTCGAGCTCATGGAAGCGGTGATTGCGCGTGCCGAGGCGGTGAATCCCCGCATCAACGCGTTCTCCCAGTGCTTCTTCGAGCGCGCGCGCGAGCAGGCCCGCGCGGCGGAAGCACGCTACGCGGCCGGGCGGCGCACGCGGGCGCTCGAGGGGCTTCCCCTCGCGGTCAAGGACGAAGAGCCCATCGAGGGACTGCCCGCGACCTCGGGCTGTATGGGTCTCCGGGACGAGGTCGCGACCTATACCAGCTACATCGCCGAGCGCTGCTTCCGCGCCGGCGCCCTCATGCACCTGCGCACCACGACACCCGAGTTCTCCTGCGCCGGGGTGACCCACACCCGAATGTGGGGGGTGACCCGCAACCCCTGGAACCCGGAGTTCACGCCGGGGGGCTCCTCGGGAGGGACCGGCGCGACGCTTGCCTCGGGAGCCGCCACGCTCGGCACCGGCTCCGACATCGCCGGCTCCATCCGCATCCCCGCCGCCTGCTCCGGAGTGGTGGGTTTCAAGCCCCCCTACGGGCGCAATCCCCAGAACCACATCTTCAACCTCGACTTCTACTGCCACTCCGGCCCGATGGCGCGCTCGGTCGCCGACTGCGCCCTGCTGCAGAACGTGATGGCGGGCCCGCATCCGAAGGACATCGCGACGCTGAAACCGAAGCTGCGCTTGCCGCTCGACTACGACTCCGTCGCCGGCATGAAGATCGCGTACTCCATGGATCTGGGCTACTTCGAGGTCGACGAGGACGTGCGCCGGAACACCCGCGACGCGCTCGACAAGCTGCGCGACGCGGGCGCGGTGGTCGAGGAGGTCGAGATCGGCTGGACGCCGACGGTGCTGACGGCGGCGATGAACTACCTCGGACATCTCTTCGGCAACACCATCGCTACCGTGCTGCGCCGCCACCGCCACGAGATGATGCCCTACGCGGTCGCATTCGCGGAGACCGGCATGCGCACTACCGGGGAGGACTTCGTGGAAAGCCTGGCCATCGCGGGCGAGCTGTACGACACCCTGGGCCCGCTGCTCGAACGCCACCACGTGCTCGTCTGTCCGACCAACGCGCTCGCCGCGGTGCCCGCCGACCACGACTCGACCCGGCAGCGGGTCACGATCAACGGCGTCGAGGTCGACCCCATGCTCGGGTGGTGCATGACCTACCCCTTCAACGTCACGTCGCGCTGCCCGGTGCTCAGCGTGCCCTCCGGCCGGGACCGCAACGGCGTGCCCACCGGCGTCCAGATCGTCGGGCGCACTTTTGATGATCCGACCGTATTCCGCGTCGGCGCCGCGATTGAGGCGGCGGACCCGTGGTACACGACGGTAGGCCACCGCCCGAGCCTGTAGCCGTTTTGTGAGGTTTGACACGCAAAACTGCCGCCGGCAGGCGAAATGTCCGAAAGAAACGTGCACTTCTGGCTTGTCAATAGGCGGATTCCTGCACCGCTCCAGCAAACGGGTATCCCGATCCTGCCCCTTTGACTGGAGCTCATGACGATGCGATTCGGCTACGGCTTCATCACTTGCCAGAGACATCCTGACGAAGAGCGCTCGGACTACGAACTCTACCGTGAAGCGCTTGAACTGGCGCAAGAAGCGGAGACGCTTGGTTTCGATTCGGTCTGGACCAGCGAGCACCATTTTCAGGACGATGCATACATGCCCTCCGTTCTGCCGATGTCGGCCGCGATTGCCGCTCGTACCAAGCGCATCGATGTGGGGATCGGTGTCTTGCTCGCTCCCTTCTACCATCCGCTTCGGCTCGCCGAAGATGCGGCCACCATCGATCTGATCTCCGGCGGGCGCTTCATCCTCGGCCTGGGCATCGCATGGCTCGCCTGGGAGTTCGAGGCCTTGGGAGTGCCGTTCCGCCAACGCGTACGACGAACGGAGGAGGCCATCAGAATCTGCCGCGAGGCGTGGAGAGAAGGACGGGTGGAATCAGCCGGGTTGGCAGTCAGCCCGAGTCCGGCAAGACCGGGCGGACCACCTATCTGGATCGGGGCGCAGGTGGAGCCCGCCGTCAGGCGGGCAGGGCGCCTCGCGGACGGTTTCATGTCGGTCGACCTGGAGCCGACGGAGTTCGCCAGGCAAGTCGGGTGGGCACGAGAGGAGGCGGATAAACGCGAGCACCCGAACTTCGAGATGTCGGGCTACTGGCCGGTGTTCACTTGGGAGGAGGGGAACGCCTGGGAGATGGCGCGGCCCTACGTCCACTACATGGCGTGGAAGTACGAGGACTCCGAGCGGGCCAAGGGTCGCTTGGGACCGCCGCCTCGTCCACCGCAGCTCGATGCAGAGACCGAAGCGACCCTGCGCGCCACCTGTGTGTGCGGCACGCCCGAAGAAGTCGTGGAGCAGATCCAAGCACTGAGGGCGGCGGCGGGCGAGCGCTTCACATTCGTGGGCCGCTTCTACTACCCGGGCATGGATCGCGACACGATGCGAAGGGCGACCCGCCTGTTCGCGGAGCGGGTGATGCCCGCGTTTCGCTAGCCGCGTCCATCACCGGTTCCCAATCTCGGTGGGGCAATGTCGCTGGATATCTGGCCGTGCTCCGAGTTCCCCGGGCTTCGCGGGATATCGGCGAATTGTGTGCGCAACTGGGTTCGACCGGGTGCTCCACGGGGGCGCACCTCGACGGGCGGATCAACCTCTTCATCCGGCGCCTCGGCCCGGCCCCGCCGCCGGCGTGCTCCACCCGGACCGTTCCTGGATCGTTCCGCGCAAACCCTGCCGGCGCGCTTCGAGACCGCCGGTTCACGAATGCCACAGTTGCCTGAACCGGGTAGCCACGACGTCTCGGTACTCTGCGTCTCCGGCAACCAGGCCGGCCTGCTTCGCGAAGCGCGCAACCCCTCGGAAGCTCTCCTCGGAGATCTCGGGGCGGTAGAACACGACATCGCGGCGGACGATGTCGGCGATCATGCTCGCCTGCGGCTCGGGAAACAGGGTCCGGCCGACCTTCGACGCAAGTTCGGGATTGGCGCGAAGCGCACGTTGCGCCTCGCAGACCGCACGCACCGCCGCCTCCACCATGGCTGGATTGTCCCGCATGGACCGCTCGCTCGCGATCAACGCCGAAAACGTGTAGTCACGGGCGCGTACGGGCCCCATCCCGCGTCGGACGTCGAGGACGATGACCCCGACACCGCTGTCCACGGCGGTCTGCGCCCCCATCGCGTTTGCCCAGAACCCGTCAATCTCTCCTGCTTCCAGCGCGTGGGCCGCCGCGACTCCGAACGAGACGCCCCGCCCGTCCCCGGCCGGCACCGGCCCGATCCGGATCCCGCACTGGTCGGGATCGACCCCTGAATCGCGCAGCAACTGAACCAGGACGCGATCGACTCCGGGTGCGGCGCCAATCCGGGTGCCCGCAAGCGAGTGCACGTCGCCGGGTCGAAGATTCAGGTCCGCTCGCACAACCAGGAGCCAGTACATCCCTCGGGCCAGGGCCATCAGCAACTTGGCGCCACGCCACTCGGGAAAGCTCTCCGGCACCGCATGCGCGCAATCCGCCGCAAGTTGAATGTCGCCGTCGCGCAGGGCGTCCATGGTCTGCGGATAGATGAGTTCGACTTCGACCCTCAGGCCGTGTGTCTCGAAGCACCCGAGCCCGATCGCCGCGAGCGCCGGAAAGTAGGAATTCGTGACCAGATCCGGAACGCCGAGCTTTATCGTGGTGTTCACCATGGGTGGTATGGACGAGTCTGAGGTCTCGCGCGCTGAACCCGGTGTTCGCCTGGGCGGGGACGGTGAGCGTCGTCGGTCCGTACGCGCGCGTGGAAGTGCGAACGGGCTTCAGCGCCTGGGCGCGCGCCGGCGCAAGCCGAGGGCGCATCGAGGCCGCGCGCGTCGGGGGACGGAGCACCAGCTCGGTGTGCGCATGTCAGGCGCTTTCTTGTTGCTGGGCCGCAAGCTCTGCGACCTTGACGCTCGCGTCGGCCACCGCCTCGTCCCGTTCATCGCTCCTGGCCGCATACAGCAGATCGGCGATGCACTCGCCGAGGACGTCCATCTCGGCGGTGCCGAGACCGCGCGTGGTCACCGTGGACACCCCGAGCCGCAAGCCCGTCCACCGCGCCGGATTTCGCGCATCGAAGGGCACCGGGTTCTTGTTCGAGGTGATTCCGGCGCGCGCGAGCACGGCTTGCGCCTCCTGTCCGAGGATCCCCACCGACGAGACGTCGAGCAGCACCATGTGGGTGTCGGTGCCGCCGCCGACCACGCCGACTCCGCGCTCGGCGAGCGTCCTTGCGAGCGTTCGCGCGTTATCGAGCAGGCGCCTGCCGTAGCGTCTGAACTCCGGCTGAAGGGCTTCGCCGAGGCATGCCGCCTTGGCGGCGAGGACGTTCGCGTGGAGGCTCCCCTGAACACCGGGGAAGACCGATGACTGGAGGCGCTTTGCGAACTCATCGGAGCGCGACAGGATGAATCCCCCCCGCGGTCCCCGAAGCGTCTTCGTGGTCGTGCTGGTCACGATGTCCGCATCGGGAACCGGCGAGGCGTGCACGCCCGCTGCGACGAGCCCCGCGATGTGGGCCATGTCGACGAGCAGCCGCGCTCCGACGGTCTCGGCAATTTGCCCCATGCGTTCGAAGTCGATGGCGCGCGGGTAGGCCGAGCCCCCCGCGATGAGGAGCGTCGGTCGCACCTCTCGTGCCCGGCGTTCAATCTCATCGTAGTCGAGGAGTCCGGTCTCGCGGTCCACCCCATAGTGGTGGGAATCGAACCAGCGCCCGGAGAGGTTGGCTCCGGCGCCGTGGCTCAGGTGCCCGCCGGCGGCGAGGTCGAGGCTCAGGATCCGGTCTCCCGGCTTCAGCAGCGTGAAGAACACCGCCTGGTTCGCCTGCGTGCCGGAATGCGGCTGCACGTTGGCGTAGGCCGCGCCGAAGAGCTCCTTCGCGCGGTCAATGGCGAGTCGTTCGACCACGTCGACGTGCTCCCCGCCGCCATGGAAGCGGTGCCCGGGGTAGCCTTCGAGCGACTTGTTGCCGATCTCGTGCCCGAGCGCCTCGCGCACCGCGCGGCTCATGACGTTCTCCGAGGCGATGAGCTCGACCTGGGTGCGCTGGCGGCGCGCCTCGTTCTCGAGCGCCTCGCTCAGCGCCGGATCGGTGTCGGAGAGAGAGCCGGCCGCGTGGCGCACCGCAGTGTCGCGTGTCTCGCTCATCGCGCTCATCCGATCCCGAGCAGTACCCACGGGAGGAATAGTGCCAGATCCGGCGCCTGCATCACGAGCGGGATCGCCGGCACGCACCCGATGAGCAGGAACTTGGGCGCCGGCACGAGCATCCCGAGCACCAATGCCTTGCCCGCGGCGCCGGCGAGACAGGGCAGCGGTGCGCAGGCGAGAATCGACGTTGCGCCGCCACGCGCGCCGCAGCGCGTTCGATGAAGCCGAGCCACGGTACGAAGTCGCGTTCGCCATCGCGTAGCAGGTACCCCACGAACCCTTCCGGGCGTTCCGCCAGCAGGTGGTTGCGGTAGTTCTGCCGGCGGTTGAGGAGGAGATTTGGCATGGGGATACTGTATATGTGTACAGATATCTCTCTAACCGTATGCTGGTCTGTACGGTCTGGTACACACATAGAATCCGGTGGTCACCGTACCGGTTCCTGACCGGGTCTCGGCGCGGCCACGCGACGGTGCGCGTCGGCCGGGGAGCCGCGCGAGGTGGGGCGGCATGGGCGGGGCGCCGGTAGAGCACGTCTTCGTGGACGGCAACAACGTCATGGGCGCGCGCCCCGACGGGTGGTGGCGCGACCGGCGGGGGCGGCGCGGTGCTTGGTGGGTGAGATTGCGACCGTGGCGCGCGCCTGCGGCGGGGTGTGGACGGTGGTGTTCGACGGCCGGGCCCCGGCTCGCGTGTTCCGCCGAAGCGGCCCGTCGGCGCGGCCAGCCCGTCCTGCGGACGGTCCTTTCGACCTCACCGCCGGCGGGATCCGTCGAAGCGTTCTCCCGCCCCGTGTACACCAAGCGGATTTGCTTCGTCGCGGTCTTGACGGACCTGGGGCGGTAACAAGCGACGCTTGCGGATATGCTCTTCCGACCTCACTTTGCGAAAAGAGACAGGTCGGCGTTACCCTTCCCGCTGGATCCCACCCTCGGTTGTAGGAATGCCGTGTAGGAAGCGAGCTGACGCACAGGGGGTCGGAGCACGGTGGAGGGCGTGGTTGATGAGCGGTCTTGTGGTGCGTGGCGACAGAGGCAGTCTGTCCGTGACGTTCGATCTCAGCCCGTTCATCACGGATTGGGACCGGGCGAGGAAGGAGTTTGTCGCAGGGGTCGCCGACAACTTCCGTGAGCTGCTCAACCCGCAGCCGGGCGACTTCAGCGCCGACCCCTCTGCCGAACTCGGTGAGACTTGGTGCAAGTACCGGATCTTCGGTGGGTCGAGTACGATCATCCTGCGCGCAGACACGGTGTCGCTCTCCTTCGCCAACATCGTCATTGCCGACCTGGACATCATCGTCGACGTCGTGCGTGGCACGATGGAGAGATTGCTGCCGAGGCTACAGTGCTATGAGCGGCAGTCCTACAGGACATTCTCAAACTACCACGCCCACGTCGTCGAAGGCGATTGGCAGGGTTACCTTCAGCTGTACGGCAGCAAGGGAATCCAGGCCTTTGCCGGCTCCGAGCCCGTGCTCGAGTACCGCCCCATAGTGGGGTTTACGCTCAGGACCAGCGACGGCTCCAGGGTCTTTCGGCGCACGATCGAGCAGTCAGAACTCGTCCCAGCTGGCGTTTTCATCTCGGATTCCAGCTATATTGCTTTGCATGACCTAACTGGGATGGATGAGGAACTGAAATGGAGACAGCAAGCTATTCAGCTCGCCAATCACGCCTCCGGAATCGTCCACGAAGGGAACGTTCAAACTGATGGCTGATCCGAGTGCTCGGTGGAGAGATGCGCCCCCGACGTTCAACGTGGAACGATTGAACAGGCTGGAGGCACCGCAGTGGGGGTCTCAAGGCTCGTTCCGGACCTTATCTGGGGCCCGTGCTTCTGGCCTGCAATTCGTGCCAGTCGATCTGGTCCGCGACAAACTTTGGCCGAGGACAGCCACTTGGTTCCAGGAGGCGTTGGCACAGGTCGACCGAATCGACCAGGAGGCGCAGGAGGAAGGCTGGCCTCCGATCACTAACGTTGCGAAGCGCAATGCGAAGCATGTACTTGCGACGACCAGGACCAGCTTCATCGAGCCCGAGGTGTACCCCTCGATGGATGGGGAGATTGCTCTGTACTTCAAATCGCCGTTCGCCGCGGCGGGCCTGCTCGTCCTGATAGACAGCCAAGGCGGTGCCGGCTGCTTCTGGTCGGCGAACGGCAAGAGCGAACGAGAACACTACAAGGACGCTTGGGATCTTCCCACTGACGTCCTGTGGGGACGACTACGCACGCTGGGAGGATCGCCTCTCTCGCAGTCCCTTGACTAAGCGCCTGCCCGCACTGACCGAGGACGAGAACCTCGGCCGGAGCGTGTATTCGGGGAACCAAGCCAGAAGGGCCAGGAACTCCAAGATCACGCCGCACGTATTCATTCCCGGAAAGGGCGTGGACCAGATTTCCGTCGATCGATTAGACCACGCATCGCGTAAGGTAATGGCGGACATCGCGATCGGACGGGGCCAAGTGCGGCCAGACGGCCCGAAGACGTTCCACGGATGGGCTATATTGCCAGTGCATAGGGCGACGTCCAGGATGCGTCACGTGGAAGCGAGCCCGGTCGACGGGAATCCATATCACGCCGATATCAGGATGAATCTGCAAGAGCCCGTTTCGGGCGAGAAGGTTTCGGACGGGCCGAACAAGCTCGATCCAGAGAAACAAAGTCGCGCGCGCCAGACTCAACACGCTCTCGAACTCGCCCTGAGCGCCGAGTGGGAGGATCCGCCATGAGCCATCCTCACTCCCGCTGTCTACGCCCATGAGACGCGAAGATGTTACCTGTGAGCTGAGGGACTTGGCTTTCGAGTTCTTCTTTCGATTCACGAGGTTCGAGTTCGCACTAAAGGAGAACGGTTACCTGAAGAGCCGGAATCCGGGCGCGAGAGCGGAGCCGGGTTGGGATCCCTTCGTCGCCCGTTGGCATCAGGGCTACCACGGATCGGAAGAGGCGCGGCGACTCATCGACGCAGCGCCCAAGCGCCAAGTCGTCGGCCCTACCGCCAGTCCCGAATGGGAGAACGTCGACCTCCGCGAATGCCAAAGTGAACTTGGACGTGTGGTTCGGTTGCTACAGACCGTGCGGAACAACCTCTTTCATGGAGGTAAGCATGGTGACACTGGTTGGGATGATCCGAAAAGGACCGCCGAGTTGCTCACGCTCGGAGTCCGGATTCTTGACCAGATTGCCGACCAGACAGACCTTGAGGCGGACTACCAGAGGTTCTACTGAACCCCCGCCAGCTCCAGAGGCGTCTCCTCTCGCGGCGAATAGTCGAGCCGAACAGTCCCTAGGTCTTGCGGACTGGCGTGCAACTCGTTGTCGACTTGCCCGAGTGGTGCGTCCACCAGCGCAGCCGGCAACATGCGGGCGTGCGTTTTGGGGGATCCATGCGCCCGACGCCAAGACCGCAATAGGGCTCGCCGACGAGTTCGTCGGCCTGCTTGGCGGATGGCGGACCGGACACGGGCGCCGGGGCTGGGGCAGGCCTCGGCGCCGTCGAGGGTTCCCGGGCGGATGCCGGCATGCCGGGGCGGCTGCCGTGGGGCCGCGACCTGCTCCCCGGGAGCGCGTTCCACCTCGCCCGTGAGGGCGACGGGACCGGTCCTGGCCTGGCGACCTTGGGCCGGGTGACGGCGGGAGGCTTCGACAGCGAGGTGCCGTCGGAGGGCGGCAGGGGGGCCTGCCGTCGGCGGTGAGCGAATCGACGCGCTTGACTGTAAAGGGTCGTTCAGTGTTCCCCAGATGTGGTCATTGAAAAGTCCCCACCCTCAGGTGGTGTTTGAGGGCTCCTCGGCGCGGACGACCGGGCGGCGCTCAAGGAGCAGCTCGACGAGACCCCGGCAACTGGCCTTGGCGCTGGGGTATGAACCGGTGGTGCCGCCGTTGCGAACCCGCGTCGAGCCCTGGGAGTACGACCGTGAGATGTACAAGCGGCGTAACGAAATCGAGCGATTGTTTCGTCGCTTGAAGGGATTCCGTCTGCTTGACGACAAGTGTAATTGTCGCCCAGCAAAACTAATTGTCGTTGACCATCCGTCGCATCTTCTCGCGATTCGAGAAACTCGACGGTCTGGTACAGACATAGAATCCGGTGGTCACCGCACCGGTTCCTGTCCGGGCCTCGGTGCGGTCACGTGACGGTGCGCGTCGGCCGGGGGCGGGAGTCTCCCTTGAGAGCGTGTGCGTGGGCTATCCTCGCGCGGCGGGCGGGGAGTCGCGCGAGGTGGGGCGGCATGGGCGGGGCGCCGGTAG
>CAYQVB010000025.1:0-18758 GCA_964420925.1 uncultured Ectothiorhodospiraceae bacterium | reverse complement strand
GCCCCATCCTCCCGCGCGTTATCGTCGGTCCCAAGCGGAGGCAGACAACGCAATCTGTCAGCCGCCGGTACCGGGACGGGCCGGCGTTTTTCATCGACGGCAAGTCGTCGAAAAATGAAAGCGGTCCCGAACCTCCATTCTCGGACCGCGTGGTTGAAAAAGCCATGAATGGCTTTTTCCTGCCGAAAGGCCACTGCCCTACATCACGGAACGAATCCCGAAGTCCTGGAAGCGGTTCTCCTCGAAGTTGGCCCGGAACATGTCGCGCAGCCGAAGGGCGGCCTGTTCATAAGGCTCGCTTCCCTTCCACGTCTGCCGGGGATCGAGCATCGCAGAGTCCACCCCCGCGACGACCTCGGGAATCCGCAACCCGAAGATCGGGAGCACGCGCGAGCCCTGCGTCTGCAACTCGCCTGCGAAAGCTGCCTGGAGCAGGGCGCGGGTATCGCGGATTGCGATGCGAGGGGCCTCGCTCGCGGGACCGCCGCTCCAGCCCGTGTTGAGCAGCACGCAGCGGGCCTCGTGCCGCTGCATCTTTTCCTTCAGCAACCGGGCGTACACATGGGGACGCCGCGCCATGAAGGGAGCGCCGAAGCACGCGCTGAACGTGGCCTGCGGTTCCGTCACCCCCACCTCAGTTCCCGCGAGCCTCGACGTGAAGCCCTGCACGAAGTGGTACATCACTTCGTCCCCGTCGAGAATCGATATCGGGGGCAGCACTCCGAAGGCATCGGCGGTGAGGAGCACGATGGTCTCGGGGTGTCCCCCTCTCGCGCCCTCGGCGACGTTCGGATTGCACGAAAGCGGATAGGAGAAGCGGGTGTTCTCGGTGATGGTCCGGTCGCTCAGGTCGAGCTCCTGGGGATCGGTGTCGGCGAGCGCCCGCCCTTCCAGGGCCGGCACGTTCTCCACGATGGTGCCGGGCATCGAGAGGGCGGCCGCGATGACGGGTTCGGCCTCCTTGTCGAGATCGATGAGCTTCGCATAGCAGCCGTCCTCGAGGTTGGACACCCCCTGCTCGGTCCACCCCGTCTCGTCGTCGCCGATGAGGCGCCGCGCCGGGTCCGCCGAGAGGGTGGTCTTTCCGGTGCCGGACAGACCGAAGAGGATGGCGGTGTCGCCTTGCGCGCCGATGTTTCCCGAACAATGCATGGAGAGGTAGCCCTGCCCCGGCAGCAGGAAGTTCATCACCGTGAAGATCGTCTTCTTGACCAGCCCGCAGTAGTCGGCCCGGCCCGCCACCAGGCACAGCCGGTTGCGGAAGTCGATGATCGCGGCACGCTCGGATTTCGTGCCGTCCCGTTCGGGCTCGCAGCGGAAGGACTGCACATTGAGCATGGTCCACGCCTTGCTCTCCGCGTCCGCTATACCGGGGTCGACCTTGGGGAACATGTTGTGCGCGAACATCGCGTGGGTCGCGTATTCGCCGACGAAGCGGTAGGGGACCGCATAGGCGGGATCGGCTCCCGCGTAGACGTCCTGCACGTAGAGCGTGCCGCCGCGCCGGTTGAGGTGCGCTACCACCCGTCCGAGCAGCGACTGGTAGCAATCGGGGTCCAGGGGCTGGAAGTTGCTCTTCCACCACACCTCGCTTTCCATCTCCGGCCAAGCAACCCCGAAGGTGTCGTTCACGGGCCGGCCCGTGCATTCCGGATCGGTGTAGAAGACCAGCGGCCCCCTGACCCCGAGCCGGGTAGCAAATGCCTTCGGCTCGTCGTCCGCCCCGCCGATGCGCACGCGTCCCCGGTCGTGGCGAAGCGCCTCGTGGAACAGCACGTCCTTCGGCAGATTGTGCCGAAGCTCGAGATTGACGAGCCCGAGCTTCTTCTCGAGCGCCGCGGCCAAGCTCATCCGGTTCTCCGATTCTCCTGCCCCGGACGGGATCCCCGCGGAACGCGCCCGGATCACGGCCGGCTCCGCCGGTGGTCGGAAAAAGCATAACGGCGGGTGCCCGGCCCGGCAACGTGGCCGGCCCGACGCCGACGAGAAACGCCGGGGCACCCGGTACCGAAACCGGCGTGAGAAAAACGCGTCCTTGCTTTCCGCCCGGAGAAGGCCGGGCTCAGTCCATCGGCAACCGGGCGCGCACCTCGTGGAGCACTCCGAGGTCGATATCCGCCCACACGAGCCCCTCCCCGGCCGCGCGTTCCGCCAGCACCCGGCCCCAGGGGTCCACCACCATGCTGTGCCCGAAGGAGCTGTATCGGGGATTGTGCTGCCCCTCCTGCGCGGGGGCGAGGACGAACACCTGGCTCTCGATGGCGCGTGCGCGAAGCAGGATCTCCCAGTGCGCGGCCCCGGTCGGCGCGGTGAAGTTGGACGGCACGCAGACTATCTCCGCGCCCCGGGCCCGCAGGTCGCGGTAGAGCTCGGAGAAGCGCAGATCGAAGCAGACGGTGAGGGCGACGCGTCCGATCGCGGTCTCGACCACGGGAGAGGGAGACACGCCGGCCTCGATGGTGTCGCTCTCCCGTGCGCGCACCCCGGGCAGATCCACGTTGAAGAGCTTGCGCTTTCGATAATGCGCGAGCAGTGCGCCGTCCTGGTCGATGAGAACCGACGTGTTGTGCACCCGTTCGGAGTTTCCGGGAATACGCTCGTGCAGACTGCCGAGGAGTATGGTGAGTCGGTGGCGGGCCGCCCGCTCCCGAAACTCGGAAACGATGGGACCGTCGAGGGACTCCGCCGCCGCGAGCTTCGCTTGCCGGCCGGCGATGCAGGCGAACACCTCCGGATAGGCGAGGAGCCGGGCGCCTCCGGCCACCGCCTCGTCGAGCAGGATCAAGGCGCGCTCGAGATTGGCCTCGACATCCGCGGTGCTGGTCATCTGCGCGAGCGCGATGCGGCTCACCTCGGTCACGACGATTCCCCGAATGCAGCGTCTCCTCGCCACGGACACCGTGCGTCATGGGTGCTCGGACAGCGCGAATCGCGGCGAAGACGCATGGAGGTGCCCGCTCGTTCGTTCTTCATCGGCACATTGCAGCCGGTGGACTACCGCGCATCCATGGTATGACGAAGAGTAGCCGCATGCGCATCGTCCGTCATTCCCCGGATCCGCGAAGGGTCCGGTACTTCTCCCCGAGGGAAGCGTTCTTCCCGCCGGCCTGCTCCACATCATCGATGCCGAGCGCATCGAAGCGGATGACGTGCTGCGAGGTCAAAGGGATCCGCGGCACCTGAGACGGGGGAAGAAGCGAAGGGGCGGGACGATCCTTTCCTGCCGATGGGGGAGAATACGGCATGGCAAGGGCCGTGACCGACCAGCGGAGCCCAGGCATCCTGGGGGCATTCGCCGCCCACCGGGTGGCCTGCAACCTGCTGATGGCGGTGCTGCTGCTGGCCGGTTCCTTCGCCCTGCACAAGCTCGGCACCCAGTTCTTCCCGACCTTCGCGATCAACTTCGCGAATGTTCAGGTGACGTGGCCGGGGGCCGCCGCCGAAGATGTCGCCGCCGCGATCACCGCCCCGCTGGAGCGCGAGCTCCGCGGCCTCGGCGAGCTTCGCGAGATGACCTCGACTTCCTCCCAGGGCAACGCCCAGATCGCGCTGGAGTACGAGGAAGGTACCGACATGGGTGAGGCGGTCGACCAGGTGAAGGAGCGGATTGCCTCCATTCGCGACCTGCCCGCGACGGCGGAAGAGCCGCAGATTGCGCAAGTCATCAACTACGAGCCCGTAGCCCGGCTCCTGGTGGCGGCGCGGCAGCACGGGGTGGACCTCCGACCGGTGGTGCGGGAGATTGAGAGCGACCTGCTCGAACGGGGAATCGCCAAGATCACGATAACGGGGCTCCCGGAGGAAGAGATCGCGATCCAGATCCCCTCCGCCGTGCTCTACGAGCTCGACATGTCGCTCGGGGACGTCGCGAGACGGATTGCGACCTCGAGCCGCGACGTGCCGGCGGGAGACATCGGCGAGCTCGACGTCTCCCGCAGTCTTCGCGCGCTGGAGCAGAGACGCCGGGAGCTGGGATTCGAGGACCTGGCGTTGCTCTCCGACGGCGAGGGCCGCCTGCTGCGCGTGGGCGACGTCGCGACGGTCGAACGCCGCGCGCGGGCGGGAAGCCACCACGTCCGGTATCAGGGCCTGCCCGCGGCGAGCCTTCTGCTCAGCCGGGCCGCGGATTCCGACAGCCTCGAATCGGCGCGCATCGTCGGCCAGTGGATGGAGGAGCGTGAAGGCGCCTGGCCACCCGGGATCGAAGTCGCTCTCTACGACCAGGTGTGGCACCTGCTGCGCGAGCGCATCATGCTGCTGCTCAAGAACGGCCTGGGCGGGATGGTCCTGGTGGTGGCGGTGCTGCTGCTCTTCCTGAACGCGCGCATCACCTTCTGGGTGGCGGCCGGGATCCCGGTGTCGTTCATGGGGGCGCTCGCCGCGCTCCATCTCCTCGGTGGCAGCATCAACATGGTGAGCCTCTTCGCGCTCATCATGACGCTCGGAATCATCGTCGACGACGCGATCGTGGTGGGCGAAGACGCGCTTGCCCAGCACCAGGCGGGCGCCCACCCGCTCGCCGCGGCAAGAGGCGGCGCCGAGCGCATGCTCGCCCCGGTGCTGGCGTCGTCGTTGACCACGATTGCCGCCTTCCTGCCGCTGATGCTGGTGAGCGGCATCATCGGCCGCATCCTCTTCGACATCCCCCTGGTCGTGGTCTGCGTAATCATTGCGTCGCTGGTCGAGTGCTTCCTGATTCTGCCCGGGCATCTGCGCCAGGCCCTTTCCGGCACCGCTCGCCGCCCTTCTCCGAGTCGCGTCCGGAAACGCCTGGACGCCGGCTTCGAGCGGTTTCGCGCACGGATGTTCCGTCCCGCAGTGATCTACGCGGTGCGGCGGCCGGTTACGGTGCTCTGCGCGATGGTCAGCGTGCTGATGCTCGCGATCGGCCTGCTCGCAGGGCGACACGTTGCATTCAACTTCTTTCCCACCCCCGAGAGCACCACGCTCGACGCCAACGTCACCTTCGTGGCGGGCACTCCCGCCCACCGGGTCGAGACCTTCGTCGAGCACCTCGGGCAGACCCTCCGCGAGACCGAAGGGCACCTCGGAGGCGAACTGGTCCGAGTCGCGGTGGCGCATCTCGGCGCGATACCGGCCATCGACAACCAGCCGGCCACCCGCGGGGACCATCTCGGCTCCCTCATGGTGGAGCTCACCGCGCCGGACGAGCGGACGGTGCGCAACACGCAGCTCCTCGAGGCATGGCGCGAACGCATCGTGCTCCCGCCCGGACTGGAAGCCTTCTCCATCCAGGAACGGCGCCCCGGCCCTCCCGGCCGCGACATCGCGGTGCGCCTGAAAGGCACCGACCCCGTCCGCCTCAAGGCGGCCGCACAGGAGCTTGCCGGAATCCTGCGCACCATTCCCGGGGTGGGCGGCGTGCAGGACGATCTGCCCTACGGGAAGGAGCAGCTCGTCTACCGCCTGAACGCCCAGGGCCAGGCGCTGGGCCTCAGCATCGAGGACGTCGGCTCTCAGCTCCGGGCCGCCTACGAAGGTGCGCTCGCCCAGATCTTCCAGCACGAAGGCGAAGAAATCGAGGTTCGAGTCATCCTGCCGGAGCGCGAGCGCAGCCACCTCGGCTCGCTCGCGGACTTCAACATCACACTTCCCGGCGGAGGCGCCACTCCTCTGCTCAGTGTGGTGGACATCAATCCTCGCCGCGGATTCGATCGGCTCCGCCGCTACGACGGCCGCCTGAGCGTCGAAGTGTCGGGCGATGTCGATCCTGCCGTCGGCAACAGCAACCGGATAGTCGCCGCCCTTGCCGAGGGTCCGCTGCCGAAGCTCGCGCAACGCCACGGGGTGAGCTACGGCTTCGAAGGCCGGCAGGCGGACCAACGCCAGACCTTGAGCGACATGGCGTGGGGAGCCGGCCTCGCGCTGGCGCTCATCTACATCGTTCTCGCCTTCGTATTCGCCTCCTACGGCTGGCCGCTGGTGGTGATGGCGGTCATTCCCTTCGCGCTGGTGGGCGCGGTGGCCGGTCACTTCGCGCTCGACCGCGATCTGACCATCCTCTCCCTCTTCGGCCTCTTCGGGCTCAGCGGCATCGTCGTCAACGGCTCCATCGTCCTGGTGATGTTCTACAAGCGACTCAAGGAGAGCGGCGTCCCGTGGCGGCGGGCGATCGTGGAAGCGGCCTGCATGCGCCTGCGCGCGGTGCTGCTCACCTCGCTCACCACCATCGGGGGCCTCACCCCGCTCATGTTCGAGACTTCGCTGCAGGCGCAGTTCCTCATCCCGATGGCGATCTCGATCTCCTTCGGGCTCGCCTTCGCCACCGTGCTCGTGCTCCTGGCGCTGCCCGCCCTGCTCTGCATTCACGAATCCATGGTCATCGCATGGCGGCGGGGCGGCGTGGGCAGAGCCCCGGCGCCCCGAACTGCAAAGTGAGCGTGAGCCCCGAGCCGGAGTCCGAAGGCCTCAACCCGCCGCTCAAGTGGGCGGGCGGCAAGCGCTGGCTCGTGCCTCACCTCCTTCCCTGGTGGCGTTCCCGCACGCACCTGCGCCTCGTCGAGCCATTCTGCGGCGGGCTCGCGGTGGCGCTGGGCCTTCGTCCCGAGAGGGCGCTCCTCTGCGACGTCAATCCGCACCCGATCAACTTCTACCGGCACCTGCAAGATGCGTTGCGCATCCGGATCCCGATGCACAACGAGCGCGAGCTCTACTACCGGCACCGCTCGGAGTTCAACCGCCTGGTCACGGGCCGGGGCCTGCGGACGCGCAAGGCGGCCTCGCTCTTCTACTACCTGAACCGAACCGGCTACAACGGCTTGTGCCGTTTCAACCGCAAGGGCGAGTTCAACGTGCCCTTCGGCCGCCACGCGGTGATCCACTACCGCCGCGACTTCACCGCCTACCGCGCTCCACTCGCTCCGTGGGTCTTCCACCACGGCGACTTCGAGTCGGTCGAGCTCGAGCCCGGCGATTTCATCTACGCCGACCCGCCCTACGACGTGGAGTTTCGCCAGTACGCCAAGGACGGTTTCGACTGGCCGGAACAGGAGCGCCTCGCCCGGTGGCTTCGCCAGCACCGGGGTCCGGTGGTGCTCAGCAACCAGGCGACGACCCGAGTCGTCGAGCTCTACCGAGGGCTCGGGTACCGCCTGCACTTCCTGTCCGCCCCGCGAAAGATCAGCCGCACCGGCGACCGCTCCCCTGCGGAGGAAGTGCTCGCGACCCGGAACCTGCCACCCCTCACCTAGCCCATCCTCGCCGTCGAGTCATCATCCGGACCTGCCGCGCGGGGTTGAGCCGAGCCGGTGCGCCGTCTAGGATCCGCGCCGCGCCACGTTGCAGAGGAGGAGCAATGCAGCGCGAGTTCGCTCCCGTGGTGGGAAGCACCGGGGCAGTGGATCAGCCCGCACAGACGATCTCCGTCGTGCACGTCCTGTTCATGGTCGCGGTGCACGCCGGAGCGATCGCCGCATTCGCGTGGTTCACGTGGACGAACCTCGCGGTGATGCTGGTGCTCTACGCGCTGACCGGGCTCGGCATCACCGTCGGCTACCACCGCCTGCTCTCGCACCGGAGCTTCCGCACTCCGCGATGGGTACGGAACGTCATCGCCGCCATCGGCTGCGTCGCGATGCAGGGGGGTCCCCTGAGGTGGGCGGCGGATCACCGCACCCATCACTTCCATTCCGACTCCGAGGGCGACCCCCACGACATCGAACGCGGTTTCTTCTTCGCCCACATGGGGTGGCTCTTCTACCTGTTTCCCCCCGAGTACGACGAGCGCCGGATCCTGCACCACACCCGGGACCTCGCGCGCGACCCCTGGCTGCGCCGGCTCGACCGCTACCACTACATTCCCGGACTCGCGGTCGGAGCGCTGCTCCTCGCGGTGGGGGGGCTGCCGCTCTTCCTCTGGGGCTTCTGCGCCCGCCTGGTGCTGCTCTACCACTCCACGTGGCTCGTCAACTCCGCCGCCCACAAGTGGGGCTACCGGAGCTTCCCCGAAGCCCCAGGCACGAACAACTGGGTGGTGGCCCTGCTCGCCTTCGGCGAAGGCTGGCACAACAACCACCACGCGTGGCCCTCTTCGGCGCGCCAGGGACTGCGGCGCTGGGAGCTCGACGTCTCCTGGGCGGTCATCAGGCTGCTCCACCGGCTGGGGCTGGCCAGCGACGTGATGCACGTGCGCCTGGAAGAGGGCGAGTCGGGACGCGGCGTCCTGCAGCGCGCTTAGTGGAGTGACGGACCACCTCATCGAATCGGCGGAGGACCTCAGAAGCCTCTACGGAGAGCCGAGCGAGCTCGCGCTCAGGAAATCGCTCGATCGCCTGGACCGCCACTGCCGGCGCTTCATCGAGCTGTCACCCTTCGTGGTCCTGGCATCGGCCGGAGCGGACGGACGTGTCGACTGCTCTCCGCGAGGCGACCCGGCAGGGTTCGTCGCGGTGCTGGATGACCGGACCATCCTGCTTCCCGACCGCCGTGGCAACAACCGCACCGACTCGCTGACGAACGTGCTGGAGAACCCCCACGTGGGAATGCTGTTCCTCATCCCGGGCGTCAACGAGACGCTGCGCCTCAATGGCCGGGCCACCCTCACCACCGACCCGGCGCACCTCGAGCCGCTCGCGGTCAAGGGCCGCATCCCCCGCAGCGGGCTCCTGGTCGAGGTGGAGGAGGTGTTTCTCCAGTGCACCAAGGCCCTGGTGCGGTCCCGCCTGTGGGCGGAAGAGTCCCGCGTGGACCGCAAGACCGCCCTTCCCTCCTTCGGCACGATGATTGCCGACCACGCCGGCCTCGCGGACGGCGAGGCCATCGACCGCCGGTTGCGCGAGAAGCTCCGCGAGACGCTTTACTGAGCTCGAGCGCTCGAGCGCCGCCGGACGGCGCGTCGAGGTGCGGATTCCGGGCATGGTCGTTCGCCTGCCAGCGATGCCCCACTACCAGCCCATCCAACCAGCTCGTCATCGAGCGTCGCGACATCGCCGTATCCCGCCCGATACCGGCTGGCGATATCTTCCGCCTCCCGGCGCTTCAGATACTTCGCATGCACTCTTCCACCTGCATCGTTCTCCCGACAATCAGTGCGCTTCATCCCAGTTGGACCCGACACCGATGTCGACCTCCAGCGGCACGGAGAGGTCCGCCGCATTCACCATGTGCTCGTGCACGCCGGCCTTCACCTCTTCGAGCTCGCTCTCGGGCACTTCCAGGACCAGCTCGTCGTGGACCTGCATGATCATGCGGCTCGCGAGCGAACGTTCTTCCAGCCAGCTATCGATGCGCACCATCGCGCGCTTGATGATGTCGGCGGCGGTGCCCTGCATGGGCGCGTTGATCGCGGTGCGCTCGGCGTACTGGCGCCGGTGGATGTTGCGGGAATTGATCTCGGGCAGGTGCAGGCGGCGCCCGAACACCGTCTCGACGAAGCCCCGCTCGCGGGAGCGGGTACGGGTTTCGTCCATGAAGCGACGGACTCCCGGATAGCGCGCGAAGTAGAGGTCGACGTAGGCCTGCGCTTCGTTGCGGCCGATCCCGAGCTGGCGGCCGAGGCCGAAAGCGGACATGCCGTAGATGAGGCCGAAGTTGATCGCCTTGGCCCGGCGGCGGTGCTCGGGATCGACCCCGTCGGGCGCGAGGCCGAACACCTCCGCCGCGGTCGCCTGGTGGATGTCCGCTCCCGAGGCGAAGGCCCCTTGCAACCCCTCGTCTCCCGAGAGGTGGGCCATGATGCGCAGCTCGATCTGCGAGTAGTCGGCCGCGACCATCCGCCACCCGTCCTCGGGCACGAAGGCCTGGCGGACCCGGCGCCCCTCCGCGGTGCGAATGGGTATGTTCTGCAGATTCGGGTCGCTCGACGAGAGGCGTCCGGTCGAGGCCACCGCCTGGTGGTAGCTGGTGTGCACCCGCCCGGTGCGTGGGCTCACGCAGGCGGGAAGGGCGCCGGTGTAGGTGGAGCGCAGCTTGGATACCGCGCGATGTTCGAGAATCAGGCGGGGAAGCTCGAAGTCGTGGGCGAGCTCCTGGAGCACGGACTCCGCGGTGGAGGGCTGTCCCTTGGGCGTCTTGGCCCGCACCGGCAGGCCGAGCTGGTCGTAGAGGATGCCCTGAATCTGCTTCGGCGAGCCGAGGTTGAAGGGGGCTCCCGCCGCCTCGTGCGCCTCGCGCTCGACCTCCTCCATGCGCGCGGCCAGCTCCTCGCTCTGCCGTTCGAGCATCGGGACGTCGACCCGGACGCCACGGCGCTCGATCTTCGAGAGCACCGGCACGAGGGGCATCTCGATGTCCTCGAAGAGGCGGCGGAGCGAGGGCTCGCCTTCGAGGCGCGGCCACAGCGTCTCGTGCAGGCGGAGTGTCACCTCCGCGTCTTCCGCGGCATAGGGCCCGGCCTGCTCGATCGGGATCTGATCGAAGCTCAACTGCCCCGCGCCCTTGCCGGCGATGTCCTCGAAGTGGATGGTGCGGTGGTCGAGGTAGCGCAGCGCGAGCGCGTCCATGTCGTGGCGCGTCGCGGTGCTGTCGACGACGTAGGACTCGAGCATGGTGTCGAAGCGCACCCCGCGGAGCCGGATGCCGTGATTGGCGAGCACGCTCATGTCGTACTTGAGATTCTGGCCGATCTTGGGGCGTTCCGGGTCTTCCAGGAGCGGGCGCAGCGCTTCGAGCACCCGCTCGCGCCCGAGCTGCGCCGGAGCATCGGGGTAGGAGTGCGCGAGCGGGACGTAGGCGCCCTCGCCCTCGGCCACCGCGAAGGACACCCCGACCACTTCCGCCCGCATGTAGTCGAGGCTGGTGGTCTCGGTATCGAATGCAAAGCACGGCGCGGCGCGCAGTCGCTCGAGCCACTCCGAGAAGCGTTCCTCGTCCTGCACCGTCTCGTAGTGGGCGGAGGATGCCGCAGGCGCGGCGGGCTCGGGGCCGGGAGAGTCGAGCTCGGCAAGCCAACTGTTGAACTCGAAGCGGGTGTACATCGCCTTCAGCACGTCTTCGTTCTGAGGGCGCCGCACGAGGTCTCTCACCCCCCGGTCGAGCGCGACGTCGCACTTGATCGTCACGAGGCGGCGGGAGAGCGGGAGGTGAGCGAGGCTCTCGCGCAGATTCTCGCCCACCTTGCCCTTGATGTCGCTGGCACTGGCCATCAGCGCATCGACGCTTCCGTACGCCCCGAGCCACTTGAGCGCGGTCTTCGGTCCCACCTTCGGGACGCCGGGCACGTTGTCCACGGCATCGCCCACGAGAGTGAGGTAATCCACGATCCGCTCCGGCGGCACTCCGAACTTCTCTTCGACCCCCGCCGGATCGAGCACTGCGCCGTCCATGGGGTTGACCATCGTCACCCGCTCGTTGACGAGCTGGGCCATGTCCTTGTCGCCGGTGGAAAGGGTCACCCTCATGCCTTCCGAGACGGCGTGCCCGCTCAGCGTGCCGATGACGTCGTCCGCCTCGACCCCCGGCACCTGCAGAAGCGACAGGCCGAGCGCCTCCACGAGCTCGTGGATCGGCGCGACCTGCGCCGCGAGCTCTTCCGGCATGGACGGGCGATTGGCCTTGTACTGCACGTAGAGCTCGTCCCGGAAGGTCTTGCCGCGGGCATCGAAGATCACCGCCACGAAGTCCGGCTGCGTCTCCCCGAGCAGCCGGCGCAGCATGTTGCCGACTCCGTAGAGGGCGCCGGTGGGCTCTCCCTTCGCGTTGCTGAACGCGGGCATCGCGTGGAAGGCCCGGTACAGGTAGTAGGAACCGTCGACGAGGACCAGGTGCCCGGCGGTGTCCGTCGTCGTCGAGTTCATGGCGGGCCTCCGTCTCGTTGCTTCTCCCGTCCGATGCGGCGCGATACCGGCGAGGACGCGGAACGGGCAGGCGGGGAGGATAGCGCCGCCGACTCCGCACCGCCAAAACGCTCATGGAGCGAGAGCGCCCTCTGCCCGGCCGCCGGGGGCCGTGGTGCCGGACTCGTGGCTCTGCGGGAGCGGCCGGGTCACCCGCGGCAGGACCCCGGTCCCGGGTTGCCGCACCGAAAGAGTCACCGGTACTGAATCACCCGCGGCACCAGGTCCGAGGGAGGGGAGCATTGCGACAAAACGTTGAGCTTCTGCATGAGATTTATCGTTTAAGCAACTCATCATTAAGCACATCAACTCTTGTAGGAAGCTGAGATACGCAGTAGCCTTGACGCATCCAACTCGCCGGAGCGTGCCCGGAGCGAGTGATTCCGATGGGACGACCTGAGACCCGCCCGCCGACGGATGTCATTCCCGAGCCGCGGGGGAACAGGCCTGACAGGCGCGGTCCGGACTCCGGCGCCGCGTCGAGCCCCGTTCGAAGTTCCCTTATCCTTTGCGCACTTCCGGCGAAGAAGAGGTACACCGTGCGCGGCGAAGATCGGGCACGTGCATTCCGACGAGCGAGGAGAAGTGATCGGAGGCCGGACCTCATGAATACGCGAAACTTGGCTGTCGCCCTTGGTGCATGCATGCTGCTCGCTCTCCCGCTGCGGGTCACGGCGGAGGCTCCCGAGCTCGAGCCGCTTCCCGAGCCGCCGCCGCTAGCGGAGGACTTGTCCCTCGAGGAGAGCCTCGAGCCGGAGCTGCGAATCGTTCGCGACGACGACAAGGTGATCACCCAGTACGTCGTCGAGGGCGTGGTCAGAGCCGTCAAGGTGGAGCACCAGGACACCACCATGCCCGCCTACTACCTTGTGGATACCGATGGCGACGGCCGCCTGGACCGCAGAAGCGGAGTATCGGACGAGCAGGAGCGCCTCCTCGCGCACTGGATCCTGGTGAGCTGGTAGCCACCGGACGGCGGATAGCGGGAGTCCTCGTGGTGCTCGGCCATCGGTCTTCCGGTATCCGTTACTGGTTCAGTTCGTTCAGCAGCGCCTCCCGGCGGGCCCGCTTGGCGGTGCCCAGAATCCGCTTCGCCAGGCTCCGGCTCTTTGCGGCGTGGGCCTCCAGAATCGCCTGCTTGATCTCCAGCAGCGCATTGGGGTGGACGCTGAACTCCTTGAGCCCCATGCCGAGGAGAAGGCGTGTGTAGCGCGCGTCGCCCGCCATTTCGCCGCAGAGCGCGACCGGAATGCCGGCGTGTCGTCCCGCCTTGATGATCGTGCTGATCAGGCGCAGCACTGCGGGATGCAGCGGATCGTAGAGGTAGCTCACCTCGTCATCGACACGATCGACCGCGATCGTGTACTGGATCAGGTCGTTGGTTCCGATCGAGAGAAAGTCCATCTTCCGGGCGAAGAGATCGGCGCACACCGCGGCGGCCGGAACCTCGATCATTCCCCCGAGAGGGGTGGCGGGGTCGAAGGGGACACCTTCCTCGCTGAGCTCCCGCTTGCAGGCGCGCACCACGTCGAGGACCTGCTCGAACTCGCCGGTGCTGGAGATCATCGGGATCAGCATCCGCACCGGCCCATGCGCGGACGCCCGGAGAATGGCGCGCAACTGCGGCTTGAAGAGACCGGGCTCCCGGAGGCAGAGGCGCACCGCACGCAGGCCGAGCGCCGGGTTCTGCGACACCGGAGCGCCGGGGCGGGAGCCGTCGACCTGCTTGTCGGCTCCGAGATCGAGGGTGCGAATGGTGACCGGTCCGCCCTTGGCGGCCCGCACGATGCCCGCGTAGGCCTCGTGCTGTTCGGCTTCGGTGGGAGGAGCGGAGCGGTTCAGAAACAGATACTCGGTGCGGTAGAGGCCGACCCCGGCCGCGCCGTCGCGGATCGCGAGCGCGAGCTCGGAGTGGAACTCGACGTTGGCCTGCAGGGTCACCGGCTCGCCGTCACCGGTCACCGCGGGGGTCTTGCGCAACGCGCCGCGCGCGGCCCGGACCCGCATGATCTCCTTCTGCCGGCTCCGGTAGTGGCGCAGCGTCGCCGGATCGGGCGCGACCACCACCACTCCCTGACGGCCGTCGACGATGACGAGCTCGTCGTCCCGCAGGTGGGAGCGCGCGTCATGCAATCCGACGACGGCGGGCACTCCCAGGCTGCGCGCGAGGATGGCGGTGTGGGAGAGCGGCCCACCGTACTCGGTGAGGAAGGCCGCCACGCCCTGGTCCTGCATGAGCACCGTGTCGGCGGGGGCGAGGTCGTCGGCGAACACCACCTGCGGATCGTCCGGCCGACCCACGAAGACCGGAGTGCGGCCGCCGGAGAGGATGCGCTGGACCCGATTCACCACATGGTCGACATCGTCGCGCCGGGTGCGCAGATAGGCGTCGTCCATGGCGTCGAACACGCTCACGATCGCGTCGCGCTGGAGCTTCAGCGCGTGCTCGGCGTTGCAGCGCAGCTCGCGGATCGCTTGCAGGGTTCCGGTGGTGAGCGCGGTGTCCTCGAGCATGAGGAGATGCGTGTCGATGAACGCCGCAATCTCGGCCTTGGTGTCCGAAGGGATGCGGGCCTTGATCGCCTTGAGCTCGCGGCTCGCGGCGCGCAGCGCCGCCTTGAAGCGCGTGATCTCCCCTCCCACCTGCGCGCCGGAGAGACTGCGTTCCGGCACGTCGAGCATGCCCCGGCGCAGCACGTGCAGCTTGCCGATGGCGATGCCGTTGGAAGCACTGATGCCGTGCAGGGTCAGAGCCATGGGGTCGCCTCCGGAATCAGGTCTCCTGGCAGGATGACAGAAGAAGTCGTCCCTGGTTCTGCGACCACGCGGTCCGGGAACGCGGGTTCAGGGCCGTATCCATTCTTGTCGACTCGGCGTCGATGAAAAATGCCGCCACATTCCGATGCCCGAACCGATGCTCGAACCACTGCATTTTTCGAGCGCCGGCCAGAAGAAAGACTCGAGCATCGTCGTTCACTCGTCTTCACCGAAGCGCTCCGCGATCAGTGCACGGATACTCTCGAGGGCCGATTCCGCGTCCTCGCCGTGGACCTCGACCTCGAGCTCCGTGCCCTCAGTGGCCGCCAGCATCAATACCGCCATGATGCTCTTGGCGTCGGCCTCCTGGGGGCCGGCGCGCAGAACGATGTCGGATTCGAAGCGGCCAGCGAGGCGCACGAGCTTCGCCGCGGCCCTCGCGTGGAGGCCGAGACGGTTCACCACTCTCAACGTGGCGCAGGCGTGGCGGGTCATCGCCGCCCTGCCGCCCACTCTTCCATCGCCGCCAACAGGCCGGCATCGCTCGCCCGCGGCGCGACCGAGGCCGGGCGTTCCACGCCCAGTCCGGGGAGAGCGTCGGCCACGCGGGCGCTGATGGCAACGTAGTGCGCGCCGGCAAGACGCCTGCGACCTTCTTCTCCGGCCACGCCGAGAAGATTGCGCGCCGCCTCCACGCTGGTCAGGACCACGAGGTCGGGAGCGGGAGCGGCGCGCAGGCGGGATCCCAGATCGCGGGGGCAGCGGCGCCGGTAGGTATCGACTTCATCGACCCGTGCGCCCCGGCGCCTCAGTTCGCGCGCGAGATGCTCGCGCCCGCCCTCTCCCTTGAGGAGCGCGATCCTCGAACCGGCCACCCGATCCGCCGCGAGTTCCCGACAGGCGAGCAGCGCCTCGCTGTCGAAGGGCACCCTCGGTTGCAATGCGGGCTCGATGCCGCGGCCGAGGAGCGCGTCCCGGGTTCCCGGTCCAATCGCGGCGGCCGGCAGGCATCGGGGCCAGCCCGACGGGAGGAGCGTCAGCGCATGCTCCACCGCACTGGGGCTCACGAAGATCGCCAGGTCGTATCGAGTGAGACGCGCCATCGCTTCTCTTGCCGACTCGGGATCCCGAGAAGATGCGATCTCGATTGCCGGCACGAGGAGGGGAAGCGCCCCTCTTTGGCGGAGCAACGCGCAGAGCGGGCGGGCGCGGGTTGACGGGCGAGTCACCAGCACCCGCAATCCCTCGAGGGTTGGGGGCGCGGCCTCCAACTCCGCATCAGGGGCTGTCGAGCGCTTCGGCAATGACATCCCCCGCACCCCTGTCGAGCAGATCCTCGGCCGCGGCCTCGCCCAGCGCCACCGGAGCGTCCCCCCGGCCCGTCATCCGGACCCGAATCGTCCGGGTCCCGTCCGCGCGACCGACCAGACCCCACAAGTGAAGCGCCCCTCCGCTGGCTTGGGCGAACGCGGCGATCGGCATCTGGCAGTTGCCTCCCAGCCTCCGGTTCATCGCCCGTTCGGCGGCCACCTCGGCGGCGGCTTTGCCGTCGTGCAAGGGCGCAATGAGGGAGCGGACCGCCTCGTCGCCGGCACGGCACTCGACTCCCATCACCCCCTGCCCCGCCGCGGGCACGAATCTCTCGTGGCCGAGGTACTCGCTCACCCGCCCTTCCCAACCCAGGCGCTTGAGTCCGGCGGCGGCGAGGACGATGGCGTCGAAATCACCCGCGTCGAGCCGGCCCAGGCGAGTGTCCACGTTGCCACGCAGGTTCCTGACGACGCAATCGGGACGCAAGGCCCGGAGCTGGCACTGGCGGCGGAGACTGGAAGTGCCCACCACGGCCCCTTCCGAAAGGTCGTCGAGGCCGACACGGGAAGCGGTTACGAGCGCGTCACGAGGATCCTCCCGCGAGCACAGGACCGGCAGCTCGAAGTCGCCGGGAAGCTCCACCGGCACGTCCTTCATCGAGTGCACTGCGATGTCGGCGCGGCCCTCGCGCATCGTCTGCTCGAGTCGTTCGACGAAGAGTCCCTTTCCGCCGATTTCGGCGAGCGGCGCCTCGAGCCAGATGTCTCCCTGCGTGGTCACCGTGACCAGCTCGACGTGAAGCCCGGCATGCAGGCGCGAAAGGCGCCCGGCAACGTGCTCGGCCTGCCACCGGGCGAGCAGACTGCCGCGCGTCGCGATGCGAATCCTCTCCATCGACGGGATTATCGGCCAAAGCGGCCGCGAAGGCTCTGTTGCAACCCGGTCGCACAGGTGAAGATGATGCAGATGACACCGTGGAAGGAGTTGAAGCATGCGATTTGGATTCTGGCCGGGCCAATCGAATCCCTGGGCCGAAGTTCTGAGCGTCGCCCGTCACGCCGAACGCACCGGCTGGGATCGGATCTGGTTCGCCGACCACTTCATGCCCGACAAGCCGGTCGGCGAGGACGCCTCGGACGAACTCGTCCACGAATCATGGACCACCCTCGCCGCATTCGCCTCGCGCATCCCCCGAATCAAGCTGGGCCACATGGTCTCGGGCAACACCTATCGGCACCCGGCATTGACCGCCAAGATGGCGGCGCAGATCGACATCATCTCGGGCGGGCGATTCATTCTTGGGCTTGGCGCAGCCTGGCAGGAGAATGAGCATCACGCCTACGGCATCCACTTCGGCACGCTCAAGGAGCGGATGGATCGTTTGGAGGAAGCCTGCGAACTGATCACGGAGATGTTCCGCTGCCGGAAAACGAACTTTACGGGACAGTACTACCGACTGGTCGATGCGCCGATGGAACCCAAACCCGTCCAGAGGCCGCTCCCATTGATGATCGGCGGAGGTGGCGAGCGGCGCACCCTGCGCATCGCTGCGCAGTACGCCAACGAGTGGAATGTCTGGGGCACGCCCGAGGTGCTGATCCAGAAGCAATCGGTGCTCGACGCCCACTGCCGCGACGTCCAGCGCGATCCCGCCGAGATCCAGCGCTCAGCCTGCACGTTGTTGATGATGACCGACAACGACGACTTGCTCGGCCGTGCTCAAGCGAGCCGCCGCCCCGTGCTGGGCGGCTCGAACGACGAGATCAAACAGACCGTGCAGGCTTACATCGACGCGGGCGTCGACGAGATCATCATCCCCGACTCCACGCTCGGCTCGAACGCCTTGCAGCGAACCGAGCAGATGGACCGCTTCATCGAGGAGATCGCCCCCGAGTTTCGTTAGGGGCCACGATGCCGTGCCTGCCGATTGCCGCCCATGACGCGTTGGGGCGTGGACTATGGGCCGCGGCCTGTGAAGCGGGATGCGCCGACGCCCACCGTGTCGGGTAGCCGCTCCCTCAGCGCTGCGGGAGTCAGTATGGGGATGGTGAAGGTATCCACGAGCGCAAGCAGATCGCGGTCACCGGTCACGAGCGCATCGGCCCGTCCCGCGAGCGCCAGCTCCAGGAAGGGTCGGTCGAAAGGGTCCCGGCACACGGGTACCCAAGGTGGCGGATCGGGGATGACGACCGTCTCGCAGCAGGGCAGATACTCGTCGATCAGGTCCTCGCGTTCCACGGCGGTCAATCGGAACTTCGGGTAGGAGAGCACGCGGAGAAACTCGGCCATGGTGTCACGGCTCACAAGCGGCCGAATGTGGGCCGCCCGCCACGCGGCCCGGATCCAGGCGACCGTCCCGGCCGGAAACACAAGCGCCGACAGCAGCACGCTGGTGTCGAGCACGATACGCGGGGGCGTTACCGGGCCGAACGCGCCCACGAGACTGCATCGGCCACGTCCTTCTCCGACAGACCGAGCTCGGTGAGCTTGGCGCGAACCGCATCGGCGCGGTTCACCCGCACCGGGGTGAGGATGATGCGTCCGTTCTCCGCAACCACATCGAAGTACTCGGCGGCCTCCACGGCGGCCGTCACGGCCTTGGGCAGCGTGAGCTGGTTCTTGGAGGTAAGCTTGGCGAGCATGGATGTTGCTCATGGATGGGATGTAAGGAAACAATAGAACCTTGCATCCTGCACAGCAAGAGCTGCTGTTGCCTCATGCAGCACCCACCCTGGACGCCGCAGCGCAGAGCTCGTCTTCCGAAAACACCCATGCCGATTCTCGGTCAAGATGCCTGCTTGCCGGGTGTTTTTCGGGGTGTCAGGGGAAATCGCAAGATTCTCTTAACGCACTGATAAACATCATGTTATCGACTCCCTTCTTGTCACGGCGATACGC
>CAYQVB010000024.1:0-8790 GCA_964420925.1 uncultured Ectothiorhodospiraceae bacterium | reverse complement strand
GGGCGGGGGTGGGCTCCGCGATCGGGTTCCTGCGCGCCCCCGTCGCCTACGAGCTGACCCGCAGCTTCCACCAGCGGATCGGCACATTGGACGTCGCTGCCGTCAATGATCTGCTCGGCGCCATGCGCGCGGAAGCGCGTTCCGTGGTGGAGGCCGGCGCCGGCGGGCGGCCGCTCAACGAAACCCGTACCGCTTTCATGCGCTACGTCGGGCAGGGTCACGAGGTGGGGGTGGAGCTTCCGGTGAGAATCGCCACCCCGCGTCTCGAGGCGGACGGTGCGCAGGTGTTGATGGGGGCGTTTGAAAGGGAGTACGAGCGGCTCTATGAACGCACCATTCCGAACCTGGAAGCCGAAATCCTGACCTGGGTGCTGATGGTCTCCACCGACGGGACTTCGGAGTCCGAGCCCCGGACTATCGACGATTCTGCGGGCGACACCGTGACCTCGATCCGGACGCGAGCGGTCATGGATACCGGGCGCGGAGAATTCATCCAGGTGTCGGAGTATCAACGCGACGAGCTCGGCGCCGGTGCGATCGTTCGCGGTCCCGCGGTCATCGTCGAGGAGGACACTACCACGGTGGTGACGGCGAGCTTCGATGCGCGCATGCACCCGCACGGCTACATCGTCATGGAGCGGCGGGGTGTCGGCAACCGCGGTGAAATCGATGCCTGAAGCGATCCTGCACGAGATTCACCGCCACGTGATGTGGAACCGCCTGCTCTCGGTGGTCGAGGAGCAGGCTCAGACCCTGGTGCGCACCGCGTTTTCCACCAGCGTTCGCGAGTCCGGTGACCTGGCGGCCGGCGTGTTCGACCGGCAGGGCCGGATGCTCGCCCAGGCGGTGACGGGCACGCCCGGACACATCAACGCGATGGCGGAAGCCGTGGTGCACTTCATCGCCGAGCATCCGGTGGACACCATGGAGCCCGGAGACGTCTTCATCACCAATGATCCGTGGCTGACCTCCGGCCACCTGCACGACGTGACGGTAGTCACGCCGACCTTCTACCGCGACCGGGTGGTGGCGCTCTTCGCCAATACCTGCCACGTCGTCGACATCGGAGGACGCGGCTTCGGCCCGGACGCCAGACAAGTCTTCGAGGAAGGGGTCAACATCCCCATCCTCCCTCTCTTCCGGCGGGGAGAGCCCAACCGGACTCTGATCGAGATCGTCCGGACCAACGTGCGCGAGCCGCAGCAGGTCGTCGGTGACATCTTCTCCTTCGCCGCGTCCAACGACACCGGTTCGAAGCGCCTGATTTCGATGATGGACGAGTTCAGCATCGACGATCTCGACGCGCTCGGCGAGTTCATCATCGAGAACTCCCGCAACGCCACCGTGGAGCGGATTCGTGCCCTGCCGAACGGAACTTACGAAAACGAGCTGGTCATGGACGGCTACGACGCACCGGTGCTTCTGCGCGCCGCCCTGACGGTCGAAGACGAGCGCATTCACGTCGACTACACCGGCACCTCGCCCGCGAGCGGCTACGGCATCAACGTGGTGCTGAACTACACGAAGGCCTACACCTGTTTCGGCGTCAAGTGCGTGATCGCTCCCGACATCCCCAACAACTACGGTTCGTTGCTGCCGATCACGTTCTCGGCGCCCGAAGGCTCGATCCTGAACGCCCCGCGTCCCTACGCGGTGGCGGCACGCCACATCATCGGCCACCTGCTCCCCGACACCGTGCTCGGCTGCCTGCACCAGGTGATGGCCGGGGGCGTGCAGGCCGAAGGGTCGGCGTCGCTGTGGAACATCCAGTTGCGCGGCGGTCCTTCCGTTTCCACCGCGAGCGATTACGCTGGGCTGATACCTGAGTTCGAGATGCTCCACTTCAACGCCGGGGGAACGGGGGCCCGGCCCGGCAAGGACGGGATGAGCGCCACCGCATTTCCCAGCGGGGTGCGCGGCATGCCGGTGGAAGCCACCGAAGCGATTACGCCGGTGGTGTTCTGGCGCAAGGAGCTCCGACCCGATTCCGGCGGTCCGGGACGCCGGCGCGGGGGGCTCGGCCAGGTCATGGAGATCGGCGGCGACGACGATATCCCTTTCGACGTGCTCGCGATGTTCGAGCGGGTGGACAATGCGCCGAAGGGAAGGGATGGCGGCCACTGCGGAGCGCCCGGCCGGGTATCGCTCGCGAGCGGGAAACGGTTGCGCTCCAAGGGCCAGCAGTCGATCCCGGCCGGCGATCGACTGCGCCTCGAGATGGCGGGCGGCGGCGGATTCGGCGACCCGCGCGAGCGTGATCCCGAACGGGTTGCCGAGGACGTTGCGAACGGTCTCGTATCGGAGGAGATTGCCCGGCGCATCTATGGCGTGGCCCTGGACGAGACGGCCACCCGTCGCCTGCGCAGGCGCTGAACTCCCGGGCGCTCCCCGAAATGGCCGGCGCGTCCGCGCATTGCCCGCAAGGGTTCCCGGCCCTCGCGTTGATGGTCCTGGGTAGAGTGGCCGCGAGGGCCGTACGGGGCCGAAGGCATCGTGTCCGGCGCGGGCTGTGCTCGTGCCGGCCGTTGCCGCGCGTGCCGATCGGGACCCTCAGCGGTCGAGGATCGCGCGCAGGAAAGCGACGGTGCGCGGGTTCTCCGGTGCACCCAGGACGGCCTCGGGGGGACCGCTCTCCACCTCTTGCCCGTGGTCCATGAAGATGACGCGATCCGCGATGTTGCGGGCGAAGCCCATTTCGTGGGTGACGATGATCATCGCCATGGTGACTTCATCCGCGAGCTCCCGGATGGTGTGCAGCACTTCCCCGACCGTCTCCGGATCGAGCGCGGAAGTCACCTCGTCGAAGAGCATCACCGCCGGGCGCATCGCGAGCGCGCGCGCGATCGCCACGCGCTGCTGCTGCCCTCCGGACAACTGCCCGGGGTAGTCCGACGCCTTCTCCGCCATCCCCACCCGCCGCAACAGCCCCATCGCCCGTTCGTGGGCTTCGGCCTTCGGCATGCGCAGAGTGCGAAGCGGCGCCTCCATGATGTTTTCCAGGACACTCAGGTGGGGAAAGAGGTTGAAGTGCTGGAAGACCATCCCGACCTTGCGTCGTACCCGGCGCAGTTGCTTCCGGTTGTCTCCGACGATTCGTCCGTCCTCCCACGCGCAGCCCAGCAGCTCGCCATCGACCTCGATGCGGCCGTGGTCCGGCGTTTCCAGGGTCATGATGAGGCGGAGGATCGTGGTCTTTCCCGAGCCGCTCGGCCCGATGATGACGAGCTTCTCACCGAGATCGACGGAGAGATCCATGCGCTCGAGCACCGTGCGCTCGCCGAAACGCTTTCGGACCTTGACCATGCGCACCGCTGGCGTTTCCCCCGCCTCCTTTCGCGAGTCGGCGCGGTCCGGCGCCTCGGGCGGCTTGGGGTCAGGTCCGGGCAAGACGGACTTCCAGGTGGCGGGTGAGCAGGGAAGAGGGGTAGCTCAGCAGGAAGAAGATGAGCCCCACGAGGGTCAGCGTCTCCAGGTACCGGAAGGAGGAGCTCGCGATCAGGTTGGCGGTGTTGAGAAGCTCGTAGACGGTGATGGTGGAGAGCAGCGGGACTTCCTTGAAGAGCTGGATGAGGAAGTTCCCGAGCGCCGGGATCATGGGGCGCACCGCCTGGGGAAGAATGATGCGCCACCAGACGGGGAGGAGGGGCAGGCTGAGCGCGATGGACGCCTCCCACTGCCCCCGGTCGACGGCCCGGATTCCGGCGCGGTACACCTCGGAGGTGTAGGTGGCGTAGTGCAGTCCGATAACGAGGATTCCGGTCGGCTCCGCCGGCAGCTTGATGCCCAGCTCCGGGAGCACGTAGAAGGCGAAGAAGAGCTGCACCAGGAGCGGGGTGAGGCGGACGGACTCCGTGAGCGCCCACGCGGTGCGGGAAACGATACGAATGTGGCTCATCCGCGCGACCGCGATCACCAGCCCCACCGCCAGGGCCACCGCAAAGCCCGAGAGCGCAATGCGGAGGGTGATGAGAGTCGCCGACAGCAGCTCCGGAAGGATCTCGACGACGTAGGCCCAGTCCCAGTCGACGTTCACGAGACCCTCCCGACCGCGAGGCGGCGGCGTACCCGTTCGTCCGCGAGCTTTGCCGCGCCGGAGATCGGCGCCGCGAGCACGAGGTAGATGACCAGGACCAGCCCGAAGATGACGGTGGGACTGCCCAGCACCGCGGCCGACTGCCGGCCCGCGAAGGCGAGCTCCGTCACCGTGATCGCGCTCAGGAGCGCGGTGCCCTTGAGCAGGTCGATGATCAGGTTGCCCCAGGGGATGATGGCCCGGAGCAACGCCTGGGGAATCAGGATGCGCCGGAGTGTCGTCCACTCCGAGAGGCTGAGCGCGACACAGGCCTCGCGCTGGCCGCTCGGCACGGCGCGAAGCGCGCCGCGCATCACCTCAGACCCGTAGGCTCCGACGTTGAGGCCGAGGACGAGGGTGCCGGCGACGATGGGAGAGAGGTGAACGCCCAGCAGCGGGAGGACGAAGAACACCCAGTAGATCTGGACGAAGGCCGAGGATCCGCGGAAGAACTCCACGTACACGGTGAGGGGAAACGTGACGAGGCGGGGGGCGACCTCCCGCAGCACGCCCACGACGAGCGAGATGGCGAGCGCGAGGACGCCGGCCTGTATCGTGACCTGGGCGGTGATGCCGGCGCCCTTGACGAGCGCCGGCATCACCGCCTCGACGATATCCCACAAGTCTTCGCCTCGAGGCTAGAGGCTCAACCCGCGCACTCTTCCTCCAGCGTCGGATCGTTGGGGCCGGGCCGGTCCGCGGAGCTGAAGCCGTAGGGGGCGGTCAGCGCGTCCACGGTGCCGTCGGCCAGCAGCTCGACGAGGGCCGCGTCCCACGCGTCGCGCAGGTCCTGGGCCCCCTTGTTGAAGGGGAACGCGGCGAGGAAGTTGATCTTGCCTTCCGTGTTGGAGGGCTTGGACCAGTCCGACACGCGCTCGAATCCGGCGCCTGCGAGCTCCTCGAAGAGGAGCCGGATGGTGCCGGTCGCCTCGACGACCACATCCACCCGCCCGCTCTTCATTCCCGCGGTCAGGGTGGTGGTGTCCGGGAAGCGCGTGATCTTGGCGTTGTCGACGCCTGCGTTCGCGGCGATCTCGTTCGGGGTCGTCCCCGCCACCAGGCCGATCTTCACGTCCTTCGCGATGAGGTCGTCCCAGCCGTGGATGTCGTGGGGGTTGCCCTCCGTGACGATCGCGGACTGCCCTTCCTTGAGGTGGGGGGTGGAGTAGAGCACGATCTTGCAGCGCGGGGGCTTCACGAAGATCGGCAGGCAGGTGTCGATGCGTGCAGCCTGCAGCGCGGGGATGAAGGAATCGAAGTTCATCGCCACGCCCTGCACCTCCTCGATACCGATCTTGTTTGCCACGGCGCGGGCGATCTCGTACTCGGAGCCGACCAGGGTGCCGTCGGGATCGAGGTAGTTGTAGGGCCTCTCGCCGTTGAATCCGTACAGGAGGTATCCGCGCGCACGGATGTCCTCGAGCGAGGTCTGCGCCCAGGCGAGTTGCGGCGACAGGGCGACGCCGACGGCGCCCAGGCCGGTGAGCTGCAGGAAGCGGCGGCGATCGAGGCTTGGCATACGTGTCTTCATGGTCAGGTGTGCTCCGATTTGTGGAGTGGGAGGGAAGGTGGCGCGCCGGGATTGTAGGGGATCGTCGGGAGGGACGGGAGCGGAGTATCCCGGCGGTCGCGATGGGGCGACGGCTTCTCCGAAATCAGGTCGACCGTCTTCGTCGGCCAAGCCGGGGGTGCGGTCGCGGTGCGCGCTCCGATGCGGGCCTGCGTCTCATCGACCACGTCCCGCGGAACTGCCAGGCGGTGACGTGATCGAGTCCGGGGTGGACCTTGACGCCCTCGCGACGGAAGTCGGTGAAGTTTTGCGGCTTGCTACAGGGGGGCGGGGTCCAGGAAGCGGTCGAGGACATTGCCGGTGATGCGCGCGACGTCGTTGTCGTAGCCGTCGATGGGCAGCCCACCCGCCCAGGCGATCGAGCCGACCGAGAAGACCGCGCCCCCGTTGGGGCAGTCGAACAGGACCATGTCCGCGCGCACCATGGTGTTTTCGTCCGCGCTGATCGCGGGAGTGGTGAAGGCGAGCTCCTCGGTCACCAGCTCGTAGTAGCGACTGAGACCTTCCGACGACGCGAGCAGGACGGCGTTCCCGGGGGTGCCGAGTCGATGGTCCATGCGGTCCGTCTCGTACCCGGCGGCGCCGCCGCTGCACACGCTGCGGTCCCCGATGCGGGTGTTCTCCGGGACGCCATCGAATACCCAGGCGTAGCGGGGGTCCCGGCTCGCGGCGGTACGCCGGTACCAGCCGCAACGGTCGAAGCCTTCGCTGTTCATCCCGACGCCGAGCAGGCCATGCGGGGGGTAGCGCTGGTATCGCCAGAGTCCGCCCAGGGCGCCGTCGAAGCTGTGATGGCGTTCTCCGGGCTCGACGTCCCATGAGCGGGAGCCCTCGGTGCGTCGCGCCTCGATGATGCCGGGGACGGTGGGTTGGAAGCTGATCCGCCAGTAGAAGCCGTTGCCTCCCAGGTACATCAGTCGTCCGCCCGCATCGCGCCAGGCGTGGAGCGCCTCCATCATGTCCCACGAAACGTACTCGGGATGGCTCCCGGTGATGACGACCCGGTAGGGCGAGAGCAGATCGATCCCTTCGGCGTGGAGATCCTCGTCGGTGATGACGTCGTAGTCCGTGCCCCGCGCTTCGAGCCAGTCCACGATGTACATGTCGATGTTGAAGTTCCAGAGCCGGCCGAGCGGGCGCAGGTTGAGAATCGGCCGGTGGCGCGTGACGTTGAGAACCCCCGAGCCGTCGGCGTGGGTGTCGTAGCTCGAGAGGCCGAGCTCGCGGTGCTCGTTGAGGTAGACATCCCCGGGCGAGAGGGTGGTAAGGCGGCCCCGCATCATTTCGTCGAGCGGCTCGTCGTAGGCAGCGTGGCCGTTCCCGTACACGATGTAGGTTGCAGTCGGCATCAGGAGAGCGACGTCGGCGCGTGGCCTGCCCGCCGGAGGCACGACGAAGAAGGGAATGCGCTCCACGCCGGTTCCGGTCCGGCAACGCAGGGCATAGACGCCGCTTCGCGCGTCGTCCGGCACCTCCCAGGTGAGATCCGTTTCCCACCGGCAGTCGAGCAGGTCGTCCTCGTGGAAATGGATGGCGTCGTACTCGGCCGGCTCCTGGCGCCAGTCGAAGGTCTCACCGGCCCAGAAGGGGCCGGTCATCGCGCGGTCGGGCAGGTTCTCGATCGCGCCGTGCAGGGCGTGCGGGCCGGAGTCCGTCGCGGTCATCGATTCCATGGCGAGCGAGAAGTCCCAGTGCGCGACGCGCTCGCCCCCCGGCGGATCGCCGGCGAGCAGCCTTTCGGCATCGAAGGCGCAGGACCGGATCGAAGGCCGGGCGAGCTTGCCGTTGTAGAGGCCCCGCGGGACGTGCCGGGTCCCGCTGAATCCGCCATGCCAGGCCGCCATGACGACCGGGAGCCCCGCGGCATCCGGCGCTTCCGGGACGACCGCTTCCACCACCGCCGGCGCGTGGGCAAGGGGCGCCTCGTCGCGCGGCCGTTGCACGAGCCGGGCGCGTCCGGAGGTGCCGTCGTAGGCGCCCGCGATGCGGGTCCACGCCCGGGCCATCAAGGGGACTCCACTCGAGAGCTCGAAAGCTCCGACGCGCAGCGCCGCACAGCCGGCGGCATCGATGAAGAGCCCCAGGCCGCGGTTCTCCGACCAGCGCGTGAGAAGGCCTTGCTCCCCTCTCGACGGAGTCGTTGGCCACACCCAGACCTCGAAGGTCAGCGCGCTCGGCTCGTCGAAGGCGGGCGAGCTCGGTACGAGAACGTGTGAACCCGCGATGGCGCGTTGACGCCGGGCGGGGTACTCGCCGTCGATTGCGCTCGGCACCGGCGCTTCCCGGAGCCCGGGTCCCCCCGGGCTGTCGTCGCTGCAACGCAGGCGGACGATATCCGCGTGGAAGACCTCCTCGGTGTCCACGACGCTCAGCTTGAATGCGATGGGGTTACCGGGCCTGACGCTGAGACGGTCGCCGTATCCGAGGATTGTGATCATGAGCTCAGAGCGTTTCGCCGGTCGCCGCCTTCCAGCGCAGGCGGAAGACGAAGCGCTCGGCTTCGACGAGGTCGGTGAACACGTGTTCGCGCAGGAGCTCGATCGGCTCCCCCCGGCCCTTCAGACGAGCGAGGGTCCATTCCTCGTGCCGGCGCGTGCACACCAGCACGTACTTGCCGCTGATGGGGTGCCAGCGCAGCCGATTGAGCAGCCGCATCCGGTCGGGGGTGGGGTCGGCGAAGGGATCCTCGAGGAATCGCTCGGCCAGCTCCCGGTCCGATGCCTGGATCCGGTAGGCGGAACCGTAGTCCATGGCCGTGTCTCCGGTGAAAGCGGTCAGCGCAGTCCGGGGCGACGTTGCCGAGGCGCAACGCTCTGGAGCTTCGCATGCTGCCGCGACTTGGTGTGACCCTGGATCACCCTACATTCGGCAGAAGCGGCAAGAAAGATTGAGATCTGGCGGAAAGGCTGCGACGGGTTCGGAACGGAGGGACGACACCCCTTAAAGCGACGCGAACGAGTCGCTACCGCTTCCTTGCAGAGGCGAGCGAAGAATTTCACTCTGCGGCTCAGTACTATGACGCTCAATCCTCCGGGCTGGGCCGGGAACTTGTAATTGAAGTTCGGAGAGTATGTCGCATAATCGCCGAGACATCGCTAAAAGTTCCCATCCCTCAAGGTGTTACGGAAAATGGGTGGCGGAGAGGGAG
>CAYQVB010000023.1:0-11509 GCA_964420925.1 uncultured Ectothiorhodospiraceae bacterium | reverse complement strand
CATCTTCGCCAACCAGATGGATCTTCAGATTCCGTTCGTGTTCGCGGGTCTGTTCACGGTCATCCTGGTCGGAATCACGGTCGAGAACGTCGTGTTTCGCAACGTCGAGCTGCGCACCGTCGGCCGCTGGGGGATGCAGACGATATGAGCGATGCGGCGAATGGTGACGGCCCGATGAGCGGCGCGAATCGTCCGGACATCTACGTGCGTCCGGAGTTCGAGGTCGAGACGCTCGGCGAGGCGGAGATTGGCGACGTCGAGCGCAAGCTCTCCTGGATCGAGCGGGCCTGGAATGTCAATGGCGTGCGCAAGGCCACGATCCTCCTCGGCCTCGTGGTCGCCTGGCAGATCTACACCGTCGCCCTGGACGTCGAGCCGCTCATGTTCCCGCGGTTCTCCACCTCGGCCGAGGCGCTGTGGCTGTCCCTCGTCGACAGCGACCTGATCCGCAAGATCTGGTTCTCGATCAGCACGCTGCTCATCGGCTACTCGGTCGGGCTGGCGCTGTCCGCGGCGCTGGTGCTGTGGGCGAGCGCGCAACGAATCGGCGCGGACTTCCTCTCCACCTGCACCGCCATGTTCAACCCTCTGCCGGCCATCGCGCTGCTGCCGCTCGCGATGCTGTGGTTCGGGCTCGGCACCGCGAGCATCGTCTTCGTCACCATCCATTCCGTGCTCTGGGCGGTGGCGCTGAGCACTCACACCGGCTTCCAGTCGGTGAGCGAGACGTTGCGGATGATCGGGCAGAACTACGGGCTGCGGAACATCCGCTACGTGATGAAGATTCTGATCCCGGCGGCCATGCCGTCCATCCTGTCGGGAATGAAGATCGGCTGGGCGTTCTCCTGGCGTACCCTGATCGGCGCCGAGCTCGTGTTCGGTGCATCGTCCGGCAGCGGCGGACTCGGGTGGTTCATCTACGAGAACAGCCAGAACCTCGAGACCGCGCACGTCTTCGCCGGTCTGTTCACCGTGATCCTCATCGGGATCACGGTGGAGAACGTCATCTTCCGGAACGTGGAGCTGCGTACGGTGTACCGGTGGGGGATGCAGCGCTGAGCCTTGCGGGTGCGGGCGTGGCCACAACGATGTTCGAGACGATCCGGGAAAAGCTAGCGAATTGGGGGCGGTAGTCTGAACGAGGCTGAACGCTTCGAAGTTCGTTCGATGTGCCCATCCTGCTCTGCGCGTTTCAGCCAAGCTGTAGCTTGGCTCCGAACGATGCCGAGTGCGTCCTCGATTTCCTTGGATTTCAATCTGCCGGCAGACCTTAGTCGGATGTGCAACTGCCGGCAAAACGTCTTGTGGAGTTCGTCCTTGGCCTTGCCCTTGCCAATGGAGATAGTCGTTCCACGCCGCGTTGGTCCAAGCCAACTTCCTACTCATCGATCGTATTTCTCTCAACCACCTTGCCGGCCCTGAATTGCTCGATCGATTCCGCCAGATGGGCGGCATTGGCGGGCGACTTGAGGAGGTGCACGGTTTCCATCAAGCTGTTGTAGTAGTCCAACGACATGACCACGGCATCCTCGGCGTCTCGGCGCGTCATGACTGCCACGTCAGCGTCTCCCACGACCCCGTCGAGAACCGACTTCAGCCTGTTTCTTGCTTCCGTGAACGAGACGATTCGCATTGCACTCTCCGAGCCGGCAACTTTGCCGGAGGCTGGTGACATGTACAACAAACTGTACAGTACTTCATCGACAGCCCTCCGAGAACTCGACAACACATGGTTCGCCCCGTCGGAAGTTGTTGCAGGCCGAGGTATCGAGGCCGAGCCACGTTACTTTCTTCTTGTCGATCCTGAGCTCTCAAGTTAACGTATCTGTCTGATTGTCAATCATTTTTCTCCTCCGGTGGGCGGGAACTCGTGCCCGCCGACACAAGTCGTCGTCCGCCTTGTTTTTCATATAATATATGATATATCTTCCGTTCATCCGTTGAAGCATCCCCGCCGCCCAGGACGAAGCGATGTCGCCGCAATACCCCGACTTTCCCAGGGAAGAGTTCGAGAATCGGTACGCGAGGACCCGCGCCCTGATGGCCAAGCAGAACCTCGATGCCCTCTTCATTACCGAGAAGCTCAACTACGCGTATTTCTCGGGTCACCGGTCCTGCCAGAATCCGATCGACAAGATCCGCTCCTACATGTTCATCCTGCCCAGGGATGACGATCCCGTCCTGATCACCATGCCGTTCGAGGTCATGCAGGTCGAGCAGACCACCTACATCGAACGAATCAGGACCATCGGCGGCTTGACCGGGCACCCGGAGTTCATCGTCGATACGCTGAAGTCCATGGGATTGGGCCGGGCGCGAATCGGTGCGGAGCTGGGGCGCGAGCAGTATCTCGGCACCAACGTCGTGGCGTTGAACGAGATCATGAAGGGCCTGCACGAGGCCGAGTTCGTCGACGCGGCACAGATCATCCTCGACGTTCGAGTCATCAAGTCACCACGCGAAATCGAATACATGCGCAGGGCATCGCAGATCACCGCCCAGGCGGAGAAGGAGATCTTCGAGGAGGTGCACGCCGGGATGACGGAGAACGAGATCGCGGTGAGGCTGCGCACCCGTCTCTTCGAGAAGGGCGCGGAGGATCTGACCCTGATGTGCGTTGTCTCCGGTCCGTCGACGGGGGGAATCTGCCTGCTGCCGACCGACCGCGTGGTGCGCAAGGGAGACACCCTCGGGTTCGACTGCGGCGTCACGTACAAGGGCTACTGCTGCGACATGGCGCGCACCGCGTCGGTGGGCGAGCCGTCGCAGGAGTTGAGCGAGTTCTACGAATGGATGATGAAGCTGCGCCACGACTGCAACATGACCCTTCGCCCCGGCAAGTCCCCACGTGACCTCGTTGCGGTCGTCGACCGGTATCTCGCCGAGCGTGGCCTCGAGACCATGGGGGTCGGCCGGGTCGGCCACGGGGTCGGCTGCGAGACGACGGAATACCCATCGCTCGCAGCCTTCGAGGACATCACCTTTCAGAGGGGCATGGTGTTTGCGTGCAATCCCAACTTCGCCAACCACCTCGGCTTTCTCAACGCGGAGGACAACTGGGCGATCACCGACGGCGATCCCGACTTGCTGACGGATCCCATCGCACCCATGCAGATCCCCGTCGTCGCCGCTTGAGTCGAGTTGGGCCGAAGGCGTACCGAGAACCAGGAGAAGCCATCATGAAACAGTTCAACGACAGTCGAAGGAAACTCCTCGGGGCGGGCCTGGCGCTGGCCGCGGCAGCCCTGCTCGGCTCGGGGGCGGGGCCGGTCGCGGCGCAGTCCCTGGCAGAGAGGGCGAAGAGCGAGGGAATCCGGGTCGCGTACTACAACTTCAAGCCCTACGCCTACAGGAACGAGGCCGGAGAGCTGGTCGGCGAGCAGGTCGACATCCTTCGCCACGTCGTCGCGGCAATGGGAGGCAAGGTTGCCAGCGAGCAGGCCACCGAGTGGGGCAACCTGATCCCCGGCATCAATGCCAAGCGCTTCGACGTGGTGGCGGCGGGAATGTTCGTGACGCCCAAGCGCTGCGCGGCGGTGCGCTTCTCCGAGCCCACCTTCGGCATCCGACAATCGCTCGTGGTCCCCAAGGGCAACCCCAAGGGCGTGGTCGACTACGACAGCATCCGCGACATGGGCCTGGTGATGGCCGCCATTTCCGGGGCCGCCCAGGTGGGTTATGCGGAAAGGACCGGGATCGATGCGTCGAAGGTCATGCAGCTTCCCGACAATCCGACGGCGATCGCGGCGCTCAGAGCAGGCCGTGCGGACGTCTACGCGCTCTCCGCCCCCGGCGTGCGCGAGCTCGTGGCGGGGCTGCCGGAGCAGGACATGGAGGGTGTGCCCCCCTTCGACACGGTCGCCGGCGAGCTGGCCATCGCTCACGGTGCCTACGCCTTCCGCAAGGACGACGGCGGGTTCGTGGACGAGTTCGACAAGCACCTGACCGCGTTCATCGGCACGCACGAGCACATCGCGATCATGGAGAAGCATGGCATGAGCGCCGACGAGCTGCCGAAGTCCAGGACAGCCGACCTCTGCGGCGGGTAGACGACGGCAGGATTCGAGGCGCGGGCGGTTGCCGCGTTCCCGATCCCGTCCACCGGCTGGGGATCGGGGCGCCGGCGAGTCGGCGCCGCTACGGGTACTGCTGTCTTCCCGTGCTTGCCGGCGAGCGGCTCATTGGACAGGTGGACCTGAAGGCGCGACGCGGGCAGGGGAGGCTCGATGTGCTCTCCACCCGTTTCGAGAGCACGAAGCTCACCGACCGGGACCGCCGCGCGCTGGAACGCTTCTCCGCCTCGGTCGCGCTTCCCCTGGGTGGTCCGGCCCGAATTGCGTGATATCTCGGGAGCAGCGTCCGTCCAGGAAACGCCGGAAATCACGCGGCCCCGCGGCCGGTGCAATCAATCCAGGTGCTCAAGTCGTGCGAGGACCTGCGCAATTTCAGCATCGCTCACGTGTGCGGGGCGGTACCAGGAGCGCTCCGAGGCTCTCACGATACGCTCCCGATCCGCGGGTGTGTCGGGGATGAAGCCGATCCACAGCTCGCTCATCTCGTCGGTGGTCTCCCACCCCCAGGTCACGGTCCGGGGCTCGAACGCCGGATTCTGCGGGTTGCCCGCGGAATTGTCGTATCGCGCCCAGGTATCGATCCTGCTGCCCGCCGGCAAGCGAACCGGCTCCCGGTAGGTAAAGGTGTTCTGCCACCGGAAGTCCCAGTCCGCAATGCGGATGAGCGGTCGTTCGCTTCCGTCGGGCAGGGTCGCGATCGAGATGAACTCCCGGCCGAGAAAGTGCATGTGCGGGGTCACGTCGGTCAGCCTCATGCCGGAGGGGACGTTCATGGAAAAGTGCCGCCAGTAGTTCTCGTCCTCCGGTGGAATCTCCAGGTCCCGGGTACCGATCACCACTCCATCGACATACTCGGTGACAGGTTCGTTCGCGAAGTAGAAGGCCACCTCGCTCTGGTCGGAGGTGGCCTTTCCGTTCAAGTGGTAGTGTACCTCCAGGACCAGGTCCCCTCCGCTGGGTAGCCACATTCCCAGTCCCTCGTCGAGCACGTAGGGGTCCGCCCCCGGCGTCCAGCCTCCGATACCCCAGGCGTTGTAGTCCAGAAAGCCGCCGGTGCCGAACACGGAGAACCCCGGTGCGGCGTCCTTCGCATCTTCCGCCCGAGCGCGTCCGGCATAGTCGAGCAGGTAGTTCGAATGGTGCACGACCTTGGGATCGCCCGGGCTGAAATCGAGCGCGACGACGACCTTGTCTTCCGTGAAACCGGTAGGAATGACAAAGTACCGGTAGATGTCGTCGCCATTGGCCGGCACTTCGAAGGGTTCGGGCATACGCAGCACGAGGTCCGGCTCGCCCAAACGCCACTTGGAACGGGTGCGGGGCGACGCCGGCATCCTGTCTTCCGGGTCGCCGAGCGACGCTCCGCTCTCCGACCATGCCCGAAGCAGCGCAATCTGATGGTCGCTCAAGCGTCGCGCGTCGCGAAACTCGCCGAATCCCGGCACCGCTCGCCACGGCGGCATGAGACCTTCGCCGGTCACGTAGGCGATCATCCGGTGCCAGCGCTTCGCGTTCTCGTGGCCTTCGAGCGAGAAAGGCGCAATGCCGCCCTGCGAATGGCACTCGATGCAGTTGGCCTCGAGAAGCGGCGCAACGTGGCGTGTGTAGGACACTTCTTCGAGTGCCGAACCGGGCTCGCCAGGGGCGTCCCACACGTAGTGAAAGCACCCAATCGCTTCGCCTTCGTAGGGCTCGATCCGATCCCCCCGCGACACTGCCTCCATGGTCCGGCGCAAATCGTGAGAGCTGATGCGGGTGCGCAGTCTGCCCACCGCGGCAAAGCGATCGTCAATTCGACCCCGGTAGACGAGCCGGTCGGCGGTGGAAACGACAAAGGACTCCGAAGTCACCCGGGGACTGAGGCGCCGGGCCAGGTCACCGGCGCTGTCCAGAATGACGGGGAACTCGATGCCGAAGTCGTCCACGAACCGGGCGCTTTCCCTCCACGAGATGTCGGGGTTCGATAGCACTCCATAGAGCTTTACGTCGGCCGTCCGTGCGTCGTCCTGGATTTCGTTGAGCTCCGGGACGTAGCGCGTGGCGACCGGACAGGCGGTGTCCAGAAACACCAGCACCGCCGGTTGCACCTTCCCCGCCGACACGCCGATCCGGTGATGGCGCCCTTTGATGTCGGTGACGCGAACTCCAATGAGGTCGACGAGGTCGCCTGCCCGGGGCACCGCGTGCGCCGTGGGTGAGGACACGGCCCACAGCCCGGCAATGACACACAAGACGTGAAGTCGCTTGGTGATGGTTTTCATCGTGGTGCCAGTCCCTCGAGTAAAGTGCAAAACGCCAGATCGGCCGCGTTCGCGGGGGCAATGTTCCCCGCTGCAATCTCCGACCAGGCGAGCCAGATCTGTGCGTCGATGTTGACGACGGCCCAGGCACGCGGGACGTCCGCCGCCACCACGCCTTCCTGCTTCAGCTCGTCCACCAAGTGTCCGAGCCACTTGATGTCAGCCTCGTGTCGTTCTTGCAGACTCTGGTCATCCAGGGCCTCCATCGCCAGAAAGTGGTAGCGATCGCCGAGAGGAATGGTCGCTTCCAACAGTTTCGACAGACGTTCCCGTGCGGAGTCCGTGCCCTCGAACGCGGCCTCGAGGGCGGCGTCCATCTCGTCCATGCACTGTCGGGTGACGGCACCGATGAGATCGCGACGGGACGGAAAATAGCGGTGCAGACTTGCCCGGCCTACCCCCGCGCGAGTCGCAATGTCGGACAGCGACGAACCGGGATTGCGAGCCAGAGTATTGATGGCTGCATCGAGGATCGCCTCACGTATCGGTGGTCTGAGTGCTCGCTTGGGCATGGCGCCTCCGACGACGAGTGTCGGATATCGGCATACAAGAGGATAGAGAGTACGATTCATATGAGACTATTATGTCTCATTCGATATTATGAAGTCCCTACGTTCCGGTTTCAATCCCTGAAGCCACCCGCCCTCCGGGCAGCGTGCAGCCGGAGCACATCGCAATCATGGAGAAGCACGGCATGAGCGCCGACGAGCTGCCGAAATCGAGGACCGCCGATCTCTGCGACGGGTAGTCACCGATGGGGCCGGGCGCAAGGTGAGCTCCCGCGCCCGGCCCCCTTCGCCGGGGATTGGACTCCCGTCAGCCCTCGTAGTCGTTCAGGGTAAAGAAGAGCGTGTCGCCAATCCGGCACAGGGCGGGATGTCGCTTGGCGAATACGACGCCGCCCCTCTTGAAATGGAGTCTCGCCGGCTCGCGCCAGGGTTGGCGGACGTTCCAGATGCTGCCGGCGAACTGCCCGTCCTCGACCTCGTCGCCCACGTCGACGGCGGGCTCGAACATGCCGTCCTCGTAGGCGAAGATGTAGTTCTCCTCGTTCTGCATGGCCATCATGCGGGGCTCGAACTTCGGCGGATCGGTGGGAAAGTCCGCGGGCAGGATCCCCATGCGCTTCAGGCAGCGCTTCAGGCCCTGGTCCCCGAGTTCGCGGATCCAGGGCGTGATCCTTCCCGCGCCGCCGAGCTCGGTGCTGACGTAGATGATGTCTTTCGGCAGGGCCTCGCCGGACAGCGTCGTCTCGTGCACGCGGTCGCCCACCAGCGCGAGAGGGGCGCCGAAGAGCTTCAGGAACTCGATCTGCATCGCGTCCTTGGCCTCGTCGCTCATCAGCCGGATCTTGCAGGACGGCCAGTGGTCGCTGGACGAGCCGGCCGAATGGAGGTCGAAGATGGCGTCGACCCGGTCGATCAACTGGTGGGTGATGAACCAGGCGATGGTCTCGGTCGGCGTGCCGTTCTTGTGCCCGGGGAACAGCCGGTTGAGGTTCCCCTCCCCGCCGTGGTCCAGGGGCGAGGTTCGCCGTCCGGCGTAGACGGCCGGCGCGTTCGCGGCGGGCATGAAGATGAGCTGGCCCGAGATGTCTTTCGGGGACAGCTTCTGATACAGCTCGATGAAGATCGACATCCCCTCGTACTCGTCGCCATGGTTGCCGCCGACGAGCAGGGCGCGGGGGCCGTCGCCGTTGCGGATCGACATGATCGGCACAGGGAGCCAGCCGTAGGCGGAGCGGTGGCTCGACCAGGGGATGCGGACGTATCCATGGTGCTTCCCATCCAGATCGAAATCGACCTCGCTGGACGGTGCGCCGATGCTGACTTTGGGACAGGGCATGACTTGACCTCTCGTGATTGACTGCCTGATTGACTGACCAGTCGCACCGCGGCAGGCCGAACTCGATTCAGCCGCGGGAGCTGTACTCTGCGTAGGCATCGCCCAGACGACGAACGCCTTCCCTGATCGCCTCGACCTCGACGAAGCTGTACGCGAGGCGGATGTGGTGGCCGGGCACGTCGTTCGCAAAGCAGAGGCGGCCCGAGCTGACCTCCACCCCGTGGCGCAGCGCGATCCGGGCCACCGCCTCGGCGTCGGTCCCCTCGGGCAGGGCCGCCCACAGGAAATAGCCGCCCTGGGGTACGCGCACCTCGGCCTCCGGCACGAAATCCCGGAAGGCTTCGACCATGGCGTCGCGGTGCCGTCGCATCTCGGCGGAAAGCTCGTCGACATGCCTCGCCATCTTGTTGCCGCGCATCAGCTCCGCGACGATCCGTTGCGCGAACGGACTGGAGCCGCCGTCCGCCTTCTGCATGGCCATGCGGTCGACCACTTCCCCGGGACCGATCGCCCATCCGACCCTGAGACCGGGAGCGAGGATCTTCGAGACGGTGCCCAGCGCGATGACCACGCCGTCGGTATCGAAGCTCTTGACCGGGGGCACCGGCTCGCCCTCGAAGCGCAGGCGCCGGTAGGGATCGTCTTCCAGGATGACGAAGCCGTGGCGCCTGGCCAAGTCGACCAGGCGTTGCCGGCGGGCGGCCGATGTCGTGATGCCGGTCGGGTTGTGGAAGTCCGGGACGTCGAAGAGAAGCTTGGGCATCCTTTCGCCGTTCCGTTGGACAAGGTTGAGCCTGGCATCCAGCTCTTCGGTGTCGATTCCTTCCCCGTCCTGCCCGACGTCGAGAAAGGCGACGCCGTGGCACCGCATGATCTGCAGGGTGGTCATGTAGGTCGGGCGGGTCACGATGATGCGGTCGCCGGGCTCGACGAAGACGCGGCAGGCGAGGTCGAGTGCGCTCTTGGCGCCATAGGTCACCAGGACGTTTTCACGGCCGCAGGTCACACCGTCCGCGCCGGCGAAGGCGGCGATTGCGTCGCGGAGTTCGTCGAGCCCCATCAACGGGCCGTACTGGAGACTCTCGCCCGGCCGATCGCGCGCGGCCTCCATGGCTTCGCGCACCACGTCGGGCAGGAGCGGCGGATAGCGAGGCCGCTGCTGAGCACGATGGCGCCGGGCGTGTGATCGTGGACGGACTCGCCCAGCACTTCCGCGCGGCGGGCGTATCGATAGGCGGTCATGGCGGCAGTCCTCTGTCGGCAACAAGATAATATATGATATATCTTCGTCGTCCACGCATTGGAATCTCCGCTCCGGTGACATGCGCCGGTCGTCTCCCGACGCTTCCGGGCGTCGAGTTGCGCGGAGCTCCGATGCGGCGCGAGAGCACATCGACACTGGAGCCGCAATGAGCAATCGCGTGGCCGCGATCGCCGTCGTGATTGCCTTTCTCGCGGGAACGGTGTTCGCGACGTTCTCCGAAATGCGGGTCTTCCTGCCGGCCCTGCTGCGGGGCGCGGTGGTCACCGTCGAGGTAGCGTCCCTCTCGTTCCTCCTGATGACCGTGGCCGCCTTCGTCGCCGGCACCGCCAAGCTCAGTCCATGGATGTCCGTGCGCTGGGCCGCGAACGCGTACATCGAAGTCTTTCGCGGGACTTCGCTCCTCGTGCAGCTCTTCTGGTTCTTCTTCGTCCTGCCCGAGTTCGGCCTGACCCTGTCGCCGATGGCGGCAGGCGTTCTGGGGGTCGGGCTCAATTTCGGGGCCTACGGGGCCGAGGTGGTGCGTGGCGCGATCACGGCCGTTCCGAGAGGCCAGTGGGAAGCCGCAACGGCGCTCAACCTGACCGCCTTCCGGCGCATGACGAGGATCGTCCTGCCCCAGGCCCTGGTGGTGGTCATCCCGCCGTTCGGCAACCTCACCATCGAGATGGTCAAGGCCACCTCGGTCGTCTCGGCGGTGACGCTCGTGGACATCACCTACGCGTCGGTGCAGCAGAACCAGCTTCACTACCGGACGATCGAGATCTTCGTGGTGACGCTCTTTCTCTACTACTGCTTCTCGCAGATCATCCGCTTCAGCCTGGGGATCCTCGAAGAACGCTCCAAGCGCCATCTGGCGAGAGCGGGGGCGGGCACGTGAACTGGGACTGGCAGTTCACCTTCGACGTGGTGCTCCCGAAACTGCTCCCGGTGGTGCCGGTCACCATCCAGGCGACCGTATTCTCCTTCCTGCTCGCCCTGGTGCTGGGTCTGTTCCTGATGCTGCTTCGGATCTCCCGGTTCAGGCTGATCGCGGTGCCGGCCGGCGAGCTGATCGAGCTCATCCGCGGCACACCCCTGCTGGTGCAGCTCTTCTTCCTGTTCTTCCTCCTGCCGCAGGTGGGCATCACCCTGCCGCCGCTGACCACGGGGATTCTGGGGATCGGGATCTACAACGCGGCGCTGTGCGCCGAGGTCTACCGGGCCGGCATCCAGGCGGTCCCGGCCGGACAGTGGGAGGCGGCGAAGGCGCTCAACCTCGGCACCTACCGGACCTGGCGGGACATCATCATTCCCCAGTCGTTGCCGCCCATCGTCCCGGCGCTCGGGAACTACCTCATCGGCATCTTCAAGGAGACGCCCCTGCTCTCGTTCCTCGCGGTCGGCGAGCTCATGCACGCATCGAAGCTCATCGGGTCCGAGTACTATCGCTTTACCGAGGCGGTGACCCTCGCCGGGCTGTTCTTCCTCGTCATGAGCCTGATCGCGGCGGTGCTGGTGCGGATGGTCGAGACCCGCGTGCGGCGGAGCATCCTGCGGTGACCGAGCCCAAGGTCAGGTTCGAGAACGTCTGCAAGCGCTACGGCCCGCTCACGGTCCTCGACGGGTTGAACATGGAGGTCGCAACCGGAGAGCTGGTCACCATCATCGGGCCGTCGGGCTCCGGCAAGACCACGGTGCTGCGGGTCCTGATGACCCTGGAGACGATTGAAGAGGGGCTCATCTCCATCGACGGCGAACCCTTCAACAAGATGCGTTCGGGCGGAGACCTCGTCCCCGCGAGCCCGGCCCACATCCGCAGGATCAGGGCCAAGATCGGCATGGTCTTCCAGAACTTCAATCTCTTCCCGCACATGACCGCGCTCGGCAACTGCATCGAAGCGCCCATCTATTCGCTGGGACTGGCGAAAGCGGAAGCCATCGGGCGGGCCGAGGAGCTTCTCGAGATGGTGGGACTCTCGGACAAGCGGGACCACTATCCGAGCCAGCTTTCCGGAGGCCAGCAGCAGCGGGTCGCAATCGCACGCGCC
>CAYQVB010000022.1:0-170055 GCA_964420925.1 uncultured Ectothiorhodospiraceae bacterium | reverse complement strand
CGCCGGAGACGAGCGCCGCCCGACCTTCGAATCTCTTCATCGCAATCAGCTCCTCGGGAGTCGCTTTTCCGGGTCGAGGAAAGGCATCGGCACCACGCGCGCAGCGCGCGCGCCACCCGGATCCTCGACCATGAGCTCGGTTCCGGGCCCGGCGCAGTCCGCCCGCAGAAGACCCATGCCGAGGCTCGCGCCGAGCGCGGGCGACAACACCGCGCTCGACACCACGCCGACCGCTTCGCCCCCGCACCTGACCGGACTGCCGTGGGCCACCGCGCGCTCGTGATCGATTTCGAATCCCGCGATGCGCCGCGCCGGTCCCTCCGCCGCGATGCGAGCGAGCGCGCGCCGGCCGTGGAAGAAGGGCTTGTCGAGGTCCACCATCCACTCGAGCCCGACCTCGAACGGGTTGCAGGTCCAGTCGAAGTCCTGGCCCACGTTCAGGATCCCCGCCTCCATGCGCCGGATGTTGAGGGCCCGGCTTCCGCAGAGGCGCATGCCCGATCCCCGGCCCGCCTCCCACAGCCCTTCGAACATGGCGGCGCCATCATCCACGGCGACGTAGATGTCGTAGCCGAGCTCGGCGCTGAAGCCGGTGCGCGAGACCACGACCGGAACCCCGCACACCTCGGTTTCGGCCATGCCGAACCAGGGCATGCGTCCCAGATCGGCCGCGCACACCGACTGCAGGATCTCACGTGAGCACGGGCCCTGGATGCTGGCCACGTGGATACGGTCGATGTGGCTCTCGACCTCGACCTCCCGCCCGATGGACTGGCCGTAGATCCACTGCTCGCTCGCTCCGGGTCCGCCCACCCACCAGAACTTCTCGGAGTCGAAACGGATGAGAATGGCGTCCTCCACGATTCCGCCGTAGTCGTAGCACATCACCGTGAACGCGCAGCGTCCGTCCGCGAGTCGACCGAGGTCGCGCGGCACCAGCTCCTCCACGAGCGCCGCCGCCTCCGGCCCCCGGATCTCCACCGGCTCCTCTCCGGTCACGTCCCAGAGCCCCGCCGCCTCGCGCATCGCCCAGTACTCTTCCAGGGGATCCGTGAACTGATCGGGTTTCAGAAAAGTGTTGTGCAGCTTGTACTCGCTCGCGAAGCGCTCGAGGAAGGGCGCGAAAGCGGTGCGCTTGAGGCCCCCCTTCATCCGCATGCCGGTATCCAGATAGGGAGGAATCCCGACGTGGGATGCGAAGGTAAAGCGCTGGGTGACGGGCTCGCGAAACACGGTGAAATCAGCAAGAGGAGAGGTGTGGAGGCGGGAACGGGCATCGGGCCGGCGCGGCGAGCCGTCTCACTCGCCGCTCGTGCCCGAAGCCGCGCGTAGCATACGCGCGCGCCATGGATTTCCACCAGGGCGGGCAGTCGAACCTCGAAACATCGGCGCCTTGCGAAGCTGCACCCGGGAGCACGCAGGACCCGGTTCCGCCGGGTGACTCCAGGGACATGTGACGCTGGCCGAGCCTGTGCATCCAACGCGGACTCCACGGTCTCAGGTGGGTTCCCGCGAATCAAGGGAGTGACGGGAAGGGGTTTTCGCCATTCCCTTGATGCGCGGGAATCCACGCAATACAACGAGTCAGGGCATGCTCCCTGGAAACGTGAAGTGTCCGTGCGGGTGACTCCGGGACACTTTGAACCTCGGATTCCGAGTGTTTACATTCCGCTTCCGCGCAAGCGATCGGGAAGGGGTCGAGATGTCTTCAACGGTCCGCTACGAGCCTCACGAACAGCCGCCCCCCCTTCTCGCTTTCGGACTCGGCTTCCAGCAGGCCGCCCTGTGCATCGCCGGGGTCGTGTTGACCCCGGTGATCGTGATCCGCATCGCCGGGCAGGGCGAGCCCTACCTCACCTGGGCGGTCTTCGCGGCCCTCCTGGTCTGTGGCGTCACCACCGTGATGCAGGCGGTGCGCGTCGGGCGCATCGGCGCCGGATACCCCATGCTCATGGGCACTTCCGGCGCGTTCATCGCGGTCAGCGTCACCGCACTGGCGGCGGGCGGCCCGGCGATGCTCGCGACCCTGGTCACGGCCTCGGCGCTGTTCCAGTTCGTGCTCTCCGGCCGGCTGTCGTGGCTCCGGCGGATCATTACTCCCACCGTGGCCGGCACCGTGGTCATGCTGATCGCGGTAACCGTCATGCCGATCATTTTCGACACCCTGGTCGACGTCCCGGACGGGACGGATGCGGCCGCCGCGCCGGTCAGCGCAGCGGTAACGATGCTCGTGATCGTGGTGCTCACGCTCCGCGCCTCCGGTGTGCTGCGCCTGTGGGTGCCGGTCATCGGCCTCGTCACGGGCTGCGTCGTCTCCTCGTTCTTCGGTCTCTATGACGTCCAGCGGATCGTCGAGGCAGACTGGCTCGGCCTTCCCACATCCGGCTGGCCCGGCCTGGATCTCGGGTTCGGCCCGACCTTCTGGGCCCTGCTCCCGGCCTTCGTGTTCGTGACGCTGGTCGGCGCCATCGAGACGGTGGGCGATTCGATGGCGATTCAGAAAGTGGCTTGGCGCCGGCCGAGGGCGACGGACTTCCGCGTGGTGCAGGGAGCAGTCGCTGCGGACGGCACGGGAAACCTGCTCTCGGGGCTGGCCGGCACGGTGCCGAACACCACCTACTCGACGAGCGTGGCGATCGCGGAGCTCACCGGAGTCGCCGCGCGCAGCGTCGGCGTATGGATTGGGGTCCTGTTCGTGGCGGCGGCTTTCCTTCCCAAGATCGCGGCGGCTCTGCTCGCCATCCCGGGCCCGGTTGCCGCGGCCTACATCACGGTGCTGCTGGCGCTGCTCTTCGTTCTGGGGATGCGGATGGTGGTCCAGGACGGGGTGGACTACCGCAAGGCGCTCATCGTGGGCGTCTCGTTCTGGATTGGCGCCGGGTTCCAGAGCCAGGCGATCTTCGCGGACCGTCTCGGCGAATGGTGGGGGACGCTGCTCGGCAACGGCATGACGAGTGGCGGCCTGACCGCGATTCTTCTCACCGTGCTTTTCGAAGCCATGGGTGCCCGCCGCCGCCGCATCGAAACCGTGCTCGACACGAATGCCCTGCCGAAGATCGACGAGTTCCTGCGCGAGTTCGCGGCCCGGAGGGGGTGGAACGAGAACGCTGTCGGTCGCATCTGCTCGGCGGGCGAGGAGGCGCTCCTGAGCCTCGTGGGACGGCATGAAGCGGGAAGGGACGGCGACGGCAATCGCCGGCTCATGGTCATCGCACGAGGAGACGATCGGCAGGCGGAGCTCGAGTTCATCGCCTCCGCGGGCGAAGAGAATCTGGAAGATCTCATGGTGCTACTTTCCAAGCACCAGCCCGACGACCCGGTTGAACACGAAGTATCCCTGCGTCTGCTGCGGCACTACGCATCTTCCGTTCGCCATCAGCAGTACCACGACACCGACATCGTGACGGTCCGCGTGGATCTTGCTCCTCGAAGCGACTGAGCGCCGCGTCGCTTCCGGATGCATCACTGCGACGTGCGGAGCCCTCGGCAGTCCACCCGGCGAATCGACTGTCCGGGAAAATGGTCCGGCCAGTCGGCATCGAACGCGGCCGGAGCATGCACCTCGACGACGTAGGCGTCGACGACCTCCAGGTCGGGCGTGGACCGCGCCGAATAGCCGAGCGCCTCGAGGTCGGCAACCCGCCGGCGCATGTTCTCCTCGTCCCGGTACACCCCGAACGAGACTCCGTTCTTCAGGGCGCCCTCCCCGATCACCGCGACGTCGCGCACCCCTCGTTCCTGGATCTCGCGCACCGTCTCGGTGGCCTTCTCGTGGCTCTGAAAGGGAGGCAGGAAGACCCGGTAGCTCTTGATGCTCCGGTCCTCCTCCAGTCGCACGGCGACGATCTCCGCGCCGCGCGCCCGCAGCCAATGCACCGCGCCGGCGACCGCATCGAGGTCCTCGAATCCCCCCGCACGTGCGCAAACTCCCGAGCGCGGCGCCGGATCCCGCGTTCCCTCGACCGATGCGCCCTCGGATTCACGCAACACGAGAACGCCGTCCTTTCCCTCGCCGCTCGTTCCCACATCGGCTTCAGGCATGCCCTTTGCCTCCCCCGGAACGGCTTCGCCATCCGCCCTTTTCATCGAACGGGCTCGCAGGTAGGCACGGCGGGCGAGATCGGTGTAGACATCGCCAAGATTCTCGTACACGACGGCGGCTGGATGATGCTCCAACGCGGCGAGCAGGGTCTCGCGTGCCTCGTCGAGCCGGCCTTGCACCGCGTACAGGACGGCCAGGTTGTTGTATGGCTCGTACATGTCCGGACGGTCCTCGAGGAGCGCCCTGAAGATGTCGATGGCGTCGCTCACCCTTCCCGTACGCGCATTGAGAATGCCAAGCAGCAGGCGACCTTGCGGATGATCGGGGTTGCGTTCGAGGAAGGAGCCGAGAAGCTCGCCGGCTTCCGCGTGGCGTTCTTCCGCTGCGAGCGACAACGTGCGTTCGAGCTCTTCGTCGGCGGCCGCCATGCCCGAGGCGAGAATGAAGGCGAAAGCCGCAACTGCGAGGAATCTCCCCATCTTGCGACTCATTCCTCTCCTCCCTCTTCTGCCGCCTTTGCGATGCCCGGCGTTACACCCGGTTCCTGCGCGATCTCCCCTTCCCCGCAGTCCCCGCAGTGTTCTGGTACAAACGGTTCCAAATCCGGCACCGGAGGAGTGGCGGGCAGACGTGGGCCGGTCAGGCCCTCCGACTCTCGCCGTATGCCTGAACCTCCGCAATCCAACCCGCGATGAGTCGATTGGCAATGGAACGAATATCTCCGTGAAGCGCTTCCGCCACCGAAGCGATTCGCGCGATATCTTCCGGATTCCTCGCCTCCGGCGCCTCCGCTCCGCCCGGCCACCCCGCCGCGATGCGGACAGTCGGTCCGACCGAGCGTAGAGTCTCCGCCGCCATCGCGGCCTGCTCCAGGGCGTTTGCGGCCCGTTCCCCGTGCGCGTCTCCGAAGGCACGCTGGACGCGTTCGAGCGTCTGCCCAATCTCGCGCGCCGCTTCGAGCGTCTCGTGCTCGCCCGTGGAAAGCTCGCTCGTCCCCGACTCCGCCTCGTTCAGGGTCCAATCACCTTCCTTCCCCGCGCTGCGCAACGCCATCAGGCCCGCCCAGGCGTCGTGCGCAAAGACGAGACTCGCGCGCACCTGTTCGACCAGCCCGACCGGGGTAATGCTTCCGGTGGCTCCGGTTTCGACTTCGGTGCCTCGGTGCCTGCCTCCCGGCTCCTGACTCGGACCGAGACGCATGCTTCCGGTTCGCTTGCCGGCCCGAGTCTGGGCGCCGGTGTCCTCGAGCAGAGCGGACGCAAGCTCTTCCAACCATTGCGGGACGCTCTGCCCCGATGCCACCCCGGCAATCTCTCCACGCACGACATCGATTTCCCGCGGATTCTGGAAGCGGGCGAGCGCCTGGGCGACATCCGCGCCGTAGGCTTCACCCATGCGACGCTGAACCGCACCGGGCAGGTGGTTGGCGACGCGCTCGAGTTCGGCCGCTTCCGTATCGGGCACCAGTTCCTCGGGATGGGTGCCGAGCAGCAGGGCATTCGCCGTTCCTTCACGCGCACTCGAAGCGACGCGGTCCGGTATCGTGCGCTCACCCTTGGCATCTTCGACGGCCCTCAACGCAACCGTTCCCGTTCCGCGTGCCGGCGCTTCTTCCGCGTGGCCCACCGCGGCCCGCTCGGCCAAGGCCCGGAGCCAGCGGATTTCGCCGGAGTCACAAGCGTTGAGGCGGTGACCGGTCATCGGCGCGTAGTGGTTCTTACGCGGCGCCCGCGCACCGCGGGCGGTGCTGAGCCGCACCCCGGCGAGCGCAGCGCGGACCGCGACGCTCTGGCTATTCCATGTCTGCTCGAGGATTCGAGCCGCGCGTGCCGCACTGCACTGCGCCGGCATCGCGCCAAGCTCCGCAATCAGATATGCGCGCATCCTGACCGCACATTGCGCCAGAGGGCCTCGCTCTCCCTCTGCCGCCGCTTCGAAACGCTCCCCCGCTTCCATCCACCGCTCGGTCGCTTCGTGTATCGCAGCGGCGAGTTCGAGGCCGAGCGTGACGTATCCGACGAGCGCCTCGGGACGAACCCCGGTGTGGACTCGACCGCTGCGCTCGTTGCGGAGGTGATAGCTGCCCGCCTCGGCCTGCAGCGTGACCCACGCAACCCAGGAACTCGCGGCACCGCGGCGTTCGGACGCCGCGGCGAGGTCGGCCGGCGCAATCCCCAGGTCTTGAATCAGGCGCCGTGCGAGCGTCTCCACCGATGAAGGCAGGCGGCGATGGGTTCGGGCTGCCTCATCGAGCTCGACGCCGGTTTCGGCGTCCTCCAGCGATGGCCAATCGAGCGCTTCGTCCCCGTCCAACCGCTGCCTCACCGCGATGGGAAGCACGGTCACCGTTCGGGTGAATAGTTCGCCGGAATTCATGGTCGATACCTCGAGTCTTGTCGTGACGGGTATGTCTTTCTTCTGGTCTGCAACTCCAAGCCCAAGGGGTTGCGACCTTGTATCTGCAGCTCTGAGCGAAGGGGTTCGATCTCATATCCTTCGTGTATCCAGTGTGCAAGCTTCGCGGAAGTGAGGCTCTCGCACAATCGCCACGCTACGCGGATCGAGGAGATGCATCAGGCCTTGCGTTCAATTCGAGGCGGACTCCGCGCGCTCGAACACGACTTCCTCGACCTCCTTCCCGCCCCGAATGATCCGCACAGTGTCGAGCACCGGCTCCGTGGCTTCCATCGATTTCCTCACACGCTCCTCCGATCCTGCAATCTCCGCCATCAGGCGATCCTCCAGCTCTTCGATCGCATTCGCATCGAACGCAACGGGTTCCGTGGCGAGCAGAACTTCTCGCAACGCCACGGCTTCGTTGACGGGCCGCCCGGCCGAGGAGGCAAGCGCGCGTACCGCGAGCGAGAGTCTGCCTTCGTGCTCCGCGAGCACGAGACGATCACCGTCGGCCGAGGATACTTCGAGGGTCGCGGTAATCACCTCCGGGTGTTCGGGCTCTTCGCCGTTCAGACGATGATCCACCGCGACGACCCGAACGTCCTCGACGATGGTTCGTGCGAACACTCTGCGTTCCTGCTCGTTGACCGCGAGTTCCGCGGAAAGAATCACGTCTACACGATCGCCGGGATCTATGAGCCCGGCCTGACTCGTCGCCGGCCCTACCCGAACCGTCACCGCCCTGCTGCCAGGGCGGAGTACCGCCGCGAGAAATCCCTTCTGCCCCGGCCCGACCAGATCGGATCGGGCAAGCGGCGTCCCGCTCGAGACCGCCTTGCGCACCGCGTATCCGCGGTAGGTCCCGGCGTTGGAGTCGTTGTCCACCAGTATGTACTCGGATTCGATCGTCGACACTTCGAGTTCGAGTTCACTCAGATCGCCTCTCCCGACCAGGGTGCCGACCGACAAATCCCGGGTCGCCGCGAGCACGGTGCGCGTCTCGGGGGGAGGCGGCTCCTCTTCGACGACCGGCTCCACCGAAGCCGGCGGCTCGACCTCCTGCTGCCCGAGGAACGAGAGGGCAACAAAGAAGGCGGCGACCACCGGGACCACGCCGAAGAGCACCAGCATGATGACTACGCGATATCGTTGCACGGGCGGTCAGTCTCAGGACAAAACTTCGTACGGAAAGGCGCGCGCGATCATAACGGCCATCGCAGGTGGAGCAATTGCCACCGCGAAGGGGAGATCTGCGCGCACGCGCCGGGTTTTCTCGAAGGGCAGCAGCGCAAAGAGGCTGAGAGCAAAAGCGCACGCACCGAGGCCGAAGAGAAAGATATCCACATCATCAGGACCTGCCCACAGGCCGGCGACTGCGATCAACTTGGCGTCGCCCGCCCCGAAACGCCCGCCGAGGTAGAAGACGAATCCGACCCCCAGCAGCAAGGCACCGATCACGAGATTCTTCCACAGGAACTCCGCCGGACCGGCCGCGCCCATGAAGGCGTATCCGGCAAAGAGTCCGAGCAACGCGAGCGGTATCGCGTTGGGGATCCGACGGGAGCGCAGATCCGAAACGATGCTGACGCCGAAGAGGCCGCAGCCCATCCACAGGATGTAGTCTTCCACCCTGCAGCGTCCGGGTCGCCGTCACTCGGCACATCGAGTGTACATGGCCACCGGCAACCCGCTCGCCATGTAGGGCGCGCGACGAAACAGGGGCGCAAAGCGAGACATCCGCTTTCGACCGAGGCCGTGTCCAGCGCCGCAAGAGTGTCCGCAGCGAGCGATCATCAACAATTTAATCATCCGATATTTCAATATACTAAAGCCATCATCTAGCGTATAGTGTTAAGTTGTTTCTCGCATGCAGGCCCTGGCGCCGACTTCGTGGATCCGCCATCGACCGGGGAGCCCGTGATTCCGACGTTGCGTTTGTCGTCCGTCCGGCGCCTGCTCGGGGTCGCAGCGGTGGCCGCTCTCACCTTCCTCGCCGCCTGCTCCGGCGCTCCGGCGAGAAACGACGTACCGGCATCCGGTGAGATGCTGGAGAGCAGCCTCTCCGTTGCGGCTGCGGCGTTGGCGGCAGGACAGCCCGAGGTTGCGAGAAGGCTCTACCTCTCCCTTGCCGAGCGATTCGAAGACGCCCCCGAGCCGATGCTCGGACTCGCTTACATCGCCTTCCACAGCGGGGACCTCCCCGCGGCGGAAAAGCAGTTCCAGGAAGCGGCGGCGCGCGCGCGCAAGGCGTCGCCGACCAGAGCGGAGGCGTGGCTCGGGGCAGGTCGCGCGGCGCTCGCCCGGGATCGGGTGAGAGCGGCCCGAGAGCATTTCGAGCGCGCGCGCAAGGATGCGCGGGACACTCCATCCGAACCCTGGGTCGCCAACGGCCTCGCCGTCGTCGCCGCCATCGAGAGCGACTACCGCGAGGCGGAGTCGGAGTACGCCGAGGCGTTGCGTCTCTTGCCCGGAGATCCCCGAATCACCGCGAACCTCGTGCGCACGCTCGTCAGAGCGAAGCGCGTCGAAGACGCCGCCCGCGCCCATGCGGACCGCCCCTTCTCGTTCTGGGCGGACGATGATGGCCGCGTCCTCCTCGACCTCATCGAGGAAGCACGTCATGAGCACCGCCGGCGCGGCGCTTCGGACGGCAGGGAGTCGCGACTCGGCGTCGCGTTGGACCCTTTCTGCTTCGAGCGGGACATCGGGCGGTCCGACCTCGAAACTCCAGGCGGCGCAATGGTGGCTTCGGCTCGCGATTTCGCGCCGGACCTGGCGCTTCGCCTGTCCGCTTTCGGCCCGCCGGCGGCGCGCGCCGGAGACGGCGTCGGGTCTTCGGGAGAGGATGCGCCCCTTCCCGTATCGGAATTCGTGCTGCGCCTCGCCGAGTGGCCCGGTCCACGCGCTCCGTTGCAGGTGGCGAGCTGCCACGGGACCGGATCCGAATCCTCCCCCGGCTCGAGCATCGCAAAGGTGGACGACCCGAAGGGGGCGGCGCTCGTGTCGGTGGAGGCCGCCGCCGATACGGAGCCGCAATCGAATCCCGAATCGGGAGCGATGAAGGAAGCGACGCTCGACCACAGCTCTCCGACCACCCTGACGCTCGGCATCGGGCAGAGCAGGCGGCTTCGCCTCGCGCATCGAGCAACCTCGGTGGTGGTGGCCGCCCCGGAGATTGCCGACGTGCAACTCTCTTCGCCGAACATGCTGCACATCCTCGGCCGAGGAGTGGGACGAACCTCGGTCTCGGTGCTGAGCGACGACTGGGTGGACGAACAGATGGTGCTGGTGGTCGTGGACCTGGAGCCGCTGCGCACTGTTCTGGCCGGCGAGCCGGGCCTCGAAGGCCTGCAGGCGCGGCAACTCGCGAGAGGGGTGGCATTGAGCGGTGAGGTCGCGTCCGCGGAGGCGGCCGACCGAGCGCTCCGCCTGGCGGCCACTACTCTTCCCGAAGAAACGCCGATCCAGAACGACCTGCGCATCACCACCCCTCAGCAGGTGAACCTCGAAGTGCAGATCGCGGAGGTCAACCGCTCGGTCACCGAAGATCTCGGTATCAATTGGGAGTCCTTCGGCGTGAAAAACGCGGAACGCTTCGGCTTTCGCATCGGGCGCGTCATGCCCTCGAGCGCAGGCGAGGGATTCGGCCTGGACGCGTTCCCACCTACTACGATTGCCGGGCGAGATATCGCGTCATCTCTGTTCTTCGGCAGCAAAGGACCACTCGGGCAGTTCCGCGCCATGATCGACGCGCTGGCGACCGCGGGCCTTGCCAATGTACTGGCCAGGCCGAACGTCACCGCGGTGTCCGGTGAAGCGGCGTCCTTCTTCTCCGGCGGCGAGTACCCGCTGCCGACCGGCTTCGAGGATGGGGTGATCATCTTCGAGTACAAGAAGTACGGGGTCCTGCTCGATTTCGTCCCCACCGTGGTCGACGCCAATCGAATCGTGTTGACGGTGCGCCCCGAAGTGTCCGAACCGTCTCTCAACCAGTCGGTGCAGATCGTCGGGGTGGACATTCCGGTGATCAACGTGCGTCGCGCGGAGACCACGGTGGAAGTCGGCGACGGCGAGTCGATCGTGATCGCCGGACTCTTTCGCAATGCATCGAATACGGTGGAGACCGGCGTGACCGGACTCAAGGACATGCCGTTGCTCGGCACCCTTTTCGGAAAGACCTCGGTGCGATCCGACGAACTCGAGCTCATCGTGATCGTCACTGCCCGCCTGGTCCACGCGAGGACGGATCTCCAGGACGCCAGCGCCCCGCCCCCGTCGGCATCACGCCGGATCAACGGCTACCACTACTGAGATTCGCGCCGGTCAGAAGCTCCGGCGCCACGCAATGCCGGCGACGACGCGACTCGGGCCTTGGATGTGGCCTCGGTTCTTGGTCCGATGCACCGAAACGACGACGTCGCCACCGACGAAGGGACGCTGGTGCGCCAGGCGCAGCGTGAGCTGGCGACGGGAAGGCACGAGAGAAAAGCGGTGGGTCTCATAGGTCCGGGTCCCGTCTTCCAGTCGCCCGCTGGGGAGAGTGAGCACGCCGCGGCCGGTCTCCGCGCGGGGCGCCTGGGAGAGCGACAGGCGGGTGTGCAGGTTCCGCGAGTCGCTGTGGGTCAGGCCGATGGTCCAGTCGGAAAGAAGAGCGGGACCGGCTTCGAGAATCGATGCCCGGCGTTCGCCAAATCCACGTGGCAGGTCGGCAGCCAGAGTGAAGGCGCCTTCCATCCGCCATCGGCCCGTCTCGTCGAGCGGCCACTTCCGATCCAGACGCAAGGCGGCAAGCGAGGATCCCCCTTCGAAGGAGAAGGCGCCCGACGCCGCTCCATCCAGGCGTCCCCGGTGGCGGGTGAAGGCCGAGAGTGAGACTCCTTCGGAGAAGCGCCACCAGGCGCCGGCGCCGTCGGGAGACGCCAGTGCGTACAAAGACCCGCCGGGGGCCGAGGGCGAGCAGACGAGACCCGGAGCGAGGCGAAGCAAGGGATGGCATGCGGCGTCACCGGACCCGTCGGTGAGGAACTCCGGCACTTCCGGATCGGGCTCGACCGTATCGTGCACGAAGTCGCTCAGGGAGTAGCGGAACGGGAAGTCGATGGCATCGAAGCCGACCAGGGTGAGGTCGGAGAGCCGCTCGTCGAGCGACCCGTAAGCCGTGGGCACCCACAAGCTGGTCGAAGCCATCGGCGCCTCGCGACCGTTCTTCGCGGAAAGCATCAGTTTGGACGTCGGAGCGAAGGCGCCGGCTCGGTCCATGGCCTCATCCGGGTCCTCCGCATCGACATCCACCCGTCCTGCTCCGTAGAGGTAGAGAAAACGCTCAGCGGCTGCGATTTCCGCCTCTTCGCGAGTCCCCTGCGCTTTCCCCCAGACCACGCACAGGTCGGCCTCCCCACCGGTCGAGACGAGGTAGCCCGCAGGAGAGCCCGCGCAGCCCCGCTGCACGACGACATGCCCACTGATCTCCGACTCGCCCACGATATCCACTTCACCCAGCGGGATGGTCACATCGTCTACCGTGATGGTCGGGTCTTCGATGCCTATGCGAGTGATCTCCGCTATGTAGATATCGCCGTCGAAGCCGTGACCTTCGTAGCTGCCTCTGTAGGGACCATCATCGACGTCGTAAGGTCCACGGTCGAGATACCCGTCGGCGGTGTGCATCAGCTTCCAGACCAGCTCGCGTGGGGTGACGCCGGGGAAGTCCCGCATCATGCGAGCGAGCACCCCGGAGACGAAGGGCGCCGCGAAGGAGGTGCCCAGCAGGTCTTCGCTGATCGCGGTCGGGGCGGCGAGGCAGTAATGCCGGTGCGGGCCGGGCCGGTGACCGTCCCAGCCCTCGTCCCTCCAGTCTTCCGGGAGCTCACCGCAGACATTGGCATAGGGCGCCAGGCGCTCTTCGTCCCGGCTGAGCGCGGTCACCGCGATGTGCTGCCCGCGCAGCTGGGGAAAGTAGAAGGGACCGAGCGCGTTCAGATTGCGGTAGCCGTCCCCGGTGAGCACGTTGGGAAAGTCGCCGTAGGGGTCGTCGGGGGTAACCGAAGGAGGGACTCCGCCCTCCCGCTCGTTTCCGGCCGCCCAGACCCGCAACGTACGCTCCGCCTCGGAAGTGTCGCGCTGCACGTACTCCGCCCAAGTGAGGGGCGAGTGGTCCCGAAGCAGCGCGTAGTCTTCCCGCCACGTCCGCAGCAGATCCCGGCCCCGGACGGAGTTGAGGTCGACGCCGATACCGTAGCTGCCGTTGATGATGTCGGCTGCTTCGTGCTGAGCTCCCAGCAGCTCGCTGAAGTGGCGGTCGAGCTCTGCGAGCGCTTCGGGGCTTCTTTGCATCTCCGCCACCCAGTCGGAGAAGTAGTGCTGATCCTCGCTCTGCTCGATGGGATCGAGGTTCCGGGCCATCGGCACGATGACGGGGTTCGGGAACGGGAAAGGATGGAAGCTGCCGCCCAGGGCCGCCACCGCAACCTGAGTGCCGTGCGAGTAGTCCTGGACTCCCGGCAGCTCGTACCAGCCCCGATCGCCCTGGGCCCGGTCGTAGAGGAACCACCGGTTGTCGCCGGGAGGCAGCCCCATATGCTCCAGCACCGCGCGGGCCCGATCTTCCCGGACTGCGGGGTCTCCGCCGGAATCGATGTAGAAGACCCGGCAGGGTTCCTCCTGCGTGCACGCTGCGAACGCGCTCTGGGTCGCCTGGCTCGCCAGGGGTCGCCAGTAGGCAAAGGTCGCCCCGTCGAGCACCACTCGGCCGTGGAATACAGGATGGGTGAAGGCGACGGGGGTGTCTTCAATGCCGATCCGCACCGGAGGGCAGGAGGTCGGCGGACCAGGCTTGCGGCATTCCGGGCCGTCCTCGTAGAGCTCCCAGGGAAACGCGTACTCCCCCGCACCCGTCTCGCCGGTGACCGGCTCATAGGTCGCGGCCCCCGGCGCCGGGTGTGCTCCGCTGATGAAAGAGGGCGGATCGAGCACGCTGGCCGGCCCGCCGCCGCAGCCGGAAAGAACGAGACTCACGGCAAATGCGAGCCCGAGTGCACCGGGAATCCGGGAGGATTCCGCTCCGGACGTGGAAGCAGCCCGTTTCTCCTTCCAGGCCGGAAGACGCCGAGAGCGCATGCTGAAACTCCCTCCCCCCACGCGGAGGCACGATTAGACCACGATCGGAAAGTAATCTCAAATTCTTCTTAAGTATTTCATATAATTCACTGAACTAGTTATATTTATACAGATCCTATGAGGCGACCGGCGCTACGCTGCCGTGTTCTCAATGCTCATCAGGAGACTGGAAATGTCCCCAAGGAACGATATCGCCGCGCCGGTCGGTGCGGAACATCGCACGGTGTATGTCGCAGTCGAAGTCAGCCGGAAGAGTTGGGTGGTCGGGATCAAGAACCCAGTAGCCGAGCGGATCGGTCTCTACTCCATTGGTTCGGCAGACGTCGAAGGTCTCCGGGACCTGATCAGAGCTCAACTGGTCAAGGCCGAGCAGGGTCTTGATCGGAAGGTGCGTGTTCTATGCTGCTACGAAGCTGGCTACGAAGGGTTCTGGCTGGCGCGCTGGCTGGACCGGGTCATGTCTGTGGAGACGGTCGTACTCGATCCGGCGAGCCTGCTGGTCAACCGGAAGGCAAAGCAGCGCAAGACGGACCGGATCGATGCGAAGAAAATGGTGCGCGCCCTTCTGGCGCACGACCGGGGCGACGCTGCGGTGCTGAGCCGGGTACGCATTCCGAGTGTGGAGGAGGAGGATCGCAAGCGTCTGCTGCGGGAACGTCGGCGGCTGGTGAAGGAGCGGACATCACTGACCAACGCGATCAAGGGACTTCTCAAGCTGCACGGAATCTTCGACCTCGAGCCTCGCAGGAAGGGATTCTTGGCGACGTTTGCCGGAGTGGGTACGGCTTACGGGTCACCGTTTCCTCCAAGGGCCCGGCGGGAGATTGAGCGCCTTGCAGAGCGGCTGGCTCTCGTCGAAGGGCAGATCGCCGAGGTCGAAGCAGAGCGCGCCGCGGTTGTCCGCCAAGGAGCGACAATCCCGGTTGCGGATGCGCCGGAGGGCAGCGAGGAACGAGGGGCCGCGAAGATTGCGATGTTGACAGCGCTGAAGGGGATTGGGGAAAACGACGCGACACTCCTGATCAGCGAGGTCTTCTATCGCGCGTTCCGCAACCGTCGCGAACTTGCAAGCTGGGCAGGGATGTCACCCACGCCGTGGGCGAGCGGGGATGTACAACGAGACCAGGGGATCGGGCGCGACGGTCCCGCTTGGATCCGGGCCCAGCTCATTCAAATGGCATGGCGCTGGTTGCGCCATCAGCCTGACAGTGCGCTCACCCATTGGTTTGCAGAGCGCACGGCGGGGACCCGGGGGCGGATTCGACGGGTGATGATTGTGGCTCTCGCCCGCAAACTGCTCGTCGCGCTCTGGCGGTTCTCCGAGACCGGTCTCGTGCCGACAGGTGCCAAGTTCGCTTGATCGAGAGACGGTGAGTTCCTGCGCCGGCCGGACGCGGCTGACGCTGGAGCCGGGTGGTGTGTGGCCGAAGAACCAGCGGGCTGAAAGACGCCGATATACAGAAGGGCCCCGCCTCCGGAGCACTGCGCCCGCAGCAAGCGGGATTGAGGGATGGAGCCGGCGTACGCCGCCGACCACCACCCGGATAAGAGTTGGGTATGCGCATCGCTGCGCGACCGTTGCGAGAAGTGTTCCTACCTGGCAAAGCATCCCGCCAATCCACCTGACGAAGAAGGGCCGAAACAGGTATTGGATCTAACCAGCCCCACATGCTTGACTCAGGCGGCCTCATAAGAGGCTTCTGGTGATCGGAACAGAGTAACTCCATGACGAAACGACCTGACTCTGGAACACGAGGCGAGGGGGCGAAGCGCCGCCTCCGGCAAGGAGGACTCGATACCGGCGCCTTCGCCGGCGACGGGCTATCATTGGCCGGAGCGCAATGCCCGAACGAGCATTCCATGCGAAAACTACCTGCTCCTCCCGTCCTCTCGCACGGTGCCGTTCTGCTTCTGACCCTGTCGCTCGCGAGCACCGGGTGCGTGCGCCCGCTCGCGGTTCAGGACGAGTACTTTGCGCCCGCGAGCGAATCGGGCGCCCAGAGCCTCCTGGCGACACGGCACCTGGTGAGTCATCACCGCGCCCTGCAGGTCGCGCAACGCTCCTGCTCCGCCGTCCGAACGCACTCTGACGCCCCGCCCGGCAACATGCCGCCTCCGGCTGGATCGGAGATCGGCAACTCGGTCGCCAGCGAGGCCCTGCGCCGCCTGTGCGAGTCAACTCCCCCTCGAGTTCCGGTGGCCGCGCATGGTGCGTCTTCCAACGCCTATCAGCGCTGGGTTCAGGATGCAGTTCGGAAGCTGCCCGAAGCCTCCAGGACCGCCGCATCCGCGGCCGGCGGCTCCTGAGTTTCGACGGCGCTCCGCCCCCGATTCGTCGATCCGAACATGGCGCGGCCTTCCGGGAACCTGTATGCGCGGGGTTTCGCGGCCGACGCGGAATCCGAAAAGGCGCTGAAGGCCGGACTCGCGGGCCGGGAGGTCAGGATCCAGCGTGGACGTCTGCCGGTGGCCTTGCGGATGCTGGCGGCGGAGCCTTCCCCACGTCTCGTCTTCGTCGACATCGACGGAGTCTCGAACCCCGAGGCCGCCGCCCGGGAGCTCGTCTCCGTATGCGCCATCGGTACCGCGCTCATCGCCATCGGCTCCACCGATACCGCCTACCTTGCCCGTTCTCTGCTGCGGCAGGGGATCACCGACTACCTGGTCAAGCCCCTGTCGGCGGCGGTAGTTCGCGATGCGAGTGCGACTGCCCTGGAGGACATGCCCGAACGCACCTACGCGGGGAGCGTCATCGTCTTCGCCGGAGCCCCCGGCAGCGGCGTCTCCACTCTGGTCGCGGCGACCGCCCGCGGCGTCAAGGCTGACGGGCGCACTGCACTGGTCGTCAACCTGGACCCGATTTCACGCTCCCTTTCCTCCCTGCTCGGCGCCCGAGAACCGGCCGGAAGTCTGGCCGCCCTGCTCGCCGAGCTCGACCCCGGCCTCGAGCTCGACCCTGAAGAAGAGCTGGTGGATTCGGAAACGGCCATCAGCGCCGAGCAGCTCGAAGGCGTCCGCGCGCACGCCGTTCCCGGCATTTCGGTGATCGACTATCCCCGCTCCGGACCCTTGCCACCACCTCCTTCCGCTCTCGCGGTAGGCATGCTCCTGCGGCACCTTGCCAATCAGGCCCACGTCGTCCTGGTGGCCGGAGTCGTCGATCCCGATACTCGCATCGAAATCATGCGCCAGGCCGACATCCGCGTGCTCCTCTACGAACCGACTCTGCCGAGCATCAGCACCGCCGTCCATTGTCTCGCGCTGCTCGGCGCGGACTGCCCATCCACTCTGGTACAAAGCCACGCGAGGATGCGCAAGAACGCACTGTCCGCAGCCCAGATCCGTTACGCCCTCGCCGAGCGGCGCCCCGACATCATCATTCCCTTCGACCCGGCCCTGCACGCGGTCGCGGTCGGCGAGAAGCGCAAGCACTCCCCGGGAAAGGCGTACCTGGAAGCTGCACGCCAAGTGCTCGAGCGCACCGCCCGTGGCCCGCTTCCCGCTGCATCCTGAACGCCTCGAGGCGTTCCGCGGGGTGCAGCGACGGCGGCATGGACCCCCTCGTCTTGACCCTGGCTTCGGGAAGGAGTGCATCATGTACCGGATTCAGATTCCGCAGCAGGGGGTTGAAAACCAGCGAGCATGAACAGCTCCCCGGCACCCTGGCGCATCGGCGTGGACATTGGCGGCACCTTTACCGATGTGGCCTGCGTCCGCGAGGGTGAGAAGCCCATCGTGTTCAAGTTACCGAGCACCCCCGCCGATCCCGGCGATGCAGTGCTCCTGGCGGTGGAACGGCTCGCGGCCTCGGAAGGTGTGGATCCACGCGCAGTATCCCAACTTGCGCACGGCACGACCGTCGCCACCAACGCGGTGCTGGAACGCAAGGGCGGCCGGCTCGGAATCATCACGACGGAGGGTTTTCGGGACATCCTGGAGATCGGGCGCCAGATGCGGCGGGAAATGTACGAGGTTCGCCTCGACCCGCAGACCCCGGTGTTCCTCGCCCCCCGCGACATGCGCCTCGGAGTGCGGGAGCGCATCGGTGCGAAGGGGGACGTGGTCACTCCCCTGGACGAGGACTCCGTGATCGCCGCTCTCGATCAGCTCGTAGCGTCGGGAGCCGGATGCATCGCGGTGTGTCTCCTCTTCTCGTTTCTCAATCCGAAGCATGAGCGCCGGGTACGTGAAATCGCGCGCGCCCGGCATCCAGATGTGGAAATCTCTCTTTCCTGCGAGGTGGATCCCGCTTTCCGGGAGTACGAGCGCACCGCGATCACCGCCTTCGATGCCTACATCAAGCCGGTGGTTCGCCGCTACCTCGCGGCCCTCGCCGACCGCCTCGCGGACGCCGGCATTGCGGCGCCCCTGCAGGTGATGCAGTCCCGGGGGGGACTCGCGAGCGCCGGCATCGCCCGGAGTCGACCCGTGCGCCTGTTCCTGTCCGGCCCCGCCGCCGGGGTAATCGGTGCCCAGGCGGTGGGGGCGGCGACCGGCGCCCGGGATGTCATCACCCTCGACGTCGGCGGCACCAGCTCGGACATCGCGCTGGTATCCGGCGACAAGCCGCTCCTGCGCAGCGAAGGGATCATCGCGGGATTCCCGCTGAGGGTGCCGATGGTCGACGTGAACGCGATCGGGGCGGGCGGCGGAAGCATCGCCTGGCTGGACGGCGCATCAGGCCTCAGGGTAGGGCCACACTCCGCTGCATCCGATCCGGGTCCCGCCTGCTACGGACGCGGAGGAAACGAAGCGACGGTGACCGATGCGTCGCTGGTTCTCGGCTTCCTGGATCCGGAACGCTTCGCAGGCGGCGCCATGCGGCTCGATTTGGAACGCGCCCGCGAGACCATCCGGTTGCGCATCGCGGAACCGCTCGGGATTCGGGTGGAGGACGCCGCGGCCGGTGTCCATCGGGTCGTCAACGCCCAGATGGTGGAAGGCATTCGTCTGGTCTCGGTAAAGCAGGGCTTCGACCCGCGCGAGTTCAGCCTCGTCGCCATGGGGGGAGCGGGTCCCCTGCACGCCTGCGCCCTCGCCCGCGACCTCGGGATCGCTCGGATCATCGTTCCTCGCCATCCCGGCGTACTTTCCGCCGCCGGTCTTCTCGCCGCCCCCATCGAGCACGAGGTCGCTTGCGCATTCGGAGAGCCCCTTGCGGGCCTCGACATGGCGCAGGTGCGCCGGGTGGTGGACGCACTGGACGTCGAAGCACGGCGGCTCATGGAGAGCGAAGGGGTCGCGCCGGAGGATGTCGACGCGTTGCACTTCGCGGACCTGTGCCACGTCGGCCAGAGCCATCACCTCGAAGTGCCTCTCGACACGGGCGCCGCCGGGGGTCTGGATCGGCTCTACGCCGACTTTCTTGCCGCCCACGAGCGGGTACACGGACATGCGGTGGAGGCGCCGGCGCGCTTCGTCAACCTCCGAAGCGTGCACCGGCAGCGAGCGTCGCGCACCACCATGGAGCCACCCTCCGGTCCGGTGGTCGCGGCCGGGAACGCAAGGTGGCCAGGTGCCGGTTCTCTCCTGGCCGCCAGCTCTGTGCGCAAGGAGCTTCGGCCCGCCGATCGAGGTGGGAAAGGGGCGGACGGGCCCGACTCCGACGAGGACGCCTCCATGAGGGCAGGGCCCGATCGCGCCCGTACCGAGCGTCGTCGCATGGTGCGCTTTCCGGAAGAAGCGTCACGAGTCGAGACCTGCATCGCCTTCCGGGATGCGCTCGCTCCGGGCGCGTCGCTCAGCGGGCCTGCCATTGTCGAACAGGACGACACCACCACCCTCGTTCCACCGGGTTGGCGGGCGCTCACGCAGGAGAACGGTGCGATGGTCCTCTTTCCGGAAAAGAGGATTTGCGAGCGGTAACGCACTGCCACGGAGAGAGAACATGTCCAACCCGACCCCTCCCGCCACGGACGCGATCACCCTCGAGGTCGTTCGCAACAAGCTCGACGGCATTGCGAACGAGATGCAGTCGACACTCCTGCGCAGCTCCTTCTCACCCATAGTCAAGGAAGGGCTCGATGCCTCGGCGAGCCTCTTCACCCTCGAAGGGGAGACGCTGGCCCAGGCGACCGCGATCCCCATCCACCTCGCGACCCTGATTCCGGTGGTACGAACGATCGTCGAGAAGTATCCGGTCCGGGACATGCGCGAAGGCGACATCTACATGATGAACGACCCGTACCTGGGCGGGACCCACCTCCCGGACATCGCGCTCGTCATGCCCGTCTTCTCTCGGGGAAGACCCATCGCGTTCAGCGCCGCGATGACCCACCACCAGGACGTGGGCGGCATGTCTCCGGGCTCGGTGCCCACCAACGCGACGGAGATATTCCAGGAAGGCATCCGGATTCCCCCGCTCAAGTATCGCGATGCCGGCGAGCTCAACCGAACCCTCATCGATCTCCTCACTCTCAACGTGCGCGTGCCCGAGACTTTCCTCGGCGACCTCAACGCGCAGGTCGCGGCGTGCTCGATCGGAGCGCGCCGCACCGTCGAGCTGGCGGAGCGTTACGGAGCCAACCGTCTGCCGGCAATCGCGGACGAGCTCCTGTCCCGGTCGGAGCGCCTCGTGCGCCGGGCGATCGAGCGCATTCCCGACGGACGCTATCCTTACCTGGACTGGCTCGACAACGATGGGGTCGCGCTCGACGAAGCGGTCCGGATCGAAGTGGCCGCCGAAGTGTCGGGGGACCGTATCCTCGTGGATTTCGGAGGAACGAGTCCTCAGGTGCGTGGCCCCTTCAACTGCGTGCCTTCCGGCGCCCACGCCGGCGTCTATTTCGCGGTTCTCGCCATGACCGACCCGTCCATTCCAATCAATGGAGGGTGCTTCCGACCGATCCGGCTCCGGCTTCCCGAGAGCAGCCTCGTCAATCCGCGCGAGCCCGCCCCGGTGAACTCGCGCACATCCACGATCAAGCGCATCGCGGGATCGGTAGTCGGCGCTCTGCGTCAGGCGCGCCCGGAAGGTGCTCCCGCCGACGCCGCTTCCGCCTTGCACGTCCTCGCATTCGGAGGCCGGCGTGAAGACGACACTCCTTACGTAGTGGGCGAGCTCATCGCCTCGGGAAGCGGTGCGAGCCAGGGCAAGGACGGGGTGGACGTCATCGAGACCGACGGCTCGAACTGCATGAACCTGCCGGTCGAGGCGCTCGAGATGGACGTACCGATCAGAGTGCTCCGCTCCGAACTTCGGCCCGACTCGGGTGGATCGGGCGAGTTCCGGGGAGGACTCGGCATCAGCCGCGAGTACGAAGTGTTGTCGGGCGAGGTCGTTTTCACCCACCGGGGCGAGCGTCACCGCCGGCCGGCACGAGGAGCGGCGGGTGGCGGGCCCGGGGCCTGCGCCCACTCCCTGATTCGGCGGGCAAGCGGGGCAGAGGAGATTATTCCGTCGAAGACCGTGACCCGCCTGCTGCCGGGGGACCGGGTGGAAATCAACACCGCGGGCGGCGGTGGATATGGTGACCCCACCGCCCGCAGCACCGCCCGGCGGGACGCCGACCTCGCAGGCGGAAAGGTCAGCGAGAGGCCTTAACCGTAAAATCTCACCGATTTTCGTAGCGAGGGCGTCAATATGCCGTGATAGTGGGTCGCACGGACCGAGAGACGCTGAAGGCGTAGCCGACACTCCGTCGAAGCGGCTCGAGGGAGTACGACCCACTAGCGCGAGCAGATTGGCGTCCGCAGCAGGAAATCGGTGAGATTTTGCGGTTAACCGCACCCTCGACCCCGCATGCGGGGAGGGCCGATGCCCGCGGGCACCTGGTCGCGACTGCCGTCAGCGTCGAGTGCTTACCCTCCGATTCCCGAGACGTCCCGAGACAGGTGAGGCGTTGCCGAGGCGTGCTGCGTCCGGCTCATTCGCAATTCGGCTCTTCGAGCGCAAGATACTCCAAGCTGAATCGGGAACACGCCACTATTGGCTGTGAAATGGCGTTTTTTTCTTCTGCCACAACATAAGCTATCTATTCTGCTAGGCATGCGCTGCACCTTGAGCATTGATATGCATAGAGGCAAGGAGCATTGACCATAGTTGGTATCGGGTTCACTTTGATTGGTATATTAATTGTTTGTCCTGAGTCCATCGCTGGAGGCGACACCTCTCCCCATGGCTGCCGACCAGAGTGCGGCGCTCAACAAGCGGCTTCGAGATGACAAACGGGATCGTCTCAAGCAGCTTCGGGCCTTCTGTCATACGGCCCGGCTCGGCAGCATCACCCGGGCCGCCGAACGGGTGTTTTCCAGTCAGCCCTCCGTCTCCCTTCAGGTGCGTGCGCTGGAAGATGACCTGGACGTTTCGCTCTTTGAACGCAGCGGCCCCCGCATCGCCCTGACCCTGGCCGGCCGGAAGCTCTACGCCCTGGCGGCACCCCTGGTAGAGGAGATAGATCGTCTGCCCAACACCTTTGCCGAGCAGCACGCCGGCGTCACGGGTGAACTGCGGCTCGCGGCCGGCGAGACCGCCGCCGCGTTCGTACTGCCCCGGTACCTGACGAAGTTCCGGAAACGGCACCCGAAGGTCCACGCAAACGTGAGAACCGGTACCGGCCGCCAGTGTCTGAGCTGGCTGCGCGCCTACGAAGTGGACTTGGTTTTCGCCGCGATGGATCTGCAGCCGGCGGACGTGGAGTTCCATCCGGTGCTCTCTTCCAACTACCTGCTCATCACGTCCGAAGACCACCCCCTCAGTGGCCGTGAGTCGGTAACGCCCGAGGAAGTGTGCGCCTATCCTCTGATTGCGCACACCAGCGGTACGTACATCAGGCAATTGAGCGACATGTTCCTCCGGCAGCAGGGGATCGCCGCGGACATCGTTGTCGCAGTCGATGGATGGGAGGTCATAAAGGAGTACGTCGAGGCCGGGCTCGGTATCGCATTTGTCCCGGACCTGTGCGTGGCGGAACGGGACCGGGTAACCCGTATCCCCTTCCGGGATTATCTGCCTCCGAGAAGGTATGGAGCGATAACGCGCCGTGACCGGATTCTACCGCTGGCGGTGCGGCACTTCGTGCAGACCATGAAACCTTCCCTTCCGAAGGGATCCTGAGCATGGCTGTCAACCGACAGCGCATCTACCACAAGCGGGATCGCCTCAAGCAACTCCGGGCCTTCTACTATGCGGCCCGCCTGAGAAGCATCACCCAGGCCGCGGAACGCCTTGGCCTCAGCCAACCCGCAGTCTCTCTCCACGTAAGGGAGCTCGAACACGAGCTCGAGGCGGTGCTCTTCGATCGGGGGGGGCCACGTATCTCGCTCACCGCAGCGGGAGAAACTCTCTTCCAGCTCGTTTCCCCCCTGGTGGAAGGCGTGGACGACCTGCTGCTCAATTTCGCCGAACAGTTGCAGGATACCGCGTCGGGCGACATCTACATCGGTGCCAGCCATGGTGGCACCGCCTATGTGCTGCCCCCCTTGCTGAAGCGCTTTCGGGATTTGCACCCCGGCATCCGATTGCACGTGAAGCGCGCCTATATGCAAGAGGGCTTCAGGCTCCTTCTCGCCGACGAGATAGATTTCCTCATCGGTCCTCAGGAGTCGGTCTCGAGCAAGACGGTGGGAGAAAAGATCGCACATCGTTCCCTGTTCAGCTACGACTTGGTGATGGTGACACCTCTCGACCATCCATTGGCCGGACGTGAATCGATCAGTCAGGAGGAAGCCGCCGCCTGGCCGACAATCGGACCGACTCCGGGCACGTTCAGCACTCAGTCCGGAAAACTCGCGATGCAGGCCTTCGACCTGGAATCCAACGTGGTGATCCGGGCGGGAGGATGGAGCGCTGTCAAGCACTATGTCGAAGCCGGTCTCGGAATTGCCCTCATCCCCAGCATATGCATCACTCCCAAGGACCTGCTGTCCGTCATTCCGATGACCCGGCACTTCGAAAGAAGACAGTACGTGGTGTTTTTCCGCACCGACAAACGTCTCTCAGCGGTCGCGGATCGATTCGTCGAGTTGATGGAAGACCACTTCTCCAATTCCGCCATCCTCTCACCGGCGGCGACCTGATCCGGACTACTGTCGTTGACAGGGTTGCCGCAGGCGCGGTAGACATGCTCGATCGAGTGGTGCTGCGTTCCCGCCGGAAGGGGTGAGATGTGCCCGTTACCTTGCGCCAGTTGCGATACTTTCATGCCGTGGTCGAGCATGGCTCCTTCAGCCGGGCGGCCGAGGGCGTGTACGTCTCCCAGCCCGCGCTCTCACTCCAGATTCGCGAACTCGAGGCCGTTCTCGGCGCGCCACTCTTCGAGCGCGAGAGTCGCGGAGTGTTTCTTACCCCCCTGGGGCGGAAGGCGCACGAACAGACGCTCCGGGTACTGGACGAGACGCTGGTACTCGAGACGATGGGAAAGCGCTTCGACGCTGGTCCGTTTCGAATCGCGGTCGGAATCATCTCCACCCTCGCACCCTACCTGCTCGCAGGCGTCCTGGAACGCCTCCAGTCTTCGCGACCTCGCGTCGAGCTGGACGTCGTGGAAGCTCCCAGCCGTGACATCGTGTCGGGACTCCTCGCCGGCCGTCTCGACGCAGCCATCCTCAGCCTTCCGCTCGGCATGCTGGAACTTGCCGAGCTCGAGCTCTTCGAAGATCGCTTTCTGCTCGCGGGCGGTGCCGAGCGGCTCGCCGCGTTCCGCGCATCCGCCGATGTCCCGCGCGCAGATGACCTTGCGCAATCCGATCTCGGACCTCTGATTACCCTCGCAGAGGGACACTGTCTGGGCGACCAGGTGCTGGGAGCCTGCTCCATGTGGCGCCTGGAAGAGGTACGCCGCGGTGCTGGCTCAATCGCGACACTTTCGAGGCTCGTAGCGAGTGGCGCAGGACTGACGCTGATGCCGGAATGCGCGGTATTGAGCGAACGCGCGGCCTCTCCCGATCTGAGCTTCCTGCGCCTCGCTTCCCCCGAGCCTTCGCGGCGGATCGGACTTGCTCACCGGGTGGCGTCCCGCGATCAGCCCTGGGTTGAACTTCTGGCGGACGCCGCGGGGAGCATGGGTCGGGCGCTCGCCACCGATGCGCGCAAGACGATCAGCGGGCGCGAGGTGTGGCCCGGCCCCTGAACCCACTTCTCACCGCGACTCTGGTCGCACCCGTCGAGCACCCTCTCTCTTCGAGAGAAGCTTCTGCGCCAACCGTCAAATGGCGCCTACGAGCGTCGGGCAATTCCGACAGCCATCTCGTCGCTCGAGCCCACTCTCACCGCGCCCGTGGCCTACAAGCACCGCTTTCGCGAGATGCAACCGACTCCCTAGGCTTCACCCGCATTCGCACACGATTTCCTTGTCACAGGGAGGAACTTTCATGAAGCGGTTGAGAACTGCGCTCGCGGGGCTCCTGGTTGCCTTGTCCGCCGCCGCTCTCGCGGGTGAGCCCGTAGACATCAACACTGCAACGGCGGAGACCCTGGCCGAAGCGATCGACGGAGTGGGAATGCGGAAGGCCGAAGCAATCGTGCGCTACCGCGAGCAGCATGGCCCCTTCGCTTCGGTCGACGATCTCGTCGAAGTGAGCGGAATCGGGCCAAAGATCCTGGAGCGAAGCAGGGAGAATCTGATCGCGGGGCCGTGACCCGCCCGCCGCGTTCAGCGTGACGTGCGGCGCCACGAACGGAGAGCGCGGTCAAGGGCCACGAGATCGTCCGGGGTGCCGACATTGAACCACCGGCCTCGGTAGTGTTCTCCGCTCGCTTCGCCGCGCTCGATAGCCTCCTCGAGGATCGGCAGCAAAGGATGGCGCTCCGAGGCCCGGCCGGCAAAGAGTTCGGGACGGTAGACTCCGATGCCGCTGTAGGTCAAGCGGGGCATCCCTCCCGACTCGACCTGGTCCCCATCGAGGCCGAAGTCGCCCCGCGGGTAGTAAGGGGGATTGTCCACGAGGACGAGGTGCGCCAGTCCCTTCGGGCCGGCGAGCAAGCGGTGGAAGGGGTAGTCACTCCAGATGTCGGCACTGGCAACGATGAATGGAGATCCGCCGAGCATGGGCAGAGCATTGATGATGCCTCCTCCCACGTCGAGTGCGCCGTCGGGTTCCGGCGAGTAGGCAAGGGCGGCACCGAAGCGAGACCCATCGCCGAGCGCTTCCACGATCTGTTGCCCCAGCCAGGCATGGTTCACGACCAGCTCGCGTATCCCCGCCTCGACGAGGCGCTCGATGCAATGCTCTATGAGCGGGCGTCCCGCCGCTTTCATCAACACCTTGGGACGCTCGTCGCTCGCCGGCCGCATGCGCTCCCCGCGTCCCGCGGCCAGGATCATTGCCCTCACGGCGCCCCCTCTTCACCGCGTCCACCCGACACTCGAGCGTTGCGCGCAGCGACTCGGACCTGAAGATCGAGTTCGTCGATCAGCGCCGCAATCGCATCCAGACTGGGGTACTGCTCGCTCACCTCCCGCAGATAGCGAAGCGTCAGGGGGATTTCGCGGAGATAGCGCAGCTTGCCGTCGCGGTGAAAGAGCCGCGAGAAGAGACCCGCAATCTTCAGGTGACGCTGGACGCCGCAGAAATCGACCCATCGCCTGAATCGGCAAACCTCTACACCGGAAAGCAGGCCCGCATCGCGCAAGGACCCGTACGCGCCGCTCACCCAGCCCGCCACCCGCTCCTCGGGCCAGGAGACGTACACGTCGCGGAACAGGCTGGCGACGTCGTATCCAATCGGCCCCCGTACCGCGTCCTGAAAGTCGAGGATGCCCGGGTTTCCGCGGGAAAGAACCATCAGGTTGCGCGAGTGATAGTCACGGTGCACGAACACCTGTTCCTGTTCCAGACATGCCGCAATGATGACTTCGAAGCACTTCTCGAGCGCACAGCGTTGCCCTCGTGACAAGTCGACCTCGAGGTGGCGGCGGAGCAGCCACGCGTCGAAGAGATCGAGTTCTCGCCGGAGAAAAGGTGCGTCGTAGACGGGCAATCCATTGCAGGAAATGCGGCTCTGCATGGTGACCAACGCCGATATCGCATCGGCGTAGAGCACGTCGGCGCGCGAGGGGGCCAGCTCTTCCAGGTAGTGCCGGAACCCGAGGTCGGAGATGAGAAGAAGCCCCCGCCCGATGTCCGAGGCATGAAGAGCGGGGACCGAAAGACCGACGTTCTCGAGTCGAGTCCGTACGTCGAGCCAGGATTCCTGCCCCCGGGCCTGGGAAGGAGCGTCCATGACGACGTAGACGTCCTCGCCGTTGCGCACCCTCAGATAGTGCCGGGCGCTCGCGTCTTGCGAAGCGCTCGTGATTTCGAGGCTCGGGGAGTCGCTCAGGATCTCGCCGAGCCAACTGCGTATCTGTGCCAGTCGTGCAGTCACCGGATCCAAGTCTCTCCCGCCGGCGCCCGCCGCGTCCACCGGACAGGTCCTCTTTCGTCGCGGTGACGGCGTCGAGAGCATGGTGAGATGTTCAGGAGGCTTCACGTATCATCGGCCGATGAACTCACAGTACGCCGCGCTCGCGGTGCTTCTCCTGCTCGCAGCGAGCAGTGCGTGGATCCTGCACGACCTGGAACCGGAACTGCTCCGAGGAGAAGATCCGCCTGTCCAGGTGCCCGACTTCTTCCTCGAAAACTTCGTCACCACTATCCGGGATGAACAGGGACGGCCCAGCCAGCGGATCGAAGCAGTGCACATGGCCTACTTCTCTGAAACCGGCACCCGTGAGCTCACCTGGCCCCGGCTCACGATGTATCGCGACGACGCGACTCCCTGGCAGGCACGCTCCGAACGAGGCTGGCTGTCGGCGAGCGGCGACGTGATGCTGTTGCAGGGGGAGGTGCTCATCTGGCGCAATGACCGCGACGGGGACCCGCGTATCGAGATCTGGACACGCGATCTGCGCGTGCTCCCCGAGACCGACTACGGGGAAACCGACCAACCGGTAGTGGTGACCACCCGCCACAGCCGCTCTCGCGGTGTCGGGATGCGGGCCTGGTTGGAGCAGGGTCGCCTGGAGCTGCGCTCCCAGGTCCATACGGTCTTCGATCGTGATGCGCTTCTTCTCTGATTCGCATCTTCGCCGTCGCAGGTGTGCGACGAGGCTGATGGGGGGCGCATTGGGCGTGCTGTTCGCGATACAGGCCGCCGCGCTCTCTTCCGACCGTGATCAGCCGGTGAGCATCGAGGCGGACCGGGCCGAGGCGGGAGAACATGACCGGGTCAGCGTCTACCACGGGAACGCCGTCATCGTGCAGGGCACGCTTCGCATCACCGGCGACACCATCCGAATCTACCTCAACGCGGACGACGAATTCGTCAAGCTCGTGTCGCTGGGCGACCCGGCCTCCATGCGGCAGTTGCCGGACGCTTCGGAGCAGTATCACACCGCGAGAGCAGACCGGCTCGAGTACTTCGCGAACCATGATCTCATCGTTCTCCTCGGACGCGCCAGCTACGGCCAGGGGGCCGACCGGATGAGCGCGGAGCGCATCGTGTACGACTCGCGCCATGGCCGTCTCAAGGCCCACTCCCGTCCCGCCGCATCGGGACAAGAGCAGGGGCGGAAGCCGGCCCGGGTAAAAATCACGATCAATCCCAAGACCGATGCCGCCCCGTGAGCGTGCTGAGCGCCAGCCGGCTGGCCAAACGCTACCATGGGCGCGTCGTGGTCAACGACGTGAGCCTCGCGGTGCAGAGCAGTGAAGTGGTCGGACTTCTCGGCCCCAACGGCGCCGGCAAGACCACGAGCTTCTACATGATCACCGGGCTCGTCCCCTGCGACGCAGGCAGCGTCCATCTGAACCGTCACGATCTCACCGGATACCCCATCCACACCCGGGCCCGCATGGGAATCGGCTACCTCCCGCAGGAGCCCTCGGTGTTCCGGAAGCTGAGCGTGGCGGACAACATCCTCGCGATTCTGGAAGCGCGAAAAGACCTCGGATACACCCAGCGCCGCCACCGCCTGGATGCCCTGATGGGCGAACTGCACATTGCCCATCTGGAATCGCAGCGGGGGGACACCCTCTCCGGGGGCGAACGCAGGCGCGTGGAAATCGCCCGCGCCCTCGCCCTCGAGCCCCAGTTCATGCTGCTGGACGAGCCCTTCGCCGGCGTGGACCCCATCTCCATCCAGGAACTCAAGGGAACCATCGGATACTTGAGCGAGCGCGGCATCGGAATTCTCATCACCGATCACAACGTGCGCGAGACCCTCGCGATATGCGATCGTGCGTACATCGTCAATGAAGGCCGAATCATCGCCGAGGGACGCCCGGAGGCGATTCTGCGCGACCAGCGCGTGCGGGACGTCTATCTTGGGTCGGAGTTCGAGCTGTCGATGTGAGCGGGCGCGGGAGGCTGCTACAATTCTCCCGTGGCGACCGGCGGCGCAAGACACTCTCTCCGGTGCGCCACCGGCGCCTGCGGAACAGTGTGGCGCCCTCGTTTACCATGGGCCATCGACGCCGCTTTGGCTCTACGCTGCAAAGCGGCGTGCGGCGACGACAAATCCTCTATTCGAGAGCGTTCGACCCCTGGCCGCAATGTTTCACCGATTTTCGTCGCGAGGGCGTCAATGTGCCGCGATAGTGGGCCGCACGGACCGAGAGACGCTGAAGGCGTAGCCGACACTACGTCGAAGCGGCTCGAGGGAGTACGGCCCGCTAGCGCGAGCAGATTGGCGTCCGCAGCAGAAAATTGGTGAAATATTGCGGCTGATCAGAGACGCTCCGCCCGGCCAAGGAGGCCTGCCGACAATCATGCAAGTGCACATCACCGGTCAGCAGTTCAACATCAGCGAAGGGTTGCGACGTTATGTTTCAACCAAGCTGCAACGCCTGGAGCGGCACTTCGACCACGTCACCAACGTGTACGTCACTCTGAAGCCGGGGAGACAGGCTCAATGTGCTGAAGCCACGGTGCACGTGTCCGGGCGACAGTTGCACGCCGACGCGGCCGGCGCGGGAATGCATGCCGCCATCGACGCTCTCGTCGACAAGCTGGACCGGCAGATAAAGCGCCACAAGGAAAAGCTCAGCGACCATCATCGCGATGAGAAAGGACACAAGAGATACGGCGGATGAGATGAGCGGGTCGGCTGACCTGGGCTGTCCCGACGTCTGAATCGGCGGCGGGGCAGTGTAAGAATCCCTCGTGGCGATACGCGTCATCGATCTGCTCGCACCCGAACGGGTCGTGGTGGGGCCGACGGAAGTAACCAGCCGCAAGCGCGCGCTCGAGACGCTGAGCACACTCCTGGCCGCGGCGCGCGAGCCACTGTCACAGCGTCTCGTTTTCGATCAGCTCTGCGCGCGGGAACGCCTCGGCAGCACCGGGCTCGGCTTTGGCGTGGCCCTCCCCCACGCCCGCGTACCGGGGCTCGGAGACGCGTGCGGAGCCTTCATCCGGACGGAACAAGGCATCGAGTTCGACGCCCCGGACGGAGATCGGGTAGATCTGATATTCGGTCTCGTGGTGCCTCAGGAGTGCACCGGGGACCACATCGAGGTCCTTGCAACGCTCGCGCGCCTCCTGTCGGTCGACACATTGCGGCAATCCCTGCGCCGTGCGCGCAATCCGGAAGAGGCCTTCGGGCTTCTCGCCGACGGCGAGTCCATGCCTAACCGGCCATGAAGCTCGTCCTCCTGTCGTTCGCCTACAAGGCAGGCGTTCCCGCGGATGCCGACATGGTCTTCGACGTGAGGTGCCTGCCCAACCCCTACTGGGAAGAGGGTCTGCGCGCTCTGACGGGAAAGGATCCCGAGGTCGTCTCCTTCATGGAGTCGCAGCCCCGGGCAGCGGCCATGGTGCAGAGCCTCAGCGCCTTTCTCCGGCAATGGGTGCCGGCTTTCGAGGGCGGTACCCGCGCCTGTCTCACCGTTGCGGTCGGCTGCACCGGCGGCCGCCACCGCTCGGTGTTCGTCGCCGAGCGGATCGGCGCGGTCCTGATGCCCCGGGCCGGTGGCGTCGTCGTTCGGCACCGGGAGATCGCCTGAAGCGCCGGACCGCGCCGGCTCAAGCGGAACCGGATTCCTCCGCGGGCGACGTCTGCGCCTTCGGCAAGTCGGGCCACGCCTTGAGCACCGCCTGCACCACCGTCGCGAGCGGGATCGCGAAGAAGACCCCCCAGAATCCCCAAAGTCCGCCGAACATCAACACCGCGGCGATGATGGCCACCGGATGCAGATCGACGACCTCCGAGAACAGCAACGGGACCAGCACGTTGCCGTCGAGCGCCTGAATGATGGCATACGCGATCATCAGGTAGGCAAAATCCGAAGTGAGGCCCCACTGAAAGTACGCGACAAGAGCCACCGGCAGAGTGACCACGACCGCTCCGATGTAGGGAATCACGACCGAGAGCCCGACCGCAACCGCGAGCAGCATTGCAAACTGCAGCCCCATCGCGGCAAAGGTAATGTAGGTCGCCCCCCACACGATCAGAACCTCGATGAACTTGCCCCGCACGTAGTTTCCGATCTGCCGGTCGACGTCCATCCACACGTGGTGCAGCAGCAGCCGCTCGTCGGGCATGAAGCGGGTCGTCCAGGCAACGATGCGGTGCTTGTCCTTGAGGAAGAAGAACACCATCAAGGGCAGCAGGATCAGGTAGACGAGCAGCGTGATCACCCCGATTACCGAGGACAGCGACTGCGAGACGACTCGCTGCCCGAAGCTGACCGCCTCGACGCGGATTTGCGCGATGAGGTCGCGCACCTGCTCCGCGGAGAAGAGCTCAGGGTAGGCCTTCAGCAGCTTGATCAGCGCATCCTGACCGCTCGACAACATGGTCGGCAACAACTGGACGAGCTGGCTCGCCTGACGCGAGAGCAGGGGAAGCAGGGCGAACGTCACAAAGAACAGGAAGGTCATGAAGGACCCGAACACCACCAGGACGCCGACCAGCCGCGGCGTACGGTAGCGCTCCAGGAGACTCACCAGCCCTTCCAGGAGGTAGGCGATGACCATCGCGGCAAACACCGGAGCCAGCATGTCGCCGATCACCACCACCAGCGCGACCCCGACGGCCAGCACGACCGCGAGGCCCACGACCTGCGGATCGGAGAGATGTCGGTCGAACCAGTCGCGAACGAAATTCACGGCAAATCAGGGACTGACTCGGAGCCCTCACCGGTGCGCGGGTCACGCTGATCGGCTCGGACTACGCTCGGGAAGTCGTACCCGCTCCGGTGACCGATGGCAACCCGGACGGCCACCCGCCGATTAGACCACGTCCCGGCCTAGCCGCCAAATCTCGCCGATTCGCGGCCTACCCCGACTGCAGCCGCTTCAGGCGCTTTCGGGCAAGACCGGCCGCGGTCGAGTCGGGATGGCGTTCGACCAGCTCGAGAAGCGCCTGCCTGGCCTGTTCGGGGCGCCCGAGCTCATGGTGGATGTAACCGACCTTGAGCATCGCATGGGTGAACTTCGGGCTCTGCGGAAAGTGCGCGATGAGCTCCTGGAACTCCTGCATTGCGGCCTCGAACTGGCGGTTCACGTAGTAGGTCTCTCCGAGCCAGTAGCGAGCATTGTCCACGAACTCCCCGCCGGGATAGTTGGCGAGGAAGGCCCGGAACGCCTTCGCCGCATCGTGATAGCGTCCTGCCTTGAGGAGATTGAACGCGTCCTGATAGTCCTGCTGCTCCCGGACCGGGTCTATCGCCGTCACGGCGGCCAGGGGATCGCCTTCGTCGACGGGCTCGGTGCCGGCGAGGTCGGTCTGGTCCGCACTCATGGCGCCGGCGTCGTCCTCGTCGGTCGGGACGACAGCGAGCGGCTCTGAAACCGACACCGCGGCTTCTTCGACCGGGGAATCGACACCGGAGGGCAGCTCGACCATGCTCGCGTCCACCTGTGCGATTGCACCTGCGTCCGTTGTGGCCGGCAACGGCGCCTCGAGATCGGCCGGCGGCGCGGAATCCGCAAGCGCAGTGCCCGCCCGCTCGACGTTCAGAAGGCGTTCGTCCAGACCGAGATAGAGCTCGCGTTGCCGCGCCTTCAGTTGCTCGATGGTGTTGGACTGCACCTCGATCTCGCCGCGCAACGCCTGCACCTCGTTCCGCAACGCCTCCAGGCTCTCGAGCATCTGCACCAGCGCACCGGCGTCCAGCAGGCGCTCGACGCGAGCGAGCCGCGCCTCCACGTCACTCTGACCATGTGACGCGGCCGGCGCGAGCACCAGGACGAGAGCCAGAACGGCGAGTACGGGGCCGGGCGCCCCGTAGTTTCTGGAAAAGACTGCTGCCAAGCCCTACTCGCGGTTTCGATAGACGATCTCGACCCGGCGATTGAAGCGCCACGCCGATTCGTCGTGCCCTTCGACCGCGGGCCGCTCTTCTCCGTAGCTTATGGTGTCGATCTGTCCGCCCGAAGCACCCGTCAGTGCGAGAAGCTGCCGGACCGCGTTTGCGCGCCGCTCCCCCAACGCGACGTTGTACTCGCGGGTACCGCGCTCGTCGGCATGGCCCTCGAGCGTCACACTGGCGCCCGGATGATCCGCGAGCCATTGCGCGTGGGCTTCGATGATGGAGCGGTTCTCTTCTTCGACGTGACTGCTGTCGAAGGCAAAGTAGACCGTGCGCTGAGACAGCGGACTGGCGGGGTCGTCGAGCGGGTGGCCCTGAAAGGCTCCCTCATCGGTCATTCCCTGCGTGGTGGCGTCGTCGGCCTCGTCCATCGAGCTTTCGACCACGTCGGCCTCCATGCCCTCATCTTCCTTGGTGGCCATCTGGGCTTCGCAGGCGCCGAGCAGGAAGGCAACAGCGCCAATGAGGGTCAGCCGCTTCAGTATGCGTCTTTGCATGGTTTCTCCTGAATGGATGCTTGAGTGATGCTCGAATTCGAGACGGTTCACGGACGACGATAGGGCGACCATGCCGGCTCGCGCACCGCGCCCTTCTGAACGCCGAGTTGCTGGCGCATGCGGCCGTCGGTGGACACCGCCGCCAAGGTGCTGATGCCGTTGTGGATGGTTGCGTAGAGGATCATACTCCCATTGGGCGCGAAGCTGGGCGACTCGTCGAGCTCGGTTTCGGTGAGCACACGAAGTTCGCCACTCTCGAGGTCCTGCACCGCGATTCGAAACTCGTGCTCCCGCTGGTGCACGAAAGCGAGCCTGCTCCCATCCGGAGAGTAGCGGGGCCTTGCGTTGTACTTGCCTTCGAATGTGAGCCGGACCGGCTTTCCGCCCGCCACGTCGACCGTGTACACCTGCGCCCGACCGCTGCGGTCGGAAGTGAAGGCCAGGGTGCTTCCATCCGGTGACCACACCGGTTCGGTGTCGATGGAGCTGTTGAGGGTAACCCGCTGCAGGCGGCGGCTGGCGAGGTCGAGAATGTAGATTTCCGGGTTGCCGTCCTTGGAAAGGGTGAGCGCGAGCCGCTCCCCGTCGGGCGACCACGCCGGAGCCCCGTTCAGTCCCGGAAAGTCCGATACCATCGAGCGCTCTCCGGTGGACAGATTCTGGATGAAGATGCGGGGCTCCCGTTTCTCGTAGGAAACGTAGGCGAGGCGCTGCCCGTCCGGGGACCACGCGGGGGAGAGCACCGGCTGAGTGGAATCCAGGATCGTGAAGGGGTTGTGGCCGTCGCTGTCGGCGATGCGCAAGGAGTAGTGCCGGGTGTCATCCTCGTCTCGTCGTTCGGTAACGTAGGCGATACGGGTATCGAAGGCTCCCCGTTCCCCGGTCAGGGCCTCGTAGATGATGTCGCTGATCCGATGCGCGACGCGCCGGAGCTCACCGTGCGAGACGGCCGGAAACTCGAACCCGGCGATCTGGCGGGCGCGAAACACGTCGTAGAGGCGAAAGGTGATCTGGTAGCTTCCCGGCTGCGGCTCGGCGACCCGGCCGATGACGAGGTTGGCGGCGCCGAGGATGCGCCAGTCGCTGAACTGCACCTCCGATGCGTGCGCGGGCCGGCTCGGCAGGTCCGCATACGGAACGGGTACGTAGCGTCCGGTACGGGCAAGGTCGTCGGCGACGATCTGCGCCAGGCGCTCCGGCGGCTGGCCCGCACCCGACCAGCCGAAGGGCACCACTGCAAGCGGTTCGGCGGCCTCGATGCTCCGGGTGATGCGGATGGTGAGGACCTCTTCGGCGAGTGCGCCCGGGGCGCCCAGCAGCACGACCAGGCCCAGCCAAACTCCGGCCGCCGTCAATCTGGTTGGTTTGCGCAACGGTCTAGCCCTCGGGATCGAATACGAAGTGCAGATCGCGACTGAAGAGGCTCTGGTCCTTGGGCAGGGGCAATGGAGAAGACTTCCACACCGCGTTCTCCACCGAGATGTCGAAAGCGCGATTGCCGCTGGTCTCGACGATTTCCACCTTCACCACATCCCCACTGGGCGCCTGGGAAACCCGCACGATACACGCGAGATCCGCCGGCGCACCCGGTGGCCGGATCCAGTTTCGTTCCACCGCCGCCTTGATAGCCAGACTGTATTCCGCGAGCAGTTTGTCGCGCAAGCGGGTCTGCGCGAGCACGAGTTCCTCCTCGTCTTCCGCCAGCGCGCTCTCGAATGCGCGTTTTGCTTCCTCCGCGCGGCGCGCTTCCTCGCGCTGCTGCGCTTCGGCCTCGGCCCGCCTCCTTTCCTCTTCCGCGCGCCTCTCTTCCTCCTCGGCACGAAGCCTTTCCTCTTCTATCTGCCTCTGCTCTTCCGCCTTGCGCTGCTTCTCCGCTTCCGCGAGCTTCCGCTGCTCCTCGACCTGTCGTCTCTCACGCTCCGCCTCGAGCCGTTTCTCCTCCGCCTCGCGCAGTTCCTGCTCGACGCGCCGTTTCTGCTCTTCCGCAATGCGGGTCTGTTCCTCGATGCGGCGCTTCTGCTCTTCCAGAGCCGAGGCTTCCAACGCGAGCTGACCGAGCTCCGCCTCCCGTTGCTGGGCGAGATCTTCTTCCTCTCGCTTGAGCTGCTCGATCCGCTCCATCTGCAGCTGCTGCTCCTTCTGAAGTTCGTCGAGGCGCTCCTCCTCTTCCCGACTGCGCAGATTCAGCGTCTGCTCATGCTCGTGCCGGAGCTCGGAAAGCTCCTCCTTCACCTGCGCGAGCCGCCGTTCCTCCGACAGGCGCTCGTTGCGGGCCTCTTCGGCCTCCTGCTCCATCGTCTCGAGGCGTTCGCGCTCGCGCTCGCGCTCGCGAGCCTCTTCGCGCCTGAGCGCCGCCATCTCCTCCGCGACCCGGCTCTCATCGAGCACCACCGCCTGCACCGGGGCCGGCGATGGTGCGTCGACCAATCGCGGGCGCCAGTCCAGGCTCACGAGCAGGACGCCGAGCAGCACCACGTGGACCGCCGTGGCGAGCAGCAGCGCACTGGTGTTGTCGAAAAGCCGCCGAAAACTCACGCCTGCGGCCACCCTCGCTCGATTCCCTGCGAACCCCGCCCGCCTTCAGCCGGAGAAGCCCGGCTCGGTCATCAAGCCGACACTCGGCACCCCGGCCCCCTGAAGCAGACTCATCAGCACGACGATGTCGCCGTAGGAGACGTTTCGGTCTCCGCGCACGAGCACCGGCAGGCCGGGGCGGTGGCGAAGCAGCGCGCTCACCTTTGCCGCGAGGACGCTGGGCTCGAGAGGGTCGTCCCGCTCCTCACCGTAGTTCATGTAGTAGTCGCCGTGGCTGTCCACGCTGATCACCAGCGGCTCGGCCTCGCTCCGAGCGAGCGGTTCGGCGGCCGCCTGCGGCAGGTCCACCTTGACTCCCTGAGTCAACAGGGGAGCGGTGATCATGAAGATCACCAGCAGCACCAGCATCACATCGATGTAGGGCACCACGTTGATCTCCGATATGGGTCGCCGGCGATAGCTGCGGGCCAATTCTCTCTACCTGTACGGTGGGTGGTCGAGATCGAGGCGGTGACTCTCAAGCGTGCGTCTGACGATTGAGAATCGCCGTGAACTCCTCGATGAAGTTGTCGTAACGGCCGTAGAGACGCTCCACGTCCGATGCGAAGCGGTTGTAGGCGATGACCGCGGGGATCGCCGCGAACAATCCCATGGCGGTAGCGATGAGCGCTTCGGCGATACCCGGCGCCACGTGGGCGAGTGTCGCCTGGTTGATGTTTCCGAGCGCGCGAAAGGAGTTCATGATCCCCCACACGGTTCCGAACAACCCGATGTAGGGACTGGTGGAACCAATCGTGGCCAACAGCGGCAGGTGCGTCTCGAGGGACTCGAGCTCCCGGCTCAGCGAGACGCGCATCGCCCGCTGCGTGCCCTCCAGCACCAGCCTCGGATCCAGACCCTTCTGCTTGCGGAGCTTGGCGAACTCCCGGAACCCGGAGTGGAAGATCCGCTCCAGGCCCAGGGCCTCGTACTGAGGGGAGTTGATGCGGTTGTAGATGGCGAGCAGATCCTGTCCGGACCAGAACTGCTCCTCGAAGGCCTCGGCCGCGCCGCGTTCACGGTTTATGTAGGCGCGCTTGAGGAACACCATCGTCCACGATGCGAACGATGCGACCAGCAGGATCAGCATGACGAGCTGGACGAGGAAGCTCGCATTCCAGACGAGCTCGACGAGAGAGAGGTCCGTGCTCACGAGCTCGTTCACCGGGGATCTCCTCGGGCGGGGGTGAGTGACATGAAGGCAGGCAATCCGTTTTGCAACGCCCGCCTTCGCTTCGTCCCGGGGACGCCTCGATTTCCGTCGACCTGCGACGCCCCGGAGCAATTGCCGCTTCGCTTCATGGCTCGACGGGATGGAACAGGTCCCCCGAGCGGAGCATCGCCGGCTCGTCGGGCGCCCGGAGGCCGAGATGCAGCCAGGCGTGGCGGGTCGCCATCCTTCCGCGGGGAGTGCGCATCAGGTACCCCTGCTGGATCAGGTAGGGTTCGACCACGTCTTCCAGCGTGCCGGGCTCCTCGCCGACCACCGCCGCGAGGTTGTCCAGGCCCACCGGGCCGCCGTCGAACTTGTGCACTACCGCCTCCAGCAGCCTGCGATCCATCACGTCGAAGCCCGCCGCGTCGACCTCCAGCAGATCGAGGGCCCCACGTGCGGTATCCGCCCCGATCCTCCCGTCGCCGCGCACCTCGGCGTAGTCCCGCACGCGTCGCAGCAGCCGATTGGCCACGCGCGGAGTGCCGCGTGAACGCCGGGCGAGCTCTCGTGCCCCCTCTTCGTGGATCTCCACCCCGAGGATGCGGGCCGATCGCAGCACGATGCGCGCCAGCTCGGCCTCGTCGTAGAACTCGAGGCGCTGCACGATGCCGAACCGGTCGCGCAAGGGAGAGGTGAGCAGGCCGGCCCGCGTGGTTGCGCCGACCAGCGTGAAGGGGGGGACATCGAGCTTGATCGAGCGTGCGGCGGGACCTTCCCCGATGACGATGTCGAGCTGGTAGTCCTCCATCGCCGGGTAGAGAATCTCCTCCACGGTCCGGTTGAGGCTGTGAATCTCGTCGATGAAGAGCACGTCGCGCGGCTCGAGATTGGTGAGCAGGGCGGCGAGGTCGCCCGAGCGCTCGAGCACCGGCCCCGAGCTCTGACGCAGGTTCACTCCCAGTTCGTTGGCGACGATGTGGGCGAGGGTCGTCTTGCCGAGTCCGGGGGGGCCGAAGACGAGCAGGTGATCGAGAGCCTCGCCGCGCTTGCGGGCCGCGGCGATGAAGATCGACATCTGTTCGTGGACCCGCGCCTGACCCACGTAGTCGCGCAGGCGGACGGGGCGAAGCGCACGCTCCTGCGCTTCTTCCTGCGGGTTCGACTCGGCGCTGACGCTTCTCGAGGCTTCCATCACCTTGATCTCATCGGAGGTCCGTCCATCCAGTGCCCGGCGACCGGGCCGGGAATCGGTCTCGAGAGGGCTCGATTGTGTGTCAAGAGGAAGGAAATGGAGTCGGGTTCGCGCAAGTCGTGGTCAGGCTCGAATCGTAGCGCCCGGCGTCTCACTTGACCATCGATTGCAGCGCACGGCGGATGATCTCTTCGGCGCCGGCGTCTTCGGTGTACGCCGCGCGTACTCTCCGACTCGCCTCCGCGGGCTTGAGCCCGAGGGCGATCAATGCGTCGACCGCCTCCGAAACGGCATCCGCGGGGGGCGCCGGCACCGGCGGCTCTCCCCCTGCCCCCAATGTACCGAGCGGGGGCAACACCGCCAGACGATCCCGCAGGTCGAGCACCAGGCGTTCCGCGGTCTTCTTTCCGATCCCGGGAAGACGAGAAAGGCTCTGGGTATCCCCCTGCGTCACGCACTGGGCGAGCGTCGCGCTGTCCATCCCGGACAGGACCGCGAGCGCGAGCTTCGCGCCGACACCGTTCACCCGGAGCAGCAGCCGGAACACGTCCCGGTCGCGCGCGGTGGAAAAGGCGTAGAGCGCGCGCGCATCTTCGCGCAGGACCTCGTGCACGAAAAGGGCGGTGCCCTCCCCCGCCGGAGGCAGGCGATAGAAGGTGGTCATGGGTGCTTCGAGCTCGTAGCCCACGCCATGCACATCGAGCAGGAGACGGGGGGGACGCTTGTCGCGCAGCACTCCCTTGAGCCAGGCGATCATCGCGCAACCCCGGTCGCGCGCGCCGCGGCGCGGGAGAACCTGGAGGTGGTCTCGCGTATGTGCCCATGACAGATGGCGACCGCCAGGGCGTCGGAGGCGTCGCGCGGGGGTGTCTTCGCTATTCCGAGCAGAATCCGGACCATGTGCTGCACCTGCTCCTTGCCGGCGTGGCCTCTGCCGGTGACCGCCTGCTTGACCTGATTGGGGGAGTACTCGAAGAGCGGCACGTCGCGCGTCAGGCCGGCGAGCAGTGCGGCCCCGCGCGCCTGCCCGAGTTTCAGCGCGGAGTCGGCGTTGCGATGCATGAACACGGTCTCCACCGCCATCTCGTCGGGCCGCAGTTCAATCACGATATCCGACAACGCGTCGAATATGCGTCTCAGACGATCCCCCAGGTGATCGCCCCGCGCCGCGATGCAGCCGCTCGACACGTGGATGAGACGCCGGTCGCCGAAGTCGATGACGCCGTATCCCGTGCTCCTGGAGCCCGGATCGATACCGAGGATGCGAGTCTTGCGCCCGGCCGCGATGCCCGCCGACATCCCGGTCCCGGATGGGCGGCCTGCGATGCGCCGAGGTTGCTTCAAGCCAGCGCTGCCAGGATCTCTTCGGAGATGTCCGCGTTGGAGTAGACCTGCTGCACGTCGTCCAGCTCCTCGAGATGGTCGAGCATCCTGACCATGCGCTCGGCGTCCCGACCTTCGAGCGGCACGTTGGTTGCGGGCCGCATCGTCACTTCCGCGAGCACGGGCTCGAGCGCGGCCGACGCGATCGTGTCGCGCACTTCGGGAAAGGTCTCCACGGTGGTGATCACATCCACGCTGCCGTCATCGTTGCTTACCACGTCTTCGGCTCCCGCCTCCAGGGCCGCCTCCACGATCCGATCCTCATCGACGCCGGGTGGGAAGCTCAATTGACCGACCTGGGAAAAAAGATACGAGACGGAGCCGTCGGTTCCGAGATTGCCGCCCTGCTTGACGAAGACTTTGCGCACTTCCGACACCGTACGATTGCGATTGTCGGTCATGCACTCGACCATCACCGCCGCACCGCCCGGCCCGTAGCCCTCGTAGCGGATCTCCTCGATGTTGTGTTGATCGCCTTCTCCGGTGGCGCGGCTGATCGCCCGCTCGATAGTGTCCTTGGGGACATTGCCGGAGACCGCGTGGTCGATCGCCAGTCGCAGGCGGGCATTGGCGCTCGCGTCCGGCCCGCCCCGGCGAGCCGCCACCGAAACTTCCCGCAGCAGCTTCGTGAAGCGCTTGCCGCGCTTGGCGTCCTGCGCCTTCTTGCGGTGCTGGATGTTTGCCCACTTGCTGTGGCCGGCCATGGAAGCATCCGCGTTCACTCATCCGTGCGAGCGCATTCTACCAGCCGCACCGGAACTCCGCCGACCCTCCCGGTCACCGCAAGGGACTGCACAGGCACAAAACCCACACCGGAGAATCACGAGTTTCGCTCGGTGGTCGTGACCATTCCCGGGTCGAGGCACTTGGCGGGACGGACGCGAATCCCCGGCGAGCGCGTCCTTCTCGGCTTCGCTTCGAAGTGCCGTGTCCCGTTCCCGAATCGGGCCGTGCGCATTCCGGCATCGGTGATCAGTTGAGCCGGTGGATTCCCGCTTGGATGGAAGTTCCCCTCCCACCTCGGTTCGGGTGGATTCCCGCTTTCGCGGGAATCCACCGGCCGGATCGCTCTCCGCCCTTGACACTCCGAGCGGCGCCCCCGACGCTAGCCTCCGGGTAGATTGGGGAAAGTGCGAACGGATGGAACGACCGGTCCTGCGAATGGGGCATCCCGAGCTTCGCCGGGTGGCGGAACCGGTGACGGCGAGCGAGCTCGGCACCGCACACATCGCATCGCTCGTCGAAGACCTGTGGGACACGATGGAAGCTCGGGGCGGGGTGGGACTGGCCGCCACGCAGATCGGTGAGCCCCGCCGCGTCGTCGTCTTCGGAATGGAGTGGAGCGCACGCTACCCCGACGCTCCCGCCATTCCGCGCACGGTCCTGGTAAACCCCGTCATCGAGCCCTTTGACGATGAAATGGAGGAGGCGTGGGAAGGCTGCCTCAGCGTGCCGGGGATGCGGGGGGTCGTCCCTCGTCACCGCCGTATCCGCTACCGTGGGTTGACGCCCGAGGGCGCTCCGCTCAGCCGGGACGTGGAGGGCTTTCACGCCCGCGTGGTGCAACACGAGTGCGACCACCTCGACGGCATCCTCTACCCGATGCGGATGACCGACATGAGCCGCTTCGGTTTCGAGGAGGAACTCGCCGGGGTGCTCGGGATGCAGGACTGTCCGCCGGACTGACGTGAGGCGTCCGGCTCCACGCCCTCGCGCATGGATGTCCGGACAGAGCGGAAAACGGGTAACCCGCACGGACTTGCCGGCTCTTTCCTGCTTCGATGCCACGATTCCAACCGGTGGATTCCCGCTGGTATGGATAATCCCCCCCACTTGTCGTTTGTCGTGGACTCTGCCCCCCGCTTTCGCGGGGGCTAAAGGATTGCGCGGGAATGACGGAGAGCAAGCTCGATGCCGCTTCTCGTCATCCCTGCGCCGTGCCCCACCAACCCTGTCATTCCCGCGGAGGCGCGCGGTCTCAACTTCTTGCGCCATTCCCGCGCAAGCCACCCACGGCGGCAGGCTCGCGCGATTCAGTTGACGACCAGGTCCAGGCTCGAGCGGCTCAGCGACTCACAGCCCTCCTCGGTGACGAGCACACTCTGGCCGAGCGTCATCGCACGCTCCGCATCGGAGTCGACCACGACCATGTGCAGGAAGAAGACGCTGTCGGCGGGCACTTCGAGAGGATTTCCGGCATAGAACATCGGCGGGTCCACCCACAAGGGGTTGTACACCGCGCCCATGCCGTAGCCGCAGGCGTGGAAGCGGCACGACTCGAATCCGCCGCGATCCAGGGTCCGGGCGTGGGCATCGAACACCGCACCCATGGTCTGTCCCGCCCTGAGCGTGTCCATGCATGCGTGCAGGGCGTCGACGCAGGCCCGGTGCATGTCGACGTGACGGGGATGGACGGAGCCGATGAGCAGGGTGCGCATCATCGCGGCATGGTAGCGCCGGTAGGCCCCCGCGAACTCGAGCGTCAACTGATCCTGCGCACCGAGGTGCCGCCGGCCGCTGTGATAGCGCACCAGCAGCGCCGCCGGCCCGGATCCGATGATGAACTCGTTGCCCGCGTAGTCGCCCCCGCCCCTGAACACGGCGCCCTGCATCGCGGCGAGGATGTCTCCCTCGAAGGCGCCGGGTCGCCCGAGACGCACCGCCTCGTCCCATGCGTCATCCGCGAGCTCCGCCGCGCGACGCGAGTACGCAATCTCCTGCGGACTCTTCACCGCCCGAATGCGATCGACCAGCGTCGATGCATCTTCGAGAACGCAGAAACCCTCCAGAGTCCCTTCGATCCGCTGCCACGCGCGCGCCTTCAGACCATAGGAGTCGAGCTCGAGGCCCACGCGCCCTCCGGCGAGCCCAAACTCCTGGAGGAGGTCGCGCAGGTCCTCCGCCGGGTTGACTCCCTCCTTCTCGTGCCAGATGCGGACGTCCTCGAGATCGGAGGTGTATCGGGCCTGGCGAAGATCCGGCATCCGGGTAAGGAGCGCGGCGCGCCCGCCCGCGTCCATCACCAGGCACTGAAACAGGCTGAACCCGAAGGAATCGTAGCCGGTGAGGTAGTACATCGACTCCTGCTTGAACATCAGCAGGGCATCGAGTCCCCCTTCGACGAGCGCGGCGGCGGCGCGCGCGCGCCGCGCCTGCATCTCTTCTTGACTGAAGTGCACCGGCATGCTGGCCCGCCTCCCCGCTCACCCGAAACGCCGCCTCTATACAGGGTGCATCCGGAACGCACAAGCGCCGGATGAGCGGGCACCGTCTCCCCGATTCGCAGCGGCCCGGCTCCCGGGCAAACAGTACAATCCCGGCCGCGGGCGCCGGATGCCCCTCCCCTCATGGCCGCCAACTTGCCGGGACAACTAAGCGATGGGTGAAACGAAGGCCGCATGGCGCATCGGCGTGGACGTCGGAGGCACCTTCACCGATTTCTACGTCCGGCACCGCGAGAGCCGGCGGGTCCATGTGCTCAAGCGTCCTTCCACCCCCGAAGATCCGGCCCGCGCCATCGTGTCCGGGCTCGCCGAGCTGGCCGAGCGCCATGCCGTCTCCCCGGAAGCGCTCGAGCGCCTTGCCCACGGCACCACGGTGGGGACGAACGCGCTGATTCAGCGCCGGGGCGGCAAGGTCGCGCTCCTCACCACCGCGGGATTCCGGGACCTGCTGGAGATTGGCCGCCAGACGCGTCCCCACATGTTCGATCTCTTCGCCGACTTTCCTCCTCCGCTGGTGCCGCGCGAGCTCCGCCTCGAGGTGGGAGAGCGGATCACCGCGGGGGGCGAGGTGGTACGAACGCTCGAGGAAGGCTCGCTGGAGACGGTGCTGCAGCAGGTGCAGGACATTGCTCCCGACGCCTGCGCGGTGTGCCTTCTCTTTTCATTCGAGAATCCGGAGCACGAACGTGCTCTGGGCGAAGCACTGCGACGCGCTGCCCCCGATGTGCCGCTCTCCCTTTCCTGCGAGGTGCAGCCGGAGTTCCGCGAGTACGAGCGCTTCTCGACCACGGTCCTCAACGCCTACCTCCAGCCGGTCATGTCGCGCTACCTCGAGCGACTCGAGGCCGAGACCGCGCGCAGCGCTCCCGGTGCGGTGCTCGGCATCAACCAGTCCAGCGGGGGCCTGATGTCGTCCCGCCGCGCCCAGGAGCTGCCGGTGCGCACCGCGCTCTCCGGACCGGCGGCTGGGGTGGTGGGGGCGTTGCACGTGGCGCGTCTCGGCGCGCGCGCGGACGTGATCACCCTGGACATGGGCGGCACCAGCGCCGACGTCGCCCTGATTCGCAACTGTCGCGCAGACATCGCCTACCACCGCGAGGTCGCGGGTTTTCCGGTCCGTCTGCCAATGGTCGACATCGAGACGGTGGGCGCGGGCGGAGGCTCCGTCGCGTGGTTCGATCGCGACGGGCTGCTCAAGGTCGGGCCGCAGAGCGCGGGCGCCTCCCCGGGTCCCGCATGCTACGCGCAGGGGGGAGAGAAACCTACCGTGACGGATGCCAACCTGCTGCTTGGCCGGCTGTCGCCCCGCGGCCTGCTTGGCGGCGAGATGGCCCTGGACGCGAGCCTTGCCCGGGGCGCCTTCGAGCCGATTGCGGCACGTCTCGGCTCGAGCGTCGAGCGCGCCGCGCACGGGGTGCTGGGGATAGTGGTGGCCAACATGGTGCGCGCAATCCGGACCCTCTCGGTGGAGCGCGGACACGACCCGCGCGCCTACACCCTCATGCCCTTCGGAGGCGCGGGGCCCCTGCACGCGCGCGACGTGGCGGCGAGTCTGGGAATCGGCGAGGTGCTCGTGCCGGGCGCGCCCGGCATCCTCTGCGCGCAGGGCCTGGTGGTCTCGGACCTCACGGAGAACTTCGTGGTGAGCGAGCGTTCGCGTCTCGACCGCGACTCGCTCGAAGGGGTGCGGGAGAGGATCGGGCAATTGCTCGGTCGGGCCGCCGAGTGGTTTGCCGGCGAGGCGATTCCCCCGGACCGGCGCGGACTCGACCTGCGCGTCGACATGCGATACGTGGGACAGAACTTCGAGCTCTCGGTGCCGCTGGAAGCCGGCCCGGCGATCTCTCCCGCACGGGCGGTGCCCGATCTGGAATCGCTCACTGAACGCTTCTACCGAACGCACGAAGCGACCTACGGATACCACAGCCGCGAGGACGCGGTGGAGGTCATGAACTACCGTCTGACCGCCCGCGGGCGGGTCTCCGACGAGGAAGTCCCCGACGAGAGGACGGAGCCGGACACCGAAGCGTCGCCCGCCGCGCACCGACAGGTGTGGTTCTCGGACGAAGGCAGCGTGCGCAGCGCGGTGTACTTCAGAGAGGACCTCGAGCCCGGGCACCGGATCGAGGGCCCGGCCGTCGTGGAGCAGCTCGACGCCACCACGCCCATTCATCCCGGAGACTCCGGGCGCGTGGATGCGGCGGGAAACCTGATCATCTCGCTCGCGAAGGGAGGACGGTGACCGATGTCTGCGACTCTGGACCCGGTAAGCCTGGAAATCCTGTCCAACGCACTGCTTTCGGTGACCGACGAAACCTACGTGGCGCTCATGAAGTCCGCCTACTCCACCAACATAAAGGAACGCCACGATCACTCCACCGCGATCATGGACCCTCGCGGCCGACTCGTGGTGCAGGCGGAGCAGTCGCTGCCCATCCACATCGCTTCGATGAGCGGGCTGATGTCGAGCCTGCTCGAGAAGTACGGGGACGAACTGCGCGAGGGGGACATCTTCGTCGCCAACGACCCCCACGTCGCCGGCGGCACCCATCTCCCCGACGTCAACCTGGCGATGCCGGTGTTCCTGGGCGGCCGGCCGATCGCGTTCCTCTGCAACATCGCCCACCACGCCGACATCGGCGGCATGTCGCCCGGCAGCATGGCGGGCGGGATGTCCGAGATCTACCAGGAAGGCCTGCGCATCCCCGTGGTCAAGCTGTTCCGGGAGGGAGAGCTGCAGCAGGATCTGCTCGACCTGTTGCTGCTGAACGTGCGGGTGCCCGGGGAACGCCGGGGCGACTACTTCGCGCAGATCGCGGCCTGCCGGCTCGGTGCGAGGCGTATCCGGGAGGTCGTCTGTGTCCATGGAGCGGACTCGGTCTCGCGGGCCTTCGGCGAGATCATCGAGCGCACCGAATCGCGCATGCGCGACGCGATCGAGCGCATTCCCGACGGCGTCTACGAGTTCGAGGACGTGATGGACGGCGACGGGCTCGACGCACGCGCCATTCCGATCCGGGTATGCATTCGCGTTGCAGGTCGTCATGCCCACTTCGATTTCGGCGGCACCGCGGCGCAGGTTCCGGGCAACGTGAACGTGACCTTGAACGCGACCCGGGCGAGCGTGTGCTACAGCCTCAAGGCCCTGCTCGACCCGGAAGTGCCCAACAACGAGGGGGTCCTGAACGTCGCCGAGATCGCGGCCGAGCCCGGCTCGCTTCTCAACGCCGTGTTTCCCGCTTCGGTCGCGAGCCGCGCCCACACCTGCCAGCGGATAGTGGACGTGGTGCTCGGCGCGCTCGCGCCGGCGTTGCCGGGGCGGGTGGTGGCGGCCGCGAACGGCGCGAACACCACGGCGGTATTCGCCGGGGTCGACCCCCGCGGCGGCAACCCCTACGTGTACCTGGAGACCCTGGGCGGAGGCATGGGCGCGCGTCCGGATCGCGACGGCAAGGACGGGGTGCAGGTGCACATCACCAACACCTCGAACCTGCCGGTTGAGGCGATCGAAGCCGAGTACCCGCTGCGGGTGGAGGAGTACAGCCTCGTCGAGGACTCCGGAGGGGCCGGCAGATTCCGGGGGGGCACCGGACTTCGCCGCTGCGTTCGCCCCGTCGGCCACGAGTGCGTGTTCAACGGGGTGGGCGAGCGCTTCACGCACCGGCCCTGGGGGCTCTTCGGAGGAAAGGACGGAGCCCCGGGCCGCTTCCTGATAAGGGAGCGCGACGGCGAGGTGCGCTCGCTCCCGGAGAAGACCGGCGAGCTTCGAGTGCGCCCCGAGCAGTGCGTGGTGGTCGAAACCCCGGGAGCGGGAGGCTACGGGTCTCCGGCGGAGCGCGAGGTGGAGCGCGTGGAGGCCGATGTCAAAAGCGGCAAGTTCAGCGACGCGTTCACGGAGGACAACTACCGGCGCTGAGCCCTCGGTCGGGCGGTCGTCGCATTGGTGTCTCGTCCCAGCCGACGGGTGGCACGAGTAGCCGAAGGAAGACGGTGGAGAGACACAGAGGTACAACGATGAACGTGACACAAACGGTTCTAAATGTGATCACTGTGGGACAATTGGTCGTAGGTATCGGCACGGCCACACTCGGGGAAGGAGTAGTGGCCAAGGAAGGACTGCGAGTCGTAGAAAGCGGGGAAGTCAAGATTGGAGACTACGTCCGCTGGGCGTGCGCGGGCGACCAGCCGATCACGATCGCAACTGCGCAGAAAGAGCGCTTCAGCAGGCTCGACACAATCCAGTATCAGTTGGCAATCTGCAAAACGGCGGAGAGAGACGGAGACCTCGTCGTGATTTGTCGAACAGCAAAGTTCCAGGGACTAGCAAAGGCAATGGCAGAAAGAGAGGCAGTCCTCAACGCGATCAACCACTGCCGGCAAGAGAAGGAGTGACGGGTAGCAAGCGAAACAACCCCTACCTGATCGTGCCACTTGTGCATGTGCGCAAGGAATACGCTGGTCGTAACGGAACGGACGACGTGCAAGGCCCACCGGGCATTGCGGGGATCTGCGCCACGCTCAATCCCGCGCTTTGGTTCTCCGGGAATCACGGCAGTCGACACTGCGCAGCGGTCTCTCGGCGCAGTCGGAGCGGCAGGACCTGTCGCCGGTACGCGTCCTTCGGACGTGCCGGAACGTAGGGACGACGGCCACGACGGGTGTCGGAGGTGGCTGACCGATATTAGGGCCAGCCCTGCTTGAGCTCCCGGCGGCGTGGGTGGATCAAGACATTGAGACAGCAACGAGGAAGAGCCATAGATGACAATGTGGATGGTACGAGCCGAAAGCGACGGCAGCCTTTTCCAACCTTTCATTGACAAGGGCCTTGTTGCCATTGGATGGCCCGACGTGGGGGATCTTGGCCGGTTCAAGTCCAGGGAGACGCTTGTGGCAGAGCTGCGCGAGCAGTATCCGGGCCAACGTGCAGGATGGTACGCGAATGCTGGAGGGATGCTGTCGCGTTTTTCCAAAGAACTGCAGGCGGACGACGGCGTCGTCAGCTACAACCGCACGCGCCGCGTCTACGCGGTTGGGAAGCTGCAGGGAAAGTACAGGTTCGATCCGGGTTTCGACCCCGCCTATCCGAACGTCCGTGGTGTCGAATGGAGGGCGATGGAGGTTTCACGTGACGCTTTAGCCACGGCGACGAAGAACTCGCTGGGATCGACGCTGACGCTCTTTCAGCTTCCGGAGATGGCCGAGGAGGATGTCTGGCGAGCGGCGAGAGGGGAGCAGGCCGAGCCGACCGAAGACGAGGTGGAGGCCGACGAGGAAAAGAAGCTGCTCCTCGAGGATCTTGAATCAAGAAGCATCGAGTTCATCAAGGACCGAATCGTCGGGCTGGACTGGAAGGAGATGCAGTCTCTGATTGCCGGGGTGCTCAGAGCGATGGGCTACAAGGCCCGGATTTCAGGGCACGGTCCAGACCGAGGAGTGGACATTATGGCTTCGCGGGACGGATTCGGGTTCGAGAACCCGAGGATTGTGGTGGAGGTCAAGCATAGGGCTGGGCAGGTCGGTGCGCCGGAGATCCGGAGCTTTGTGGGAGGCCGTCATGTCGACGACAAGTGCCTCTACGTGAGCACTGGGGGATTCAGCAAGGAAGCGAGGTACGAGGCGGACAGGGCGAACGTCCTAGTGACGCTGCTGGATCTCGATGAACTGGCGAAGACGCTTGTTGAGAACTACGAATCTCTCGACGGCGAGATGCGGAGGCTGGTCCCGCTGCGTCGCATCTACTGGCCTGCGGGGTGAGCGTCAATGGCGGAGGCAATTGGCGCGAGCGTCGTGAGGCGGTCCGGTCGGGCGGCCGAAACGCGGCTCCCGATCATGGGCGGCAATTGCGCTGGGATGAGCCGCCCGCGAGGAGTCGACGCTACGGGTGGGTCAGGCAATCGCACCAATGCTGCATGAGATTCCGGCGGCGTTCGAAGAGATCGTTGCGCCTGTAGGCGGCCTCGGGGTCCGAGCCGGCGACTTGCACCGAGAAGTCGGCGGGTATCCGGACAGCAACCATCGCATGCCGCTATGTTGCGCCTTCATGCGAGAGGCGATGCGCCAAGGAGATGCCGTCGAATCGTCCCCCGAAAGCGTCCAAGGCGCGAGTCTCCTCATTCGCTATTGCATTGGACGCGGATAGGTATACCGGCCTGTTCGACTGGCCGAGGCGGACGCGTACCGCTCGCGCCTTACGCTTGCGACGGCTGCTGGACGACGACCTCCATCTGCATGTTCTTGATCCAGAACCGACCGTTACTGCTCATGACCGATTTCGCTGCCGGCCCCATTTCAAATGCTATGGTCGACAGGTGATAGAGGGTCAGCACCTCTTCCTGCAGGCGTTGGTCGTCTTCGAGGTCGATGACTTCAAGCTGTTGTCGCCTTGCCTCGTCGCGGTCGATCCTTCTGCCGTGGCTTCCATGTTGGTTGCCTCCAAAATGCGCGGCAACGGTACTCGCGAGAGCCGCCGGATCAGGCCGTTCCGAGAACATGTACTTCTGCAACCAGTCCTGCACGAGAGTTTGCCCATACGATATCGACTTCCGAGCCTCTTGAAGCAGCGCGGGTCCGAACGACCGCAGTACCGGCGCCCAGGCATGGGCGAGCACCGGATTGCCGGAGACTTCCGCCTTTGCTTCTTCAAATTGCTCGACGATCGAATGCGCCGAGAACGGCCGATTCCCAACGATGAGCTGCGGGTCCGTGGGTCCCAACTGGCTCTGCCTGCCCATGATGATTCTGTCGCACCCCAGCGCGATCATCGTACCCGCGGACATCGCATAGGTGGGAACGAGAACGTCGATGGCGGAAAACTTGCTTCGCAGATAGTCGACGATGGTCTGCGCGGCCTCCGCCATTCCGCCCGGGGTGTGAAGGACCAAGAGAAGGCCCTTGCTGAAGTCATGACCGTGAACCCCGGCCATGAAGCCGTTGATATCCTCCATGTTGACCGACGTGAAGAGCCCCGGGATCTGAGGCTTCTGCAAGAAGCTGGAGGCATAGTAGAGGACGTTTCGATCACAGCGCTGAGCGATCAGCGCAGTCGATTGCCGTGATCTTTCAGCTATATGGTCGCCCCGTTGGTCAGGCTCGACGCGACTCAATTCATCCTGAAGGTCAGACCAACTCGGCATTCGAACGTCTCGTCACCACAAGCCCTATCGGGTTGTCCCAAGCGTATCTGGGGTGGGTAACCTCACCCGTCTCGGAAATGTCAGCCAAGTCCGCAAGGCGCATGCACTCTTCGTACTGCTGCGCCGCCTCTTGGAGAAGCTGGGAAACTTCAGCTTCGCTGGGACGTGTCTGGGGCGAAGAGCTGCGGGATTCGCGTGAGTCCTCTGTGCCCGTCATCATGTTCCTTCCTACGCGTAGAGCTTGGTGGTGGGCCGATTGTCTTGGCGCGCGGCCAGTATGCGCACCGACATTCCGAGAATCGACGATAGCTGAAGTCTAGCAGCCGGGCAAACAAGACGAGGCGTCTACGCTATCCCGCTCTTCGAATGCATGCGGCCGGTTTCCAGCGCCTGCGTGGACATTCGCGGCCCGCGACGGTCATGGTCCGTACGCCGCCCGAGCTGGCTTGGCATCGGTCTGCTTCGAGCAGCTGCGGCCAAACCACGCAGCCACCTCGTGGTTCTCGGCGCCACGCGCGACCGCTTCGATCCGCAGCGCCGGCCGGAGGCGCGCTCCCGCGATCCCGTGACGGGCTCAGCCCTGCGGCACGGACCCCGTGCCGGCGCAGACGCGCACCCGCAGCGTGCCGGAGGCGAACCCGACCGTCGCCACCCTTCCCTCGCGCCACACCCCGCCCGGTCGCCCGCCCTGCGCCTCGAAGTCGAGCGCGCACTCCGCCACCAGCGTCTCGCCTCCGGTTTCGATGAAGAACGGCCGGCCCCACTCCGCGACTCCCCGCATGAAGCGAAAGGCGCGTTCGGCCGTCCACGAGGTGGGAATCCGAAACGCGCTCTCGTCCGGCCACCCGAACCAGGTCGCCCGCGCCTCGTCCTGCCCGCTCTCGCTCAGCGCTCCCGTCTGGACTTGCCCGACGGCGCGGGCAAGGAGTGCGGCGCCTCGCCGGGCGAGCGCCGCGTTCACCTCGCTCGCGCTCACGCCGGCGGAGACCGGGACCTCGTCGATTTCCAGCATGGGTCCCGCGTCGACGGCGGCCACCGCCCGATGCAGGGTGATGCCCACGCGCTCCTCTCCGTTCCTGAATTGCCAGAACAGAGGACTCGGACCCCGGTAGGCGGGCAGCCGCGAAGGATGCAGGTTGAAGGCGCCGTGGGGAGCCAGCGTCAGCCAGCGCTCTCCGAGGATGCGCGGAAAGCAGGCTGTCACAAGCAGGTCGGGCCGGTGCCGGGCGGCCGCCCCGAGCGCGCCGTCCTCTGACAGCGCATCGAGAGCCAGCAGCGGAATGCCATGGGTGGAGGCGACGGTGCCGACGTCGCCAGCCTGCACTACCCGCAGCTCCGCCGGCCCCGGTGCGAGATGCGGGCGCCGCGCCCCGAGGATCCCCACGGCGCCGACGGAAACGCGGGCTGCAACGAGTCCCTGGAGGACGATCGAAGTGAAGTCGCTCTCGCTGCCGAAGAGCAGGACCTTCAGCACCCGCAGCCTTTCATGTCGTACCCCGCTGGTTCAGTCCCCGCGAATGCTCTCACCTCTGCTCCGGAGGTCAGGCGGGTTGACCCTTGTTCATTGCGCACCCTGTCCCGGACCCCCGGAGTTCAGCCTGAAGACAAGGTCGGCCACTTGTTGCCTCAACCGCGACCACGCAGGTACATGGTTCAAGGCGTGACCTACCGGGAGCTGTTCGAGGAGGATGCGGCGGTGCGCGCCAAATTTCTTCCTGAACTTCCTCAGCCGACGTCCTTGATGACCGGAAGCCACTACAAGAGCCTCTTCAAGGGTCCTCTTTGGGTTCGGATCGTCCTCGATTCTGGCGGGTGCGGGCAGGTTCAGCGCCTGCCGGCCCCTCGGATTGCCGGCAACTCTCCGGATAGACTCCTCATCGAGGAGAATCCAAGCCTCTGTCATGCGAACAGGAATCACGGCAACTCCGGCATCAAGCAACTCTACTTCAACGAGTGCCGAGACTATCTCATCCAGTCTTGCTTCCAGTCCTGCTGCATCGGCGTCTCGATGGACGAAGAGCACCTCGAATCCCGGCTCGACCTCGAGTACGACTCGCATTTTTCTTGCCAGCACCGAAGCACCGGCTCCCCCCGGGTCCTGAACGCCGGCAAGGGGCAGTGCCGTCCCGACAACTTCTACTGCACCACAGAATGACAGTAGCTGGCGAAGGTGTGGCACCAACGCCGTATCGGAACCCCCCTCGCACAAGAGAAGGAAGCGCAACAACCTCCTGTGCATGACTCCTAGGAGAAGTAAAGAGGAAGGCGAAGCTGCACGCCTTCGGGCGGCTGCAAGTAGTCCTTCATCATTGACAGTCCCAGCACGGTCGTGCCGCCGTCGGCCGTTGCTCGCCAACTGTCCTTCAAGGCGTAGCACCGGAGCCCCTTAACGGAGGAATCGGCGTATCGAACCATGGTCTCTTCCGCCAGTAGCACATCATCGGGCTCCTGGAGTTGGAAGAAATAGGGCGAATGGGTTGCCAGGATGACCTGCCGCATGATGTTTTCGGAGTCGATCGGATAGCTGGCATCTACCGCCAGGTCGCGAATGAGACTTGCCATGGCAGGCAGACGTTGAGGATGGATGCCGTTCTCCGGCTCTTCAATACATATCAGCCCCTTGGCCTCCGGATCTTCGGCGAGTATCGAGAGGGCGAGAAAGCGCAGGGTTCCGTCGGAAATCGCATTCGCCGGAAACTTTGCTCCACCCGACTCGGTGACGGACAGCGTGAGTAACTCACGCACGTCATCCCGCTCCACGTCCACACTGAGGACAGGCACGAGTTCCGCCAGTCTCGCGGAGACTCTCGCGACGACGCTTCCCCCGGAAACGTCTGTCTCCTTGAGCCGGTTCAAAGCCGCGGCGAGATGCGCCCCGTTATCGGAGACGACCGTCGGGTCTCTCCCCAGGCGATCGGGGCGGCGCATTGCGCTCGGCTCGAGCGACAGCAGCCGCCATTTCTGCATTTCCCTGCGGGCCGCAAGGATAGTCGGAGTGGCGACGGTATTCGTCGTACCTACGATGGTCCGTGGCGCGGTGTGAGCCGGCGCTCTTTGGCCCGGTCCCCTCGAGCCACCGTCCTGGTGAACGACGATCTCGGTTGCACCGTCCGAGCTTTGCTCAGTGGATATGTATCCCGACTTTGCAAATCGCCGGTTCCGAACCGCCTTGTCCCTGAAGCCAGCCTTGGAGTGAGGGAACCTCAGGCGTTTGCCTGCATCTCCCTGGCGTATGTGGTGCAACGACTCCGAACGAAGCTCGATGTCGAAGACCGACAGCGATGTTCTTTCGGAGTGTCCGTATTTCTTGCCAAACTCGACCTCATAGCGCAAGAAGGTCGAACTAGCCCTTCCCGGACGCCCGAAGTCGTCGGTCACATCCTGCTCCACGAGCATTTCAGCCGCGATGCGGAACGATTCGTTGCCGGTCGAGCTTCCACGAAAGAAGAGGTCGTCCAGACGTGCAGTGTCGTCAGTTCTCGTCCGGACGCGAACGGCAGCCTCGAGAATAGAGTGGTCGGCGAGAAGAGACAGGAAGTGGATGGCATCGAACACATTGGACTTCCCGGTTCCATTGGGTCCTGCAATGCAGGTGTATGGACCGAAGTCGGCGGTGAACCCGATCAGATTCTTGAAGCCATTGACTTCCAGGCGGGTCAACATGTCGTCTGCCTCAACCGTCGTGGGGCCGGACAACGGCCGGACGAGCGGAACTCGCGGGACTGCCCAAGCACATCATATCCACATTGGTCTTCCGGCGTGTGTCGCCCCGCTCGATGAGCATCCGGATCGTAACCCTTCCAGGGTATTGGTGATGCCACGCGGCCCCGGTGCCCGCTCCTTGGTCCGGGAGAAATGGTGGCAGCGGAATGGGCGGTACCGCAGGGGCGTGAGGACTCCGGCCAGCGTCGGTTGACGAAAGTCTGCCGGTGCGGCCTGCAACGAAGGAGATGGAGCGGGTGACCGGAGGCGCAGTCCGCAACCTCCGGTAACTCACGACTTCAATCGGATCCCGAGCTCCCGCAACTGCTCCGCGGAGGCCGGCGCCGGCGCTCCCGTCAAGGGACAGCTCGCGGTCTGGGTCTTCGGAAATGCAATGACTTCCCGAATGGAAGATGAGCCGCTCATCTGCATCGCGAGGCGATCGAGCCCGAAGGCAATCCCTCCGTGGGGAGGGCAGCCGTAGCGCAGCGCATCGAGCAGGTGCCCGAAACGCTCCCTCGCCTCCTCGTCGGGGATGCCCAGAGTGCGCAGCACCGCCTCCTGCACTTCGCGGCGATGGATGCGCACCGAACCCCCGGCCGCCTCACTGCCGTTCAGCACCAGGTCGTAGGCCTTCGAGAGGAGCGCGCCGGGGTCCGACGCGATCCCTTCGGGGTCGTCGGGGTCCGGACTGGTGAAGGGATGATGCAGGGCATCCCAGCGACGTTCCCTCTCGTTCCATTCGAACATCGGGAAGTCGACCACCCAGAGCATGCGCCAGCCGTCGCCGGAGACGCCGAGATCGCGGGCCAGCTTGTCCCGAAGCGCGCCGAGGGCGGCGTTGACGATGGACGCTTGGTCGGCGCCGAAGAACAGCAGGTCTCCGTTCTGCGCGCCGCAGCGTTCGAGGACGCCGGCGAGCGCTTCGTCGGACAGGAACTTGACGATCGGCGACTGCAACCCCTCGCGCCCGCGTTCCCGCTCGTTGACCTTGATGTAGGCGAGCCCTTTGGCGCCGTAGGTGCCCACCCAGCGGGTGTAGTCGTCGATCACCGAGCGGGGCAGCGCTCCTCCCCCCGGTGCGCGCAATGCCGCGACGCGACCTCCGGCGTCTCGTGCGGGTCGCGAGAACACCTTGAACTCGGAGTCCCGCACCAGGTCCGCCACTTCCACGAGCTCCAGGGGATTGCGGAGATCCGGGCGATCGCTGCCGAAGCGCGACATCGCCTCGCGGTAGCTCATGCGGGGAAAGGGGATGGGCAGGTCCACACCCAGAACCCGCGCGAACACGTGGCGCACCAACGACTCCATCAACGCCATAATCCCGTCGGGATCGAGAAACGAGACTTCGATGTCGAGCTGCGTGAACTCCGGCTGGCGATCGGCGCGCAGGTCCTCGTCCCGGAAGCAGCGCACGATCTGGTAGTAGCGCTCCATGCCCGACATCATCAGCAACTGCTTGAAGATCTGGGGCGACTGCGGCAGCGCGAAGAAGGCGCCGGGCTGGGTACGGCTCGGCACCAGGTAGTCGCGTGCGCCCTCCGGGGTCGCCTTGGTCAGCATCGGCGTCTCGATGTCGAGAAACCCGTTGCCGTCCAGGAACTCCCGCATCGCACGGGTGATGAGGCTGCGCATCCGCAGGCGCTCGTACATGGCGGGGCGGCGCAGATCCAGGTAGCGGTAGCGCAGCCGCGTCTCTTCGCCGGCGGTATCTTCGTCCAACTGGAAGGGAGGCGGATCGGAGCGGTTCAGCACCTCCAGACATCGGCCCAACACTTCCACTTGCCCCGTCGCGAGCTCCGGATTGACCGTGCCCTCGGGACGTTCGCGCACCTTGCCTTCGACTCGCAGCACGTACTCGCTGCGCACCCGCTCCGCGATCCCGAAGGCTTCGGGAGTGTCGGGATCGAACACCACCTGGAGAAGTCCCTCGCGGTCGCGCAGATCGATGAATATCACCCCGCCATGGTCGCGACGGCGATGCACCCATCCGCAGACGCTCACCTCCTCGCCGAGGAGCGCTTCGGTCACCTGCCCGCAAAAGTGACTGCGCATGGGCTCGATGGGGCGTACGGGGCCCGCCCGGCTCAAGGGCAGGGCCGGACCCTTCAGTCCGCCGGGGCGCTCGCGCTGCTGCCGCCCCCACTCGTGGAAGCCGGAGCCTTGCCCGCGCTCGTGCTCTTCGCGTCGCCGGAGGAGGAATCCTTCTTGCCCCCGGCCTCCGTCTTGCTCTCTCCCTCCGGCTTCTTCTTCTCCGTACCTTCTTCCGGCTCCTTCTTCTTGTCCTTGTCCCTGAAGTCGGTCACGTACCAGCCGGTACCCTTGAGATGAAAGGCCGCGGCGGTGACCAGCTTGCGCAGGCGCAGCTCGCCGCAGCTCGGGCACTTGCGCTTGCGCCCTTCCCCCATCTTTTGAAGGAAGTCGTGCGTCGCACCGCAGGCGCCGCATTCATAGGCGTATATGGGCATTGCTCGGCTGCGTTTCCATGGAGGTCAAGCGGTCGGAAGATAGGGATCGCGCGAGCCAACTTCAAGTACGGGAAGCTGGCGGCCAGGAGCCTTTCACGCCGACCACCCTGTGCTTACAACGCGAACTACACGGTCTCGGGTGGATTCCCGCTTGCGCGGGAATCCACGCAAACCGTTGAATCGGAGCAAATCCCCTGCGAGCGTGAAAAGCCCCCCGGACCGGTGCCGGCCAACGGGGTTCTTCCGTCAAGGGCCGTCTTGCCGCGCATCGCCCCTCGTGGTCTCATGCCGCATCCTCTCTCCCGGGCTGAACCCGACGCATGCAAGACGACCTGGTGCTCCACGAGACCGACGGCCATGTCGGTTACGTGACCCTCAACCGCCCCGACGAGCTGAACGCGATCAGCGAGGAGCTGCGCATTCGGGCGGAAGAAGTCTTCGGGGAGGCGAACACCGATACCGCCACCGGGGCATCCTGCCGGCGCCGCGCCTCGAGGTCGCACCCATGAGAGTCGTGAGCTGGAACGTCAACGGCCTGCGCGCCTGCGCAAAGAAGGGCTTCGTCGAATCTCTGCGCCGCTCGGAAGCGGACATCGTCGGGCTGCAGGAGGTCCGAGCCTTCGCGGATCAGCTTCCCGACGAGGTTCGGAACCTGGATGGCTGGCATGTCCACTTGAACCCCGCCGAGCGTCCCGGCTACAGCGGCGTGGCCCTGTTCTCCCGACAACCTCCGACGCACATCGAGACTTCGCTCGGCGAGCCACGTTTCGACGTGGAAGGGCGCCTGCAGATTGCCCGCTTCGACCGGCTCACGGTCATCAACGCCTACTTTCCCAAGGGAAGCGGCAAGGACCGGGACAACAGCCGCGTCCCCTACAAGCTCGACTTCTACCGGGCAGTGTTCGACCGGGCGCAGAAGCTCCGGCGCCGCCAGCCGGTGCTGGTGATCGGCGACTACAACACCGCGCACCGGGAAATCGATCTCGCCCGCCCCAAGGACAACGTGAAAAACAGCGGCTTTCTTCCCGAGGAACGGGCCGAGCTGGATCGCCTCTTCGAGGCGGGATGGGTAGACACCTTCCGCCGGCTGCACCCGGGGGAGGCGGGGCACTACTCCTGGTGGAGCCAGCGCGGCGGGGCGCGCGCGCGCAACGTCGGCTGGCGCATCGACTACGTGCTCGCGTCGCCCGCGGCGATGAAACGGGTCCGGGAGGCGTTCATCCGGCCGGCGGTCATGGGGTCGGACCACTGCCCGGTCGGCGTGGACCTGGACCTGGGATGACTCTGCCAACGGAGGACGCGCTCGCATGGACCCACTCTTCGATCTGAGCGGCAAAGTCGCCCTCGTGACCGGCTCGTCCCGGGGAATCGGCCGGGCCATCGCGGAAGGGCTCGCCGAGCATGGCGCCAGGGTGGTCATCTCGAGCCGCAAGGCGGAGGCCTGCACGCAGGTCGCGACCGCGATCCGTGACGCCGGTGGGCAGGCAATGGACATCCCCTGCAACGTGAGCCACGAGGACCAGATGCGCGACCTCGTTGCCCGCACCCTCGAGACCTGGGGCCGCGTCGACGTGCTGGTCGCCAATGCCGCCGCAAATCCCTACTACGGCCCCTTCCTGGACATTCCCGACGAGGCCTACGAGAAAACCATGCACGTGAACCTGCGCGGCGTCATGAAGCTCGCCCGCCTCGTCGTCCCGGACATGCAGCGCCGCCGGGACGGCGCGATCATCGTGGTCTCGAGCATCGGCGCGCTCAAGGGCTCGGACTATCTCGGCACCTACAACCTGAGCAAGATCGCGGGCCTGATGCTGGTCAAGAACCTGTGCGTGGCCTACGGCAAGGACAACATCCGCACCAACGCGATCCTTCCCGGACTGGTGAAGACCGACTTTGCACGCGCCCTGTGGGAGAACGAGGAACTCCTCGCCGAGACCTTGGAACGCACCCCGCTCGGGCGCATCGGCGAGCCACGCGACATTGCGGGCATCGCCGTGTACCTCGCGAGCCGCGCCGGAGCGTGGACGAGCGGGCAGGCCTTCGTGGTGGACGGCGGACGCTGCTCGGTGGAGTGAGGGGCCGCGCTGAAGCGCCCGCGAAGAGAGGAGTACGGGTGGTGACGAAGCATCGAGTTCAGAATCGAGCCTCCGAAGACCGGAGCGAGCCGGAGCGCCGCCGCGACCGGGAGGACAACGGCTCCGAGGCGCCGGCTACGACCAGGCCGAATCTCGACTACGTGATGGCGGAGCTCTGCTACACCGTGCCCCAGGCGGAACCATTGAGAGTACGCGCCTTCCCGCCTTCGAGCGGAAGAAGGCTGGAAAGACCTCCCCGGGAACGCTGCCGCATGCCGGTGTACGACTGCCGGCCAATCGCGGCGGAGCTTCGCCTCGACGAGGCGGGCTTCGAGCTGCAGGCGCACCGCAGCGCATTCCGGAATTTCTTCGACGAGGGCGCAGTCCGCGCGCGCTACTACCCGGAGGTGGCCTCGTTGCTCGAAAAGGCCACCGGCGCCTTGCGGGTCTTCGTCTTCGACCACAACGTGCGCAGCCGGCCTCGTTCGAGGCGAGGAGAGCACGGAGTCCGGGAACCGGTGGAAGGCGCTCACAACGACTACACGCTCGACTCGGGACCGCACCGGATACGGGAGATCCTCGACAAGCACGGCTCGAACCACTTGAAGGGGCATCGGGCGGCGCTCATCAACGTCTGGCGTCCGATCGTGGGCCCGGTCCAGGACCACCCGCTCGCGGTGTGCGACGCGCGCAGCGCGGAGCTCGACGACTTCATGCCCACCGAGATTCAGCACTTCGGGGAAGGGAACCTGGAAACGCCGCGCCACACGGGCCAGATCTACTCGTTCCGGCATCGCGAACGGCACCGATGGTACTACGCGCCCGACATGCAGCCGGACGAGGTGCTGTTCCTCAAGTGCTACGACTCGGCCGGAGACGGACGCGCCTGCTTCACCGGGCACACCGGCTTCCGGAATCCCGCCTGTCCGGAGGACTTCACCCCCCGGGAGAGCATCGAAGCCCGGACCCTGGCGGTCTTTCCCTGAAGTTGAATTCTCCTCACCCCAACACCGAGAAGCTGCTCTCCTCGTTCACCTCGCGCCGGCGCGAGTAGAACCCCACGTCGATGCTGCGATCCGTGCGCGGGAGATGAAACTGCAGGGGAGCGGCATCGTGATCGTTCCCCGCCTCGCAGTACTCCACCAGGGCCGCCATCATCGCGCCGGCGATGGGCGCATTCTTGAACTGGTTGCCGGAAGTGCCGATGGCCATGTAGTAGCCTGGCACGGATGAGCGGTCGTAGATCGGAATCCAGTCGTCGGAAACGTCGTAGAGGCTCACCACTCCCTGCATCTGCCGGCCGATCTTCACGGAGGGAACCCGCTGCGCATAGCGGTAGGCCTGCAACGTCCACTGATCGCTGAAGTTGTCGTCCCAGGCGTCCGGATCCACCCATTCTCTCGGGTCGCACTCCGGATCCTCGCTCCCCACCAGGATGTGGTTGCCATGCTCGGGACGGCAGTAACAACCGATGTCGTTGTCGGAAATCACCAGCCCGGCCGCTTCCATGTCGAATCCGTCCGGCGCGTCCAGGTGCACCACCTCCTGCTTGAGAGCGCGCGTCGCGATCGTCATGTCTCCGAGCGCGCCCGCCATCTCGTTGACCTTGGCGGAATGCGGGCCGGCCACATTGATCACGACCGGAGCGTCGATGCTCGTTCCGTCGTCGAGGCGCACTCCGCTCACCCGCCCTTCGCCGTTCTTCACGATCTCGACAACCCGCCGGCTGAAGACGAAGCGCGCCCCGTGCGCCTCGGCGGCTCGCTGCAGGTTGTGGGTAGAGAGCTGAGGATCGGTGACGTAGCCCGCGGTGGGGAAGTACACGGCCGAACCCACGCGGCCCTCCCTCGCTTCCCCGAAGTGATCGTCTTCCATGCGCTTCGGCGGCCAGTAGCTCTTGAGGTCGTAGACCGGGAGAGTCTTCAGGATGCGTTCCTCGTCCCAGATCTCGAAGGGGATGTCGAGCTCTGCGCAAATCGAGGTGTGCTTCTCCATGTAGTGGTTCGCCGGGGTGCGCATCACGATGCACCCGGCTTCCCGAAACTCGGCGAGACCGCGCTCGTCCTCGACTCCGAGGTAGTTGGCCCAGTCCTTCCAGTAGAAGTAGCCCTCGTACGCGAATGCGGTGCCTTCCAACGTGGAATAGTGCACCCGGATGATCGCGCAGGATGCGCTCGTGGGCCCGTAGCCCGCCGCCGGATTCATGTCCACGGACAGGGTGCGATATCCCTTCTTGCAAAGCTCGAACGCGATCGCGGCCCCGATGATGCCGGCCCCGATGATGACGGCGTCTGCCTTCTCCGCCATGAAACTCCCCCCTGTCTGAATGTATGGTGCGCCGGACCTCCGCCGCTCCGGCCGTGCCGAGAGCCCAGGTGCCGTGCACGCTTGCTGTTTCGACTAAATCACTTCAAAGGAACGAATCAGCAGCAACATCATTCCGAAGCCCACGCCCCCGGTCACCCACTGAACCATGGTCACCTTGGTCTGGAGGACGGCGAAGCCGGTCTTCAAGCCCCTCACGTCGGTCTGGAGTTCTGCTACGTCTTCTTTCAACCCTCCGACATCCCGTTTGAGCTCCGCTACGTCTCCTTTGAGTTCGCCGACGTCCGTCTTGAGTTCCTCCACATCCCGCTTGAGGACCGTCACGTCCTCCTTCAGCTCCGCGACGTCCTGTTTGAGAACCGTGACATCACTCTTCAGTTCTTCTACGTCCTCCTTGAGATTTTCCACATCCCGCTTGAGGACCGTCACGTCCTCCTTCAGCTCACCCACATCCCGCTTGAGGACCACGACGTCCTGCTTCAGTTCACCCACATCCCGCTTGAGGACCGCGACGTCCTCCTTCAGCTCACCCACATCCCGCTTGAGGACCGTCACGTCCTCCTTCAGCTCCCCAGTGTCCTGCTTGAGGACCGCGACGTATTCCTTCACTTCTCCGACGTCCCGCTCGAGCGTCTTCACATCTCCTTTCAGTTCCTCCGTGTTCCGCTGCGCGGTCCGGTCGGAGACGAGGAGGGCCGCCTGCTCCTCAGCCAATGTCTCGGCCTGGTCGATGGGCATCCCCACTGCCGTCATGCGCTTGACGAAACGGTGTGTATCGAAGAGGACGAGATCTGCCGTGCTCATGCCGTCACTATACCCGCATGACAAAGCGCCGGCTCGGCGCGCCACTTCTCCGACGTGCCGAATGCAGTAGGCCCGCGTGCCGTCATCACGTCGACCTTCGGCCCCCTTGGGGTACACAGCTCGCCGCCCGCTCATGCAGCGGGAGGGGTGCTCCGTTGGATGCTCTGGACAACTCCCGGGCTACAGCGCCGACTCGATCATCCCGAGAGTGAGCTCGATTCCGAATCCCGGAGCATCGCTCGGCACCAGCTTGCCCTTCTGGGGGAGCGCCATTCCCGGCATGCTGCGATAACCGTCGGCGAGGTCCACCCCGGGGGCGGTGCCGAAGAAGAACTCGCCCCAGCGGTTGCCGGGCAGGGCGTAGCAGAGATGTTGGCCGTAGGGGTCGTTCAACCCCGCGTGCATCGCGATCTCGATTCCCGCCGCATCGGCGATGTGGGCCACCTTGAGGCTCGCGGTCACCCCGCCCACCCATTGCACGTCGGGCTGGAAGATGTCCACCCAGCGCTCGGCCGCGGCGTGCGCGAAGGGCCGGTCCCCGTACCATCGCTCCCCCGCGGCCAGAGTCTGTCCCGGCAGCCGGCGGCGCACCTCGGGGTAGGCGAGAAAGTCGTCGGGATACAGGAAGTCCTCCAGCCAGCGCAGGTCGTAGGGGCGCAGTCGATGGCCCAGCTCGATGGCGAAAGCGGGGTCGCTCACCGGCCAGAAGTCCATCATCAGGTCGAACGTGGGGCCGACCTTCTCCCGCACCTCCGCCACCACCGCCTCGTTGGCTTCGAGCGCGGCGGTGCTCTCGCCGGCGCCGTGCGCGGTGGGGAGCTTGATCGCCTCGAATCCGAGCTCCAGGAACCAGTCGATGTCGAAGCCGGTGGCGTAGCAGTGGATCCGATCGCGCGCCGGCCCTCCGAGCAGCTCGTAGACGGGGCGCCCGAGCACCTTGCCCTTGAGATCCCAGAGCGCGAGGTCGACCGCGCTCAGCGCGTAGCCCGCGATTCCGCCGAGGCCGAATCGGGCGCTCGCCACCCGCGACATCATGTTCCAGAGGCGTTCGGTGGCGAGCGCGTTCTCTCCCGCCAGCATGGGGCCGAAGCAATCGTTGACGATCGGTACCACCGGGCCCGAATGCGCGGTCATTCCCACTCCGAAGGTCCCGTCCTCTCCCGTGACCACGCATACGCAGTCGGGCCACGGGTCCGGGAAACGCGCCCCCTCCCCCACGAACTCCCGGTATCGCGACAGCGGGTTTCCGCCATCGCTGCCGAGAGTCCATGCCGGAGGAGCGGCGTCGGGATTCTTGAATGGGGCGACGTTGCGCATCGCGGCCGCCCGGACTTTCTTTACCTTCATGTGACTCCCTCGAGATCGGATCTCTCATGGGCCGAGTCCCGGTGACCGGCAGGCACGACTCGCTCCGCGAACTTCGAGGCGCCACACCGTCACGAGCGGGTCGTCGCCACCGGCCGGGCCGGGACATCCCTATGATGGAGCACTCTGCACTGCCCGCAAAGGCGGCCGCAGGGCGCGGGTCCCAGGCCGTCAAGCGAGACTCGCGAGCGACGCGACTGCTCCGCGTGCAGGAACCGGACATTTTCGTGCATCCCTTCGTGCTGTCAGAGACGACCGGACTCGGCGCTCGGCTTGTATTCAAAGTAAGCACTCACATCAAACGCAGACGTGCCGCGCTCGAAGTCGAGCAATCGCAGCGCATCCGCTCGGTCTTCCGAAGTCAGGAACGCCTGTGCCGCCGAGGCCAGTGGTGTCCGCTTTGTTCCGCGCGCACGTTGATGTAGTTGCCGGCGAACATGATCGCGGCCCCGATCATCACCGCCACGCTCACCGGCTCGGCGTAGAAGAGGAAGCCGGCGAGGCCCATGAGAGGAAGGCGAAGGAAGTCGATCGGAATCACCACCGTGGCCCTGGCGAGCGCGAGGGCTCGCGCCATGCAGTAATGGGCGCTGAGCGCGGTCATCGCGACCACCGACAACCACGGCAGGTCGGACAGCGCCGGCCACGTGAGCCCACCAGGTAGCGCCGACAGCCACGCCACCGGGAGCTGAACCAGGGTCATGTAGAAGACGAGGGTGAGCGGCGGGTCGCTCAGCGCCAGCAGCCGGGTCAGCACGTGGGAGAGCGCATAGCCCGCCGCGCCCGCCATCACCGCGAGGGCCGCCGGATGGATCGCGTCAGCGCCCGGCCGCAGGATGATCAGCATCCCGACGAGACCGAACACGATGGCGACGAGGCGGGGTCCGGTGATGCGCTCGCCGAGCAGGAGCGCGGCGAGCAGCGCCGCCCACACCGGCACGGTGAACTCCAGAGCGGAGACCTCGGCGAGCGGGAGGTAGGCGAGGCCGAAGAACCAGCCGTACTGACCTCCGTAGTGGGCGAGGCCCCGCAGCAGGTGGACGCCGGGCCTTCTCGTGCGCAGCCGCCCGAACCCCAGACCGGCAAAGACCACGGTGAGGATCGAGAGAGCGATGACACTGCGATAGAACAGGATCTCCCCGGTGTCCAGGGACGCCGAGAGCTCCCGGCCGCCGATCGCCATCAGCAGGAACGAGAGCAGGGTGCCGCCCATCCAGAGGGCGGCGATGACTACCGGATGGGTCTTCCGCCCTTGCAAGACGCAGGCACGGGTTCAGGATGGAAACGGGATGCGCGCGGCCCGCGCCTCGCGCGGCTTTCCTCGGAGCCGAACTCGCGCGGCGTCAACGGGCGCCGCGCGAGTTCGGACCTTCGAAGTTTCCGATCAGGCCTTGGCGCGCACGGTACGGAAGTAGATGTAACCATTCGGCTGCATCTGCGGATCAATGTGGTCCCGCACCAGCACCACCCGTACCGGGTGGGTGACGTTCAAAAATGCGGCGCTGTCCCACATCAAGTCCATCATCTCTTCATAGTGCCCGGCGCGCTTCTCGGTATCCATCTCGGAGCCGGCGAGTTCGTCGAGCTCACTGTAGCGTTCGTTGCACCAGCGCTGCCAGTTCCACTCGCCGACCTGATTACACACGAACCACTGTGTCGCGCGACGGGGATCGTTGGAGTTGGTCCATTCCTGGTAGACCATCTGGATGTCCTTCCACGAGTCTCCTTCCGACTCAATGCCCAGTGACCAGTAGGTACCGGAATCGGTGGGCTGAACCTCGACCTCGATACCGACCTCGGCGAGCTGCGCCTGGACCACCTGGCAGGCGTCCACCACTGAGGTGTTGTTGAGCGATACGAGGGTGGTCTTGAACCCGCCTCCGAGTCCCGCCTCCTCGAGCAGACGCTTCGCCTCCTCGATGTTGCGCTCGGGCAGCGCTCGCTCCTTGTATCCGAGAATGCCGGGCGACAGTATGCCTCCGGACTTTGGCGGCAGCCCGAAGTAGCCCGCCTCGATGACCTGGTCCATGTCGACGGCGAGGCGTATCGCCTGGCGCACCCGGATGTCGTCGAAGGGCTCGTGCTCGACATTGATGCCGATCCAGGCGAAGCCGGTGGTCGGTCGAATCACGACGTCGGTGTTCTCCGGCGGATTGTCCTTGAACTGGGCGCCCGCGCCCACCGACGCCCAGCAGATGTCCAGCTCGCCCGCGAGATAGGCGACCTCGGCCGCGTTGTCGTCCTCGATCACCACGAACTCGACCTGATCGAAGTGGGGCCTGGGACCGTTCCAGAGCTCGTTGCGATCGAGCACCACCTTGGTCTGCGGCTGCCAATCCTTGATCTTGTAGGGTCCGCTCGTGCAGGGGAGATTGTTGCCGAGCGGCGTGGTCCAGCCGTTCTGCTCCTCCCACGCCTTCTTGCAGATGATCACGCCCATGCCGCGGGGCAGGGTGTTCGTCCACAGATTGGCGACCGGCTGCTTCATGACGAGGACACCGGAGTACTTGTCGATGACCTTCACCTCCTGGAGCTGCTCGAACTCCTGGCGGTCGGTCGCCTCGAGCTCCGGGCTTTTCATGCGCTCGTAGGAGTACTTGACGTCCTCGGCGGTCATCTCACCGTAGCCGTTCGTCCACATGATGCCGGGGCGCAGCCGGAACTCGGTGTGGAGGGGGTCGACCTGTTCGATGTGCTCCGCCGCGTCGTGGGTCCAGGTATAGACGTCGCCGGCCTTGTAGAGAATGAGATTGTTCAGGATTGCGTGGCGGACATCGTAGTCCGCGGTCGTGATTCCCCGGGCGGTGTCCAGTGACCTGATGTCGGTGCGCGCGCGAATGCGCACCACACTGTGACCGTCCGCGTTGACGAAGCCGGGCACGGCGAACGTGGCCGCGCCCACCACCGCCGTGGTCTTGAGGAATTCACGGCGGGAAGGATGGAATCTGTGCATGTGAGCCTCCTGCTGACTTCTCGTTCATTGGGCGGGAAATGCGCGCTGGCCCAACGCAAGGCACCCGCCCGACAGTCCACGGCAGCGGGGATGCATCAAGCGGCAGCGCGCGGTTCGGGCCGGGTCTTATCCCAACGCCTGCCGAAAAGCAAACATTGTTGGCAAGGTGGACGGCCGTCGGTCCGTTGAGATCGACCCTTTCCAGTCGCAGAGTCTGCCTGGAAGCAAAGCCCGATCGGCTCTGACAGAGAGGAAGTGATGCGACTCCCACGCTCTCGAGGTCGCAGGAATCCGGTGCTCCTGGAAAACGGTAGCCACCTCTTCAGACCGCGTACTCGACGAAGGGCACCTCGGGCGGAAAGCCCTCCGCGCCCCAGAGCTTGCCCTTCGCCGGTGCCACGATTAGCGCGTAGACGGTATGCATGCCCTGCTCACCGCTCTGGCTGATGGCCCCCAGGGGAGAGCGATCGCGCAGCAGCGCCTCCATGCCCGCAAGCGTGCGCGGCGCCCGCGGCACTATCGCTTCGAGCGTGAGATAGCGCGACTCGCTGTTGCGCGCGAGCCCCGGGTATCCGTACTCCGCGAGCGTCTTCTCGTCGAGGGTGACGTCTTCGGTCTCCGGATACAGGCAGTGGTTGGTGTGGATGATCGAGTCTCCTTCGGGACGCCCGACCCCCCGGGCCCCCGGCACCACCTCCACGCACGCGAGGTCGCCGCTCCGGTCCGCGAGCATGAGGTTGAATCCCAGGTACATGACGTCGTAGCGGGCGAGCCACTCGATCGACTCCTGAACCGTGGCGCAGTGCTGCAGCACGCCACGCGCGAGGGGGAGCGTGGGCACGCTGTCCGGGGCCGCACCCTCGCCCGGCAGCCCGTTGAGCGCCATGCCGAGCCCGGCCTCGTTCAGTCCGCCCTCGCTCCACCAGGTCCCGGCCCCGCCGTAGTGGATGAAGCGGTACCCCTCGCCGCGCCGCGGCCGATAGTGCTGCCAGGTCGTGAAGTCCTGCGCATGGTCGACCTGCCAGTCGGCGGTCTTGCCGATGAGCGGCCCGTAGTCGGAGTCGACGAAGCCGATACAGGAGCACGAAGGCCCCCCCGACGCCCGACCGATGACCGCGTCAGGGCAGTTGAGGAGGAGGATGCGGTCCAGGGACTGGAGCGACCCGTCGGCGATTCCCCGCACCTCATCGAGACATTCGGGGAAAAAGCGTTCGAGCCGTTCCTTCACCAGCCGAAGGCCCGCTTCTCTCCGCGACTCTTCGATCGGCGCGACCCGCAGCCACTCTTCGCAGGCGAGGCGGACCGCTCCCGGGCAGGACGCCCCGTGCTGTCGACCGATCTCGTAGGCGCTGCCGGCGTTGTTGAGGTGAATCACGTGTCTGCTCCCTCTCGTCTGTGGACTCAAGACCACGGTCGCAAGCTCGACCGAAGCGCCGTCGATGATATCTTTAGCGCCTCAGCAGGGTGGAGGCGGCCCGCCGCGAGCGCACCGGTGAGGGTTGAGCGACGATGACATTCGCAAGTCTGAATCCAGTACCGCCGGACCCGATCCTGGGGCTGATGGAAGCCTTCGCTGGCGACCCCGCTGCGGACAAGATCGACCTCACGGTGGGGGTGTACCGCGACGACGAAGGATCCACCCCGGTAATGCAGGCGGTCGCGAGCGCGGAACGGGATCTCTTCTCGGCCCAGGCGACCAAGGCCTATCTTCCCCCCGTGGGTGTCGCGGGATTCCTGGACGGCGTGCGGCGTCTCGTGCTGGGGCCATCCGCGGAAGGACTCGAATCGAGAACTGCGGCGATCCAGACTCCGGGCGGCTGCGGCGCACTGCGCCTCGGCGCCGAGCTCTTCAGACGCGCCGAACCCGGCCGGAAGGTCTACCTTGCAGAGCCGACCTGGGGAAACCATGGCGCGCTCATGACCGGCGCCGGACTGTCGATCGAAGGCTACCCCTACTACGACGCGGCGAGGCACGAGCTTCGTCTCGACGGCATGCTGGAATGCCTGCGTCACGCTCCCGCGCAAAGCCTCGTCGTGCTGCAGGCGTCCTGCCACAACCCGAGCGGAGCGGACCCGAATCCCACCGAATGGACCGCCATCCTCGATGTCATCGAGGAGCGGGCCCTGGTGCCGCTCTTCGACCTCGCCTACCTGGGCCTTGGCGCGGGGCTCGACGACGACGCCTATGCGGTGCGCTCCGCTACGGAACGACTGCCCGAACTGCTCGTCGCGGTGTCCTGCTCCAAGAACTTCGGCCTCTATCGCGAACGCACCGGCGCCCTCCTCGCGGTCGGCGCGGAGCCCGGACACCGCGCGGGACTCGAGAGCCACCTCGAGCAGATTGCCCGCGCGGTCTACTCGATGGCGCCCGCACACGGAGCGCTCATCGTGGAGCGGGTGCTCGGGAGTCCGGCGCTCCGCCGCCAGTGGAGCGAAGAGTTGGCGGGGATGGCGGCCAGACTCTCCGGCTTGCGGCGTGAATTCTCGGGGGCGCTTGCTGCCCTCCGCCCCGACCTGGACACCTCCTGGCTCCCCGCTCAGCGCGGCATGTTCTCGCTGCTGGGGCTCGACGCCGCCACGGTGCGTGCGTTGCGCGAGGAGCGGCACATCTACATGGTGGAGGACAGCCGCATCAACGTCGCCGGACTCAGCCCGTCCAACATTCCGCCGCTCGCGGAGGCGCTCGCGCCGCTTCTCCCCTGAACCCGTCCGTGATCGGACAAGCCGGTGGACTCCCGCTTGCGCGGGAATGACGGCCGGTGATCTCGAGGCTGGGCTTCGTCACTCCCGTGCAAGCGGGAATCCACCGGCGGCAATCGAGGCCACGCGGTACGAACGAACAGCAACCTCTGTCCGCTTTCGCCGTCCAGCGCCAGACCTCAGGCGCCCTGCGCGTACATGCCCGACTCGGGTCGACGCTCGGTGCCCTGGTACAAGGCTTCGGATATCGAACTCGCGTAGGCCTCGCAGGCGGCAATGCCGACCGGATCGAAGTCGACGCGCGGCCGCGGCAGGCATTCGAAGTGGCCGTACTCATCCTCGCCCCGCACGAGACGGGCATAGTCCTTGTTCGCCACCACCTGGCGCATGCCGGGCGCCAAGTAGATCATCGTGATGCCGATGCGCCACGCGTCGGTGGTGTTGGGTCCGGACGCGTGGAAGAGATGTCCGTGGTGCAGCGACAGCTCCCCGGGACCGAGCGTCACCGGCACCGCCTGCGACTCGTCGATGTCCACCGCCAGCACCTGCCCGCGGGTGAGCTGATTTTCCTCGGAGAATGTGTCGCGGTGCGTCTGGATGGCGCGCCGGTGCGAGCCCGGGACGAATCGCATGCAGCCGTTCGCTTCCGTTATCGGGCTGAGCGCCATCCACGCCGAGACCTGATCGGTGCCGTCGAGCCCCCAGTAGGTCAGGTCCTGGTGCCAGCTCACGAAGTCCGCGCTTTGCGGGGCCTTGAGGAAGAAGCTCGTGCTCCAGAGCAGCAGGTTCGGACCGAGGATCCTTTCCACCGCGTCGAGCACGCGGTCGTCGTGGGCGAGCCGGTCCACGGAGGGAAACACGAGGTGCGGGCTGTTGCGCATGAAGTGCAGGGACCGCGCATCGGAGTCGATCAGAGCCTCCACCTCACGCGCCAATCCGGTCGCTTCGGCTTCCGGCAGGGCACGGTAGGGGAAGGCGAAGCCGTCGCGGCGGTAAGCCGCCACGAGGTCGTCGAGGCCAAGGGGGTCCGCCCGTCTCGTATCGACCCGTCGATTCATCGGCGCACCTCGAACACGCAATGCGGATCACACGATCCGAAGCCGAATCTTACGTCGCCGTATTCCTGAAAAACACTACTGGTGCTGCGTAGACCCTTGCCACCCGGCTGCGAACTGTCTCCGCTTGTCCGGGAGTATTCACCACTCACCCTTAGTGCATTCCCGCTTACATGTAACCTCCCGTAACCCTTTGAATACAAGGGGGTACAGCTTTCCGCGAGAAGCGCCTCCAATTTTGGGCGGCTGCGATGTTCCTTGCGCGATAGCGGGGACAGGTCCCCTGACCTTGGCAGACTTGCGCGGGAATCCACCGGAGCCGAAGTAGCCGGACAGTTCCTTCCAATCTGGGATCCACCGGCTGGATTTCAGGAATTTTGAACCCCGAAACTCGGGTGATATAGCATGGCCCGCTGTCAACCACACCTTGCAGGGGAGAACCTCGCGTGAGAATCGTGCGCTATCTCGATGAATCGGATGCCCAGCAGCTCGGCCGGGAACATTCCGACGGATCCGTCACCCGTCTCGAAGGCTCTCTCCTGGACGGACATGCCGACACGGGAGAGCGGGCAAAGGCCGAGCGGCGCCTCGCTCCGATCGATCCGGTAGCGCTGCCCTGCATCGGCCTCAACTACCGCCGGCACGCGGAGGAGACCAACGCGCCGATCCCCCACCACCCGATCCTGTTCATGAAGACTCCGAGCTCGGTGCAGCATCCCGGTGGACCCATCGTGCTCCCGACCCATTTGAAGAGCACCGAGGTCGACTACGAGTGCGAGCTCGCGGTGGTCATCGGCAAGGCATGCAAGAACGTTTCCCGTGAAGATGCCCTCGACTACGTGTTCGGCTACACCGCGGCGAACGACGTGAGCGCGCGCGACTGGCAGATCAAGTGGGGCGGGAGCCAGTGGTGCCGGGGCAAGACCTTCGACACCTTCTGTCCCCTCGGCCCGGCCATCGTCACTGCGGATGAAATCGCGGATCCCAACCGACTCGGGATCAAGACCATCCTCAACGGGGAGGCGGTGCAGGACTGGAACACCGACGACATGATCTTCGACGTTCCGACCCTCATCGAGTTCCTGAGCGGCAGCACCACCCTCGTTCCCGGCACCGTGATTCTGACCGGCACGCCGCATGGGGTAGGGGTCGCCCGCAAGCCGCAGTTGTTCCTGAAGCACGGCGACACGGTGACGATAGAGATCGAGAAGATCGGCCAGCTCACCAACCCCGTCGTCGACGAGTAGGCGCCGGAGAAGCACGGAGTTCCGGACGGGAGAGCGTCGGGACGCTCTCCTGCCGAGCGCAGGCCCAAGCGGATGCTTCGGGCTCGCTCTCCATGCGGGTCTGCCCTGCCTGGACGTCGAAACCTCCGCAACGAGGCGGGCGGTTCGAACCACGATGGTTCTCACCCGCGAATGAGCGGATAGGAACGCTTGACGATGAGCGCTGCGAAGGAAGCGATGACCGCCTTGATCACGTCGCCGGGGATGAACACCGCGGAACCGGTGAGAGTCTGGGTCAGCTCGAGCTGCGCGACCGCGGCGAGCCAGGGGATGCCGAGCGCGTAGACCACTACGATGCCGCCCACCACGTTGCAGAGCAGCAGGTTCCAGAAGTTCAGCCGGGACCAGAACCTCTCCACCATCGCGCCCACCACGAAGGCCGCGGGAATCCAGGCAAGCACGAAACCTCCGGTCGGGCCCAGGATCACCCCGAATCCCCCCTTCCAACCGGTAAGGAGAGGCATGCCGATCGCGACCAGCACCACGAAGAGGAGCAACGCGAGACCTCCCCTTCTTGCGCCGAGAATCGAGCCCGCCAGCATGACCCCGATGTTCTGCACCACGATCGGCGCGGGAACCAGAGGGACCTGAACCGGAGGGAACACCGCGCACGCCGCGGTGATCGCGGCGAACAGGGCGACCAAGACCATGTCCCGGGTGCTCACGGTGTTCCCTTCCTCCTCCAGAGCGGCGTCACGGCCCCCGGATCGTAGCCCCGCGCATCCATCGCGTCGGAGAGATCGTCGGCCATCTTCAGGGCTTTTATCAGCAAGGGCACCAGCAGCGCAATCGCGTTGCGGTCGAGGCCGCGGGCACGCTGAGCCTCCAGGATCTCCCCTGCCTGCCGCATCATCAACGGGATGAGACGGATGACCATGGACAGCATCATGCCCACCTTCGCCGGGTTGATGCCGACCATCCGCAGGGGACGCATGATCCGCTCCAGCACGTCGATCATGTCGGTAAGCCTCGTCGTCAGGGTCACGATCACCGCGAGCAGGAGCAGGACGAGGATCCTGAGCACGGTCTCGAGCCCGAGCACCCAGTCGGTTAAGAAGACATGAAAGAGAAAGATCGGCCCGAGGAAGATCAGGGCCGGCCGAAGTTGATCGAGCACCTCCTTCCAGGGCAGCCCGGCGACCTGAAAGAGCGCGAGAACGGCGAGCAGCTCCGCCGCATGCACCGGGATGCCGGACACTACGAAGAGCATGGCGCTCCCCCCCGCAAGGGCCAGAAGCTTCACCCCTGCCGGCAGGCGGTGAACCAGAGACCGGCCCGGCACGTAGAGGGAGAGCATCAGGCCATCGCCTCCACGTAGCGTCGGATCGCGGGGCCGGGGGCGTTGTCGGCAATCACCCGACCCTCGTCGAAGACGATGACCCGGTCCAGCTCTTCGAGGTGGTCGAGCTCGTGGGTGACGAGCACGACGGGCTGCTCGATCCCGCGGATGACCTCCAGGACGAGGCGCTTGTTGCGCAGGTCGAGCAGGGTCATCGGCTCGTCGAGCACCACGTAGCGGGGCTCCATCACCAGCACCGCGGCGAGCGCGAGCATCTGCTTCTCACCGCCGGAGAGCAGGTGGGTGGCCTGCTCGCGCAGGTGCCCGAGGCGGTAGCGCTTGAGCACCGCGTCGACGCGCCGCGGGATCTCCTGCTTCGGGAACTTCGCGTTCTTGAGCCCGAACGCGAGGTCCTCCTCGACGACGGGAAAGACGATCTGGTTGTCGGGATTCTGGAACACGAAGCCGACGCGCCGGCGCAGCGCCTTCACGTCTTCCCGGGAATCGATGCCGTCGACCCTGACCCGGCCCTCGTCCGGAATCAGCAGACCGTTCAGGAGGCGGGCGAAGGTGCTCTTGCCGGAGCCGTTCGCGCCGGCCACCCCGACCCGGCGTTCACCGAGGGTGAGCGTCACGTCTTTCAGCACCTGACGTTCGCCGAAACGGTGATTGACGCCGAGAACCTCGATCATGACGAAGCCCCTGCGGCCGCGGGGAAACGCCTGACGGCGCCGGAGCGCACTACCTGCCGGGTTCCGCTCGGGCGGGGGTGCCCGGACGCTGCGTGTCGCGCCAACTCGGCTCCACGTGGAAGGCGACCTCCGCCGGCGCTTCCCTGCGCCCTCGCACATGGTCGGCCACCTTCTCGCCGATCATGATGGTCGGCGCATTCGTGTTGCCGCTCGTGATGCCGGGCATGACGGACGCGTCGGCGACCCGCAGCCCTTCGATTCCGCGTACCCGACATTCCGAATCGACCACCGCGGCGGTGCCGGCGCCCATCGCGCAGGTTCCGCTGACGTGGAAATTGGTGGTGGCAGTCTGTCGGATGAATGCGTCGATCGCCTCGGGCGAAGTGATCTCGTCGCCGGGGGCAAGCTCGCGACCTCGCCACGCATCGAAGGCCGGCTGCCGGTGCACCTCTCGGGTGAGGGCGAAGGCGGCCCGCATGTCCTCCCAGTCCTCCTCGCAGGCGAGGTAGTTGAAGAAGATTCGGGGGGCATGTTTCGGATCGGCCGATCCCAGCTCGATGCGCCCCCGACTCCGGGGGCGGAGCGGACCGATATGGGCGGAGAAGCCGTGCGCGACCGGCGCCACCGATCCGTCCTCGAGCAGGCAGGCGGGGATGAAGTCGATCTGGATGTCCGGCCACTCGACGCCGGGCCGGCTCCGGAGGAATCCCACTGCTTCGCACTGGGTGCTTGCCGCCACCCCCCGCTTGAGGAGGAGCCAATGAAGCCCGGCCCACCATCGGCCCGGCCGCCGGGCGTAGGGCTGGACAGTGCCGCCCCGGGTGCATTCCCATTGCAGGTAGAGGCAGAGGTGGTCCATCAGGTTCGCACCCACGCCCGGCAAGTCGTGCAGAACCGCAACGCCGTGCTCCTGCAGGTGAGCGCCGGGACCGATTCCGGAGAGCATCAGGAGCTGCGGGCTGTTGATGGCGCCCGCGCTCAGGATGACCTCCCGTTCCGCCCTCGCCTCGGATCGCGTCCCTCCTCGCTCGAGCACCACCCCGCGGGCCCGTCCCTCTTCGATGACGATCCGGTGTGCCAGGGTATCGGTCCTGACCTCGAGGTTGGGGCGCCCCGAGACGGGATGCAGGTAGGCTTCCGCGGTGCTCGAACGGCGCCCCTTCCTCACCGTGCTGTCGGCGGGGCCGAAGCCTTCCTGCCGCGCGCCGTTCACGTCTTCGTTGCGCGGGTAGCCGGCCTCGACCCCGGCCCGGATGAACACTTCGTAGAGCGGGCTCGGCATCGTCGCCCGGTGGACTCCGAGCGGGCCCTCGCCGCCGCGCCAGGTATCGGCGCCGCCGTCGTAGGTCTCCGACTTCCTGAAGTAGGGCAGCACTTCGGCCCAGGACCAGCCCTTTGCCCCCAGCTCGACCCAATGCTCGTAGTCGAGCGGGTTGCCGCGCATGTACATCATTGCATTGATGGAAGACGAGCCGCCCAGGACCCGGCCGCGCTGCTGCCACATGCGCCGGTTGTCGAGCGCGGGCTCCGGCTCACTCACGTAGCGCCACTGGATCTCCTCCGCGTTCACGATGTCCATGAACCCGGCCGGGACGTGAATGTAGAAGTGCTCGTCCTTTCCTCCCGCCTCCACGAGCAGCACCCGGACCTCCCGGTCTTCACTCAGCCGGCTGGCGAGGACGCAGCCCGCGGAACCCGCGCCCACCACGATGTAGTCGAAGTGCTCGGCCATGTGCTCTGGTCTACGCGGTGCTGGCTGTCCTTCGTGCTCGTGCGTGAGGACTACCGGTGTCCGGCCACGGCTCTCGAGCCCCCCTGATCGGCACCACACGAGGGCTGCCGCCGGGAAACGGAGTCTCAGCCTGCGGGTGCAATTCCCACCAGGGACAGCGGGCGCTCGTACATGATCTCCTCGATCAGGGACTCGGGAATCTTCGGCATGCTCGCTCCCACCCCCCAATCGTTGATGGCGCGGAATCGACGCATCGCGTCGGCGGGTGTGGCCACCGGGAAATCGGAGCCGAAGAGCAGGCGCTCGGTGACCTTGTACTCCATCGCGATCATGACGCCGTTGTAGAGCTGCCAGGGGCGGTGGAAGCGCGCCGACAGGTCGGCGAGCACGTTCTCGTTCTTCCGCATCAGGATCGCGGTCTGCTCCATGTAGGGCTGGCCGAAGTGCGCGACGATCAGCTTGAGGTCGGGGAACGCCATCGCCACCTTGTCGAGCAGGCAGGGGTCGGCGAACTCCAGGCTCCCGGTGTAGGCGCCGCCGCAGTGAAACATCACCGGCACCCGGTGGGCGAGCGCAATCTCGTAGAGCTGCCAGCACTCCGGGCTGCGCGGGTCCATGCCCTGGTAGGTGGGCGAGAGCTTGAGGCCGCGCATCCCGTGTCGGGTGATCGCTTCCTCGAACTCCTCCGGAGCGCCCGGGTCCAGAGGATGCACCGAAGCGAACCCTACCGCCCGGCCCGGATACTCGGCCACGATACCGGCGATGAAGTCGTGCGGCGTCTTGAGTCCGGAGTGAACCGGCAGCGAGACGAGCACGAACTGCTCGATTTCCGCTTCCGCCACCAGGCGATGGAAGAGCTCGGGGTCGGCGCGGCCGGTGCCGGCCACGTTGCGCCGCTTGTGCAGCTCGCGGTCCTCGTCCGTGCGGTGCTCGGGAAGGAAGCAGTGGATGTGCCAGTCGATGAGCGTGCCCATAGGTCAACCCCGAGTTTGAAGGATCGGTGCCCTCCGGCCGCGCCGAATGGTAACGCATCGTCCCGCAGGCAACGGACGGCGCGACTCGGGGGTCAAGAGCCGAAACCGGGATTGGCGTCCAGGGGAAACTCCGCCTCGACCGTGTAACGCGCCCCCGTGGGGCGGAGCCGGCTCGAGAAGAGTCGAAACGAAGCCACGGGCACGGCGGGCGTGCGAAACAGAGCATGCGCCTGCAGCCAGGCCTGGAGCGCGGGCGGTGGCGGCGGGTGGCGAAAGCGGGCGATGGTGACGTGAGGGGTGAACTTCCGTCGCTCGCTCGGGAAGCCCGCATCCGCGAGCGCGCGTCGCACCCCACCCGAAAGCGAGCCGAGTGCCCGAACGGGCGAGGCTCCGGTCCAGAGAACCCTGAGAGGCCCGCGGGGCGGGAAATGACCCATACCGTGCAGGGAAATGCTGAGTGGGGAGGCCTGCACCGGCGCCAGCGCGTCCGCTACACGGCGGCACGCCGATCCGTCGACTTCGCCGATGAACGCAAGGGTCAGATGGATCCCTTCCGGGCCCATCCAGCGCGCACCCGGCAATCCGAGCTGCAGCTCGGCGACGGCCTCCTTCAAAGCAGCGGGCAGATCGAGCCCTACGAAGAGTCGCACAACTCCTTCCGTCTCGGTCGCGCCCGCGACGCTTCTGCCAACGCTCCGCCCGCCCCCGCCGCGCTCAGATCGGATGAAGGTTGGGCACGGTAGGCAGGGGGCTCGCGCCGCGCAGGGAGATGTCCACGGCACGAGCCGCTTCGCGGCCTTCCCAGATCGCCCATACCACCAGCGAGGCGCCACGGGTTACGTCGCCGCAGGCGAAGACCCCCGGGCGGCTCGTCTCGTAGTCGCGCCCGACCGCGATCGCCCCGTCCTCCCGCTGAAGAGGTGCCTGCTCACCGAACACCTCGAGCTCGGGACCGCTGAAGCCGACGGCCAGCAGGACCAGATCCGCGCGCACCTCGAATTCCGTGCCCGGCACCTCGACCATGCGCATCGTTCCTCCGCCGTCTGCGTCCCAGCGAACCCGGACGCAGTGCATGCGCCGGACCCTCCCGGACGCATCGCCCGAGAAGCGCTTCGGGATCGCGCTCCACTCCCGGTTGCCACCCTCTTCGTGAGAGCTCGATTCCCGCAGGATCATCGGCCACCAGGGCCAGGGCATCTCCAGGGTGCGTTCGGAGGGTGGTGGAGGCTTGTAGTGGAAATGGTGCACCTCGCGCGCACCATGGCGGTGGGCGGTGCCCAGGCAGTCCGCGCCGGTGTCGCCGCCGCCGAGAATGACCACGTGGCGCCCGGCGGCGTCGATAGGGTCCGGAACCCGGTCGCCGGCCACCTGCCGGTTCTGGCGTGTCAGGTACTCCATGGCGAAGTGCACACCCTCGAGGTCCCGCCCGGGGATCGGCAGGTCTCGCGGCGCCAGTGCCCCGATTGCGAGGATGACGGCGTCGAAGCGCCGCGCGAGGGATTCGAGATCGAGGTCCTCACCGACGTTGACGCCGGTTCGGAAGCGCACTCCTTCGGCGCGCATCTGGTCGAGACGGCGGTCCAGCCCCTCCTTCTCCATCTTGAAGTCGGGAATTCCGTAGCGCAGCAGGCCTCCCGGCCGGTCGTCCCGCTCGAACACGGTCACCGCATGACCGACCCGCGCGAGCTGCTGGGCGGCGGCGAGTCCGGCCGGTCCCGATCCCACCACCGCTACCGAATGTCCAGTGGCGGCGCCGCAGGGCGCGGGCGCCACCCACCCTTCCTGCCACGCGTAGTCGACGATCTGCTTCTCGATCTGGCGGATGGTGACCGGTTCGCCGCTGATGTTGAGCACGCACGCCTCTTCGCAGGGCGCGGGGCATATGCGGCCCGTGAACTCGGGAAAGTTGTTGGTGGCGTGCAGCCGCTCGCTCGCCTGGCGCCACTTCGAGCGGGAGACGAGATCGTTCCAGTCCGGAATGTGGTTGCCCAGCGGACATCCCTTGTGGCAAAACGCGATGCCGCAGTCGATGCAGCGCGCCGCCTGTTCGCGAAGCGCCCGAGGTCTCAAGTCGCCCTCGACCTCCCGCCAATCCCTGATCCGTTCCTTCGTGGGGCGTTTCGGCAGGCGGCTTCGCGGAATCTCGACGAATGCGGCGCTCTTTCTCATCTTCTCATCGGTCGGCCCGGCGCCCTTCCGCTCTGCCCCTCGTCACCCGCCGGTCACTGCGCTGAGGGTGTCGCGACGCCCGCTCGGGCCGCGGAGTCGTTCCCACCCGGGACGGCGCTTGCAGGAATGTCGGCGCTCCTCATCGCCCCGATGCGGCGGCACGAGAGACAGGCTCCTCGTCGTGGGCCGGCCGTGGTGCACCGCCTTTCGGCTGCACCTTGACGAAATGGCGGCGAGAGGCCGCCCAGTTGGCGAGAAGTGCGAAGGCGAGCGGACTCTGCGTGGCCCGGTAGTGCCGGCGGAGCACTGCGCGGACCTGCTCGTCGTCGCCCTCGTCCAGCTCACGCAGATCCACCATGTCCAGGTTGCAGCGGCTCGCGAAGTCGCCGCCGGAATCCACCACGTACGCGACGCCGCCGCTCATGCCGGCGGCGAAGTTGCGCCCGGTATCGCCGAGCACCACGACCACCCCGCCCGTCATGTACTCGCAAGCGTGATCGCCGACTCCTTCCACCACCGCGTTGGCGCCGCTGTTTCGCACCGCGAAGCGCTCGCCGGCCGCGCCCCGCACCAGCAGCTCCCCTCCGGTCGCGCCGTAGAGGGCGACGTTTCCGATCACCACGTCCCTGCCTGCTTCTCCGGCCGGCCCCCGGTCGAGGCCAGGGGCAGGCATGTCGGAGGGCGGCATGACCGTCACCCGTCCCCCCGCCATCCCTTTCGCGACCGCATCGTTTGCGAAACCGGTGAGCCGGAGCTCGACGCCGGGAGAGAGGAAAGCGCCGAGGCTCTGGCCCGCCGCCCCGTGCAGCGCCACCTTCACCATGCCGTCCGGCAAGCCCTCGCTGCCGTAGCGACGGGTCACTTCGCCCGAAAGCCGGGCTCCCACCGTCCGGTCGCTCGGAGAAATCCGCGCGCGGAGGCTGACCGGCCGGCCGTCGCGCAGCGCCGGACCGGCTCCGTCCAGCAAGTGGCGCTCGAGCGGACTCGTCGCGTCTCGAGACTGCCCCTCCGAGTAGCGGATTGCGGTCCCCGCGCCGTCCTCGGGGACATGGAGCAGGGGTGCGAGGTCGAGGTAGCGCGCCTTCCAGTGGTGTCGCTTGGCTTCGCGAACGCGAAGGAGATCGGCGCGACCGACAATTTCGTCGAGCCGGCGGTAGCCGAGCTCGGCCATCAGCTCGCGCACTTCTTCCGCCACGAAGAGCATGAAATTCATCACGTGGTCGGGAAGACCCGCGAAGCGCGCCCGCAGCGCGGGGTCCTGGGTGGCGACCCCGACCGGGCAGGTGTTGAGGTGGCACACCCGGGTGAGAATGCAGCCCGAGGCGATGAGGGCGGCGGTGCCGAAACCGAAGGTCTCCGCGCCGAGCAGCGCCGCGATGAGCACGTCGCGTCCGGTCTTGAGCTGGCCGTCGGTCTCCAGGACTACCCGGCCGCGCAAGCGGTTGGCGACGAGCACCTGCTGGGCCTCGGCGAGCCCGAGCTCCCAGGGCAGCCCGGTGTGCTTGATCGAGCTGAGCGGAGAGGCGCCAGTGCCGCCGGAGTGGCCGCACACCACGATCCGATCCGCCTTGGCCTTCGCCACGCCCGCCGCCACCGTTCCCACCCCGACCTCGCTCACGAGCTTCACCGACACCTCCGCCCGCGGATTGGCGTGCTTCAGGTCATGGATGAGCTGCGCAAGGTCCTCGATCGAGTAGATGTCATGGTGCGGAGGCGGAGAGATGAGGGGCACACCGGGAGCGGAGTGACGTACCCGGGCAATGACTTCGTCCACCTTGTGGCCGGGGAGGTGTCCGCCCTCGCCCGGCTTCGCCCCCTGCGCCATCTTGATTTGAATCTCGTCGGCGCTCAGCAGATAGCTCGGAGTAACCCCGAAACGGCCGGAAGCCACCTGCTTGATCGCGCTGTTGCTCGACAACTCTCCGGGACCGGACGAGTAGCGCTCGGGATCCTCGCCTCCTTCCCCGCTGTTCGAACGTGCGCGCAAGCGGTTCATGGCGACCGCCAGGGTCTTGTGCGCCTCGTCGGAGAGCGAGCCGAAGGACATCGCTCCGGTGCGAAAGCGCTGCACGATATCCGCGGCGGGCTCGACCTCGTCGAGCGGCACCGCGGCACCCGGCCGGAAGTCGAGAAGGCCGCGAAGAGCGCAGCTCCGCGTGGTCTGTTCGTCGACGAATCGGGTGTACTTCTTGAACACGCGATAGTCGGCGGAGCGCACTCCGTGCTGCAGCAGGCCGATTACGTTGGGGGTGAGCTGATGGCGCTCGCCATCGCGCCGCCATTTGTAGCGTCCGCCCCAGTCGAGGTCGTCGGCGGGCGTCGCCGTGCTCTCGAAGCGGAGCAGGCACTCCCGCTCCACCTGTTCGAGCTCGACGCCGCCGAGACGGGATGCGGTGCCGGTAAAGAACTCCTCCACGAGCGCCGGCCCGAGACCCACCGCTTCGAAGACCTGCGCGCCCACGTAGCTCTGCAAGGTGGAGATCCCCATCTTGCTCAGCACTTTCTGAACACCTTTTTCGAGCGCCGCGATGTAGCGCGTCCGGGCGGTGTCGGCGTCCAGGCCCTCGAGCAGGCCCTCTTGCGCAAGCTCGTGCAGGGTCTCGAAGGCGAGCCAGGGATTGACCGCACTCGCTCCGTATCCGAGGAGAAGACACAGGTGCATGACCTCCCGCGCCTCCGCGCTCTCCGCAACGAGGGAGACCCGAGGTCGAAGTCCGCAACGGATGAGATGGTGGTGCACCGCGGCCACCGCGAGCAGAGCGGGGATCGGCGCGTGCGCCTCGTCGACTCCGCGGTCGCTCAGCACCAGGATGGCGGCGCCTTTCTCGACCGCGTGAACCGACGCCTTGCGCAGGCGGTCGAGGCCCTCGCGCAGACCCCCGGTGCGGGCCGGGAACGACGCGTCCACACGCGCGCTGTCAAGCCCCTCGAGGCGATTGCGAGCGATCGACACGAGTTGCCGGTCACCGAGCACCGGGCCCGCGAGCTCGATCTGGCGGCAATGCCCCGACCCCGGCGAGAAGAGGTTGCCCTGCGCCCCGAGAAGAGTGCGCAGGGACATCACCAGCGACTCGCGAATGGGGTCGATGGGCGGGTTCGTCACTTGGGCGAAGAGCTGCTTGAAGTACGCGAACAAGAGCTGAGGCCCCTCACTCAGCACCGCGAGCGCGCTGTCGTCGCCCATCGCCCCGAGCGGCTCCTCGCCCTTGATCGCCATCGGCGCGAGGAGCAGGCGCAAGTCCTCCCCGGTGTAACCATGAACTCGCTGCAGCCGGCGCCGGTCGGCCTCGTCGAGCATCGGACCGGGACCCGGGTGGCCCTCGTCCACGACCGAAGCCTCGAGATCGCGGACCGGCATCATGTTGGCGGTGAGCCATTCCCGGTAGGGCTGGCCAGCGGCGAGACCCGCCTTGAGCTCGCAATCTTCGAGGATGCGCTGCGCCTTCGTGTCAACTACCACCATCCCCCCGGGAGGCAGGCGACCGAGCCTTCGGATTTTCTCGGTCGGAATGTCCACCGCTCCCACCTCGGATGCGACGATCATCAGGTCGTCGGTGGTGACGGTGAGCCGCGCGGGACGGAGCCCGTTGCGATCCAGGCATGCCCCGACCTGTTCGCCGTCGCTGAAGGCGACGAGGGCGGGTCCGTCCCAGGGCTCCATGAGCGACGCGTGGTACTCGTAGAAGGCGCGCAGGTCCGGCGCCATGTCCCGATCACCCTCCCAGGCCTGCGGCACCATCATCGCCAGCGCATGCGGGAGCGAACGGCCGGTGCTTCGCAGGAGCTCCAGCACGTTGTCGAACATCGCGGAATCGCTGCCCTCTTCGTCGACCACCGGCAGCAACTTCGCGAGGTCCGCCCCGAATGCGGGCGAACGAAAGAGGCTCTCGCGAGCGCGAAAGGCATTCAGATTTCCACGCAGAGTGTTGATTTCTCCGTTGTGGGCGATGAACCGGTAGGGGTGAGCGCGCTCCCAGCTCGGGAAGGTATTGGTGCTGAAGCGCTGGTGGGCAATCGCGAGTGCGCTCGCAAGGGTTTCCTCCCGGAGGTCGGGATAGAAGCGGTCGAGCTGCCGGGGCAGCAACAGCCCCTTGTAGACGATGGTCCGGGACGAGAACGAGCAGGCGTAGAGCGAGCCGCCGGAGGCAGGCGCCCGGCTCTTCGCCCGCCGCTCGACGACCCGACGGATCACGTAGAGCTTGCGCTCCAGCGCTTCTCCCCGCAGCGCGAGGGCGGGATCGGCGACGAAGACCTGGGCGATGCGCGGCATGGTTTCTCGTGCGATCCACCCGCAGACGGAAGCGTCGCTCGGGACCTCCCGCCAGCCGAGGACCTGGAGCTCTTCTTCTTCCACCACCGTGTCCACGAGCCGGCGCTGGGCGCGCTGCGCTTCCTCGTCGGAAGAGAGGAAGAGCTGGCCCACCCCGTAGGTGCCTTCCGGCGGGAGCCGGAACTCCAGGCCGGCGAGCGACGCGAGGAACGCGTGGGGGATCTGAATGAGGATCCCACAACCGTCGCCGGTTTCGGGATCGCAACCGGACGCCCCGCGGTGCGTCACACCGTGCAGCAGGCGCAGCGCGAGCCGCACGACTTCGCGAGACTTCCTGCCGCTTCGTTGGGCGACAAACCCGACTCCGCAGTTGTCGTGCTCGAACTCGGGACGATAGAGGCTCGACTCCGGCGGCGGAGGTCTGGGCAATGGCGGACGCGACGGGACCACGGCCCGATTCACCCTGCGCGCTGGGCGGGGCCGCGGCGCTTCGACTTCGCCGCAGTGTCGGGCGACACGGGAAGCGCGACGCGCTCCGCGCTGGTGGAGAGCACCACCATCGTCTCGGTGCGCTCCACCCCGAGGTTGCTGCGCATGGTGCCGATCAGCTCTTCCAGGCCTTCGGTGTTGGCGCACTTGACCTTGAGGAGGAGGGTCGCGCCACCGGTGACGTGGTGGCATTCGAGCACTCGCGGCTCCTCCGCCACCCATCGCTCGAAGGCGCCGATGCGGCCGGGAAAGTCCACGGAGACTCCGATGAAGGCGGTGACGTCAAGGCCCACCCGCCGCGCATCTACGATGGCCGAATAGCCCGTGATCACCCCCGCCTGCTCGAGCTTGCGGATGCGTTCCATGACCGAGGGCGCGCTCATGCCCACCTCCCGCCCGAGCGCAACAAGAGACGCCTTGGCGTCTGCCTGCAAGGCACGTATCAGCCGCAGATCAATAGAATCCGGAGGCATGACGGCATATAAACCTAATTTCTTTAGGTTCTAATTCTAATTACCTAATGAAATACCCCTCTTTGGCTTTTGTCAATAGGCGCGCAAACTCCTCTTCCGAAGTGGAGCCGCAGGTGGAGCAGCGCGAGAGGACCCCGGTACGACCCGTCTCGGGTCACAGGTTCCGGACCGAAATCGGGCGGATCGGTCACGGTCCGCCCTCGACCGCCGCATGCTCAGCCGGGCTGGATCTGGACCTTGATCGCCCCGGTCGACTTGTCCATCGCGGTGTCGAAGCCCCGCCGAATCTCGTCCAGGCGGAAGCGGTGGGTCAGGAGTGTCGCGAGTTCGTCCCGCATCGAGCCGAGCATCGCCGCCGCGAGAGCGAAATCGCTGCGATCGGCATCGAGCGCGTAGCAATTCGACCCGACGAGGGTCAGCTCCTTGCCCAGGAACTCGGGTGCGGGCAACGGCGTCTCGTCGTCGAACACGCCGACCATCACGATGACGCCGCCCGCATCCGCGACCCGCACCGCCTCCCGGATCGTGGGTGCGTGGCCGCCCACCGTCTCCAGCACCACGTCGTAGGCGCGCTCGCCCGCCGCGGCGTGCATCGCGTCGATATTGCTAAAGGCCTCGTCCGCGCCCAGCGCTCGTGCAGTCTCCGCCTGGTGCGGGTGGCGGGCGCTAACGTGAATCGAGCCGGCACCGGCGGTGCGGGCGGCGGCCACCGAGAGCAGGCCGATGGTGCCCCCGCCGAGCACCGCCACCCGGGCGCCGAGGTCCATGCGGGCGAGCCTCACTGCCCGGACCGCGACCGCGAGCGGCTCGGCGAGGGCCGCGACCCCGACATCGAGATGAGCAGAAAGAGGGTGCAGGCGCTCTGCCGGCACATCCACGTACTGCGCGAATCCTCCCGAACGGTCGATGCCGAAGAGCTCGACTGCCGCGCACCGGTTGTAGTGTCCGCTCCGGCAGCACAAACAGTGGCCGCAGGACTCGATCGGCTCGAGCGCGGCGAGCGTGCCGGCAGGGAGCGTCGGCTCGCCCACGTCGCTGACGTATCCAGCCACTTCGTGCCCCGGAATGCGTCCGGTCACTCCGGCGCGCCGGCGGTAGTCGTGCAGGTCGGAACCGCATATGCCGCATGATGCAACCTCGAGCCTCACCCAACCGGGCTCGAGTGCGGGCAACGCCCTGTCGACGACCTCGATAGACCCCTTCGCGTTCCATACCGCGGCTTTCATGCGAACTCCTTGACGGCGGCGTGTCACTCCGCCGACCGAGCATCCATCAGCGTCGCTTCCGGTTGGTCCTTTCCGGTCGCGTCACGCTCGCTATCCGGTGTGCGTGTTCGATCCGGAACTCCGCGCGGTGGTGGTACCTCGCCGATCGTCATGCACCGGGAGCCCGCGCTACCGGTCCGTAGTGCCGCCCGGAGAAGATTCCGGACGGCACCGTTGAAACAAGACTCGACGTGGAGCGGGAGCCGGCCCAAGGCACGACTCCCGCCCCGCGGTGGCGCTATGAGAGCCAGATGAACTCCGGGAACTCCGCGCCGCCCAAGCCCGCCAGGGGCACGCGGGTCATCCCGTGCAGGTTGCTCGCCTTCGCGTCGATGTAGTTCTTGTGGTACGGCAAGATGTTGCCCGCCTCGTCGGAGATGAGCTGCTGCGCTTCGCAGTACATTTCCAGGCGCTTGCCCGGGTCGGTCTCCGCCCGGGTCTCGACCAGGATCTGGTCGAGGCGGGGATTGCGGTAGGCCGACTCGTTCCAGTTCGCCTCGGAGTGGAACTGGATCGTCAGCATCATGTTGGCGGTGGGACGCATGTTCCATCCCGACACGTGCAGGGGGGTATTCATCCACACGTTGCCCCAGTAGCCGTCGGAGGCCACGCGCTTGACCTGGAGATCGAGGCCGATCTTCTGCGCCTCGGCCTGCACGAGGAGGCACATATCGATCGCACCCGTTGCGGCCGCCTCCGCCGTCACCACCTCGGCCGAAGTGATGCCGGAGCGCTGGAGGTGGAACTTCGCCTTGTCGAGATCGTACTCGCGCTGCGGCAGGCTCGCGCAGTGCATCGCGTAGGCCGGTCCGATCGGGTGGTCGTTGCCGGCCACGCCATATCCCTTCATGACCGAGCGCACCATGCGCTCGCGCCGGCAGAGGTACTTGAGCGCCATGACGAAGTCGGGGTTGTTGCCGGGGTGGCGGTCGAGCATCGCCACGATCTCGGAAAATGCCCCGGACTCCACCGAGAACACCTCGACGCCGTCCGCCGCCTCGACCTGCTTGATCGCCTTGGGATCGAGGACCCCCATGAGCTGCACTTCGCCCGAGATGAGCGCGTTGACCCGCGCCACGTTGTCGGTGATGCCGAAGATCTCGAGCTCGTCGAGGTAGGGACGGCCCTCCCGGAAGTAGTCGGGATTGCGCTTCGACAGGGTCCGTATCCCAGGGCTGAACTCCTCGACCATGAAGGGGCCGGTGCCGATCACCTTGCTGAAGTAGCCCTCCTTCTCGTCCGCCCCGTCCTGAAGGATTTTGAAGTGGAAGGTGCCGAGAATCACCGGAAGGTCCGCGTTCGGGGTCTCGAGCACCGCCTTCACGGTGTGCGCGTCGAGCTTCTTCCACTCCGTGATCATGTTGACCAGGGAGTTCGCCTTGGACACCGTGTTCTCGCCGAGGTGGCGGTTCATGCTGTAGACGACGTCGGCGGCGGTGAAGTCCTTGCCGTCGTGGAAGGTGACGCCCTTGCGCAGGTGAAAGGTGAACTCGGTGGCGTCGGCGTTGACCTCCCAGGATTCGGCGAGGTCCGGCCCCAGGGTCATGTCGTCCTGGAACTGGACGAGGTTGTTGCAGTGGGCGCGCCCGCGGAAGTAGTCGATGCTCGAGGTGAAGAGCGTGGGGTCCAGCGTGTCGGCGGGGCCGTGCTGATCCCAGGCCACCCGCACCCGGCCGCCGTACTTGGGGGTATCCGCCATCACGTCCCGCGACCCGCTCAGGATCGCGGTCGCGCTCGTCAGGGTGAGCCCGGTCGCGAGCATCCCCTGCAGGAAATGCCGGCGGCTGAGCGCGCCGCGCTCGTACTCCGCCTGCATGCGCCTCACTTCGGAGGCCTGGTAGTCGTTTTCTCGTTTGAAGACTTTGTGCATGGTGTCCTCCATGTTTCTTGTGGTGGCCGTGAGCTTCTTGTCGTCGAAGCTGGAGGCTCGCCGCTCGGGCGCGCGCTCCGGCTCGAGAGCTCTGTTCGGCCTGTCGGGCTCTCTAGCCCGCCCAGGAGAGATCTTAGCACCTTGTGCGTCCCGGCAATTTCGGGACGCCGGACCCGGCCTGAACCTTAGCCCCCGGGCAACCCGGACTCGGCCGGCGAGCGAAGCATTGGGAGGTTCGCCCGGGCCGGGGTTTGGCCCTCGGGGACCTCGGACCCGCGCCCAGCGCCTCGATCCGAGCACGTTGCCGCAGTCTGCACGTGGAGACGCCGCATCTGTACTCCCTTCATCGAAAAATGCCCCCGCCGCGAATACACTCTAGCGCCGGTGCGAGCGGCGGTGCCGCTCCCGGTCCGGTGGAGGACGACGAGGACCCGATGCTCAACTACACGCTGAGACGTTTCGGGCTGTCGATCGTGATCGTCGCGGTCGCGATGTCGATCCTGTTCCTGATGATCCACCTCGTACCCGGCGACCCGGTGACGATCGCGCTGGGCCCCCGGGCCACGCCTGAGATGCGCGAGGCCTACCGGGCGAGGATGGGCCTCGACAAGCCAATCCACGTCCAGTACGTGGTCTTCTTCGCGAACGCGCTCCGCGGCGACCTTGGCGAGGACGTCTTCAGCCAGCGGGCGGTGACCCGGATCATCTCGGAACAGTTGCCCCATACTGCGGCGCTCGTCGCCGCCGCCATCGGGTGGTCGGCGCTACTCGGGACCGTGCTCGGCTGTTTCTCTGCCGTGCACCGCAACAGCTTCTTCGACAAGTTCACCGGAGTGATCACGGTGGGCGCGATCGCGGTGCCCTCCTTTGTCGTCTCGCTCTACTCCCTGCTCATCTTCGCGGTGATGCTCAAGGTGCTGCCCGCGATCGGAGCGGGCGAACCCGGAGACCCGCTGGACCAGGCCGAGCACCTGATTCTGCCCTCCTTCGCGCTCGGCCTCGGATGGGTCGGCTACATCGCGCGGCTCGTGCGCGCCTCGATGCTGGAGGTGATGGGGGAGAACTACATCCGCTCCGCGCGCTCCTACGGACTATTGGAACGCACCGTCATCTACAGCTACGCGCTCAAGGTGGCGATCCTGCCCACCGTCACCCTGCTCGGAGTGGGAATCGGGAACCTGCTGTCTGGCGCCCTCTTCGCTGAAATCGTCTTCGCCCGCCCCGGTATCGGCAAGCTGATCTACGACATGGTCATCACCCGCAACTACCCGGTGGTGCAGGGCGCGGTGCTCGTCACTACCGCCCTCTTCGTGCTCTGCGCCATGATCGCCGATCTCGTCAACGCCTCCCTGGATCCCCGTGTCCGCGCCAGCCTCTGAGACCGGTTCCGCCCTCGACGGGCCGGCGCCCGCCGCGCACTCCGAGCGCTTCGCCACTCTGCGCCGGATGATTCGGGACCCGCTCAGCATCCTCGGCCTGACGCTGGTCGTCCTGCTCTTCATCGGCGCCCTCTTCGCCGAGTACATCACCCCCTACTCCCCTACTGCTATCGACGTGAAGGCCCGGCTTGCGGCGCCCTCCTTCGAGCATCTGCTCGGGACCGACCAGCTCGGCAGAGACACCTTCACCCGCGTGCTCTACGGGGGACGGGTGGCGCTCCAGGTCGCGGCGTGGTCCATCTCGCTCGCGCTGTCGGCCGGCCTGATCCTCGGAATGCTCGCCGGCTACGGGCCACGCTGGCTGGACAACGCCCTCCTCCTGCTCTTCGACTCGGTACGCTCCTTCCCGACCATCATGTTCGCGCTCGCGATCATCACCCTGACCGGACCCAGCCTGAACATGGTGATCCTGGTGATCGTGGTCACCTCGATTCCCGTCTATGCGCGCATCGTGCGCACTCAGACCATGAGCCTCAAGGAACAGGAGTTCGTGCTCGCGGCGCGGGCGCTCGGCATGGGGTGGTTCCGGATTCTGCGCGTGCACTTCCTGCCGAACGTCATCGGCCCACTCTTCATCCTTGCGAGCATGGACATCCCGGTGGTCGTCACCATCGAGGCGGGCCTGAGCTTCCTCGGCCTCGGCGTGCGGCCTCCGACTCCGAGCTGGGGCAGCATCCTCGGAGACGGCTACGCCTACATCCGCGCTACTCCATGGCTCGTGGTAGCGGGCGGAGTACCCTTGATCCTGACCACCCTGGGATTCACCTTCATGGGTGAGGCGTTGCGCGACGTGCTCGATCCGCGACTGCGCCGCACGGTCTGAACGCGACCCCAAGGACCTCCGCGCCCTATTCGGTGCTTCCTCTCCGCACGACCTGCCAACCGAGCCATCCGACCAGGCGCTCGCGGCGGGTATGCTTGCGAAGATCCGGGAAGAACGCGTCGAATCGCGTCAGCAGGGCTTCCCGGCCCGCCTCGTTCAGAGCCTCCCATTGCTCGGTGAGCATCGTTATCAACTCGGCGAGGCGGCGATCGCGAATCGGAGTGGAGGGGCGCGACGGGAGAGCATCACCGTAGTATTCCGCCTGCTCGCGGATGCGATGGGAGTGGGTGCCGGCGGCCTCCGCCGCGCTCTTTCGAGGGGGGCCTACGTAGAGCTCCAATCCCAATGCGTGGCAGATCTCGATGAGCCGTCCCGCCCTCGGCTCGTGCCCATCCAACACATAGCGGATCGAGTTCTCCGGAAGGCGCGCTTCCTTCGCGGCGCGGTAGGGGTTCGTCCCCCGCGCCTCGATTTCCTGCTTTATCGCCGCGGTGATTTCGGGCATTTCCATCCGCACAATCTATCGGGATCTCCTTCTCGTTAGTGGCGAATTCATTTGCAAAACTGTCAAATATGGCGACTGCCTCCGCTACAAATGGCGATCACGTTCACGACTGATGGTTGCATATCGCGAGGATCCGGTCGATTCGAGGGGCGTCATCGCCCACACCGACTGCAACGGGGTATCCGCCGACATCATCCACTCCCCTTTTGGCCGCCGACACCGCGGCTCGCTCGACGGCGGAGCGGACCCGGAAGGCGCGTGCAGGGACGTGAGCGACCTCCTCCGGGGCGGCGAGGACGAAGGTCCCACATTCGGCGGAGGAGACGAAGATCCCCTGTACGACCTGGGTGACGCTGACGGGCTCCTGGGCGGCACCGGCGGTCTCGGAACCGGCGGCGGCGTCTACCGTGAACGGCAGAGCCCCGTCGACCCCGAGCTCGTGTACCTCTTCGACGACGACCGGCGTTGGGGAAAGCGCCGGCCGGACGAGTGCTGCCTGAACTTCCTGGGCGGCGACGACTGTTCCTCCTGGCTCGGTGATGGCGAGGACCTGCCGTGAGACCGTCCTGCAACGGGCATTACCGTTGCGACGCCGCCCGGATATCGCGTTCCAGACGACGAGGGTGAGGGAAGGGGCTGCGTCGCCGGCAAAGTGATGCGCCATACATGACTTTCACGGCTCGAACCTGCCCCGATAGCGGTCGCAGAGCCGCTTGTTCATCCCCATTGCCCCATTGACGGGCGGCCGCGGGACGCGGACATTTGGCGCGGGCATACTCATGGAGGCGACGGGGCAGCAGCGAGGGCCTGTCCGCATGCTTCCTGGAACGGCAACGAGCGAGAATGGCTTACCTCAGTGCACCGGACCCGGCACCGATCTCCATGACCTGATCCATGGACCCACTGCTCTCCATTCGAGGCCTTTCGCTCGACTTCGAGACCCCCCCGGGTCCGGTGCATGCCCTGCGCGACGTGAGCCTCGACGTGCCCCGCAACCATATCGTCGGCATCGTGGGGGAGAGCGGCTCCGGCAAGAGCACGGTGATCGCGGCGGCCATGCGCCTGCTCGCCAACAATGCGGTAATCCGCAGTGGCGAAGTCGTCTTCAACGGGCGGGACGTGCTCGGGATGAATCAGGACGAGCTCCGGGCCTTGCGCGGTGAAGAGATCTCGATGGTGTTCCAGGATCCCATGACCTCCCAGATCCCGGTGCTCACCATCGGCCGGCAGATGACGGACATCCAGTATCGGCGGCGGGAGGTATCGATGGCCGAGAAGCGGCGCCTCGCGACCGACATGATGCGCCGGGTCGGCATCTCCGACCCCGAGGAGCGCCTCGACCAGTATCCGCACCAGTTCAGCGGCGGCATGCGCCAGCGGATCGCCATCGCGATGGCTCTGCTCATGAACCCGCAGCTCCTCATCGCGGACGAGCCGACCACCGCCCTCGACGTGACGATGGAGGCGCAGATCATCCATCTGCTGCGCGAGCTCAAGGAGAGCTTCGAGGGTTCCATCCTCTTCGTGTCGCACAACCTGGGACTCATCGCCGAGCTCTGCGACTACGTAGTGGTGATGTATGCGGGCGAGGTGGTCGAGCAGGGCAGCGTCGAGGATCTCTTCTACCGTGCGAGCCATCCCTACACCCGGGCGCTGCTCGAATGCGACCCCGCCCGGATCGAGGACGCCACTCCGACTCTGCCCACCATCCCCGGAGATGTCCCGGACCTTCACGTGGTGCCGCGGGGCTGCGTATTCGCGCCGCGCTGCCCGGAGGTCATGGCGCGCTGCCGGGAAGAGCCGGCGCGGGTTGCAAGCGTTGGAGGCGGACACAGTGCGCGCTGCCACCTGCTCTCCTCATGAGTGAGCTGCTCGAAGTCGACGGCCTCCGGGTGCGCTTCCGGATCACCGGCGCGTTGCGCGCACTCGCACATCGCGAGGAAGACCCGTGGATCGATGCCGTCCTCGACGTCTCCTTCCGAATGCATGAAGGTGAGACCCTCGCGCTCGTTGGCGAGAGCGGCTCCGGCAAGACGACGCTGGGGCGCGCGATCATCGGCCTCGTGCACCCTCAGAGCGGCAGCATCCGCTTCGAAGGGACCGAGCTCCGGGGGCTCGGGGACCGGGCCTACAAGGCGTACCGTCGCGAGATCGCGATGATGTTCCAGGATCCCGTGGCCTCGCTCAGCCCGAGGCGCACCGTGCGCGGCCAGATCCGGGAACCCTTCGAGGTCCACCGCACGGAGCAGCGCGACAACGAGGCGGAGGTCAAGCGGTTGATGGACCTCGTCGGTCTGCCCCCCAACTTCGTGGGGCGCTTTCCGCATGAGCTCTCGGGCGGCCAGGCACGGCGGGTGGGGGTGGCCCGCGCCCTTGCCCTTTCGCCCAAGCTCATCATCGCCGACGAGCCGACCGCGGGGCTCGACGTCTCCGTTCAGGGCGAAGTGCTCAACCTGATGGCCGGACTGCAGGCGCGTTTCGGGATGAGCTACCTCGTCATCACTCACAACCTGCCGGTGGTGCGCCACACCAGCAACCGAATCGCGATCATGTACCTCGGCCGCTTCGTCGAGCAGGGAACCACCGCGACGATATTCCGCTCACCTGCACACCCCTACACCGAAGCGCTGCTCGGCGCGGTGCCCCGGCCGGACCCGAAGCGACGCCGCAAGACCGTCTCCATCGAAGGCGAGGTGCCGAGCCTGCGGATGCGCCCCTCGGGATGCGAGTTCCATCCCCGCTGCCCCTACGCGCAGGAACGCTGCCGGCGCGAGACGCCGCCACCCACCATGCTCGACGATCAGCATCAGGTCCGCTGTCACTTCCCCCTCGGAGGAGAGCGCCGGAGCGCAGCGTAGCCGCCGCCTACATGAGCCTGGCTCCGAGCGGCACCGTTCCGTCGGGAACGCACAGCAGCACGTCGCCGCGCTCGTCCCGGAACCCGGTGATCAGACACTCCGACATGAGCGGTCCGATCTGCTTGGGCGGAAAGTTGACCACGCCGACGACGAGGCGGCCGACCAGGTCCTCCGGCCGGTAGCGGGCGGTGATCTGCGCGCTCGACTTCCGGGTGCCGATCGTCTCCCCGAAATCGACATGCAGAACGTAGGCGGGCAATCGTGCCTTCGCGAAGGGCTCCGCGCTCACCACCCGGCCGACGCGGAGCTCGACCTTTTGGAATGCCTGCCAATCGATGGTTTCCATGCGCAATCTTCTCCCCACGGGAGGCCGCCCATCGGCTGCGGAGCCTCTCGTGGGCGCCCGGTTCAGCTCGCCTTGATCACGTAGCCGCCCGACTTCTCGTCGGCAATGAGCTCGAGCGGGTGGTGGGCGCTCGTCTCTTCCAGGAGCCGGTTGAAGGAGCGAAACCCATAGTAGCTCTCGTTGAAGCCCGGTTTTCGCCGGCGCAACGCCTGCTTGACCATCGAGCCCCACAGGGTCTCGTCTCCACCGCGCTCCTCGATGAGCGCTTCCACCGTCTCGAAGACGAGGTCGAATGCTTCCTGGCTGCGATCTTCCTCCTCACCCCGGCTGGCGTTCTTCTCATCCGACTTCTTTTTCGAGCGCCCCTGCCGCCGTTTCTTCTTGTTCGCTTCGCGTCCGCGAACGAGGTCGTCGTAGAAAATGAACTCATCGCAGTTTGCGGTCAGAAGGTCGGAAGTCGAATTCTTGACTCCGATGCCGACCACCATCTTGTCGTTCTCCCGAAGCTTGCTCACGAGCGGGGAGAAGTCGGAATCGCCGCTGATGATTACGAAAGTGTCGACGTGCGACTTGGTGTAACAGAGGTCGAGCGCATCGACGACCAGGCGGATGTCGGCGGAATTCTTTCCGGACTGGCGCACGTGCGGGATATCGATGAGCTCGAACGCGGCCTCGTGCATGCCGCGCTTGAAGCTCTTGTAACGATCCCAGTCGGCATACGCCTTCTTGACCACGATGCTGCCCTTGAGCAGCAGGCGTTCGAGCACCCGAGTTATGTCGAGGTCATCGTACTTCGCATCCCGCACCCCGAGCGCGATGTTCTCGAAGTCGCAGAACAACGCCATGTTGCTCGTCTGATCGCGATCCGGCACTACCGGCCTCCCCGTGTCCGTGTCATGAATGCTCCGATTTCGATTTGTCCCGTTCGACTCGTTCGCATCATACAGACATTGCCCTCCCCAAGGCGTCCTGGGCCGGGCGCCGAGCGGAGCTCACCGAGCTTTTGCTCTCAGAGCTTCACCTCGAGCCGGCGTGCCACGTCGGCGGCGAGAGCCAACTGGCACCGGGCGCGATGCAGGTTCTGTTCGGCGTGGTGCACGCGAAAGTACGTGTCCCCATTCAGGTAGTCGGTCAGGAAGCGGACCCCGGTCTCGAAGGTGATGAGCACGCCCGCGTGCGGCATGAGCTCGGCCTCCGTCTCGCTCACGCTGCCCGACGCGCCGGCCAGATAGCCCTCGTGAAGCGCGGCGTAGAGCTCCGGATCCATCTCCACCGTTTCCAGCGCGCTCGTGTCCTCGGCCGCACGACAGCTCGCGGTGCGCACGAGATCGCCGAAATCGAAGAGCGGAGTGCCCGGCATCGCGGTATCGAGATCGATCACGCACAGGGCTTCTCCGGAATCCGTGTCGAAGAGGACGTTGTTGATCTTGGCGTCATTGTGGGCGATTCGGGTCCGGATGAGTCCGCGCGATTGCGCTTCGACGAGCAAGGAGGCGATCGAAGCGAGCCGTTCGACCTGTCGCCACTCCGTCGCGATCCCTTTCCGCCGCCCGCGCACATCGAGTGCCGCCGCCGCCTCGAGATGCGCGAGGCGGGTGGGCGTATCGTGGAAGCCCGGAATGAGCTCCGCGAGCCGGATCCCCCCGGGCACGAGCCGCCTCGCGAAGTCCCCGAACGCGAAGGCGGCCGCGAACGCGTCACCGGCTTCGCTCACCCGGTCGATGCTGCGACTGCCCTCGATGAATGCGAAACAGCGCCAGAACTCACCGTGCTCGTCCCGGTGCAGAAAGCCTCCCGAACGAGTCTCGATCGCCCGCAACACCCGGCGCGGAGCGTGCGGCCCATGGCTCCTCCGAAGAGCTGCCGTCACCGCGAGCAGGTTCTTCATCAAGGCATGCGGGTCGGGAAACACCCGAAGGTTCAGGCGCTGAAAGATCACGGATTGGCGTCGAGCACCGAGCGTGAAGCGGCCCCGAAACGTCTCGTGGACGTGGCCGGACCCGTGGGGAACGCTGCCCAGGTAGTGTCCTTCGAGCGCGAAGCACGAAGCGATCGTGCAACAGGGATCGGAATTCACTGCGCCCTTCTCCTCCGTCCGTGAAATGCCTCGGGAACGCGAACCCCGAGCGCCGGGAAATCGGACGACCCGGACGGCATGACCTGCGATGCCCCAGTTCCCGAGACGCCAGGAAGACTATCTCTCTTTCGAGATCCCGAGGAAGCACGCGCCCCGCCCACCTTCCTGCATCAGCAGCCAAACCCGCTGATTCGACGAGGCTTCAACTGGTATCCATACCGAACCAGTTGTTACTCCTCTCTCCAATGAAAAGAGCCTGAATCCTTGAGCCATATTGTGCCATTGACCATCGACATCGAATGCCCCCACACTAACGAACGACGTGTCCCGCAGGACGCTTCTTGGGTCCGACAGGGAGGGAGAATGCGCGGGGGCATGCTCAGGCGGTCGGAGGCGCGAAATGCGTGGGTGAACAAACCGGGCTTCGATCGGGAATCGAGGACCCGCGCCGCGCCGGAGATGGCGCGTTGCGCAGGTCACAGCCTGCCCGCCATCGGCGAGGCCACGCGTAGAGAGCGCCGTCGACCCTCGACGGCTCGGACGGTGCTCGTTTCGTAACTGCACGAACAGGAGATTGACAATGAAGAACCATCTATCCAAAGCAATGCTCGCCGCGTTTTCCATAATGCTCTGCGCGAGCGGCGCTTCGCACGCGGCCGATGTGACGGTCGGCTATCAGCTCGTCTATGGACCGTGGAAGGCAAACATGAAGGAACTCGAAGCCAACGGCCTCGGTGGCAAGAGCATCGAGTTCGTCAAGTTCACCTCCGGGACGGAAGTCATCAACGCGATGGCGTCGGGCTCGGTGGACATCTCTCTCAACGGCTCCTCGCCGACCGCCGCGGGTTTCAGTCGTGGCGTCGATCTGCAGGTCATCTACATCTACGACAACATCAACAATGCGGAAGCGCTGGTGGTAGACGACTCCATCACCGCCCCCCAGGATCTCGAGGGCAAGACAATTGCGGTTCCTTTCGGCTCCACCACCCACTTCCACATGATGTTCGCGCTCGAGCAGTTCAACATCTCTCCCAAGGACCTGGACGTCCTGGACATGTCGCCCCCGGACATGGTCGCGGCCTGGGAGCGCGGGGACATCAACGGAGGCTTCGTCTGGGATCCCGCCCTCGGACGCATGAAGGAGAAGGGCCGCGTGCTCATCACCTCGGGTGATCTCAGCAACTGGGGCAAGGCCACCTTCGACGCGATGGTCGCCCGCAAGGGGTTCACGGACGAGAACCCCGACTTCGCTTGCCAGTGGGTCAAGATGGTGTCGTCAGCCGACGCCGACTACCGCGCCAACCCCGGCGCCTACGGCCCCGGGACCGACAACGCCATGGCAATTGCCGACAGCGTGTCCGGCAATGCGGACCAGGTTGGTGGAGTCCTCGCCCTGTACGACTATCCGACCCTCGAGGAGCAGGTATCCGGCACCTGGCTTGGAGGCGGCGTGCAGAACGCACTGATGGCGGCATCGGAGTTCCTGATGGCGCAGGGCAAGCTGGATGAGGTGCTGGAGAGCTACGCCGACTCCGCCACTCCCAAGTTCGCCCAGATGGTGATGGACGGCGGCTGCTGACCCCACAGCTCGCCTGCGGCTACCCGGTTTCTCTTGCTGCTCCGGCGTGCATTCGCGCGCCGGGGGCGGCAGGAGACTCGAGAGACCGGATCGGAGCATGGTGAGCCGGACCAGACAGACGGCGGGGAACGAACAGGATGCGTTGTGGCGATGGAGCGCTCGGGAGCCGCAAACCATAGCGGAACGCCCATGACCGCACCCATCATCAGTCTCCGTCACGTTGCAATGGAGTTCCCCGCCATCGAAGGCGTCGGGAGCGTCAGAGCCCTCGACGACGTGAACTTCGAGTTCCACGAGAACGAGTTCGTGGTGGCGCTCGGGGCGTCGGGTTGCGGCAAGACCACTCTGCTCAACGTCATCGCAGGCTTTCTCTCCCCCACTTCCGGGGAGATTCTCCACAAGGGCGATCCGGTCACCGGTCCGGGGCGGGATCGAGGCGTCGTCTTCCAGAAGCACGCGCTGCTTCCCTGGCTCAACGTGGTGGAGAACACCGAGTTCGGACTGAAGCTCCAGGGGGTTGCAGGAGGCGAACGCCGCGCCAGAGCCCGCGACAACCTGGCCCTGGTGGGGCTCTCGGATTTCGAACGCTACCCCATCTACCAGCTCTCGGGAGGTATGCAACAGCGGGTGGGCCTCGCGCGGGCGCTCACCTGCAACCCGGACATGCTGCTCATGGACGAGCCGCTCGGCGCGCTGGACGCCTTTACGCGGGAGAACATGCAGGAGCTGATCCTCGACGTGTGGAGGAAGACGCGAAAGGTCGTGTTCTTCATCACCCATAGCGTCGAAGAAGCGCTGTTCATGGCCACCCGACTCATCGTCATGTCCCCGCGGCCGGGCCGCATCACGCACGAGTACGATCTCGACTTCTGCGGCCGGTTCTTCGAGACCGGCAACGCGAGACAGGTCAAGTCCTCGCCCGAGTTCATCGAGGTGCGCGAGGAGATCCTGTCGATCATCCACGGCGAAGAAGTGGGTGAGCAAATCCCATGAACCTCTGGATCTTCTCGCGGCGGAAACAACAGGCCGTCGACCAGTACGGGGCGCCGGGCCGTGGCAACAGCACCTTCATCAGCGCGGTCACGATCGTGGCGATCCTCGGAGGGTGGTGGGTCGTCACCCACCTCGAGCTGATCCGCCCCCTATTCCTGCCGTCTCCCGAATTGGTGATCTCGAAGTTCAACAGGATCGCGTGCACCGACTACTATCTCGAGATGCTGCTCGTCGCGCTCGGCGCGCGTGACGGCGTCGAGGCCGAGTGCGCCGGTTTCAGCGAGCACACCCTCTACGAACATATTTTGTGGAGTCTTTACCGGGTATTTCTCTCCTTCTTCCTGGCGGTGGCGACCGCCGTTCCCATCGGCATCGCGATGGGCATGAGCCGTTACGCCCGCGGCGTCTTCGACCCGCCAATCGAGTTCTATCGTCCGATCCCACCGCTGGCGTATCTCCCGCTGACGATCATCTGGTTCGGGATCGGCGAGTCCGGCAAGCTGTTCCTGATCTATCTCGCCTGCTTCGCTCCCATCGCGATAAACGCCCGGGCCGGGGTGCGCTCGGTCTCGATCGAGCAGATTCATGCGGCCTATTCGATGGGCGGAACTCCCCAGCAGGTGGTTCGACAGGTGGTGATCAAGGCGGCACTCCCCGAGATCCTCACCGGCATGCGGGTCGCGATCGCCTTCGGCTGGACCACGCTGGTCGCGGCGGAGATGGTCGCGGCCAAGGCGGGAATCGGCGTCATGGTTCTGAACGCCGCGCGGTTTCTGGCCACCGACATCGTGTTTCTCGGCATCGTGGTGATCGGGGCCGTCGCGTTCGTATTCGACCTCATCATGCGGAGAATCGAGCGGGCGCTCGTCCCGTGGAAGGGGAAGGTCTGACGCGGCTGGTCGACCGGTCGAAAACGTTGGCGGTGGCTCAATGACGATGGAACGGGCGCCTGCTCCATGACACTCTCGGAGACACCCCGACGCGTCCCACTCCTCTTTCCGGCAACCGTTCCACGCCCGGGCTGACGAAGTCCTTGCCATTTGAACTCGGCCCGTCCAAGATACGGGAAGATTGCCAATTCTCCCCAAGATTGGGGACGCGCGCAGGCAAGTAATTCAACTGCCGTCCACGCCTTTATCGGCGAGGCCTTCCCGAACTGATCATGAAGCTCGCTGCGACCGACGGGAGGGGCCAGGGTGAACCTGACCGATGCCGACAACCGCTTTCGCGACGCCGTTTCCGCAGGTCTCGGCATCGTTCACGCCGCCGCCTGGAGCACGCGGCTACCTTCCCAAAGGCGTTTGCCCTTTCCGATCAAGCTGTTTAGTATTTATGAATTAATCAAGGATTTCACAATTTTTACACGTTATAAAAGTCATTCAATACAAATTTTTATGAATCCGCGTTTAAAGTGTTGCCATGCCGACAAGCAAACATGCGAATGTCAAACTGACGCACTCCCGGTTCGCGGTCTCCGTCGCGATGCTTCTCAAACCGGTTACTGACGGGAATTTCCTTGTACTCCTGTGCGGCGCTGCCCTGGGCGCATTCCTTAGCCACATCGTCCGATTCATCCAGCCTCCTCCTCACGGAGACACCTAACCGGACAGATCATGTGCTAGCGACATTGCGCCACGCCTCTTCTGGACCAATCAGACCAACACGACTAAATTCGAAGCCTTCCAACATGACCGCGCCAAGCATCATATCTGCCCGTCCCTCCGTGTCTCTGCTTTCGGTGGAGCCGAACTCGGCGAGTTGTGAACCGTTAGCGGTGCGGGGCTCCGCCGGAGTGGCCGCCTACCTGCGACAAGCCATTCTCGATGGTGCCTATGAATTCGGTGATCGCCTGCCGGCCGAGCGTCAGTTGGCGAAAAGCTTGTCTTGCTCGCGCGCAACCCTGCGCGACGCGCTCGGCCATCTCCAGCAGAGCGGCTTCGTTACGCGCCGGCACGGCAGTGGAACCTTTGTCAGCTATCGATCCAAGATCGATGAATACGGCGTGGCGGAGATAACCAGCCCCCTGCAGCTTGTAGAGGTCAGGGTGGCGCTCGAGCCGGATATGGTGCGTCTGGCCACGGTCAATGGGACGGCGAGAGAGATCAACCGCATGGGCGATATCCTCACCGCTCTGGAGAGGTCGGACGACGATGCCAGCCATTTTTCCGCGTGGGACCAGCATTTCCATCAAGCCCTTGCCGATGCGACCAAGAACCCGTTGATGATCTCGCTCTACCAGCAGATCAATGAGGTGCGGGGCCACGCCCAGTGGAACAACATGAAGGGCAAGATTTTGAGTGCGGAGCGAATTGCCGGCTACAACCATCAACACCGGGCGTTGTTCAACGCCATCGCCGGCCGTCAGGTTGAAACGGCGGCACAGATCATCAGGGACCATCTTGAAGACGCGCGACGGGACCTGCTGGCGATTTAGCCGCCGGCTCGCGCCACTTGCAGACATGCCGGCGACCATGGCCTTCTGGCTTGAATTCTCTCGCCAGACGTAGAGGTGCATATACGCAGGTCACGCGGCCATCGAATGACAGATCGCGTCCTTCAAAGGACTCCCGATCGGTCACACCCCAAGTTTCGTCAAGCTATCGAACCAGGCTACTCAAGATGCTCGATGTCTTGATGCCACAGCCGCTTGACAACCATTCGCCAATTGCTTTTCAATTTTGATCTGTGGTCAAATTGGACTGAAATTGGTACGCCTTGAGATTGCTATGGAATGTCGCACCGCACAGTCGACTCGACATCACCATTGCAGAGCTTTGATGCTGATGCGCTACTCAGACAGGAAATTCTACTGACAGCAGGAACGAGAAGCTGATCACGCACCAGCAAGTGCTCGGGGGCACTCCAAGAGAGAACACCGGTCTCCGAAACAAGGGCGATCGACAGGGCAATTCAAGAGGTCTGGTTTGGCTCGAGTAGGAGAGGAGAATTGACATGATCAGCCGGAAGTCGATTGTTGGAAGTATCCTGGGTCTATGTTTGGCGGTCGCGGGTTCCGCGAACGCCGCCGATCCGATCCGCATCCCGCTTCACAATTGGACCAGCCAGTTGGTGGGTGCGGAAATTGTCGGTCAAATCCTGGAAGCGGCCGGGAGTGAAGTCGAATACGTGCCGGCCGACAGCGGCGCGGTCTACGAAGCCATGTGCGAGGGCGACGTCGACCTCGTGCACGAGGTCTGGCAAGGCGCCTTCGGCGTTGCCTTCGAAAAGCAGGTTGCCAAGGGATGCGTGATTGATGCGGCCACGCACGCCGCTCTGACGCGCGAGGAATGGTGGTATCCGGCGTACGTCGAGGAGGCCTGCCCGGGCCTGCCCGACTGGCAAGCCTTGAACAAGTGCGCCGAGCTGTTCGCCACCTCCGAAACCGCGCCGAAAGGCCGGTTCCTGGGCGGCCCCGCCGAATGGCTGAAGGGAGACGACGAACGTGTCAAGGGGCTGGGCATGAACTTCGCCGTGATCAACGCGGGGTCAGCGGACGCGCTATGGGCGGAACTCGCCATCGCTTCCGAAAAGAATAAGCCAATCGTGCTCTTCAACTGGACCCCGAATTTCATCGAGGCTCTTTATGAGGGGAAGTTCGTTGAATTCCCGGACTACTTCGAAGGGTGCCGTGAGGATGCGTCAATGGGGATCAATCCCGAGACCACACACGACTGTGGCAACCCCAAGGATGGCTATCTGAAGATCGGCGTGTGGAAGGAGTTTCCCGAGAATCACCCGGCCGCCTACAAGGTTGTCCAGAAGATTACCTTCTCCAATCTGGACATTGCCGTAATGTCCAAGCTGGTGGACGTCGACAAGATGGAAGTCAAGGACGCGGCCGCCAAATGGCTGAAGGACAACGAGGCCAAGTGGCAGGCCTGGCTTTCGCCCAGTGGATAGTTTGCGACCGGGCTTGGGTAACTCATTGCCCGAGCTCGATCATCGTTGATGGTCAGTCGAATGCCGGTCAACGGGCCGACCCGTTGACCGGCATTTTGATTCCGGATAACGCATGAGACTACTCCGGGGTCGATGCCTGAACTGCCTGACGGACGTGCCTCTGGTGGTATCAAGCCTTGAAGTCGTTCCTGCAAGAGGACTGCACAGAACAGGAGGAATGATCGCTTGATGGTTGAACCGGTAATTCTCTGTCGCGGACTCTGGAAGGTCTTCGGGCCGGAGCCTGCGGAATTCCTCGCACGGCACGGCTCCAATCCGTCCTCCGAGGATTTTCAGGAAACAGGTCATATCGGCGCGGTCCAGGATGCCAATCTCGACGTTCAGCGCGGCGAGATCCTGGTAATCATGGGCCTGTCCGGGTCAGGCAAGTCGACGGTGGTCCGCTGCCTCTCGCGTTTGGTGGAACCCACCGCTGGCCAAGTGTTGTTTCAGGGTACCGATCTCCTCAAGGCCACGGACAAGGAGTTGATCGAGATCCGCCGTCACAAGATGGGCATGGTGTTTCAGAATTTCGCGCTGCTCCCCCATCGGACGGTGATCGACAACGTCGCATTCCCCCTGGAGGTGCAGGGCGTCGACCGGGCGGAGCGACACGAACGGGCCCGTGAGATCATCGAACTGGTGGGGTTGAAGGGCCGCGAGGGATACTATCCGCGAGAACTGTCGGGCGGCCAGCAGCAGCGCGTGGGAATTTCCCGATCGCTCGCCGTCGAGCCCGACGTGTGGTTCCTGGACGAACCCTTCTCGGCCCTCGATCCGCTGATCCGGCGGGAGATGCAGGACGAATTCCTCCGCCTCCAGAACCTGCTGCACAAAACGATCATCTTCATCACCCACGACTTCGATGAAGCCATCCGGCTCGCCGATCGCATCGCCATCATGTACGAGGGAAGGATCGTACAGCTCGGCACGGCCGAGGAGCTGGTTACGAAACCAGCCACCGACTACGTACGGGCGTTCACGCGCGACATCCCTAAGGCGAAGTTGTTGACGGTCGCCAGCGTCATGGGACCCCCCGAAGAGGGCCAGGGGGACGGCCCTACGGTCAAGGACGATCAACTCATCGGCGATGTTGCAGGTCTGGTGGTCGGCCAGGACAAGCCCGTGGCCGTTATGGACGCGTCAGGGACTCCGGTGGGCTCCCTGACGCGAGGGCAGGTGGTCGACGTGCTTTTCACTGACGGAAGCTGATCTTGGTCGATTCCGTTCTGTCCGTGTTCCAAGGGTCCCGGCAGGAGTCGTTGCTGTTCCGATCGCGCTGGCTCCTCGTGGCGATGCTGGGGATCGTCCTTCTCATCCCGCTCCGGGACACGCTGCCGGATTGGGCGACGACCCTGCCTGATTCGTGGACTGGAAACCTGCCTCTGCCGTTTCTGGTTTTCGGCGACGGATCCCTCCCGACTCCATCAATCAAGGCCAGCAGCGTCGCCGATTGGTTCAACGACATCGTCCACTTCCTGCGCAACCACGAGATTCTTGGTCTATTCACCTTCCGGGACGTCACGCGCGGTATCGCCGGACTGATCGTTTGGCCGCTGAATTTTTCCGAGGACCTGTTGATCTCGGGATTCTCGGATTGGGGAATTCCTCCGATCCCCTGGGTGATCACGGCCGCTCTGGCGGGAATCCTGGGATGGTATCTGGGTGGCTGGGGTCTTGGGCTCCTGGCCGGCTCCTGCATCGTCTACTTCGCTGTCTTCGGCAAATGGAAACTGGCGATGACCACCCTGTCGCTGGTTCTGGTGACCGCGCCCATCGCCATCTTCCTCGGGCTGCTGCTGGGTATCTTCGCCATCAACTGGCGACTGTTCGAGAAGGCGCTGTGGCCGATCCTCAACCTCATGCAGTCGTTGCCGCACTTCGGCTACCTGATCCCGATCGTGGTGTTCGTCGGACTGGGCCATAAGGCAGGGGCAATTGCCACCATCCTTTTCGCGCTCCCGCCGATGGCGAAGATCACGATCCTGGGATTGCGCAGTGTCTCCGATGAAGTGTTGGAGGCGGGCGTCATGGCCGGGTGCACGTCCCAGCAAATGCTCTGGCGCGTCCGGATTCCGGCGGCCCGACCGACTCTCATGGTCGGCGTGAACCAGGTCATCATGCAGTGCCTGGCCATGGTCGTGATCTCGGCGTTCATCGGAGCCAGGGGCCTCGGTATCGATCTCCTGTTCCGCCTTCAGACGCTCCAGTTGGGGCGCGCCCTGGAGAGCGGCATCGCGATTGTCCTGATGGCGGTCGCGCTCGACCGGCTCAGCCAGGCGCTCTCCGAGAAAGAACCGGTGCGTAAACCGGAGGGTCGTTTTTGGACCGTCCACCCACATATGACCGCTGCCGGGCTGGCAGTCGTGGTGGGAGGCGTCCTGGCCTACCTCGTTCCCGAGGCGGCAGCCCTGCCGCGCGAGATGACGGTAACGTTCGCACCCCAATGGGACGTTCTCATCAAGGCCATTGTTTCGGCGCTGTTCGAGCCCCTGAGCTTCATTCGAGACTATATGCCGCCCTACGTCCTCATTCCCATCCGCGGGTTCTTCGAACAACTTCCGTGGACGGTGTTCCTCGGTGCGGTGATCTTGGCAGGATGGCTGCTGGGTGGCTGGCGCCTGGCGGCACTCGGAGCCGCCTATATCGGCTTCATCGTCCTCTCAGGCTGGTGGACCGAGGCCATGGTGACCACTTACCTTGTCTTCGTCGCTGTCGTCATATGCGTGATTTTTGGATTTCCCATCGGCGTCTGGGCGTCCCGCCGCGAGGGCAGGACCCGCGCGGTGGCGTTCCTCTGCGACACTTTGCAGACCTTCCCGTCGTTCATCTACCTCATTCCAGTCGTCATGCTGTTCCAGGTGGGGACCATTTCCCAGATCATGGCAATCGTGGTCTATGCCAGCATTCCCGTGGTCCGCTACACCTACGTCGGACTGCGCGCTGTTCCGCACGACATTGTCGAGGCCGCAATTTCTTCCGGATGCACCCCGTCCCAGATACTGTGGAAGGTGCGCATGCCGCTGGCGTTTCCCGAGATCATGCTGGGGCTGAACCAGACCATCATGTTCGGTCTCTTCATGGTCATGATCGCCGGATTCATCGGCGGGAATTACGATCTGGCCCGGGAGATCTTCAAGGCCAAGGCTCAAAACGACGCCGGTCTCGGACTGCTCCTGGCGCTGTGCGTCGCATTTCTCGGGTTGACGGCAGATCGACTGATCTTGGCCTGGGCCAGCCGGCGCAAGGCACAACTAGGCTTGGCTTAACGTCCACTGGATCAAAGCCCGAGTCCAACTAACGACCGGTTTTTGGAAATCTGGTACCACCCCGTCAAGCGGGGTGAAATGTGTCCAACAATCTGTGTCGAATTGCCCCAGGCTCTCCTTCTTTCTGAAGAGGTAGCGGGCATGAGTGATTGGAATCCTGCGCACACCGCCCAGTACGTGGCCGGGCTGGTGTGTGAGTTCGAGGGTGGCGTGACAAAATGAAACACCAGGAAACGGAGTTCAAAAAACCCGATGAGACAACGTATCATCGCGGCGGCGGCAATGGCTGCTACCCTTACGACCGGTTGCAGTGAGATTGCCGCTGTCGCGACAGCTCCGGTGACGGCAACCGTCATGACGATTGGTGCGAGGGTGAATGACAACGGCCCGTCCGCCGCTGAGTTCCGGCAATCATCCGCATGGCAAGCGGACGAAACCCTGGTGCGGGCCCTAGCTGTGATCTCTCAATAGGTTGTCCATCCGGGACTGAATCTCGGAAGCTGATGGGTGCTAAATGCCTGTCAACGAACCGAGAGGGGCGCCCCGGATGAACGTCCACATCGAAAGCCGTAGCGGCGCTGGTCTGGTTGAAACGTCAACTCGAACGTTCTGCCCTGTGGGAAGAAACGGTTGGAGGGACGAGGCTGAGCACGACTAGCGCGCTCAGCCGCTGACAGCCGCTAGGACACGCCAGACGGTCCTCGTCCAACAAACGACGTGACTGGCTACGCAGAGGGCGGGCCGGCCGCTTTGATGGCTTCAAGGCACATCTACAGTCCTTTCGTTATAATCCAGGCATTCGACAGCGATTGGTGATCGAGTCATGCCCTACAGGAGGTCTCTCGGGATGAAAGCGGCATCTAGCGAAAGGATTGTTTTGTCTCTTTTGGTTGGCCTGATCGCGTGGGCCGGCGTTTCATCGGATGGGCGCCTCGCCGTGGCGCAGTCGCAGGAAGCGTGTCCATTTCCCGCCGGCAGGGCGCCCGTTGCACCCCCGGACGTGACGGCGCAGCAGGTGGAGAACGGCACCGGCAGCTTGATGGACTTCGCGCTCGGCGCGCGCGATCGATTCCGAGAACAGGCCCAGCAGGCCACGCCGGGGGGCCGGTATCTGCATCTCGCATGCCTCATCAGACAGGACGAGAGCCCCTGGCGTTCGGGTTCCACCTATCTCGTGACCCTGACGCCCGACGGCCGGGTATTCGTCCACGCAAAGGACATGTCCCTGTCGGGCAGGAAGCTCAAGCCCCTGATCTACGGGGAGATCCTCCGGGCGTTGGACATCGACCCCGCCGTTCTTCTGGCCAACCCCGACGCGGCCCGGGCCGCATTCACGGCAGCCATCGCCGGGAACGGCGGAGCCTTCGATATCCCAGGTGTCCCCGGCGCCTCGGGCTACGCGAGCGCTTATACCTCGCTTAGTTTCAGGACTCCCGTCGTTCTGCTCGCGGGATTCGATCTCGACGCGACTCACCTGGCTGCGGAACAGATCGATTACGGCGACCCGGCAGTGACTGCCGCGGACGTGGTCGACCGGGCAACCCTGAAAGCCTTCGTCACGGAAGCGGGAAACTACTTCGTGGAGCTTCTGGGGACCGGCGATCCAGCCGCTCTCCCGAAAGCCACCATCGCCATGCGGGATCCGAACGGTCCCTGGAGAAGCGGTTCCGTGTATCTCTACGTTTTGAATCTGACCACCAACACCATCACGTTTCATGCAACGTTCCCGGACAGGTTCGAGTTTCGTCCTCTGACGCCGACCGTCCGTGACGCCGTGACCGGAGAACTCATTCTGCCGCAGGTCATCGAAGCCGCGAAAAGCAACCCGGAAGGCGGGTTCGTGGAGTATTACTTCGACGACCCCACGGACGACACCGACAGTGCCGACATCCCCAAGGTGGGCTATGCCCGCACGTTCGCCGGCCAAGTCCCGAGGGCGGACGGAAGCACGGGCCGGATCTCTTTCATTGTCGGGTCGGGCTTTTACGGGAGTCCCTCCGAGGTGGCGGCCGAGGACCAGGACACGGTGGTCGAATCCGTGCTGCCCCAGGTCATGCGGGCCATGACCGCCAGCACGGTCGATGCCATCTCGGGGCGCATTCAACGGGCGACGTCGGACACGCGGGCGGAGAAGGAGATCAGCCTCGGCGGCTCCTCCACCCTCTCCCATGCCCTGCTGACGAAGGGGCCGGCGCTGGGGAACGGCACTCTCGATCTCAGGCGGCTTCTTGCGGGCTCTTCCTTCACCATGCCGCTCAACCTAGCGGGATCTGGCGGGAGCGGTCCGACCGGAGAGATCACGCTCTGGGGAAGCGGAGACTATCGCAACCTCTCCGGAGGGGGATCGCAGAGCGTGAGCTACGACGGCGACGTGGTGAGCGCCATCATCGGAGCCGATACCTGGATGAGCCCCGTCATGATGGCGGGGGCGGCCCTGTCGCAGTCGCAAGGCACGGTGGATTACACGGAACCCGACGGGCAATCGGGCGAACTCACGACCACCCTGACGAGCGTCAATCCCTACGCGGTCTGGGGGTCGCCCGGCGGCATGAACCTGTGGCTCGCGGCCGGCTATGGCTGGGGCGAGCTCGAGGTCGAGGAGTCGGGCGGAACCCAAACGAGCGACATGACCCAGAAGATGGGGGCGGTGGGCGCGAGTGGGCCGCTGGTGGCCAGCGACGAGGTGATCGAAGGCGGCACCACGAACCTGCGGCTGAAAGGCGAGATGGCTTTCACGTGGGCCGATGTCGACGGCTCCGGGACACTGGAGAGCACGAAGCTGGCTGCCAGCAGGCAGCGCCTGATGCTGGAAGGGGTCCACGACCGGGAACTCGCCTCGGGAGCGATGTTCTCGCCCTCGCTCGAGGTCGGCATGCGGAACGACGGCGGGGACGGAGAGACCGGCACCGGTCTCGAGGCCGGGGGCGGCCTCCGGTATACCGACCCGGCACTGGGGCTGACCCTTGAGGGGCGGGCTCGGACACTGCTGTCTCACGGCGGCGACTACGAGGAGTCGGGCGTGAGCGGCCTGGTGCGGATCGATGCGGGCACCGAGGGCCTGGGGCTCGCGCTCAGCGTGCGACCGGCGTGGGGCCGGACGGCGAGCGGCGTGCAACGGTTGTGGGAGGCCGGGGCGACCGGGGGGAAGGAACTGTCCAGTGAGGCGGCCGGTCGCCTGAGCGCGCGGGTCGCCTACGGCATCGGCGCCGCGTGGGGTGGCCGGGGCGTGCTGACGCCCTATACCGACGTGTCGCTGTCGGGGGAAGGGTCACGGCGGCTGAGCCTTGGCGGGCGGCTCGACATCGGACCATCGGCCGGGATGAGCCTGGAAGGCGCGCACAGCCGATCGTCGCGCGGCGCGGCCGACCACAGTGTCATGCTGCGCGGCAGCCTGCACTGGTAGGCATGACGATCAAGCGCCGGGAGAGAGAACTCGACGGTGATTGAGGACGCGAACAGCGCCTGAGGGTTTCACGGCGTCGTCCTCAGGCATCCGGGCCGCCGGGCAGGGTACTCGTCAATCCTCCCCCGCCCGGCGGCCATACATTTGCATAAAGGACATCATGTTGAGGTCTTTTGGGAGGCGAAGTGAGGGTTCTTTATAAGCTGAATCTGACGTTGGCTTGACGACCTGGCCACTACGGCGCAAGGGCGAGGGGCCATGGAAGATGAAGATACTGTGGGAACCCGACGCGGCGCAGCGATATCGCCGGAACATTTTGGCGCTCTCGGGTATCCTGGTCGTCGCTGGAATTGCTGGCGCCGACCCACACGATCTCAGCCCATTTGGGGTGCGGTTCCCGCCGGGTATTCGGGGCGTCCTGGCCCTCGGTCTCGCCGTCATCGGGGTGCAGCTGTACTGGTATGTCCTGAGGTACCACTACCTGAGAGACGAAGCGATTCTGCGCCTCCCCCAAACCTCCGGCGACTGGCCGTTGCGCTATGAGGAGGATCCTTCTTTTGGGTGGAAGAGTGTCGATTTGATCGCGAACTGGACCATGTTCGGTTTGGCTCTTCTGTCATGGATCTTCATCGCCTGCTGGACCTCCGGATCATCATGAGCGGCGACAAGGGCAACGTCATGACGCTGCCGCTCACGGTGGAGCGGAAGCGGCGCCTGCGGGACGCGATCAGGAGCAAGGGGTTCGCGATCGAGAGGGTCGTGGGCTCGCTCCATCCTCGCTATTACGGGCTGCAGGAGCGGATCGACGAGGTCCTGCACCGCATCGACATCTACGAGGCCACAGGCCGTCCGGACGAGGCGGCGAGGCTTCGCAAGGTGCTCGACAAGCTGTACCCCCATCGCCGGCGGCCGGACTGGGAGAAGTGGGAGGCGGAGCGGCTGAAGCACCAGCGGACCCGGATCGTAGCGCCGCCGCGGCACCGGATCTCGAACAGACAACAGAAAGCCCCAGAGGCCTGATCGACTCAGGCTCCATCTTTTGCGTATCTGAAGTTGTTGGTCAGCATGATTTTCTGCTCAAACACATGGATCGTTTTCCGCCATGAGGGAAGAGACGGATGGGCGCCATAGATTTCCGCTTCCGGCCTATTGGGACGCAATCCATCACGCCAGAATTGACGCGCGACTACCTACGCAAGATGCACCTTGAACCGGCGCCATCATTCGAACGCCAAGACATCGGCCTGATGTTCCGGGAGATGGATGAGGCGGGCATCGAGATGGGCGTCGTCGGGGTGCCCGCACCAACGGACAAGCCCGGATTCAAGCCAACCACGAACGAAGTGATCTCCGACATCGTCAAGCGCTATCCCAGCCGGTTCGTAGGATTGGGCTCGATCGATACGACGGATCCGGTTCGTGGCCTGGAAGAGATCGATCACGTGCTGGAACTGGGTATGGTTGGCCTCACGGTGGAACCGAGCACGGCGCGGAAGTCGATGCGGTTCAACGACCGGCGCCTTTATCCGATCTACGAGGAGGCGCAAAAGCGCGGCCTGTTCGTAGTAACGGTGATGAGCGCCTTGCTGGGTCCCTACCTCGACGACTGCAAGCCTGAGTGGGTCGACCACGTGGCGACGGATTTCCCGAACCTGAACATCGTTATTCAACATGCGGCCTGGCCGTACTCACGCGAAGCTATTGGACTCTGCTACAAGCAGCCGAACGTCTACCTCGTTCCCGGTCAGTACATCCACTACGAGTTCGCAGGGTCTGAGGATTACGTAAAGGCGGCGAACCGACAGCTTTCCGACCAGATCATGTACGGCAGCGTCTATCCCAATTGCGGGCCGCTGAAGGAAGTGATGGAGATCGTCGACAACCTTGGCTTCGCGAGCGATGAGATCAAGCACAAATATCTGGAAGGAAATGCCCGACGGTTGCTGGGGCTATGACCTGTCAGCACCATTTTGTCTGAAGGCGGCCTGGCATGGGGTCGGCCGCATGCGCGACCGCACCAGTTCCGCCTGCCGGTAGGTGCCGTGCTTGGCGGAGAAGTGCTTGACGTGCGTACCGTGCAAGACTCTACCTTTGGTCAGCTCTTGCCCGATTTACGGGCGACGAAATCGATCTCGACCAGCGCCTCGCGCGCCAATCCACTCACGCCGACGCAGGTTCGCGCCGGCTGTCGATCAGCATTGAAATAGCTCGCGTAAACCGCGTTCATTGCTGCGTAATCGCGACGAAAGTCGGTGAGGAACACGCGTGCACTCACCACGTCCGTCAAGGCGTAGCCCGCGTGACCGAGGACGATCTCAAGATTATGAAATATGGTGCGGGTCTGGTTTTCGATGCCCGACGGCAACGGCGCATCGTTATCGGCTGGGTCGATCGGAAGCTGACCGGTAACGAACAGCCAGCCATCGACTTCGACTGCGTGGCTATATGGCGCCACCGGGGCTGGCGCATCGCCGACCATGTGAAAAATTCGATCGTCCATGGCGACCTCCTCATCCTGTTGATCCGGCGTTCCCCAAATGGGCTGGCGGAGAAGTAACCGTCCGTCCGCCTGCCTCCCTTCCCCTGGGCTGCGGCGGTATTGCCATCGGGCGCCCACCCTTGCTGTTGTTCCGATAGGGTGGTCGATCCGGGAGCGTTCCGTAATGTGAAACGGCCCTACTTGGAATGCTGAAAGCGTCTCAGGTCGGCGTGCCGCTGGTGTACGCCCTAATGGGGGACGTCGGCAATAGCCCGTATCGCCGTCCTACGGCCAACGGTATTCCCGGGGGAATCGTTCGGCCAACCTGTAAGAGAGGAGGTGGATCTTTATCAGCTGGTTCGAATCCCCTGAACTCCCGGCGTGGGGACGCCGAGTGGCATTGGGTCGTGTGGGACGCTGAATGTCGGCGCCTTCTCGACCCCAGGGATCCTCCGTACAAGCGGCTCCGCGCCTGTTCCTACCTGCGGGTGCGGTAGTTCGTTTCCGGGAAGCGCCGGTTACCGACACCGATCTGGACAGGGAGGACCTCCGGCCCTAGGAACCGCCGACAGATCCTGGGATCGGATTGAAGGTCAGTAGTTCATGTCCAAGCCATTGGTCGGTGTCATCGGATCCGGGTTTCTCGTCAACGGTCGATATGCCGTGCAGCTGGTCGGGGAGAAGAACCTTCGCGCCGTAGCGCAGGTCGCCGATGCCCTGCCCCTGATGTTCGGGGGCGCATCCGACCTAACGGATATCGGGCCGCTGCTGGACACGGTCGACGGTATCCTGCTGACGGGTGATCGCGCCAACGTTCATCCGAGCCATTTCAACGCCGAACCCCATCCGAGCCACGAGCCCTACGACCAGGACCGGGACGAGGTGGCGCTGTCCCAGTCACAGCGAATCGAAACCGGCGCCGCGGACGACACGAGTCTGTTCGACCGTGTGCTTGAACTTCCGACGGATGTTCACGTGTGGCGGGTGCTGGCTACCGAGGAAGACGCCGCCTTTCGTGGGTGCGACTAATGGGTGCTCCTGCAGGTTCGCGTCCAGACGGCGTCCGCGGACGGCGGAATCCGTTGCGTTAGGCATGTGGATAGTCACGAAACGAAAGTCCGGTGCTGGTTTCCGCTTGTTGCAACAGGCGCGCTGCTGTGGCATTGGCCTTGTCCTCGGCGCTTATGCTGCCGCCGTGTGTGTGTTCCTCTTCGCGCCGATCGTAATCGCCACCATTCTGTCCTTCAGCAGCGTGCCGCAACTCGTCTTCCCGCCCCCCGGGTACGGATTGACCTGGTACCGGGAGGCGCTGGAAACCAAGAACTACATCAGCGGATTCGCGGTCAGCACCATCATTGCCAGCGGCACCGCGCTGATTTCGGCCGTTGCCGGAACCGGAGCCGCGATCGCCATCAACCACTACCGCTTTTTCGGGCGTAGCGCGGTGCAGGTGCTGATCATGTTGCCCGTAGCTTTGCCCGGGGTCGTCATCGGCCTCAACCTGCTGTTTACGCTGTCTCTGTACAACATGACAACCGGCATAGTGGCGACGACGCTGGCCCACAGCCTGCTCGGCACGTCCTACGTTACCTATCTCGTGCTTGCCACGCTGGCTAGCTATGACCTGACGCTGGAACAGGCGTCGCTTAACCTCGGCGCGTCGCGAAGTCAGACGTTTTGGCGCATCACCTTTCCTCTCGTCCGGCGAGGCATAGGGGCGGGCGCTGTGTTCGCGTTTCTGATCTCGTTCGACAACGTCGCTCTGTCGATCTTCACCGCACGCGGCGACACATTGCCCCTGCGGCTGATGCAGAAGATCCGGTTCTATCCGGATCCGAGTGTCGCAGCCGTGGCGACGGTGCTCGTGTTGCTGTCTCTGGTGGCCCTGCCGCTATTCGGCAGGGTGCTCCGGCAACGTGATATCGGACAACTTGGCGAATGACCGCTCAAAGTAGCGGACAACGTATCCGAAGGCTTGGCGCAGCAGGTGCTCGTCGAAGGTTCCGGAGTTGTGGCCAATAAAGATCGCCGGCGACCATTCATCCAACTTGGCCTTGATGGCGCGCACCATCTCATAGTGGCCGGGCTTGGCCGGATCGGTGAGCCGGTCGACGGTTGCGCCTGCAACACGCATCGCGCCGGACGACGGCACGACGCAAGGCAGGAGCCAGAAGCGAATTTCAAATCGGTCTAGTTCGCGTAGCTTGTAACCGGTCTTGACTGGGGCATCATGGAATGGGCAAAGGGCGGTCTCATTCTCGGTACTCTTTTGGCGGGACCACCAGGCAGAAGCGGCGCGGGGCGTGGTCCGATTCAAGCACCGCAGGGCGTTACGGCCAACGCGTTTTCGCGGCGCTAGAGCCCGAGAAACCGGGCAATGGCGGCGGCGACCGCATCGGGGGCGGTCCAACTCGCGGCCGGCTTTATGCCGGGTAGCACCTCGTGCCGGGCTCCGGACACATGTATCGCGGTCTGCTCAGCATGCTGGGATAGGGGATCCAATGCCGCGCGGAGGAACAACGTGGGGCACGAAAGGGCCGTAAGCGCGCCTTCGAGGTCGTATTTCTCAAACGCCTCAATGCCCCAATGGTAGCGACCGTAGACATAGAAGGTCTCCGCGGCGGCCATGCGCAGCTGGGGCTTGTCGCAGTCCGGTCCCCAGCGTGCGGCGAACCGATCCCACTCCTTTTTGAGGTGCCCGCCGTCCTGCGCTTGGTCCGGGGTGCCGAGGGCGGTGATATACCGCTTCCATTCAATAGTCCGGAGGGGTGGTGCGCTCAAGAAGATGGCACCGCTCACGCGCGAGCGCGCCTGGGCCGCGAGTTCGGCGGCGACCGCAACCCCGGTTTCGATACCGACCACGGCGAACGTATCGGCCCCCAACACGTCGACCGCGCCGAGCAGGGCCCGTGCATAGTCGCTGATCGACCACCCCCGCTCGGGCGCGGGTGACACGCCGTAACCCGGCAGGTCGAGACCATACGCCCGGCAGCGAATGCCTAGCTTCGGAATAAGGCGCTCAAACTGGCGGCACGACAGCGGGAACTGATGGACGAGGAATAGCCACGGCCCGACGTCACCGGCAAAGCGACTATGTATCTGGCCCGGCGGCGAAGGGATCTCGATGTAACGCCGCCGCATGCGCCGGGCCCTAGATCGCCAGGCCTGCCTCGCGCGCGTCTCGGCGCAACCGGGCCATGAAACGATCGATGCCGGACCGCGCGAACATGGTCGCCCCCAGCCGATCTACAAGTCGGGCGCGAAGGGCGAGCCACCAGACGGCCTTGGCGACGACTAAAATCGGGATGGCTTCGTGCTCCGCCTTTTCGAGCGACCGGACGGATTCGTATCCTTCGAAGAAGGCGCCGTTGAAGGCAGGATCGAGTCCGAGGTGTTCGGAACCCCAGAGATAGCTTGCGATGTCGTAGGCGACGGGTCCCGCGCCGCAGAAATCGAAATCCAGCACGGTGATTCGGTCTTGGTCATCGATCAGGGCGTTGGCGGCGTGCACGTCGCCGTGCACGGCCGACCAAACAAGCTTGTCCGCTCCGAGCGTGCGCAGGCCCTGTTCGAGCGTCGCGGCGAGGCGCAGGACGAGCCGCGCGTCCGCCGGATGGTCTTCCAGGAACGGCGCGATGCGCTCCGCCCGGGCCGCCAAGCCGTCGAAAGCCGGAAGGATGGATGCGTTGTCGCGCGTGAAGTCGAATGATGCCTCATGCATTCGTGCGATCACGCCGCCAAACTCTCGGATGAGGCCCGCGTCGGCGCATTTGATCAGTTCCGTCTCGCCCGCCCATTCGTAGAGCACGACGGTTCGCGAACCATCCACCGCGGGTAGTGTGAAGAAGTGTTCGTTGCTAGTGGTCGCGATCGGGGTAGCAACGGCAACGCCGCTGTCTCTGAGATGCCGCTGAAAGGCGGTTTCGAACGCGGTGTGGCGCTCGCTACGCCAATCGCCAAGCGAGACCCGCGCCGCGAAGCGGCCGCGGTCGGCAACGACGACATAGAAATGATTGATTGCCACGCGAAGGAGGAAACATCGCCGAACCGCCCCGAGGTCGTACCGCTGGCCGATTTCATTCGCGAGCGCGCTCGCGGCCAAGACGGACATCGTTACGGGAAGGAGATCGTCGGCGGAGCCCGTCTCCATGGCGTCAATGTGGCTGCCTGCAACGCCGGGCGCGGCTAGGCCGGCACACGTTCCTCGAGGACGAGTTGTTCCGGATAGGGCTTGGTCCAGGCGATCGTGCTCCATCGCCCCCCGAACGGCCGCGCATCTTCGAGGAATCCAAACTCCGGTGCCGTGAACCGAACCTCGGCCGACCCGGACCACGTGTGGTCCAAGGCCACGTCGCGCATCGGGGTGCGAAACAGACGGCGGCGCACCATCGCCGGTTCGACCGGGTCGGGCAATGCGGTTTGAGTGTAGTGCTGATTGGCGGCCGACTGGGTGGGGAACATCGTCAGGCCGTCTATCTCCGTAGGCAGGTCGCCCGCGCGTTCGAGATGAATCGCGAACTCGAACACGGCGCGGCATCCTCGGCTGACGACGCCGGTCACCGTGTCGCCCGCGCGCCACCCGCGGAACGGCTGCCGCGTCAGGCACATGTCCCCGATCTGCTGCGGCCACCCGTAGAATTCCCGGCCCACCGCGAACTCGGCATCGGTCGTGCACCACAGATAAGGACACCATTGGCCGACGATGCCGTCGTGCTCGACCAAGAAGCCGATCACGGCCTCTCCGAAATGGGAGAGGTCGGGGTTTCTTTGCACGAACGCATCGCCCAACCCGTAGTCGCACGCGACGTCATGCACACTGAGCCGAGCGACGGGATCGCCGTGCAGTTTGAGAGGCGGCGGGACGAGCTGCGCCGCACGCTGCGCGTCGTAGGCGAGAAAGACGGACGCGGTGACGCCCTCGAAGCGCCACGGCGGGGGGCCGTAGAGCGCGAGACTTCCGGTCGCATCCTGGGGAAGAGAGAAGCCGCGCCAGTCCGTCATCGTGCCCGCCTTACTCCGACTCTGCAACAGTACTGACCACGCGCGCCGCGTAGGGCTTGGTCCAGGACTGGCGGTGCCAGCGGCCTTCCACCACCTCGGCGCCACGGAGAAAGGCCAGTTCCGGCGACGAGACGTCGAGTTCGGCCGGCCCGTGCCATACCGGGCCGCTTTTCACGTTTTCGATGTCGGTGGCGACCATGCGGCGCTCGACCATGCCGGGGTGCATGGGGTCGGCAAGGGCGGTTTGGGTGAAGATTGGCAGGCGCCCGATATGGCTGGTCATGGTTGCCGGATCCGAACTCGCCTGACCGTCGCCGACGGTGCCGCGGAGCGAAACGGTGAAAGCGAAGACGGCACGGTCGCCTCGCCGCACCAGCGCGGTTGCGACGTCACCGTCGCGCCAGCCGCGCCGCGGCTCCCGCGTCAGGCTGACCGAACCGCGGCGCTGGGCCCAGCCGTACATTTCGCGACCCACCGCCATCTCGGCATCGGAACTGCACCACAGCAGCGCCGGCCAGTAGCCTGGTTCGCCATCGAGCGTCACCGCGATGCCGACCACCGCCTCGGTTTGCTGCGCGAGGTCGGGGTGCGTTTGCGCGAACGATTCGCCGTGCCCGCAATCGCACACGAAATCGAGCACCGTGAGGCGCACCACCGGATCCTCGGCGACCTTCAGCGGCGGCGGCACGAGCTCGCGCAAGTCCAGGCGCAGGCTCACGCTGGCCGCATAGCCTTCGAACTTCCAGGGCGGCGGGCCGTAGAGCGCGAACCGTCCGTCGGCCCCCAAGGGCGCCGAAAACCCACGCCATGCACCGCCGGACTTGCTTTCCAAGTTCATAAATGGCCCGGATTGGGGTCGAGGGTAAGGATGACTCATCGCACGGCGCGACGAGCCACTATGGAATGATCGTACCATAGCCGCTAGATTGCAATGGTTGGTGTTCGACTCGCCTTAGGGAGGACACGATGTCGAAAAAGCAGAGTGACTGGACCCGGCGTCAGACGCTTAAAACAGCAGGCGCCGCCGTCGGTGGTAGCTTGGTCGGTATTACCGGTTTTCCAGCACTTACCCGTTCAGCGCAGCAGAAGAGGTTCCTCAAACCGATCGTTGCCGGGCTGAACGCACCGGCCGGGGATCCGTCCTATATCTCAATCTCCGAGATCCCACGCATTTTGCGGGAGAAGTACGACGTACAGCTGGAGATTCAGGCGCACCCGAGTTCGACCCTGGGGTCCGATGTTTCGCACCTCGAAGCCGTTCAGAACGGTTTCATCGATATCACGAGCCACGGGCAGAGCCAGTGGGGTACGTTGACCGACGCGTGGTTGTTTACCGACCTGCCCTACGTGTTCACCGACTGGGACATGGCCGCGCGGTTCGTCAAGTCAGACCTGCATTGGCAGCAGGCCAAGCGCATGGAGGAGCAGCTTCCGATCAAGGTGCTGCCACCGACGGCCGCGAGCGGTTTCCGTATGCTGTCCAACAGCACCAAACAGCTCCGTGTTCCAACAGACAACACCGGGCTCAAGTACCGGACTACGGGATCGCCGATCGAGATCGAGCTCATCAAGGCGTGGAAGGGCAATCCCACGCCGATGGCATGGACCGAGACCTACACCGCGCTGCAAACGGGCGTCGTCAACGGCATCCACGTGCAACCATTGTGGACCTTCAAGTTCCGCATGCACGAGGTCCTGAAGCACGCCACGGAGGTCAAGGCCGGTTTTTCGATCCAGGTCCAGGTGATGAACCGCCATACGTTCAACGCCATGCCCGAGAGTATCCAAAAGCCGTTCATGATGGCGGCGCAGGAAGCGGCGACGCTCGGTTGGGAGTTGGATCGCAGCCTGGAGGAAAAGTCGAAGGCCGACCTCAAGGCCGAAGGCATGGAGATCTATACGCCGACACGCCGCGAGGCGGCGATGTGGCGCGAAGAAGGTGAATCCGTATGGAGTAAGTTCGACATCGACCAATCGCTGTTGAACGCCATGCGCGACCTAAGAACCGCCTAGTCCTCAAGTACGGAGGGGTCCGTCGCGCGGTAGTGCGCGGCGGACCCGTCGGTTTCGCAATGCAAGAGATGTTTCGCGGCCTTGTCGCCATCGACGAAGGTCAGGTCCACTTTCGGGCTGCGGTCCCGGATGCGCCGCAGGGACCGCCGCTGCTCATGTTTCATGCCTCGCCATGGTCGTCGTTGTCGCTCGCGCGGCTTGCCGGGATCATCGGACAGTCTCGTGTGGTGATCGCGTTGGACACCCTGGGACAGGGCGATTCGTGTCCGCCGCGCGGCGGCGAGGTCGACATGACCTACGTGGCCGACGCCATGTACCGAGCGTATCGGGCGTCCGAGTACGCGGAAGCCCGCTTCGATCTGTTCGGCACCCATACCGGCGCGCGCATCGGGCTGGAGATCGCGCTGGCGCATCCCGACGCTGCGCGGCGTTTGATCCTCGACGGCATGGGCCTGGGAGGCGGGTACTACGACGAATACGCGCGCACCGTTGATCTCAGCGCCCATATCGACCAGGACGGCACGCAGTTCCTCAAGGCCTGGCAGAAACTGCGGGACGGACACATTTTCTGGCCGCCTTATCAACGCGACGCCGAACACCTGCGGCAGAAGGACCTGCCCTCGGCCGAGGCGCTGCATGAGGAAGCGATGCAGGTTTTCAAGAGCATCGAGGCGGGTCACTTGGCCTACCTCGCGGCGCTCAAATACCCGGCCCAGGAACGCCTTCCACAACTGAAGGTGCCGACGCTCGTCAGTTGTGCCCGCCGCGACAGCCCCTACCGCTTCCTCGACGACGTTGTGGCGCTGGTGCCCAACGCGACCCGCGCTGAACACCCGGCCGACAGCGCCATCGGCGATGCCACCGACGACGAACTCGCTCAACTGAGTGCCATGTTCACGTCATGGCTCGACCAAGAGGCCGCCCAGAAGACGGCCTAGAACGGCTCGTGGCTACGGGAGGACGGGCGCCTAGCCCATGCGCCCGAGGGCATCCACCATTTGGTCGTAGTTGAGGGCGGGCATCGACTCGATCGTGCCGAGCCCCTCTTTGTGGTACCAGACCGAGAACGCGAGCATTGCCTCGGGGTCGGGTACATCGACGATGTCGACGAAGTCGAAGGGTCCTTGGACGTAGGTTCCCAAGACATGCTTGATCCCGAGCTTTTCGAGCATGGCCCGGCTTCGGTCGCGACGCTCGATGGGACGGTCCATCCAGGACGGGTCGTGTTTGCCGATGAACACATAACGCATGAGGCACCTCGCTCGTTGGTTGGGGCCGGCAGTTGATCTGACGGGCGTCAGTGTGACGGCAGCGCCGGTCGATGGCAAAGTCCGTAGCGAACACGACCACGGCGACATCTCTTGTTTCGTTTGTATCGACAACGCAATCCTTCCAGTAACTGGAGAGTCAACGAGCCGATGATCAATATTTCGGCGGCGGCGAAAACAGCCGGACTGCCGGTGAAGACGGTCCGCTACCACGCGGACATCGGGCTGGTTTCGGTGCCGGAGCGGATGGACTCGGGATACAGGACATACGACGACAGCGCGGCACGGAAACGGATGTTCGTGCGCCGGGCGGGAGAGGTCGGGTTCTCGATCGACGAATGCCGTGAGCTGCTGAGCCATCCGATCCTGGCCATTGTCCGTTGTATGGACGCCTCCCGGATCGCAAGGACCGATTTCGGTGTGACGGTCAGGCAGATTGCAGAATCGCGAGCGGCCAGTCGGGAACATTCTTGAACACGCCCTTGGTAATCGCGGGCGGGGAGTTGCCGGACAGGATTTCAAGCTTTCCGGCGGGATCCGTTCGCAGATAGGTTTCCGTGCTCTGGATGCTGGCATGACCCAGCCAAGGGGAAACCTAGCGTACGTATCCGGTGGCTTTCAGGTAGCGGCAAGCGCAGCTATGCCTCGATATGTGAGAAAAGATCTGTTTGTTGGCAATGGACGGTGCTGTTGTCGTTGTGCTTTGGACGTGGAGCGCTAGGCGACGCGCGAATCCGTGCCGGCTCGTGGCGTTTCCCCTTGCGTTCAGGAACACGTGATGATCCGCAACCTCGGGGCGGACATAAGATCGAGGGACGGCGCCCAGCCATTATCGCGATTCCGGAGGCAGTCGACGTAACTACCCCGCTCACGGACGACGATCCTGCTGTCGTCATGACGCCACTTGCCGAACCTGATCGTCGTCGAGCAACCCCGTCGATGTTCTCCCAACTGCGAGCGCGGACAGAGCCCACGTGTACAGCTATCTCGGCGACACCGAGACCGACAAATCCTACGAGTTCACCATGCCGAAAAACTTGGCCCTGCACACGGCGGGCACTATTCAAAAGCTGGCGAACCCGGCAGGTGCCCGGAGCACGGCCAAGCGCGCCGGGCGAACGTGATTTTGTAGGAAGGCGTGCACGGACACCTGGACCTGCCCAGCGTCCACCTCGACGAAGAGGTCGAGCAGGTGCCGGGTGTCGATCCCGCCCATCACGTCCCATCACACCATCTGGGGACTCTGACTCCAAGGATTCTGCCTCTCTATACCTCCAGAGGCTCATCGGTTATGACTTCGGCGGCCCATTCCCGGGTTTCGTCAACGGAGACGACCCCAAGTCGGTACTGGATCACGGAAGGCCGGGAACTCGGAGTCGCGGCGGGCGCTCGGGAGACCGAAACGGCTTCGGCGGCGCAAGGCGCGGCGACAGCTTCGGTGGGAGAGCGGAAACCCCCATGAACACAATGGTTTGCGCAGGTTTCCCGGGACCGGGGAGCCGGTCTCTGTGCCCCCCGAGTTGTGCACGATAGCCGTTGTTATCGGGCGTAGTTTTTTCAACATCCGCTCCGAAGTATTGACACGGATCGGCGCGCGCGGGTGAAGTCGGGCGCGAACGGCGTATCGCCCGGTGAATGTCGGGTGTCGCCCGCGTCGGATTTTGGGAGGAGCACATGGCGAAGGCAACGCAGAAGACATCGAAGCCGGCGGGAAAGGCCGCGAAACAGCACGGGAAGCGGACCGGCTCCCGGCGCATCCCCGGTCATCCCTATCCCGAGCCCGAGGCCAAGCGCGTTCGTACCGCCAAAGGCCACCGTCCCTACTTCTTCGACGATCCCAACACCGACAAGCTGCTGGCCATGATCATGGCCCTGGCGGGGGAGGTGTCCGTCATCCGCGAGCGCATGGACACGCACGAGCGTCTCGCGCGGGAGAAGAAGTGGGCGACGCACGAGGTGATCGAAGATTACGAGCCCGACGAGGTCACCGAGGCCTACCGCGCCCAATGGCGCGCCGACTACATCGGGCGCATCCTTCGCATCGTTCAGGTCGAGCTCGACCACATCGCAAGCGGGGAGACCCACGAGGACTACGACAAGATCGTCGAGGAAGTCTCGAAGTAGTTCCGCGTCATGAAGGTTGTAGAAGGAGCGGCTACCCCGCAGTCTCGGTCAGCGGAGAGCCTACAGCTTCCGGCCGCCGAAGATCGTCGAGCCAATGATCTCGCCGCCCGCATCCTGCACCGGCTCGTAGACGACGCTGCCGTCGGCCTGTGACACCGGCCACGCCTCGCTTATGGTCTCCCTCGCGAAGCCGGCGTCCGCCAACAGTTCGCGGGCGTCGGTATGATGCAGCGTGCCCCAGAAGGGTTCGGCGTTGTAGTGCGTGTCCCAGTCCCAGTAGTAGGCCTGGTAGTCGTCGAGGCCCCGGGCGAACTGGGTATCGAGGTGCATCGTCACGCCGCCCTTGCGCAGCACGCGGTAGCACTCCTCAAGAATGCGTGGCGCCGCCTTGGCCGAGGTTTCGTGGAACAGGCCGTGCGAGACCACGAGGTCGAAGGACTCGTCGTCGAAGGAGAGGGTTTCGGCGTTTTCCTGACGGAAGTGCACGGCGACGCCGAGATATTCCGCGCGGGCATGGGCATAGCGCAGTGACGGTGCCGCGACATCGATGCCGTGGACTTCGGCGTCGGGGAAACGCTCGGCATACGGGACCGTGCTGCCCCCGATGGTACAGCCGAGATCAACGATTCGGCGCGGCTCAAGGTCCGGAAATCGCTGCTTTATATAGTCGATGAGGGTATAGCCCGGAATCGCGCGTTGCAGGCGTTCGCGGTTGTCCCGGTAATCGAGGGCGGCCGAGCCGCGGATCGGCAGGCCATAGTAATAGGCACCACGGTCGAACACCGCGCCGGCGTAGACGTCGTCCTCGGCGATGTCGGTGTGGTAGCCGCCCGGCATGCAGTGGATATCGATCGAGGTGTTGTAGCTTGGGACCTCCAGGTTCGGGTCCAGCGTCAGGCTGCCGTTCGGCTTACCGATACGGCTCTTCTCGATGAGTTCCGGCAGCTGGTGCAGCACGATCTCGCCGACGGTATCCCAGTTCATTTCCTGGATGGTGCGGGCAATCGAGCTCCAGGTCTGGACGAAAGGATCCTCTTCCATGGCATGGCGCCATTCCACCCGCCCCTTGGGATCGCGGCCATGCCGCGCCCGGAACCTGGGCGCGACGCGGGTACGTCCGACGACCGAGTCGGCGGGGTAGACGTGGTCCTCCATGTGCATCTTGAGGCTGGCGATGAAGTTCTGGCGGGCCAGCTCGTCGCTGGTCGGCAGCGGCATCATCGGGTGCGCATAGGGCTGTTTCATGGTCGAACTCCTCGAATCGCCGGGTTAGTGTACACGAATAGCACTATGAAACGGCAAGTGGTCTGCCGGTTGCCCGAACTCGGCTTCGTGGATCGACGCGAGGACGTGATCCTGCTCGGCCCGCCCGCTGTGAGTAACTGGCTTGTCGCCGCCAGACTCGTGGGCGGTTGCGTTGCCAAGCCAGTTACCCACAACTCCACCGAGTCCAACACCCGCTTGGGGGTACGCCCCCACGCCCGAAGTGTTCAGTTTTCGTTTGCCATCAACACGTTGGCCGATCGCCCGCTAGCTGATGCCTCCGACGATGCGGACCTCGGCAGAATGCAAGCCAATGAGCTTCGTGCATTCTACGCATTTCTTCCTGTTGCGCTGGGTGATTAATGATTTCTCCGTGTTCTGTGCTCGCCGACCGCTATTGCTGCAGCGGCAGCGTGTTCGATCCATCATCGATGCGGATGCAGGCGGCGGAGTGGTCCTCACCATTCAGCGCCCGCGCCTCCGGCATGGCCTGCCTACACGCTGCAATCGGGATTGGGCAGCGCGGCTCAAAGGGACACCCTGGCGGAAGATTGATCGGTCCCGGCACCTCGCCTTCGAGGAGATGTCTCTGCGGCGGCTGTGCGGGGTCGGCCGGCAGGTGAGCTGACAGAAGCGACTGTGTGTAGGGATGCGCTGGCCGCTCGAAGACCTCCTTTGCAGGCCCTGCCTCGACGATCGAGCCGAGGTAGAGGACGAGGATCCGGTCGCTGACAAAGCTCAGCGTTTCCAGATCATGCGAGATGAACAGCATCGCCGCACCGGTCGTCTCCTGCAGTTCCCGGAGTAACTCCAAAATGCTTATCCGCACAGAAAGATCGAGCGAGCTGGTGGGCTCGTCGAGAACGATGAGCTCAGGATTCGACGCGATCGCCCGCGCAATACACACGCGTTGAAGCTGGCCACCCGACAGTTCGTTGGGAAAGCGGGTCAGGAGGGTGGCGTTTAACCGCACTCGTTCGGCCAGTTCGAGCGTGCGGTCGCGTCTTGCCTCCCTGTCGAGATCCGTGTGCAACATCAGCATTTCGCTGATCAGCCTGCCAACCCGCATTCTCGGATTGAGCGCCCGGTAAGGGTCCTGAAAAATGATCTGAATCTTTCCTCGCAAGGATCGGCATTGGCTTTCCGGCAGATGCGTGATGTCACGGCCGCGAAACAGGATCGTCCCGCCCGTGGGCTCGAGCAAACGGATCACGCAGCGGCCAATCGTTGTCTTGCCAGACCCGCTTTCACCGACCAGTCCGAGTGTTTCACCCGGATACAGGGAGAACGTCACATCGTTGACGGCGTGCACCTTTTCGCCACGCGTCTGACCCGTGAAGTGTTTGACGAGGCCTCCGACCGATACAACAGGTTCCGGCATCGCTCTATCTTTCAGCGGCCCATGGTTGTTCAGAAGCGAGATGGCACGCGGCGAAGTGGGTCGCGCCGAGATCGACATCTGGCGGTACAGCGGCACAGATGTCGGCAGCAAACTCGCAACGGTCGCTGTAGTGGCACCCTTGCGGCAGATCATATAGGTTGGGTGGCGGTCCTCCGGAGGTCGGTGCCTGGCCGAGTTGCGCCACGCGGCTTGGCGTGGAGTTGATGAGAGTCCGTGTATACGGATGCCGTGCGTCTTTGAAAACGGCCGCCACGGGACCTTGCTCCACCACTCGTCCAGCGAACATGACGGCCATCTTGCTGCAATAATGGGCGACGATCCCTAGATCATGCGTGATAATGATTGCGCTCAGCCCGCGCTCTTGCACGAGATCAAGGAGCAAGTCGAGGATTTGCGCCTGCACGGTCACGTCGAGCCCCGTCGTCGGTTCATCGGCGATAAGCAGGCGTGGGCCGTTGATCAACGCCATAGCGATCAGCACCCTTTGTGCCATGCCCCCCGATAACTCGTGGGGCCATGCGCGGCTCCTCGCTTCGGGATTCGGGATGCCCACCGTGCGCAACATCGCCACGGCGCGCCGCTCCGCTTCGGCCTCGCCAATATCTTGGTGAACCAGTTGTATACGAACGAGTTGCCGGCCGATGCGCTTGAGCGGATCAAGTGACGACACGGGCGATTGCACGATCATCGTGATCTCTTTCCCGCGCAACTGGTCGAGTTCGTCCCGTTTCATATTCGTAAGTTCGTGACCATCGAAACTCACCGATCCGTCGACAATGCGTGCCGGCGGGGACAGCAGTCCCATGATGGACATCGCGGTGAGCGACTTGCCGGCGCCGGTCTCGCCAACGAGACCCATGATCTCACCGTTCTCAAGGCTGAACGACACGCCATTCAGCCCCTTTGCTACCCTGAGCTCGTCATTGAGGTCGCGGCTGATGAAGTGAGTATGGAGGTTTTTGACCTCGAGCAGACTCATTCGTTTGTAGTCTTGCCTTTGGGGTCGAGGAGGTCGTGAAGCCCATCGCCCATTAGGTTGAAGCCAAGCACGATTCCGACGAGGGCAAGGCCGGGAAACAGCGCGATCCACCATTGACCACTGATCAAAAACTCGGCGCCCTGACGGATCATCGCCCCCCATTCAGGCGCCGGAGCCTGAATACCAACACCAAGAAACGCGAGTGTCGCGCTCGCCCGCACGGCCCAAGCCATGCGAAGCGCAATCTGAGCTGTCGCACCGCTGATGGCGTTCGGCATGATGTGAACAAACAAGACCCGGCGGAGGGGATTTCCCGCCGCAACGGCAGCCTCGACATAGCCGCCCGAGCGAAGCGCAAGCACTTCGGCTCGCACGACTCGGGCGAAGATCGGCGCCTCAACGAGTCCAAGGACAACGATCACATTGAGGAGCGTCTGGCCGGTCGCGGCGACGACCGCAAGGGCCAAGATAATGGCGGGAAACGAGCGCATGACGTCGAGAATGCGCAGGAGAATCTCGTCGAGGATGCCGCCCTTGTACCCGGCGATCAGACCCAACGGTACGCCGATCGCGATCATCAGCATGACAGCGGGAATTGCTATCCCAAACGCAAAGCGCGAGCCATAGATCACGCGCGACAATACATCCATTCCGTTGCCATCAGTGCCGAACAGGAAATTTCCGCTGGGTGGCTCAAGGACATTGAAAGGAAACGCCTTGATCGGATCAAACGGTGTCAGGACCGGCGCAAAGACAGCGAGCACGGCGAAGAAAATGACGATCGCAAAGCCAGCAGCGAACGTCGGACTCCGCCGGGCAATGCCCCGCGGACGGTACAGCCACGGCATCCGCGTCCGCCAAGGCTGAGCTAGCGTATCGGCCATCATTGCCGGAGCGCCGCTCGTGGCTCGAAAAGCAACACAATGAGATCAACGAAGAGGAAAACAAATGCGGAAAAGGACGCCAGGACCAGCACATAGCCCTGCACGGCGGCAAAGTCTCCGAACAGGATTGCGTTGAGGCCCCACTGGCCGAGGCCACCCCAGGCGAATATCAGCTCGATCAGAGAGACGGCCAGGAGCATTGTGGCGACCTCCGAACCAATGAACGTCACCACGGGGACGAAGCTTGCACGCATCGCAATCCGGCGCACCAAGCGCGGGCCGTACCCGCAGGCACGCGCATAGCGGATGAAATCGCTTCCCATGGCCTCAAGCGCGATGGCTCGGGTCTGCTTGATTATCGGTGCCGACACGATTATGGCGAAAACGATTACCGGCAGCATGAGCCGATGCGCCGCGGACAGGGCGGCATCCCACCGCCCCGTGATCAACGCGTCGATGAGATAGCTGCCCGTAATGTCAGGCGGGGGAAAGACTTCCATGCCGATTCGGCCCAGCGGCGCGGCGGCCCACCGCAAAAGGTAAAAGAAGACAAACGTGGCTACCAGGGCAAACCAATAAGTCGGGATTGAGAAGCCGACCAGCGACCCAAAACGCGAGACCTGATCGAACAGACGATTAGGCCGGTACGCCGCATAGAGACCGACAGGGATCCCAACGATCGTCCCAACGAGGATGGCGAGCACAAGTAGCTCAAGGCTCGCGGGAAGACGCAAAAGGATTTCGTCGAGAACGGGCTCGTTGGACTGCCAGGACTTCCCCAAATCACCCTGCAGGAGATTGCCCATGTAGACCAGGAACTGCTCGAAGATTGGCCGGTCAAGACCCAAACTGCGTCTGATCTCCGCGATCTCCGATTCGTTCGCCATTGGGCCCGCCAGCATTCCGACGGCATCTTGGCCACCAATGCGCACCAGCATGAACGTCACGAAGATGATCCCGAACAGCAACGGGATCATGAGCAGCAAACGGCGCACGAGGAATCGATAGGGGCTCATGTGGTGCTAGGTGGCTTTGCAGCCGAACATCGGCAGGTGAAAGCGATGGTCTGTGAGTCGGGAAGCCGAAGGTTGTGGCGTCAATCGGATAGAGGTCGACCATCCGATTGACGCCCAGTTCTCGTCGGTGTCGCGTATCGATACAAGAAGGTCTCACCGACAAAGAACGGCGCACACGGCATAGCGCCGCGTGCGCAACTCCTGCTTATCCCTCGCACTTCAGGTCGCGCCAATAGGTGTATGGCACGGGGCGGAATACCCAGCCGGAAATGCACGGCGCCATCACCGCATGAACCCCGGGGAAGAACGTGGCGATCATCGTTGCGTCGTCCGCGATCATCTTTTGCGCCTTCGCGATCATCTCGAGCCACTTCTCGTCATCCTGCTCGACGACGATCGCATCGATGAGCGCGTCCAACTCCTCGGTGATGTAGGCATTCACGTTGTTCGACCCTTTGGAATGGGCGCTGAGAAGGAACGCGTACCCCGGATCCAACACGAATGGCGTGGTCAAATACGTGAAGAAAGGCAGCGTGCGCTCTCCCGGTCCGCGTCGAGTCAACATGTCCGTCGCGGGAATACGCTTGAGGTTGAGAGTGATTCCAGCCGCCGCCACCGAGTCCTTGACTTGGACGGCCAGCGCTTCTTCCCACCACCAAAAACTGGAATATTCCAAAGTCAGTTCGAGCCCATCCGAATAACCGGCTTCGGCCAAGAGCTGCTTCGCTTTGGCGATGTCGTGTTCGTACATGTAGACTTCTTTGTGCCCCGGCAACAGTGGGGGCAGGAACGACCGAGAACGCGTACCCAACCCGAGGAAGACTGCCTCGTTGATCGCGTCAAAGTCCGTCGCATGGATCAAGGCTTTACGCACACGAATGTCATTGAATGGCTCGTAATTTGCGTTGATCGGCAAGATGGCAGGTCCGGTTCCTGAAACGGATTCGACCTTGACGTTCGGGTCATCCATAAGCTCCCGAACCTGCTGAATCGGAATCTGTTCAGCCCACTGGACTTCACCACTCTTGATGAGTGTTGTCCGTGCCGCTGCGGACGGCACCTCGCGGAACACCACCCGCGTGAAATACGGCTGCTCGAAGATATAGTTGGGGTTGGCGGTGAACACCGCACCTTCGCCCGCGCGTAGGGATTCCATGTGGTAGGCGCCGAAGCCGGCGGTATTCTTTGAGATCCACTCCAAGGCCCACGGATCGTCGTCGGTGATGTGCTTCTTCACCTCCGTGGAGTCGTATGTGCTCGGCGAATACAGCGTCAGCACCTTGAGGAAAATACGGTTTGCCGCCGAAAGGTTGAAGCGAACGCGGTACTTGTCGACAGCTTCGACGCTCTCGACGCTCGCGACGGTTCTGAGAAAACGTCCGGTCCGCCTCTGAGGTACCGACTTCTCCCAACCCCAAACGACGTCCGCCGACGTCATTTCATTTCCATATACACTCCGAACACCTTCGCGCAGCTTGAACTCGTAGACTTTGCCGTCGTCAGACACGGTCCAACTTTCGGCGAGATGCGGCAGAATTACATTGGCATCGACAAACTCCCGACCGTTTTCGTCGGTCGTCCGGCCGTAGCGTGTCAGGCCCTCGTAAACGTTGACAATACTCTCAATCATCCCAGGGACCCAGAAATCTGGGTCAAGGCCCTTGGGGGTGGTGACTGCTGCGACGACCAACGTCTTGCCTTGCGCGTGCAGCGTTTCGACGGGGCGCAACAGGAAAACGAGCCCGACAGAGACAAATGCGATGGACAGGACGCGCCCGCTGCGCAGAGCTGCCCTCATTATCGAACCGTTCATGATTTCCACTCCTTGGTTGTATGGCTTATAGGCAGGTACAACACGGGAGCCTACACGCGAAAAGTATCATATCATCAGGTGGCCCGCTAATCATCTGGTCGCACAGGGGGTCTCAGTCATCGTTCAGCGTATATTGTCGAAACCGATACCGCCGAGATGAAGAAATCCGGATCGAAACAGACTACGTCATCGCTGGCTTCGGGTCCGCGGGATGTGTCCCCGTCAACCGTTCTTCAGCCCACGCGGACTCCAAAGTGGTTCGACTGGAGAGCGGCAGCACCAACGCTCCGACACTGATGATTGCAGAGAAATCAGCGGAAATGGTTCGAGCATGACACAGATCAGCTCAAAGGATGCCGATCCTCGTGACATCGATCTCGGCAAAACGCTGGTGCTGTTGACATATACACTTCCTCCCGACGCGAGACGACGGGGATACAACGAGTGGCTCCGGCAGGTCGACAACCCCTTTTTCAACTCGATCGTCGGGATCGAGCACTACTCGAACTGGGAGATCCTTGAAAGCGATCGCGTATCCCTCCCGTTCTCCCACTTTGATCTTTTGTTCGTGGATGGACCGGACTCCTTGGAGGGCGTTTGGTTTAATCAAGAACTCGAAGTCTTTCGGCGGGAGTGGATGGAGAAATGGGGATACGGCGAAAACGAAACCCCTCCCGCCAACACGGTTGCTTATCTGGCATCGGGGCCGGCGGCGGGCGAGGTATCTGTTGGCCAACTGCGCCGCTTTTCCGCCCACTGCAACAAGGTCGCGGATGGCCGTTCCTCACGCGAACTCTGGCTCGTGAGCCACCTGGTGGTCAAGCATTGGGCCAAAGAAAGCGACGGCCCCTGGCGGTACCCCGTGCGCGAGTCGGCCGCTTCCTGGCTGAGCGCATTCGCCACTGAACCCGCCGACTCGCAGGTTCTGGGAGAGGCCCCGCATGACGTCGATGTCGTCTCATGCATTGTGCGGTGCATCGCCGCACCCTCGTCGGACCCGCCCGCGCGGTGAAGAACGCCGAGATGGTGCTAGGTCATTGTGGGCGACTTGAGACACAGGTGACGTTTTGTGTCGGACACATGGGTAACACTTGTGGCCATTTGGCCGGAGGTGTTGACACCGTGGAAATGGAGTTCGGTGACGGAATAACGTCCAAGATTGCTAGCCCGCTTGCTTGACGGCGAGGGAATGAGCGCCGTATGCCGGACATCGTGCAATCCCGCTTCCGCCCGTATGCTCCGCCAGGGGACGAGGCATGGTGTGCATGTCCCCGGCGCGGAGCAGGGTGACTAAGTTTTCGCCGGCTATCAGCAGCTGCATGGCTTCGACGATGAACAAGAGGCGGCTCGGCACGCGCTAGCCTCGACGACGTGCGCATCTACGACTTTCGGCATCTCCTTCGCCTCGAGCGCGGTGGGGTTCGGTCAGAGCCTACCCATGATCGGCAAACTCGGCTCCACCCAGGCCCGGACCACGGCTCGTCATGCCCACCTCGCGACCGACCCGATGCAGGCGGCGGAGCAGGTGATATCGAATATCGCCTCCATTCTCTATGGCAGACTATTGCAAAGCCAAGACGCCGACGCTGAATTGGCATGAAAATTATCGGATGAGGTTGTCGGCGTGCCCGCACTCGGCCCTGCCGGTTGATATCGCGCTAAACACCTACCGCCAGCCGAAGTTACCTGGATTGAGGATGCCGCCAGGATCCAACTGCCCTTTGATGGTCGTCAGCAGATCGTAGGTTTCGGGCTCCAACGCGCCGCGGAAGTCGTAGTACTTGCCGATTTGCGCTGACACCGCACCCAGGTCAAAGAACAGGTCTCTGAGTTCGCCTCGTAGCTGCGTAACAACGGCGCGCGCATGCGGATTGGCCTCGATCTGGGCGAAGCGCGAATATTTCGCTTCGTCCAGGTATCGGGCGTAGAAGTCGCCGACATCGTCAAACCAGTAGAACATCGGTTCAAGAAGCCAGAAGGGACCGTTGATCGCCGTCAGGTAGGAATGCGCAACGTCGCTCTCGCTCATCAGGCCGGCGTGCTCGGCGAAGAACGCCTGTACGTGCTCGACAACCTCCTGAGTGCGAGACAGAGGAAATATGCCATGGACGGGAACCCATCGCTCACCCTGCAGACCGAGGAAGCCACGGATCGAAAATGGCCGCGCCCGTAGAGCGACGGGAAGGCTTGGCTCGAGGGGACGGCCACCGTGACCGGTGCAGATCGCTGATAGGACCCCCGTGGCACGGTCTGCAGTCTCCTGATCGAAACCCTCGGCCGTCAGGTGCAGAGACCATTGGGCGTCTTCATAGGTGCCTCGGCCGGCCGCAACCATCCCGGCTGCATCCTTGAGGCCACGCACGATCGAGCTGCGGCTGCGGACAACGTCGCGCACAGTTGGCGCTATCTCGCCCAAATCGACTTTTGTCGCCGTCCTCGTTTTGAGGGGGTCCATGCCTAAGCTTTTCGCCGCGAGGCCGGTTCGCGCGACATCGGCCATCGCCGCCGCCATCGTGGCGAGGTTTTCGAAGGCGTAGGAAGCGAAAGCGACACCTGCAGGAATCCGCTCAATTCGCAACGTGAGCCGCGTCTTGACGCCGAGGGCTCCCGTATCGCCAAGAAAGAGGCCGGTCAGGTCGGGACCAAAATGACGATAAAAGGGTGACTGGGCCCGCCGAATCGCCGACGATCCGGTGCGGACGATGCGGCCATCGGAGAGCACCACCTCAAGACCAACAATCGACTCCATGCTGCCAGGCACGTTTTGGGACGCCGCGCCGCCTACGGTCGAAAACGCACCAGAGATTGGACCCGCCATCACAGTCCGCAACCCCCGCGGCCGAAGGGCGTCCATGATCTGCTGCCATGAAACTGCGCAGCCTACCGTCACATAGAGGTCGGCTTCGTTGATTTCCTCAATCTCGTTCAGGTACCCAAGGTCGATCAGAATGGTGCCAGGCTTTTCCGGCACATATCCTTGCGTGTAGGAAAGGCCGCCGCCCCTCGGCGCAACCGCCAACCCATGACGGCCGGCCAGTTTGAGGATAGCGGAGATTTGGGATGCGTCTGCGGGACGAACCGCAAACTCGATCAGAGGCGCATCCTCCCATTGGAAAACATCGCGGGAATAAAACTCCCGCTCTTTTGCTTCCCGGATGACATTTTGGTTCCCGACGATCGCGGCAAAGTCTTCGACGAGTTCGTCGTGGCCGCCTTTTGCAGAAGTTTCGGCCGATCCCGTCACGGGTCATAATTTCCGCGGTTCACGGAGTCGCGGAGTTCGCGATGCAGGATCTTGCCGCTCGCGTTTTTCGGCAGGGCATCAACAAAGTTGAACTCTTTTGGAAGTTTGTAACGCGAGAGCGCCCTTGCGCACCTCTCCCTCAATGCGTCGGCGGTGACCGATTGGCCAGGCGCTAGCACTACGAACGCCGTGACTGCCTCTCCCCAATAGTCGTCATTCTTGCCGACCACAGCCGCCTCGCTAACCGCGGGGTGGCGGTAGAGAACCTCTTCAATCTCGCGCGGAAAGACGTTCTGCCCACCGGAAATGATGACGTTATTCTTGCGGTCAATTAGATAAAGGTACCCTTCGTCGTCGAGGCGGCCGAGATCACCGACCGAACACCAGCCATCGACGATGGCTTCGGAGGTCGCTTCGGGCTTGTTCCAGTAACCGTTGAAAAGCCAACTGTTCCGGATCCATATCTCACCCGTTTCACCCGGCGCCACCGGCTTGCGCGCGTCGTCGCGGACTTCGAGCCAAACCCCGGGGCTCGGCTGTCCGACACAACTTATCTTCCTCAGCTGATCCTCCGGTCGAAGGAATGTACAGCCGCCGCATTCTGTCGATCCATAGGTCTCGAACAACACGTCGTCACCGAAGAAATCGACGATTCGTTCTTTGGTCGCTTGTGGCAGCGGCGCGGCATTCGAATGGATCGCCTTGAGCGAGCTGACATCGAAACCGCCGAGTTGCGTCTCCGGCATGTTGAAGATTGCGTGAAAGTGTGTCGGCACCATGAACATGCTTGTGATGCGACGGTCGTGAACCGCGCGGAGCAAGAGCTCGGGTTCGAACTTTGAGAGGATGTGAGTCGTGCCGCCAAAGAACGTACCGGCCAGTCCGTTGATGAACCCGGCCCCATTGTGAAACGGCGACGTCGCAAGCGGTCGCGCTTCCGGCGTGTAGCAACCCAGATTCCCCGCCATCGCGAAAAGCATGTGATTGACCCGCGACCGGTGTGACAACAAAACGCCTTTTGGCTTGCCGGTCGTTCCCGACGTGTAGGGTATTGAAAATACGTCCCATTCTTCGACGCGAACGTCGGGCGGCGTGGCCGCCGCGCGGGACAGCAATCGTTCGTATTCGCTGGCCTCGTTGCCGGGGTCGACGACCACGATTTTCTCAACGGTGTCGAGGTCTGCAGCCCGCGCCACCTCCTCGGCGCTCTGGTGGACGAACAGCACGCGCGCGCCACTGTCGTTACAGATATAAGCCGTTTCCGATGCGGTCGATCGCGCACTGATCATTGCCGGAGCGACACCGATTTCAGACAGACCACAAGTGATCTCAATGAACTCGATACAATTTGGGCACATGAGCGCGACGTGATCGCCCGCCGAGAGTCCAAGGCCCACGCCCAGATTCGACACCCGGTTGACCCTGTCGATCAGCTGCGCATGAGTAATATCCCGATACTCGGATGTGTAGGCGAGCTTGGATGGCGTGCGCTGCGCGCTCGTGCGCAGCCCTTCGCTGATCGAAACAGGCCTGAAGGATAGCGGTCTCTGGGGCGCGGAGACGGCAATCGTCATGTTAGCGCGACCTTAGTATCGCGGCAGCGCTGCGAGTGGGGTCGCGCCGCATGCTGCAAGCTCCGGCGGCAGGACCGGTTTATGTTCGGGCTGGTAAGTGTGTGGCACTGGCGCATCAAGCTCCGTTGTCAACGGCCCGCCCACGCTCCGAAGGAAGATCAAGGCGCCCGTCGGGCTGCCGTAAGGTCCGTGCGTCACCATTGGCGGTCGCCAGCAATAGGCGCCCGCCTGCATGATGCCGCAGTTGCCGGCCAACGTTCCACCCAGAACGTAGAACTCCTGCACGACCGGATGACGTTCCGGTGGGGCGATCGGCTTGAATGGCACGACACCCGCAAGATAGGAGATATCACCGCCCACCGGGTCGGTGAACAACGACAACAGCCGCGAAGTCGATGAGACCTCCGTCAAACCCATGGCGTCGACATCGGCGTTGCCCCAATCGCCCTCCGCGGCCGAAACTTTCGTAACAAGCCGGTCCTCGCGAAAACCAGGTCCCTGTCGCAAGGACCTATCCACCGGCCCGTCGAAAAACGTCAGCGCGACAGCCCCGTCTGGTGCCACGGCGCATTCGCGTTCGAACCCGGCCGGCAAATGGGCATAGGTGTCCGGCCCGTATTCAATCGCGTTGATCGTCAGCGCGCCGTCGAGGACATAGAACTCCTCATCCGTGGTCAAGGACTCCGGCGCGTCGCGTGTCCATCCTGCGGGGTACCGAACAATACACGTCGCCGCACCGGTATTTCGGTCGATACTGAGGGTTTTGGTCTCAACATCGAGGCGGGCGGAGCCGCCAGCGACCCCGTTTTGCCACGGGAGCGCCTGCGCTTGAACGAATTCGATATGGTGACGCCCCATCACGACCTTATTGAATTTCAAGTGCGTGGCCGACGCACAGCAAAGTGCAACCGACGTCCGTCGGTTCCGGCGCAAGTTTGACCGATGTTCCGATTCCCCACCTCGCAAACACGCCCTCATTGATTCGGACAACGGTATCGTCGAACCGCACAGGAACTGAGCCTTGCACGCCGTAGACCCAGCAGCGCCGACGCGCCGGTATGAGATTCTCTGGGGCCTGCCAACAGGGCGGAATCTGAACGAGCGAGATCGGATGGCGGCGGGGGTCGTCGGTGTCTGCGTCAAGGCTGCGCCACGCCAAGCCCGCCGTTCGCGGATGTGGAGACCACGGGAGGGAATCGGTGTCGATAACGGTCGGCGACGTGAAGGACTCTCCAAAATCACCCGGGTCTGGAGAAAACGGCACCGGAATGCTCTCTTCCGGGTCTGTTTCGAACTCAGCGCCGCCGCTCGTCCATATCAGGAATTCGGCACCGTTGCGCGACTCCGGCGTCGGCCTTCGCCCGTGGATACTGAGCGGCCACCGGTCCATAAACGTGCCGCGCCGATACACGAGGAGATGTCCGTCCAGATCGAGAGGTGAATCGTACTCCCAGCACGGCAGATCACCGTGAAGCCAGAAGAATGTCTCTCGGACGCTAAGGTGGAGTTGGCGCCCGGCAGGTGCGCCACCGGGCGGGACTTGCCGCAGATGGACATAGCCACCGGTGTCTTCGTCTCGGTCCAACACCTTGCGAGTCGATCCGGCGAGGACATGCGGTTCCCACGGAACCTCCGACGTGTCGACAATCGAAACGCCCGTGTTTGCCACAGTCGTCTCTCTGCCTAGAGCCGAACCGGGTTGGGCACGTCCGCGTTCCAAAACTTGGGCTTCGTCCGCAGGCCGCTGGAGCGCAACTTGAACACACGAATCGCATTCCCTCGCGCGACACTCTTGTAGGACGTGGGACGGAAGCCAAGGTCGTTCATTTCGTTGACCGCTCGAACGGGATTGATCACCGGCCAGTCCGTGCCAAAAAGAAATTTGTGCGAGCCGTAGGTATTGGCGTAGTGGACCATCCGCTCGGGCCAGTATCGCGGCGCATAGGCGTCTCCGCCGATGTAGATGTTCTCGTGTTTCCACGCCATTGAGATCATCTCGTCGGTCCAAGGAACTCCGAGGTGGATGCCCAACAGACGCAATTCCGGATAGAGAATGGCAATGCGGTCTAGCGTGATCGGTTGGGCCAGACTCGGCAAGCGACGGTGGCGTTGGTAGACCAGGTTGTGGCCAACCTGCATCATAATCGGGATGTCCAATTCGACGCACTTCGCGTAGATCGGAAAGACGTAGGGATGGTCCGGCGCCATTTCGAACCAGTGGGGATAGAAATGCGCGCCGACGAAGCCGTATTCCGCAACCGCTTTCTCAAGCTCATAGAGCTGCTTTATTCCCAACAGAGGGTTCACGCCGGCAAGACCTGAGAAACGGTCTGGATACTTGCTGCAGATGTCGTAGACGTACTTGTAGGGAATCTCGGTTGATCCCTTGACGTTCATATCGCCGCAGCGGGTTGCGATGAGCAGGGAGCGCTCAATTCCGGCGCGGTCCATCATTCTCAAGTAAGAGGGAATCGTGACCCCCTTGCGTACCGATTTGGGCTGGCGGATCTGATCTCGGAACGTATCGTCGCTTGGCGACTGTCCGCGCCGCACCACCGCCGGCGTAGTGACGTTGCACACGATGTCGATCAAGCCCTTGACGCTCACGGAGGTTCGTCCCCTTGCCTATGTATTCACCATGATAACGCGCCGCTGAGGCGCCGCAAGGCGAGGCAATTGTGGTTTGCGACGCTAGTCGCAGCCAACGTGGGGGATGTCAACTACCGGATTGAGTCGGTTGCGCCGAACATGTCGTCATAGCTCAGCACGGGCATCGTCTCGACACGTCCGTATCCCTCCTTGGCGTACCATCGGGAAAAGGCAAGTATCGCAGCGTGATTCGTCGCGTCGACGATGTCGAAAAATCCTATCGGCCAAGCAGGTATCCCCCGAATTCGCGTTTGACACCCAACTTTTCGAGAACAGCGCGGGTGACGTCCCGGCGCTTGAGTGGCTTGTCCATTCCGCCAGGATCGTGTTTGCCAACAATCACGAATCTCATACCGTCCTCCCAGATGCCGCTCGTGGGTTAGAGCGTGCGGGCGACGCGCACGGCATCAGTGGTCGCCGCCCAAAGGCCACGCGGGGCGAGGCAATCCCCGACGGCGGTCGCGTTTTCCGGAAAGGGGTTCGACGCCGACCCGGTCGAGAGGATGATCTGATCAAAAGGACCGAGGCGCCGCCCCCCTCTCAGCGTGAGGTGGTTGTTTTCAATGGCCTCCACGAGGGCGCCTGCCTCAACGCGTATGGCGGCCTGACTGAGTCGTTCGGCGGCGCCCGCGAGTTCCCGCGTGAAATCCAGTTGGCTCTCCCCAAGCCGGAGTTCCGTGGTGACAACGGTGACATTGTCGACGGTGGCCGCTGCGGCGAGCGTTTCCGCCAAGGACACTGCGGGCCAGCCGCCTTCTTCGTCGATGACCGCCACGGAACCCGCGGCAGTTGCTGCGCCTGACATGATGTCCCGACCGTGCACCAACCCGCCGCTCCCGGGGATGCCTTGAACGAGGAACGGACGGAGGCGGAGCACAGCCGTCTGGCTGGCCGTCGAGCCGGTGGCCCAAATCAGGTGGTCGGCTTGCAGCGAGTTGTTGTCGTCAATCGCTTCGCCGAGATGGACTTGCACGCCGAGCCGATCGAGCTCGTCCTTCCACCAGGCAATCACGGGAAGCATTTCGGATCGATGGGGTGACCGAGCCGCGAGCAGCATCTGGCCACCTAGTTCGGAACCCGCCTCATACAGGTGTACCGAATGGCCACGCAACCCGCACTGCCGGCTCACCTCTAGTCCCGCAGGACCGCCGCCCACTACGGCAACCTTTGTGCCTTTCGGTCCGCGCTTGATCGCCGGAAAATCGATCTCCCGCCCGGCCAAAGGGTTGATCACACAAGATCCTGGGATCCCGCGAAAGGCGAAGCCGGCGCAAGCCTGACTGCAGGACATGCACGGCCGGATCGTGGACTCGCGTCCGGCCATTATCTTCTTCATCCACTCAGGCTCGGCGATCCACGTCCGCGCCATGGCCACAACATCCGCCGACCCGTCTGCGATGACTTTCTCGGCCTCGGACGCTGTGCGGATGCGTCCCGCGATGATGATCGGTGTAGTCATCGCATCCTTGAACCGCGCGCCCTCTGCGGCAAGTTGCGACCGTTTCGTGTCCATGGGTGGGATGGTCTCGTGGCCCGCCCATCGGGATCCGGACAACAGGCTGACCCAATCCGTCAAACCGCGCTCCGATATCATCTGCATCGCCTCAATCGAGTTCTCGATCGTGTAGTCGATTGGGGCGTGCGGCAGGTGATGCGACGTGGAGGTACGTACGCCGACGGCGATTTGGCCGGCGACGGCGTCGCGGATTGTTTCGAGGATCTCGACGACGATACGCATCCGGTTCTTGGCGCTGCCGCCGTATTCGTCGTCCCGATGGTTCAGAGCCGGCGACAGGAAAGATCCCACGAGATAGCCGGTTGCGGTCTGTACCTCGACGGCGTCGAGACCGGCGCGAGCGCACCGGGAGGCCGCGGTGCCGTATGCCGCTACGATTTCGCGAATTTCGGACCGCAAAAGCGCTCGCGGCGTCTCGCGCGACAAATTCGGAATTTGCGAGGCGGAAACCGCTGGCATTCCGTCGAGGAAACTGACGTTGTGACCGCCGTGCCAAAGGGTGATCGACAGCTTCGATCCGTGTCTGTGAATCTGGTCCGCAAGGCGCGCCAAGCTCGGAATCACAGCATCATCGAACAGTCGAATGTCCGAGGTCTTAGTCCCCGAACTTTTGTGAATGGGTGCAGATTCCGTGCCGACGAGGGCGGCCCCGCCTTTCGCCCGCTCAACAAGATAGCGCTGATAGCGGCGGGTCACTTTTCCCGATTCGTCGCCCAGGCCCAACTGGTGGGCGCTCATGACGGCACGGTGCGCTAGGGTCATCGGACCGAGCTTGACCGGTGCCAGCAAATGCGGATAGCGGTTCTTGGGGTCGGGCCCTGCCTCGTTCATGGTGCTACCGTCCCTTCCCGAATCACGCTATTGGCCCACGGCTTTTTCCAAGCGAGCTCGTGCCAGCGTCCACCAATTGGCGTCGCATCTGCCGGGAACTGCAATTCGTCGGCGAACGGTCGGAACGCAACTGGTCCAGACCACAAGTTCTGTACGACCACATCTTCCATCACCGTGCTGACCAAATGGCGTGCAACGGTGAGGTCCACGGGATGCATTTGGATCGTCTCAGTGAAATAAAGATTAGCTTCGGCTTGTAGGGGAAATGCAGGCGGTTGGCTGCATTCGCCGGAAATATCTCCCGCGCGTTCCAATTCGACCCGCATCTCGAACAGGGACCGATGCCCCCGTGAGGCTAGGCCCGTCACGACGTCCCGGGCCTGCCATCCGCGGAAGGGCTGTTGCGAAATGCTGATTTCGCCCCGCCGCTGCTGCCATCCGTACGTCTCTCTGCCAACGGCGATTTCAGCGTCGTTGTCCGTCCACAGGTAGAGCGGCCAGTAGGCCGGTTCGCCGTTGTGCCGTGCCATCACGCCGATGACCGCCTCTTTGACATGGCTCAAATCGGGGTTCTCGAGAACAAAATTGGGCCCAAGGCCGCAGTCCGATACGAGATCCAACGCGCTGAGGTGCACGACGCCTGCGTCGTCGATCTGCAATGGTGCGGGCAGGTACGGTGCCAGGATCGCCGGATCGCAGCGGGCGACCATACGCGCCGCGTACCCTTCGAAATGCCATCGGGGCGACCCGTAGAGCGGGTGGCGCCCCTCTAAAGCCGCAGGTGCGGAAGAAACATCGCCATGATTTGATGAGTCCGTCACTTTGGAGATGCCCCTCGCCGCCAAACCACGCCCCGTGGGGGAAGCGGCCCCGCCTAGAAGCCATCATACGAAACGGCTCGCTTCAGGCGATACCGTTTTCTGAGTAGCCGTCGGCGACAACAAGAACGCTGGCCGTCATGTAGAACGACACCTCAGAGGCAAACAGAAGAAGAACGTCACCCAGTACCGTGTAGTCGCCAGCCCGGCCAAAGGGAACGCTCGATCGTCCATGGGCGACAATCGGAGCTACGACGCCGGTACTCGACGCCAAGCTCGGTGTGATAGCCGCCGGGCATGTAATGAATATCGACTGCACTCATGCAACGTGGAATCGGGAGGTTCGGATCGAGGTGCAGCTCACCATGCCGTTTCCGCCGGCCGCGATAAACTCGGTCTTGCTTGCTCAGTCCGCCGATCTGCCGGTCGACACACTGGCCGGTACTATCCCAAATCTTTGTCCTGAGACGTCCGGCAGAGCGAACTCACATACTGATAGAACGGCTATTTCTTGATGGCTTTGCGAATCTCGCTACGATCCGGCTCCCGCCGGAGCTTTTTTCATCGCCCGCGGTCGCACCGACCGCTCAGAAACGTGGCCGCTCCCGACGTTCAGCGGTTGGAGAGTTCGTCCCACGCCTCCGCAACATCATCGACCGTGACGATACGGGCGAACAGTAATCCCAATGTGTTGATCGCATGATCGTGGCGGGATTGTTCCATTTCGGCGGTCGCGTCGGAAACCACAAACGTTCGGTAGTCAAATTGACTGGCGTCCCGGGCCGTGGTTTCGACGCACATGTTCGTCGTAATGCCGCAAATGACGATGCTGCGTATGCCTTGGTCACGCAGTATGGTATCGAGTGGGGTTCCAATAAAGGCGCTGGGCCGGTTCTTGTCGATGACGATATCGTTCCCAGCCGGCGCGAGGGCATCAATGATTTCGACGTCCCACGTGCCGGCGGCGAGGCTGTTCGTCGTCATCGTGTTGGGCAAGAGTTCGCGGACGCGGACGCCGGCATCGCGGTAATCGGCTCGGAAAACGAAGCGCGTCTGGATGACGGGAACCTGGCTCGCCCTTGCCAGGGCGATCAGGCGGCCGCAAGGTTCGACGGCGGCCCTCAATCTCGTTGTGTCAAAGCCGCGGCGGACCATCGACCCACGATCATCGAGAAACGCGTTCTGCATGTCGATGACAAGCAGTGCTGTATCATGCCGATCGAGGGTCATTGCCATGGAGTGGTTCCCTTGCGTTTTCCGACCGTAGCATACGGTGCCGGCGGTGGGTAACGGCGCAGCGATCAACCGCCGTAATGGGCCCGGGGCGTTCGGTCATTTCGTGCGGGCGCTGGCGGCATGACCGAACAAATCGAGGCGGACTACATCGTCGTCGGCGCCGGGTCCGCAGGTTGTGTAGTGGCCACTCGCTTGTCCGAGAATTCCGGCGCACGCGTTCTCCTTCTCGAGGCTGGTGGTGCCGACTGGAACCCCCTCATCCGCGTGCCATTGCTCACGCGCGTGCTTTTCAATCTTCCATCCCTGAACTGGGGCTACGAGACGGAAGCCGAGCCAGGGCTCGACGGACGGCGGTTGCTGTGGCCGCGTGGCAAAGTGCTGGGCGGAACGTCGTCGATTAACGGGATGACATATGTCAGAGGCCATCCTCGCGACTTTGACGATTGGAGCGAGGGCGGCTGCGCCGGTTGGGGCTATCAAGATGTGTTGCCCTATTTCCGCCGCTCTGAGCGCAATTCCAAAGGTCCTCCCTATCACGGCACCAGCGGAGAGATGGGCGTCAGCCGGGTGCCCTTCGTTCATCCCCTTGACATGCGTTTCATGGAGGCCTGTGCAGCCTTGGGGCTGCCCGGGACGCCGGATTTCAACGGTGCACAACAGGAGGGCTACGGCCTGCATGACTTCACGATCGATCATGGCCGTCGCCAAAGTACATCGGCTGCCTTTCTTGCGCCCGTCAAGAGACGTCCGAACCTGAGGATCAAGTTGCGCGCCTTGGCGACACGGGTCGTCGTCGAGCACGGCCGCGCCGCCGCAATCGAGTTCCAGCGCAACGGACGCATGGGCGTCGCGCGAGCGCATCGCGAAATCATTCTGTGTGGCGGCACCGTAAACTCCCCACAGCTTCTTATGCTCTCCGGCATCGGTGACCCGGCCGAACTCCGCCGGCACGACATACCCGTTCATGCGAACTTGCCAGGTGTCGGGTCCAATCTGCAGGATCATCTTGGCATCTATGTGGCCGTAGAATGCACCCAGCCGATCACGCTTCGCCGCCAGCTACGCTACGACCGGGTGGGGCTCTCTGTTGCGCGCGCCTTGCTTCTGTCCACCGGTCCGGCGACGGCAATCCCAATTAGCGCGTGTGCGTTCCTGCGGACGAGCAGCGATCGAGGCATCCCCGATGTGCAGCTGACGCTTCTTCCCGGTTTGGTTTTGGGGAACCCATGGCGGAGACCGAATCGGCATGGCTTCATCGTCAACGTCTATCAGCTGCGGCCGCACAGCCGGGGTACCATTGCATTGCGATCGCCCGATCCTGCCGACAAGCCGGTGATCCGGGGCGGCTACCTCGCGGACCCACGAGATCGGCAGGCCTTGCACGACGGCTTGCGGCTCGTGCGCCGCATCATCGCCCAGCGGCCGTTCGAGCCCGTTCGAGGCAAGGAAATCTCTCCAGGCAGCGGCGTAGAGTCGGATGATGCCGTCGACGCCTGGATCAGGGCCAACGCAACGACCTTCTATCATCCGGTCGGAACGTGCCGGATGGGCACCGACTCGCATTCGGTTGTCGATGCAGAACTGCGCGTCCGCGGCATCGCAGGCCTCAGGATCGCCGACGCATCAATCATGCCGACGATCACAGGCGGCAACACCAATGCCGCGACAATCATGATCGCGGAAAAAGCGTCGGATTTGGTTAGCGGACGCAGCATGGCCCGCGATCCTTACCCTCAGGCTGGCGCCTAGGGTAGCCCTCTAGGATGGGAGATTGAGGGTGCGCCGCGCATCGCCCTGAAGATATTTCTACACCTACGACTACGGTGACAACTGGCGCCACGACGTGATCGTCGAGGGGGTTCGCGACGGCGATCCCGATGTGGAGTATCTGGCCTTCGTGGACGGAGCCCGCCGCTACGGTGCATATTCCAGCCGCCGTTGACCCCTTTCCTGCATCTCCGCTAACGGCTTGGGTACGCCTGCCCTGGCGAGGCGCCCGAACACGTCTTCCGATCGTGTCTCGGCGAATGCGAGCTCAGGCTTCAGCAGGGCGCCCTCAGGGGTGTTCTCCACGACCAGCCGCGTCTCGGCCTCCCAGCGCAACGCTCGGCGGATGGTCGTGGGCAGGATGACCTAGCCCTTCGTCGAGACGGTCGTGGTGAGGCGTTCCGGTCCTGGCATAGGACCTTCCCTCCCCTATCGCATTCAAGTAAGACAAAAGTAAGAAATATCCTGCCGGACACTGTATCAAGGCCTCTGGAGAGGGCAATTCCCGTCGAGTTCGCCATGCCACGATACGGCAATTCAGGCTCAGCTCGATGTTGATCGGCGTGTCGACTGGACGCCGATTAAGAACGATAACCTGTTGAATTTACCGGATCTATGGGGTCAATACTGGACGCTGGACAACACTGTCCTGGAACCGATTGCGGTTCCTATGAACCCCCCGAACTCTTCTCTCCCTCTTCTGAACTGGAAGAACCTTCTCCGGCGCTAGCAGAGTCAAGAATATCCGAGACACCTTGCAAGTCGTTGCCCATGATGCCGATCTCCCGCAGCAGGGCGTCGACCAGCGGCGCCTGCGCCCGATAACGCAAAGCACTGTTGACGACGTTGTCAGCAAATGAGTCCTGGCGGGCGTCGGCACCATCATTGCCTGCAGACGTGCCGCCCAAGCCATCAACCTGCAGGATCTTGATTCCTTCGATACGTTCGAGGGGCCTCGCGGATTCACGAACGATCCCTTCGATCTTATCGATGAGACGCCGTCGCAGTTCAGTCCGACTCCCTTGATCGGTCAGCGTGTTCTGAGCCTCGTTCATCAGGCGGTTGCCCTCGGCATCGATCTCGTATCGCAATTTCGCCGCGAGTGCCCGGACCTTGTCCGCTTCGGCCTCGCCTTCTGCCGTCACGCGGATGGCTTCCGCGCGGTCGGCAGCCGTTTCCTTTTCGGCCTCCGCAGTCATGCGCATGCGCACTCCCTCACGTTCGGCCGCCTGCCGAGCCTGAATCACGTCGATCTGACGTCGTCGTTCGGCTACTTCGACTTCCCGAGCGGACAAGACTTTTTCCTCCGAGGTCACCGCGCGAGCCCTGGAGGAGTCGGCAGCGGCCTGTGCTTCAGAGACCTCCTTTGATTTCTCTGCGACGGCAATCGTCCGTTCGTGCTCTGCAATCTCCACATCTCGCCGACGCTCGATTTCCAGACGCTCCCTATCCCGTTCTCGAAGGATCTGCGCTTCGTCGATTGCCCGCTCCATGACAACCCGGGCCCGTTCGACCTCCTCTCGAGCAGCCATCTCAGTTTCGTCCAACGCCTGCTGTCGGCCAATTTCCAGGCGCCGGATATCCCGTTCACTCACGATACGCTGTTCGTCGAGCTCCCGTTGCTCGGAGATGCGTGCTTTTTCGATCTCGAGATGAGATTGGATCCGGGCTTCCTCGGAGTTGCGCTCGCTCGCCGCTTTCTCGCGCGAGATTTCCGCCTGTTGCGAGGCCCGGCGGATTTCCACTTCCCGCTGTTGCTCGAGCCGGGCGTATTCCGTCTCCCGGTCGATATCCAGGGTCCGGCGCTCCGTCTCCAGATTCTTCGTGCGGATCTGGATCATCGTGTCCTGTTCGATGTCGTTTCGCGCCTTTTTACGAAGCTCGATTTCCTCGGTCAGCCGTGTAAGGCCCTCCGCGTCGAAAGCATTGGAGGGATCGAAAAACTCCATACCAGTCTGGTCCATATCGGTGAGCGACACGGCCTCCAGCTCCAGGCCGTCCGTTTCCAGATCCGCCGATACGAGGGCCTTCACCTGCACGGCGAATTCACCGCGCTTCTCGTGCATTTCCACCATCGTCATTTCGGCAGCGACAGCGCGTAGCGCGTCGACGAACTTGCCTTCCAAGAGTTCGGTGAGTTCGGTTATCTGATTGGTGCGCTGACCGAGGGTCTGTGCCGCCCGGATAATGGCCTCGCGCGTCGGCTGCACCCGCACGTAAAACGCCGCTACCACGTCCACGCGCATGCGGTCCTTGGTGATCAGTGCCGCGTCACGAACCCGCCGAACTTCCAAGCGCAGCGTGTTCATGTTGATGGAGACGACTTCATGGAAGATGGGGATCACAAAGGCGCCACCGTCCAACACCACCTTGCGCCCGCCGAAACCAGTGCGGACAAATGCGCGTACTGCGGACGCCCGCCGATAGAACGCATGCATGAGATACGCGGTTACCGTGATCACGACCGCAGTGATGACGATCCCCGCGAAAAGAACGTTGAGATGTTGGACGGTCATTTTCCTCCTCCATCCTGGCCAAAGTCCTGCATGTGCTTCTGTCCCTAGGCTTGCGTCAGCCCCGTCCGACTTCCTTGAACCTGCGCGTCTGCTCGACGAGCGCCTGCTCCGTCGGCAGTCGCTCCATGCTCGACGCGCCGTAGAACCCATCGCAGGCGGAACAGGTCGACAAAATGTAAGCGGCGTCCTCCGGCATCGAGATGGGCCCGCCGTGGCACAACACGATGACGTCCTCGCGCACACGGCGGGCCGCTGCCGACCAGGCATCGATACGTTTGGCGCAGTCGTCGAGCGTGAGCGCCGTTTCCGCTCCGATCGTGCCGCCTGTGGTCAGGCCGAGATGGCAGACGATGATATCGGCGCCGGCCTCCGTCATTGCTCGTGCGCTCTCTTCGCAGAAGACATAAGGCGTCGTCAGCATGTCGAGTTCATGGGCAGCGCGAATCATGTCGATCTCAAGACCGAAGCCCATGCCGGTCTCCTCCAGGTTGACGCGGAAAATGCCATCGATGAGACCCACCGTCGGAAAGTTCTGCACGCCCGAAAAGCCAAGATCGATCAGCCGCCGCAGGAACGGTTCCAGCAACATGAACGGATCCGTGCCGTTCACGCCCGCCAGCACCGGCGTCTTTCGGACAACGGGCAGAACCTCGGCCGCCATTTCCACCACGATGTCATTGGCATTCCCATAGGCGAGCAGTCCGGCCAGCGAACCCCGGCCCGCCATGCGGTAGCGACCGGAGTTGTAGATGACCATCAGGTCGATCCCGCCGGCCTCTTCGCTTTTGGCGGATAGGCCGGTTCCGGCACCGCCGCCGATGATCGGTTCGCCTCGCGCGATCATGTACCGGAAACGCTCCACGAGCTCGCGTCTTTCGAATCTAGGCATCACCCGCCACCCTACCGGTCACTGCCGCCCACAATCTCCAGGAAGTTGTCCACTAGCGCGCGGGCGAACTCGGGCTCATTGATGTTATGCGATACGTGCACGAGGCGGCGGTTCCCCAAGGACACGAATTCCTCTTCAATGGCCGCAAACAATGCCCTGTCGGCGTCGGGATCCCAGAAGTCGGCACCCGGTGCGTCGAGCAGGGAAACGCCGCCTTCGGGGATGAGGAAGCGAACGGGTCCCTCGCACTGATTCAGCTTCCGCGCGATCCAGCGGCCCATGGCGTCGTTCTCCTTGGCCGTCGTCCGCATCAGGGTGACCTGGGGGTTATGCGCATACAGCTTCCGTTCCCGGAATTTCTCCGGAACGGTGTCCATGGCGCCCCAGTTCACCATGTCGAGGGCGCCACATGATCCGACATAGGGGATTTTGGCACGGATGATGGCTCCGAGTCGGTCTTCGCCGGCACTCATGACACCACCCAGGTGGAAATCGGCGATTTCCGTCGTTGTGGCGTCGATCACGCCTGTCAGGAGACCCGAGTCCACGAGTTTCTCCATCGACTGTCCGCCGGTGCCGGTCGCGTGAAAGACCAGACAATCGTAACGATCCTGGAGCGCGTAGGTGACAGCCTGGACGCACGGCGTCGTGACGCCGAACATCGTCAGGCCGATTGCCGGTTTTTCCTGATCATCGGCCCTCTGGTCAGGAGCCTGGGCGATCATGCCAGCGAGCGCATTCGCCGCATTCGTCAGGACCCACCGCGATATCCGGTTGAGACCCTGGACGTCTGTCACCGCATACATCATGCAGATGTCGGTCGGTCCGACATAAGGCTTAACGTCACCGGACGCGACAGTCGAAACCATAACCTTTGGAATGCCTACATCGAGCCGCTGCATCGCCGGTGTGGCGAGTGCGGTGGCGCCGGAACCGCCTGCCGAAATGACCCCGCCCAGATCGCGTTGTTCGACAAGAAACCGGGAGAACGCTTCAGCCATGGCTGCAACGGCGGTCCCCCGGTCCCCCGTGAAGACAGCATCCGAGCCTTGCGGATGATATCGTGCGACTTCACGCGGACCGATGTCGGCGCCCGACGGACGTTCACTCGTACCGAGGTCCACCGTAACCGTACGCAAACCAGCCGCACTCAAGCGGCTTCTGACGAAGTTCAGTTCCCTGCCCTTGGTGTCGAAAGTCCCGACCACATAAGCCGCCCGGTCCAAATTGCGCGCGATGGATGTGCGCGCCGCTTCTTGAACCTGCAATTCCGGACGCTCTGCGAGCGGCGAGAGTGCTGGCGGCCTCGTCGCCACTTCCCCAGGTGCTGAGCGAGGTCCCCTGACATTGAACTGTTCGGAAGGCACATCCTCATTCCGGGGAAAGTTGCCACTGGAGAGTTCGGGATCCTCTGGCGGCGTTGCAACCGGCACTGACTGTGACTCGGCCTCGTCTTGCAGACTGGGACGGCGAACCCGAAACACGGTACCGCTTGCAGTGTCGGAAGGCAGTCCTCTACCAACCCGGTCCGCATTTCCTTGTCTGTCGGTCATTTCCGTCGCCAGGCTGTTGCCGGGAATGAAACCGCTAGACCGCCCACCGTAGAGAGCGTTCGTCGGCCGCCACATCGGGAGCACGGTGGAACGTGCCGTCCTTCATCACCGCGAGGATCCGTTCACGATCCTGCAGAATGCGGATATCGGCAAGGGGATCGCCGTCCACCAGGATGATATCGGCGAGGTATCCTTCCTTGATCTGGCCCAGTTCTTCCGGCCGCCCCATGATCGCGCCACCCAACTTGGTCGCCGACAGGACGGCTTCCATCGGCGACATGCCAACCAGGCTGACGAAGTATTCCAGGTCCCTCGCGTTCTGGCCGTGGGGAATCCAGGCGAAGCCGTAATCGCCCCCGGGTAACACTCGAATGCCGCGACTGTGCATCTTTGCCATAGTCTCGACGGCGATATCACGCTCACGGGCATACTGGAGGCCGAGTGGAGAATCCGGGCTGATGCCAAAGCCTGCTGCGTCCTCCGAGGTGCGTACGAGCCAGGCGAGGCCCGGCGCAACGAAGTGCTTGTCCTTAGCCGCTGCTAGCATATCGAGCGTTTCCTCGTCAGCGTAGGATGCGTGGTAGATGATCTCGATACCGTGCCGGATGCACATCCGAACGGATTCGGACGACCGGGCGTGGGCACAGACCCGTTTGCCGCGCCGCTTGGCCTCCTCGACCGCGACCGCCACCTCCTCGTCGGTCATCGGCGTTTCTTCGGCGGCGACGCCGGCGATCTCCTCGCCCGACAGGTTCAGTTTGATGAGATCCACGCCGTACTTGATGAACCTTCGCACGGCGGCACGGATCTCCTCAGGGCCTGACACAACGTAGCCGAAAGAAAGCTCCGGGAATTCGAGATGCGGCGGTGACGTGTCACCGAGGCCACCACGGGTGGCGATCTCCTGTCCGTTGGCAAGATAGCGGGGTCCGGGAATTTGTCCTGAGTTGATCGCGTTGCGGATGACGACGTCGAGACGGGGTTTGGCCGCGGCGGCACCGACGCAGGACGTGAACCCCATATCGATATAGCGCTTCGCCATCTGCGCGGTGAACAACGTATGCTCTTCAGGCGGCAGCAAAGCGATAGCCTCGAGGGTGGGCTGATCGTTCCACGATAGATGTGTGTGCGCCTCCACCATCCCGGGCATCAGCGTCGCGCCGGCACCGTCGATCACTGCAATGCTACTGTCGCCAGTGGTTTCGCTACCGCGTTCGACTCTCTTGATACGGTTCCCCTGAATCAGGACTGCGCCTTCGTAGGGCTGCTCGCCGGATCCATCGAGGATACGGACGTTGGAAAAGAGAATGTCGGCCATGTCGGTCTCCATTGTCAGCAGTGCGTAAACGCCTTGAGCACAGCTAAGAGTTTCAGCCACGCTGACAAACCAGAATGGCAAACCGCCAACCCAACACACATGGGAACACATCCCCTTCGGCCACGACAATTCCCACGCTTAGACTACAAGCTTCGAAGGAGTTCGCTTAGCTCTTACCAATTGCAAATCACGCTCGGTCTAGGCCAGGCGCGTCGGAAACGGACTCCGGTCAACCAGCGCCATACGTTCGTACGCAACTTCCTCCATCATCTCGCGCCGTAGCTCGCGAGCGTTATGACTGTCCCAGAGGTTCGTGCACTCGTGCGGGTCTTCTTCCAGATCGTACAGCTCTCCCCATTCCACGCCATGATAGATCGTCATTCGGTGACGTTCGGTGACAAACGAATTGAGGCGCAAGGGTTCGTCGAAGCCCAGTACGCCATGGTGCTGCTCTTCCTCTATAAGGATTCCGTGACGCCAGTCCCCGTTTGGGTCCGACATCAAGGGTAACATGCTGCGACCTTGCATGCCGTTGAACGGGTCGATGCCGGCACGGTCGAGGATCGTGGGACCCATATCGATCGTGCCACAGACTCGACTACAGCTTTCGGGCGTGTGCCTGACCCGGGGATCCGACCAGATGAACGGGACACGGATCAGTCCTTGGAAGTGGAACGGACCCTTCAACATCATGCCGTGATCCCCAAGCAGATCTGCATGATCGCTGGTGAACATCAGGATCGTGTTGTCGGCCAACTTCAGGCGTTCCAGGGCGTCCAGCACAGAACCAACGGCATCGTCGATCATTGCGATCATGTCACAGGTGAGCGCGATGGCTTCCTGCGTTTCGCGGCGGGTCGCGGGATAGGCGTGGTAGGAATTGCCCTGCGTGCGTGTGTACTTGCGCGACCACTGCAAATGCGGCGGCGCGTCGTCTTTCATGTCGAAGGACGGGGGCAGCGGCATGTCTCTCGGGTTGTGCATACCCCAGTAACGCCCGGGCGGCGTGAAGGGATGATGAGGATCAGGGAACGAGACCTGAAGGAAAAAGGGTTTTGGGTTCCATTGCTGCACGTAGTTCTCGAGATACTCGACACTCCTCTGTTCGACGAAGGATGTCGGGTATAGTTCTTCAGGGACGGCCGTACGCCAAGCCTCGGGACAGACATAGTCATGCGGCAGGGTGTTCTCGGGACCGCGAAGCCTCTCCGGCGAGCAACCCTTGCTTCGCAGCCAGGTGTAGTACCCTGCTTCTCCCAAATCACCGTGCTGTGTGATCAGTTCGACGTGCTCGAACCCGTAGTGGTTCTTCAGCGGGCGATAGACGCTGTGGTAACGCCAGAGCGAGCCCCGCTCCCGCTCGTAGTCCTCTCCTGGGGTCGGCTTAAGTGCTTCGCTGAACTCGGCAAGAGGGCCATCCCGCCGCTCGATGAAACTGGAAGGCAGGATTTCCGGCGGCCAGTCGTGAATATTCTGGAGGTGGCACTTGCCCACGAGTGCGGTCTGGTAGCCGTCGGCCCGCATCAAGTCTACGAACGTGTTAGCCCGCAGCGGCAACGGAATGCCCGAGGTCCGCACGCCGTGAATAGACGGCATGCGTCCCGTCATCATCGTGGCGCGGTTCGGCATGCACTGAGGACTCGACACATAGAAGCGGTCAAAGCGGATGCCGTTACGCGCAATTCGATCGATATGCGGTGTGTTCAGGACCGTATGACCGTAGCACCCCAGATAATCGGCCCGGTGTTGGTCCGTGATGAAGAGGACGAAGTTGGGGCGATCCGTATAGCTATAGGGCACTGGAAATCCTGCCTTCCAGTTTCACCGATATCCAAACACCAAGTGCCAAGATCCAAGCCTCACTTAATGCAATAGGAGGTTTACCATACTTCTCGAATAGTCCGGATCAACATCCTGGGTTCACCTAGAAGCTGTACCGAAGCGAAAGCACGGCCTTCGTGTCCTCGGTGTTGACGAAGCTTCCGCCGCCGAGATCGATCAGGACCTCGGCATAGTTGATCCTGAGATTGACGGACATGCCGCGGGCCAGATCGTACCGGACGCCAAGCGCTCCCGATCTCTCGTCCTCGCCCTCGATGCGGCCCAGATGTCCCTCGAGAGACAGGCTCACGACACCGGTCTTTCTGCGAACCCCCGCCGAGACGTACCAGCTGCTGGCATCCGGGCCGCTCGAAGAAAGGTCTTCGTAGCCCACACCGACGTCGAGCGTAGTGCTGCCATAGACGACCTCGCCGACCGGTGACGGCGATGGAATCGAAATGCCGGACTCCGTTGGCGGAGATGTAGACGCCACTGGGAACGCGCCCGGTCAGCCGGTAGTCGGTGTCGTCGATCGGACGCTGGAACGTCGCCCCGATGTCGAAGTTTGGAGTCCCCATCCACGACGGCACCGACGATCCACGGGCCGAGCCGGACCGTGTAGCCGACGCCTACGTCGGCAAGGCCGCCGAGGGCAAGCTCGGCATTCCCGGCCCCGCGCCTGCGGCGCGTCCCTTCGCGCACGACGCCCGAGACATTACTCCCCAGAACCGTGCCCCAGAACCCGCCGACGGAGAGCGCCGCGTTGTCCGTGTACCTGTCGCTGGGCTCGGAGCCGAGCGCCTCGTTGGTGACGTACTGCCCGAAGCAGGCCAGGTCGACGCGCTACCGGTTCGGCAACTGATCGAGAGCGCTCAGTTGGAAGTTGGCGATAGGGCCCGCATCGAGCGAATCGTCATCCTCCCGGTCGAGGGTCTCCTGTATCTCCCGGACCGTCTCGAGTTCGCTTCGCCAGTCCTTTCTCGCCCGGAGGTGGAAGTCGCCGGCGCCCCTCAACGCGGTCATGAGATCGAGGGACGGCGCCCAGCCATTGTCACGTTTCCGGAGGCAGCCGACGTAGGCATCCCGCTCGCGGACGATGATCCTACTGTCGTTATGACGCCACTTGCTGAACCTGATCGTCATCGAGGCAACCCCGTCGATGCTCTCCCAACTGCTCGCGTCTACCGATTTCACCGGAATGCGCGGCGGAATATGTCCTTTCCGCCGGGTTGCGGAACCCGGGCCGGGTTCGGACAGGTTCCTGCTATAGACGCAAGTAGGAGAGACTGGAGGGAGGGCGCCGAAGATGAGCGACGAGGCCGGGACAAGCTGCGAGGTCACGACCTGCGGTGTGTCCATCTATCTCGGCGGTGCCAAGATCGACAAATCCTTCGAGTTCACCATGCTGAAGGACTTGGCCATGCACATGGCGAGCACTATCCAAAAGCTGGCGAATCCGGCCGGTGCCCGGAGCACGGCCAGACGCGGCGCGCGGGCGTGATCTTCCCAGAAAGGCGTACACGGACGGGCATCTGAAGGCCGCCATGACCTCTTCGCCGATCCGAGCAGCAATCTCTGTTGGGCCGTGGGAATCGAAGGTTGTTGTTCCTATACTCCGGAGGCTCGGCTGAACCGCCGACAACGGCATGAAGGAAGGCGGACAAGATGCGCGCGGTCGGATTCTTCACGTATGGAGGCCCGGAAGTTCTTGAGGTCATCGACGTGCCCGAGGTCGAGGCGGGACCGGGTCAGGTTCGTATCAGGGTGTGCGCCGCCGCCGTTAATCCCACCGACGTCATGTCGAGGGACGGCTCACATGCCGGGCGGCTGAATGTTGACCCGCCTCCCTATGTCCCGGGGATGGACGCCGCCGGCATCGTCGATCAGGTCGGGGACGGAGTCTCGACGGGAGTGAAGATGGGGGATGCCGTAATGGCCATGGTGTGTTCGAAGGGCACCCATGGAGCTTACAGGGAACGAATCGTGCTGGATGAACGGGCCGTGGTGCCTGCTCCAGCAGGGACCACGCACGTCGAGGCATGCACGCTTCCGATGAACGGACTCACCGCGCGTCAGTCCTTAGATCTGCTTGGATTGCCGCCGGGCGGGAGTCTGGCCGTGACAGGCGCCCCGGGCGCTTATGGTGGGTACGTGGTGCAGCTCGCGAAGGCGGATGGATTGACCGTTATTGTCGATGCGTCCGAGTCGGACGAGGAGCTCGTGCGTTCGCTTGGCGCCGACTTCGTCGTACCAAGGGGTGGCGACTTTGCGTCGCGGATCCGGAGGCATTTCCCCGATGGCGTGGACGCTCTGGCCGACGGCGCTTTGCTGACCGAGCGAGCCGCGCCGGCCGTCCGCGACGGAGGTGCGTTCACATCCGTCCGCGGCTTCATCGGCAAGCCTCAGCGAGGGATCAGGTTCACCGCAACGTCCGTGCGCAAGTACGACGGCGAGTTCGAAAAGCTCGACCGCCTTCGGCAGATGGCGGAGGCGGGAGAGCTCACGTTGCGTGTGGCCGACACTTACCCGCCGAAGCGGGCGGGAGAGGCGCATCGGCGGCTCCAGGCCGGGGGAACCAGGGGGAGGCTCGTCATCGAGTTCTGAACCCGCACATCGCGCCCTCTCCGATACCCGGTCAGAGTGACTCGAGCGTTCAATGCAACCCGCGCCGTGGTTTAGTTGGATGGGCGCCTGAGGATGAAACACATCGCCACCCTCGGGCGTCCAGACCGCCGGGCGGGTAGGTGTCAGCTCCCACTGACCGGTCCCGTTGAAACGTTAGTGTCTGGAAGGTTCCGGCCGAGTTGGCCGTCCAAAATGCCATGAGAATGCTGTTTGCCAGAATCATTGTTGTATTTGCCCGTATCGTTACGTTTCCGTTCTTCAGCCCCATCCGAAGGGCGGACGCATTGCAAAGGGCTGGCACCCGGCTGCTTGAGGACAGCGAAGCAGAAGTGAGTACCTAAAGAGGGACTCCTGTTTTTTTGCGCCAGATCTGAGAATGACCCATAGCCAAGCAGCCGGGTTTCAGGCCCAGGAACCCGACACGGTGGAATGGATTGACGCATTCCCCGACGCCGCCGTTTTTTTGGGACATAGGCGCCAACATTGGGACTTTCGCCCTGTATGCCGGCCTCAAGCCGGCAGTGCGCGTGCTCGCCTTTGAGCCCGCGGCGAGCAGCTTTGCCGTGTTGAACAGGAACATCGAATTGAATTCGTTGGACCGGATCACGGCATACTGCATCGCGTTCGCGGGAGACACGAGGCTCGCCTCTCTCAACATGGCGAGTACCTCCCCCGGAGCGTCGATGTATGGGTTCATCGAAAGGAACCAATTCGGCGGCGCAATCGATGTGAATTTTCGTTAGGGTGCCGTCGGCTTTTCCATTGACGACTTTGTGACAATGTTCTCGCCGCTCTTGCCGACCCACGTGAAGATCGACGTTGATGGCCATAGAGGCCGATATCCTGCGCGGCGGGCGAAGGACGCTGTCCGCACAGTCGGCCCGGTCCATGATCGTCGAGGTCGAAAGGGACCTGGATACGCCCCTCAATCGCGAGATCCTGGGGTTGATGGCCGAACTCGGATTCACCGCCCGACCGAAGGCCTCGCCGGGGTTACGGAATGTGATTTTCGACCGGAACTAGCCGTCGAGCCAAGCAGCTGGGGTGTGATGGAGAAACTCGGGGTAAATGAGGACGTCCAATGACCACAACCCCTAAACCCTCCATGTAAGCCTCTTCCTCAGGGTCACGGCCGCGCACCGCGCCTGTCCGCGCTCCGGGCACCGAACGGACCTGCCAACTTCCAGATAGAGACCCTTCGCTCACGATTCGGCACACCGACGCTGCGTCTGGTGGAGGAGGTCTCCTGCGATACATTGCCGGACGATGCCTGCCGCTCCCTTGGGTTGCTCCCTGGTTCCGTCGGCATGGCCTTCCACATCATGAGCCACGGGTTTCGCGGCGAGCCGATTTCCTATCATCTGGTCCATGTGCCGCCCAGCAATCGTCGCCTGCTGCTGAGCGAGAACGTCAACTAGAATCGATCAGGAGGGCCGCGCCAACCCGGAAAACCTAACCCACGCGCCGATCAACAAACAAGCAATGGCAGTAGCGGCAACTACTCGCAATAGTCAATGCAGGAGAACAATCACCTCTGCATTCCCCACAAATCGACGGTGCGCTTCTCGATACCTCGGAAAATTACAGTCTCTACTAGCAGTCCAATGATTATCACAACGAACAATCCAGCGAAAACACGCGAAGTTTCGAGATGGGCACGAGCTTCAAAAATATACCATCCTATCCCGCCAGATCGTGACGAGACACCAAATATCAATTCGGCAGCAACCAAAGTGCGCCACGCAAATGCCCACCCAATTTTCATTCCTGCCAGGATTGAGGGAAACGCCGCGGGTATGAGAATAAGAGCGATATAAAGTGGACCACTCAGACCGAAATTACGTCCACTCATCCGCAATGTTTCCGGAACAGCACGGAACCCTGTCAACGTGTTCAGGGCAACAGCCCACAGGACCGAATGTATCAGAATGAACACGAGAGAAGCTGGACCCAAACCAAACCAGATCAAGGCCAAGGGTAGCAATGCGATTGCTGGGAGAGGGTTGAACATGGCGGTGAGTGTCGACAAGAGCCGTGCGCCTACTTCAGTCGCCACCGCGAGCGCTGTGAACAACCCGGCGCAGGCGAGCCCGAGCACATACCCCATTGCCAAGGTGCTCAGGGATGTTTGGATACGGTCTGGCAGAAATCCACTGGCTACGTCCTCATAGAATACACGCAACGTCTCCGTGAAAGTCGGGAACAAGAGCGGATTATCAAGAAAAATTGCATAGATCTGCCATGTCGTGATCAACCCCAGAAGAATCGCCACACGTTGGGCGAAATCGCTGCGCAAAACGCGACTCACCAGAGACAAGGGGCGTTCGTATGCCGTGTTGCTGTCGACTTCGATAGGTTGGCACTCGAAATCAGGTCTTTCGGCATGTTTCGAGGCCTTACTGACAGAGTGGTCGCTCATGTCGTCTCTGGCTCGGGGGTAGTTGTGGGAACGTATTCCGAATCGACCAACAGACCATGAATTCTTTTCGCCATTACACCGAAATTAGTCTGGTCGATGTTGTCGAAACTGAATTGATCTGCGTTGAATTCCGCCCGCACCCGCCCGGGGTGTGGCGACAAGACCAGGATTCGGGACCCGATGAGCAACGCTTCCTCAATCGAGTGGGTCACAAACAGGACCGTGAAACGGACCTGGTCCCATAGTTCCAATAGTTCCTGCTGCATGTTGCGGCGGCTAAGGGCATCAAGAGCCGCGAAGGGCTCGTCCATCAGGAGGATGTCCGGTTCCAACGCCAAGGCTCGTGCGATAGCCACTCGCATCTTCATGCCGCCGGACAACATGTGTGGGTAGGCATCCGCGAACGCGCCGAGTTTGACGGTATCGATCACGGCAGTTGCCCGTTCCTGTGTCTCCTTATGAGAAAACTTGCGCGTGACGCGCATAGGAAAAAGTACGTTCTGCCTTACAGTCTTCCAAGGCATGAGCTGCTCGAATTCCTGGAATACCATCATCCGATCCGGACCCGGTCCTTCAATGCGCCGCCCAGCGATGGTCATGCGGCCTTCCACCGGTTCCATGAATCCGCCAACCGCCTTTAGAAGGGTCGACTTGCCGCATCCCGAGGGTCCGAGAATTACGAACCTATCGGCTTTGTGGACTGCAAAATCAACTTTGTATGTAGCAGTGACAAGATCGCGGGCTGTATTGTACTGCAGTGTGACCCCGTCAACGTTGAGCAATATTTCCGTCATACCTTGCGGCTCGCTCACATCTTACGTAGAAGATTTAAGATTTCATTTCATCGATGACAATAAGAGATCCATTTACATCCAAGATATGTTTCGATTATCCCCAAACACACATATAAGAATAGAGATATCTATCTCACAAAACGCCTTCCGCCATATTCGTCATTGTATGAATCCAAAAAGCTCCTCCGCCGTTCCTCCAAGCACAGCCTTCATATCTGCATGCGATATGCCCGAGTCCGCGACGACAGCTAGTGACCGTGTGTAGAAGTCGTCTTCCGTTGGAACAGCCCGCCACGATTGTTCCCAATCTGTCCCAAACATGACTCTGTTCGAACCAATTTCGGACACCGCCCGTGCCACGTGCTCAGGTCTGCTCTGTACCGTATCGAGATAAACATTCGGGTGTTTGTAGGCTATCAGAAGACACATTTCGAAAAGGATATCGTATCCACGCCCCATTTTTGTGATGATGATTGGTACTTCGGGAAAACGTTCAGCGAGATCATCTACAAACAAAGGCATTCCGTGGTACAGCGCGGTCCCGAACTGAGTCCAAGCCGTCAGGAACATGACGGGCACTTTATGACACGCCATTATTTCCATGAGGGGGATCAGATCTTGCGAAATCCGTTCCGGCGCGGCCTCTGACGTAAAACGACTCAACCGGATTTCGCCCATACCTTTGAGGCCTAATTCCGAAACCCAGATGTCTACTTGAGCACTCAATTCCCCGTAGTCAATTGTCGATTGTGGTCCACTATCCTTCACCTTGTAGACAGGACGAAACAGGCCGACGAGTCGGTCTGGATACCGCTCAACCGCACGAGCAACATCCTCATTGACTCCCCCGACCCCGCGGGATTGGATCACTGCTTTGTCTATCCCGTGATCGTCCATATCGCGGATCAGTTCATCGGTGAGATCGTCCGTCGACTCGAACATCTCCCGCCAAAGTGCGGGATTCTTCCAGCGTAGGAGTATCGGGTCACGAAATTCCTTTATGTCGTTGCTGAGGTCGAGCCCACGTTTGCCAAACGGATGGGTGTGTGCGTCGATGATCTTTGCGTCAGCAGGAATCTTCTCGGCAACGTGAGAGCCTAGTCGATTTGTCGGGCTTCCGGCGTTCATGATGATGGCCCCTCGAGACTCCAAAAAAACGGCTAGGTAGGTCCAAGCCAGTGTTGGTCGTTGTGCCTCCTAGCACAAATTGAGTTTTGATTGAGCGATGGGAGGCAGTCTCCTCGCTTTCTCCAGTTGGAGCAGATCATGCGAAGCGCTGTCATGGCAATCGAAAATTGGATACTTCAGATGTGGCTTCGTATCTCTTCAAAGCGAGGAGTAGGGATTGTCAAACCCGGTGAAACCGCGGGCAGCCGGTCAAGTCCGGGACGTACTGGAAATTAGCTTGGTGTGTAGGCGCTGAGGTGGTCACAACGAGGCCGTCCCGGGTCTCGTATTCGTGGTCAAGCCCTCTCTGACGGCGCGTAGTTGACAACGCTCCAGCTCCCTCACCCTGATGGCCAGCCAGTACTCGGTGGTGCGGATCATGGTACCGAACAAGAGTTTGAGCAAAGTCTTCTCGTCGAAGACGTTGGGGATAGTCCGAGCCGTCACACTCATCGACGAGCAGATGCTCAAGGAAGTTCGTGTTCTTGATCGTACGGCGATGGGTGATCGGCATGCCCAGGTGTGCGGTACAATCCCCGAAGTCACCCGTGAATTTGGTGATTGCGCTCGGTAGCTCGGCCTCATTGTCGGAAACCACACCTGCGGCGGGATCGTGGGCGATGGTCCGCGAGGGAGTCTTGTAGTCAGCAATGACATGGGCCTTGAATTCGGGCCACAGATCGTCCGGCACCTTGGCCACTCCGCCGATGTTCACGATATGACAGTACTGGAGTGGGCGGTCGATGAAGGCAACCACCATCATCTCGTCGCCGAGCGCACCTCTCCACTTTTCGAAGCTGCTGTCTGGGGTCGGCACTGCCGAGGTCCCCTGGTGCCGGGCATCGACATAGTGGGATTAGCCCGGCCCCGTATGAAGGGAAATTTGCCGCGCAGCTTGCAAGACATCATAATCAAAGGAGCTTCCGTCGGATTGGTAGTGTGCCAGCGTGAGACCCTCAACTGTGCTTCGTCCAGTGGACGATTTGACAAGGAGAGACGCGATGATGCATGCGGACCGACTTTCATTCAGAATTCCCGAACCTTGTGGAAATAGCTTGGCGGCGATTTGGTTTCGTACCACCGTACTCGCTGCGGCGGTAATCTTGACGATTGTTTTGTCGCCCTTGCAGGATGCCCGGGCTGAGGTCGATGAAATCAGGCTGGCTCGGCCGTTTGGCATCGCCTTTCTGCAAATGGGCCTGATGGACCATCTCCAACTCATACAGAAGCACGCCGAGAAAGCAGGAATCGAACTCGAAGTGGAATGGCGCCGGTTCAGCAGTGGCACAGCGATGAACGAAGCCCTGATATCCGGCAATCTCGACGTGGCAAGCGGTTCACCGACAGCGTTCAGTGTCATTTGGGATAAGACAGGCGGGCGCTATGTTGGCTTGTCTGCCATGACATCCATGCCGGCAGTGTTGATGACACGCCGCAAGGACATCAACTCGGTGCGGGACCTCAACGACTCAGATCGCATTGCAGTAGTAGGGCGATCCGCATTGCAATCCGTCGTCTTGAGAATGTTCGCGGCTAAAGAGTACGGAGATGACAACTACCAAAAGCTCGACCACTTCACGGTGATCGTGCCACACAACGAGGCGATGTCGTCCCTGTTGTCTGGCAAGGGGGAAGTCACAGGGCATTTCACGGCTGCACCATTCTATCAGCACGAAACCGCTGCCGGCATGCATCGGGCTCTCGACTCCTACGAAGTATTCGGAGGTTCACACACTTACGGGATGATCTGGGTGGCCCAAAAATTTGTGGACGACAACCCAAAGGTCGCCCAAGTGCTCCTCGGTGCAATTGCGGAGGCTACGGAATACATCAACAAGGACCCGCAGGGCGCGGCTCAGGCCTATATCGATTCAGCGAACTCGAAGCTGAAGCTCGACTTCGTCGAAGCGATCCTGCGAGATCCCAAGAACGTCTTCACGATGACACCCGAGAACATAATGAAGTACCACACGTTCATGCGTCACATCGGAATGGTGAAGCGCAAGGCCGATTCGTGGAAGGATATGTTCTCTCCGACATTGCATCACCTGCCGGGAAGTTGAGTAAAGCGATCGTCCGAGGGTTGCAATTTCGGGCCTCTAGTCTGTCAACGGTTGCTTGGGTCGTCTCGACGGTGTAGGGGAACGTCAGACGAGACGGATCGGAGTGTTGCGCCTGCAGACCGAAGGGCGGCCCCAACAACGACCCAAACGGTCATTCAAGACCGTCAACACAAGTCCTCCAGTTAGGTACCCGCACGGTTGACTGTTGTTCGGCGTCCAACCTACGCGCCGATCAACAGCAATTGGCGGGCTTTTTCAGCAGCCTGTTAGATGTCGATCTCGATGAAACGCATGGCCTGGCGGGCCGTGCGGCGGGCCATCTTGCGGCGCAACGGCGAGTGCAGCAGGCGGTTGAGCGCAGCCAGCGCCAACTCGCCGGACCGGCCGGTCTCCGGTGATGCCAGGAGACGGCGCACCGCTGATACCGTCTTCAGCAGATGAACGGAGACGATGTATCGGTCGCAACCATGATCCAACAGCGTGCGGTCGGCCTCAGCGAAGAACGCTTCTGGGTCGGCTACCATCCAGTCCTCGGGGTCCACCGCCTCGTCCTGATGTCCGATGTTGCGGCCGGAGAAGCAAGCCATCTGCAACAGTCCCGCCGGCCAAAGGTCCGGATACTTCGAGCAAAGGCCGAGCACTGCTTCGGCGAAGGTAAGGCCATGGGTCAGGTCGAGCCAGCCGAAATCGCCCCCGTAAGGCCGGTCAAGATCGTCCAGATGCCTGAGGTCGAAACGCACCATGTTGAGCGCGTTGGCTCCAAGCAGGCAACGGTAGAGGTCAAGCGCAGGCGCAGCACCGTGCTCGGCGGTGAAAGCGAGCGCCTTGTCGGCATTCAGGCCGCCGTAATCTACCGCCGTGGGCACCCGTCCATTGGCCTGCGTCCCGAACCTTTCCAGAGCCGCATTATAGCCGCGGAACTTGGGAAGTAGGTCCTCGCGGAAAGCCGACGTCAGCCCGCGCACCAGCGAAACCAGGACCGGTTCGGCAATATCCTCGCCCAGTCGGCGGATCAGAGCACCCGCCTTGAGCACATAGATCGCCGAGTGGCCGAAATCTGCATAGTGGGCGAGTGCGGCGCGCGCTAAACCGCGCTCCATGGCGCCGTAGGCATCGCCCGTAGCTACCGCACCGCGTGTCAAGCGAATGACGCGGGCCTCATCCTCCTCCTCGACGGCCCGGCAAAAGGCTGCCTCATCCCAGTCCTCGACGCCTTCCGCATAGGGATAGCGCCGCTCGCGCAAGGTGTCCTCGGCCATGTGACCGATGGACTCCAGGAGACAGATGAGCCGGTCTTCGAGTCCGCCGGCGCGTTCGTCATAGTGTGCAAGCCAGTCCGCCGTTCCGGCGTAAGCATGCGTCCAGCCGAACTCCAGTTTGTCGTGCGACCAGCGAATCGCCTCCTTGACGGCGAGCGTAGGGGCGACGCCGAGCTGCACGATCCGGGCGAGTTCGCGTGCCAGCCGTTCGTAATCGTGGTCGACAAAACCCTGTTTCAAATCCTCGAGTGATTTCGCGAGCTTCTCCTCGATAGGCGGATCGACGATCTCGATCCAGACCTCGCTGCTTCGGATTTGGACCGGATAGATGCGCAGCCTGTCACCGTCGCGCTGGTTTTCACCCGTTTCCAGATCGAATTTCCAGTTGTGCCAATTGCAGGTGAGCAAGCAGTTCTCGTCGAGCGTGCCCTCGTGCAGCGGATAACCCTCATGCGGACACCGATTGTTGCAGGCATAGATGCCGTGCGCGGTATCGAAAAGAACGATCTGGCGGTCTCCGAGGCGGAAGACCATCCGACCCTTCCGGCGGAGATCCGCGACGCCGGCAGCCTTGACCCAACCCGGGCTCATGATCGTGCCCTCCCTAACGTTCACTTTGCATTTGGGACGAGAGAAACCGGCTCACTACCTCCGGCGTGTATTTCGATGGGTACATGCTTATGACGCTTATCTGACCTTCAGGTACCCTCATTCAAGGGGCGACAACCTATCACGGCAGGAAAATTCGAGCCCGAGGGGCGGACTGCCGCCTCGGGAGTTGTGTGACTGTTGATCGGCGTGTGGATTGGGTGCCGATCAGCGATGTAACCGTTTGATTTTACTTGATTTAGAGGGAGGTTAAAATTGAACGCTGAACAATACCCGGGACCATTCAGATCCCTTCCATGACAGGACTGGAATTGGGCGGTTCAAAGGATACTTGGGTAAACTAAGGACTGCCTGAAGGGAAGGCGGGCCATGAGATAGGCGCCGAAAGAGGACGCCCGACTTCTGGAACTCCTGGAGCAGGGCCTCTACAGATACCGAATCGGCGAAGTCCTACGGCGCACGGCGTCGAACATTGAAGCGGCAGGAGCCGCGTCTTTCCACTTTTCAGAAGGCACTTGAGCTGATCGGCGCGCTGCCGCCCAAATTAGTCAAGCTACGCGGCTTGCAGGAGCCAGTTGTCTCTAGCCATGTCTCAAGAATGCCGATTGCCCCTTGAAGAGCAAGGCCATATTCATATCACAGTTCGAGGCGATGCTGCTTTCCACTCAACGGTTGACGCCAATCCGCAGAGCAAGCGAGAGAATCCTGACCTGTTCTATAAACTGGCGAAGCGTCTCCGGGCAGTTGATCCGCCGCATCTTCCGATTCAGAAGATGGCTAGTTGAGCGTATAATTCCCAAAACTATCAGTCCAGACTGTATGAGGTTGCGTCCCCGCCGTAGTCTTATCGGACAGGTGCCTGAGGGTTATCGCGACGTGTCCGAGGGCGTCCGGGCCGGCGGGGGCGGGACGAGAAGGAGAGGTTTCCGGATGCCGCCCACCTTTGACGGCCGTTGCCCTTCCTTCGGCCCACATCGAGGCCCACAACCATGATCGTCGATTCGCACATTCACTTCTGGGATGACGAGTTTCCGGAGAAGGTATGGATTCGAAGAAAAATTGCGGCTCTGGGCCGGAGTTTCACGCCGGAAGACCTGAAACCGTTGATGCGGGCGGCCGGAGTCGACGGCGTGGTGCTGGTTCAGGCGGCGCCCGAAGAGGCGGAGACGCGCTATTTCCTTGAGATTGCCGACAAGGAGGACATCGCGCTCGGCGTCGTCGGTTGGGTCAACTTGGAGGACGGGGTGGAACGCCTCGGGGCCAGTCTGGATGCCTTCCAGCGACATCCGAAATTCAAGGGCGTGCGCAACCACCCGCCGCGGGAATTCGATGGCTCGTGGTTGCGGGACCCCAAGGCGAAACGGGGCTATGCGCAGCTCGTGGAGCGAGGCCTGCCCTGTGACCTCATGGTGACCTGCCGGCAACTTGCCGACACGCGTGAACTCCTGCTCGAGGTGCCCGACCTGACTGCCGTGATCAACCACGGCGGGCGGCCCTCGGTGATGGCCGGGGAGCTGGAACCGTGGGCCACGGACATGCGGGCCATCGCCGACGACACGAAGGCCTTCGTCAAGGTCTCGGGCCTGATAGAGCGCGCCAGCCAGGAATGGACGGCGGAGTCGGTACGGCCGTGGGTGGAGTTCCTGCTTGAGGTGTTCGGAGGGGAACGACTGATCTTCGGCAGCAACTGGCCGGTCATGACCATCATGGGCACCTACGGCGGTTGGTGGGAGGCCTTGCAGGACATTCTCGACGCCATAGGGGCGCCGGCCGCCGATCGGAAGGCATTGCTCGGGGGTACGGCGACGAAGGTCTATCGCCTGGACGGAGCTGTTTAGAGCGGGTCCAGTATCGTGATCATTTGGTGCGCAAAGAGTTCACTCATGACTCGCTCAGAAACGTCTCATGTGGCGCTGCAACCATCTAGGTTGCCAAGATTGACGTCCCCGGTGCTGGATAGGCACCTGCGCGCAAACGATAGAAACGACCTGGGTGCAGCATGCGCACATAGGTGATCACGCGGGCGTCAATCCACGTTCGCCGTTCCACTATCAGAAGGGCATCTCCGGCGTCCATTTCCAGCCGTTTGGCATCCCGTACAGACGCCACAGCGGCGCTGATCACGTGCTCTACCTCGGACCACGGCTTTCGCTCGAGCAGCCAGATATTGGGAGGCATATCGCGGAACGACTCCGATCGCGCATCAGGCACCACTTCTAGATTGATCCACCGCTCCTCTAGTTGGAACGGAACATCGGAGGCGAAGTGCAGACAATCAACTCGAAGCGCCTCTCGCGTATTCGGGATACCCAGGTGTCTGCCCACGGCGTCGCTCGGACGGACGATCCTGCGGGAGATCCGCTGGTAGCGGTAGATTGCACCCTGGCGTTCGATTTCATGGTCAACGCGCGGGATCTCGAACAACGCGCTGCGAGTGGTCTGCAACGCGACTCGTGTGCCGGAACGACGGCGGCGCTCCACCACTCCCTCTTCGGCCAGCTCCCGCAGCGCGCGATGCACCGTCATCCTCGCGCACCCGAACGCGTCGGCCAACTCCCGTTCCTTGGGAATCAATGTGCCGGGAGGCCAGTCACCGGCACGTATCTTGCCGAGAACGTGATGCTTGATCTCCAAGTAAGAGCCGCGAGTGTTCATTGGCGAGGTTCCATGAACTGCTGAGATTGACCTGAGTGCGATGGCGATTCAATCACCTGTCTCCGTGGTAGGAAGCGGGGTGCCAACCGGAGCCGGGACACTCTTATGGCACCCGACACCGAGGAGAGGAGACCGTGGACCCGTTCCCTAGGAACGGGGTCCCGTTGCCGCAAGGCGTGTTCTCGTTCGTGTCAGGCGCGCGCGCGATCTGCTGCTCCGACTGTGCTTCCGGGAAAGACAGTGGCATACACGCGGCCCGAACCGCCATCATCCCCGCATGTTCTCACAAGGTCGCGATCAACGCGTCCATCGCGTCGCGATAACGAGAGGAAATGACCTCGCGGGCAAAGTGACGCCCGTGTTCGACCGTCTGCCGGCCGGCGCTCCATACCTCGCCGACCAACGACCCCTGCGCCGAGAAGATCCAGCCATCGAGCAACTCGTCTCCGTCGAGGCCGTGGAGCTCCAGGGTCGTTGCGTCCAATGTGAGGAGGTCCGCAAGGTATCCCGATTCGATCGCACCGGATCGGCGCCCGAGTGCCAAGGCGCCCCCTGCAAGTACGGCGTCAAAGATCGCCTTTCCGGAGGATTCGCCCGCTCTCGAGACTACATTGCGTCGACGCATCGCGAGACGTTGACTGTACTCGAGCAGGTTCAGCTCGCCGGAAAGCGTGATGCGCACATTCGAGTCAGTGCCGACGCCGAAGCGTCCTCCGGCGGTGAGAAACGGCTCGCCAGGAAACACACCGTCACCGAGGTCCGCCTCAGTGATCGGGCACAGTCCGACGACAGCGCCGCTCTTTGCCAAATTGGCGCACTCCGCTTCGTTTGCGTGGGTTGCATGTACGAGGCACCAGCGCTCGTCGACGGCATGATGATCGAGCAACCAAGTGATCGGTGACACGCTCCAAGCGCTCTCGATTTCCTCCACTTCGGCGATCTGCTCGGCAATGTGCATATGCACCGGACCTTTCGAGTGGGCAGCAAGCACTTCAGCGAGGATGTCGCGGGGCACGGCGCGCAGCGAGTGGGGTGCGATTCCGATACGCCAATCCGTAGGGCCCCGGCCGAGGGAACTCGCCGCCGACCGCCAGAGCAGATCGTACTTCTCGGCATCGCATGCAAAACGCAGTTGCACACCGGCAGGTGGCCCTCCGTCGGCCCCACCCGTGGAGTAGATTACGGGAAGCAGGGACAGGCCGATGCCCGTCGCTTGCGCCGCCTCCATGATGCGTTCCGAGATTTCGGCCGGGTTTGCATAGGCCCGACCGCCCGGAGCGTGATGCAGGTAGTGGAACTCGGCGACCGCCGCGTACCCCGCCTCGCACATCTCGAGCTGCGCCTGGGCGGTGATGGCGCCGATCATCTCCGGCGTCAGTCCTTCCAGGAATCGGTACAAGAGGCGCCGCCAACTCCAGAAGTCGTCTTCCCCTGGTCCGCGCCGCTGCGTGCGGCCCGCCAGGGCGCGTTGGAACGCGTGACTGTGAACGTTCGCAGGCGCCGGAAGGAGAACACGGTCGGTGAGACAGCGGTCTTCGGACCGCGGCTTCACGTCGCGTTCCACGCCGCGGATACGCCCGTCCGCGGCGATAGTGACCCGTACGTCGGACGCCCAGCCGTCACGGAGGAGCGCGCGGGGCGCGAAGAGTGAAGTTGAATTCATCCGGGACAGGTCTTTCTAAAAAAATATGTCTAGATATAATATATAAAAACTAGTCATAATGCACACTCAGCGGGATATCAAACATCCGCATACACTGAGGAGCCGGCCCTGACCGACGGCACACAGAGCGTACTCGCAAACGCGCGTTTCGCGACCTTTGCGCCCGGCCTACCGTATGGCCTGATCGACCGCGGAGCCCTCGCGGCAGAGGCCGGACGCATCCGGTGGGTGGGACCGTGGGGCGCGCTCCCTGCGAAATACGCGTCCTGGCCGCTCGTCGACCTTGGCGGACGCCTAGCGACTCCGGCTCTCATCGATTGTCATACCCACATCGTATTTGGCGGCCATCGGGTTCGTGAGTTCGAGATGCGCCTGACCGGCGCAAGCTACGAGGAGATCGCGCGGACAGGCGGCGGCATACGGTCCACCGTATGCGCAACACGGCAAGCATCTGAAGACGACTTGCTTGACTCGGCTCTGCCGCGGGTTGATGCGCTGATCGCGGAGGGGGTCGCCACCCTCGAAGTGAAGTCAGGCTACGGCCTGGATGTCGCCACCGAACGACGGATGCTGCGGGTGGCAAGGCGCATCGGCGAGCTACGCGACGTCACCGTCAGGACGACATATCTCGGCGCGCACGCACTGCCACCGGAGTACAAGAGTCGTTCGGATGCCTACATCGACTTCGTCGCTGGGGAGGTACTGCCTGCGCTTGCGGCAGACGGGCTTGTCGACGCGGTCGACGCGTTCTGTGAATCGATCGCGTTCTCTCCGGCTCAGGTCGCCAAGGTGTTCGACACGGCACGTGAGCTGGACCTGGCCATAAAGATCCACGCCGAACAGCTCTCCAATCTGGGGGGCGCGCGGCTCGCGGCAGGTTACGGCGCGTTATCCGCAGACCATTTGGAGCATCTCGATCTCCGGGACGTTGCTGCGCTCGCCGATGCCGGGACCGTCGCGGTGCTCCTTCCGGGCGCCTTCTATTTTCTTCGCGAGACGAAGGTGCCACCGGTCCAGGCGCTGCGCGACGCTCGGGTCCCGATGGCGATCGCCACGGATTGCAACCCCGGGTCCTCGCCGCTCGCATCGCTCCTGCTGGCCGTCAACATGGCCTGTACGTTGTTCGGGCTGACACCCGAGGAGGCGTTGGCCGGGGTGACCCGGGAGGCTGCCCGCGCTCTCGGAATGGCGGCCGAGTGCGGCACATTGGAAACGGGCAAGCGCGCCGACATCGCGGTGTGGGACGTCGATTCACCGGCCGAAATCGCCTACCGCATCGGGTTCAATCCGCTCGTGCGGCGCCTCTACGGTCTGCCGGAGGGGCGTAACGAGGACTCTCGATGACCGCTCCCCAGCGCAACCGGCGCGAGGTCTTCCCGCCAACCGGGCCCGACATTACCGCGAGGTCCTGGTTGACCGAGGCACCGCTACGCATGCTCATGAACAATCTGCACCCCGACGTGGCCGAGAACCCTCAAGACCTGGTGGTCTATGGCGGCATCGGTCGCGCCGTACGCACGTGGGACGATTTCGACCGTATCGTTGCGAGCCTGCGTTCGCTGGAGGCCGACCAGACCCTGCTCGTCCAGTCCGGCAAACCTGTCGGCGTATTTCGCACACATGCGGACGCCCCGCGGGTGCTCATCGCCAACTCGAACATCGTCCCGCACTGGGCCGACTGGTCGCATTTTCGCGAGCTCGATCGCAAGGGACTGATGATGTACGGGCAAATGACGGCGGGCTCGTGGATCTACATCGGTTCGCAGGGAATTGTGCAGGGTACCTACGAAACCTTCGTGGAAGCCGGTCGCCAGCACTACGGGGGCGATCTCCGGGGGCGCTGGATTCTCACCGCGGGCCTCGGCGGCATGGGCGGCGCTCAGCCGCTCGCGGCGGCGATGGCAGGAGCGTCATGCCTCGTTGTCGAATGCGATCCGAGCCGCATAGAGTTCCGGCTGCGAACCCGCTACCTGGACGAGCACACGACCGACCTCGACGAGGCGCTGGAGATGATTGAGCGCTGGACCGGGGTCGGGGAGGCGCGCTCCGTGGGCTTGCTCGGTAACGCGGCAGAGATCTTCCCCGAGCTTGCGCGACGCGGGCTGAGGCCGGACATCGTGACCGATCAGACCTCGGCCCACGATCCGATCAACGGCTACCTGCCCAAAGGCTGGTCGCTCGGCGAGTGGCGCGAGCGCCGCGAGCGCGACCCTGCGTCGGTGGAGTTCTCCGCGCGGGCGTCGATGAAGGAGCACGTCGCGGCCATGGTCGAGTTCTGGGACGCGGGCATTCCGACGCTCGACTACGGCAACAACATTCGCCAAGTGGCCAAGGAAGAAGGACTCGAGAGCGCGTTCGCCTTCCCGGGGTTCGTGCCGGCCTACATCCGACCTCTGTTCTGCCGGGGCATCGGACCATTCCGCTGGTGCGCGCTGTCGGGCGAGCCGGAGGACATATACCGCACTGACGAGAAGGTGAAGGAGCTCATCCCGGAGGATGAACACCTGCACAACTGGTTCGACATGGCGCGGGAACGCATCAGCTTCCAGGGACTGCCGGCACGAATCTGCTGGGTGGGCCTCGGACAGCGGCACCGCCTCGGCCTGGCGTTCAACGAGATGGTGAGGAACGGGGAGCTGCAGGCCCCGATCGTCATTGGACGTGATCATCTCGATGCCGGGTCGGTCGCGTCACCGAACCGCGAAACCGAAGCCATGAAGGATGGATCGGATGCGGTATCCGATTGGCCGTTCCTGAACGCACTGCTGAACTGCGCGTCGGGGGCGACCTGGGTGTCAATTCATCATGGGGGTGGGGTCGGCATGGGTTATTCGCAGCATGCGGGTATGGTGATCTGCTGTGACGGCACCCAGGAGGCGGACCGTCGAATCGAGCGAGTGCTGTGGAACGATCCGGCGACCGGTGTCATGCGTCACGCAGATGCCGGATACGAGATCGCTATCGACTGCGCCCGGGAGTACGAACTCGATCTGCCGGGAATTCTAGGCTGATGGTTGGCACGGCGATTTCCCGAGCTTGTCAATGCGCCCCTGCCATCGCGTCAAATCTGACCCTCGTGACTCACAAGAAATCGATTCCTGAGCCGGGGTCTCGGCGTCAAGCCGGCATGCCGGCCGATTTCTTGCGCTTTGCCAGGTAGGGCACCGGATCATGACGGTACTCGTAGAAACCCGGTCCGATTTCACGCTCGAAACCGCCAGGCGGGTGGCTTGGGACGGCGAAGGCGTCCAGCTCGGCGCCAGGGCTCTCGCGGCGATGCAACAGGGTCGGCATAGGCTGGCATGCATTCTCGACCGTGACCCGGAGGTCACGATTTATGGCGTGACAACGGGTTTCGGTCAGTTCGCCCGGAAGAAGCTCACGCCCGAGGAGCGCGAACAGTGGGCGAGCATGTCGCCGGCACGCATCGCCGTGTGCTCGGGCGAGTCCTTACCGGAACGCGTCGTACGCGCCATCGTCCTCGCGCGGCTGACCAACTTCGTCGAAGGCCATGCCGCGATATCGCCTGAGATCGCGCAGGGCGTTGCCGCCATGCTGGACGACGACAGGTTGCCGGCGGTCCCGGTGCAGGGTCAGGGTGGAGCGGGCGAGATCTTGTCGCTGAGTCACTTGTTCACGGGACTGGCGGAAAGGATGAAGCCGGCGGCCAAGGACGTGCTGTGCCTGATCAACGGATCGCCGTCGGCCACGGGCTTGGTCACCGATGCCGCGCTCGTCGCCGAACGGCGCTTCGATCTGGCGGCGCAAATCTTCGCGCTGTCCTTCGAGGCCTTCAACGCGCCTTTGAGCCATCTTGATCCTGCGCTGGACGGCTACTGGAACAACCCCCATGACGGTTGGGCGCTTCGGCGTCTTCGCGAACTGGTGGGCAACGGTCACGGCGGGGAACGGCGCCCCTATCAGGCGCCTGTCAGCTATCGCATCGTACCGCGGATTCTGGGCCAGGCCAGACGGGCAGCGACCATGGCCGCCGAAGTCGCAGCCGAGTCGCTCCAGGCCGTAACGGACAACCCGGTATGGATCGATGTTGTCGACGACAACCATCCCTTCGGTTGTTTCATTTCAAACGGTGGGTATCACAATCCCCATGCGGTACTAGCTCTAGACGCCTTGACCGCCGCGTGCGCCAATCTCTGTGTTCTTACCGAACGCCAGGGTGCGAAACTCCTGGACGGCACCATCTCGCTGCTTCCCGATCAGCTCGACTCTGCCGAAGCCGGCGGCGACAACCGTCGCGCTTATATGGGATATGTGCCGATGGCCCAGACCGGATACGAAGAGGAAGCCCGTCTCTACGCCCAGTCCACGTTGCTTCCCGGCAGTGAATCCGGCGGTTTCGGTCAGAATGACGTTGCCAGTCCCGTGTTCCTGGCGTGGTCCAAGCAGGACCGCACCGGCCGGTGTCTCGACATGGCGCTTGCCAGTCTTGTGCCGATCGCCTTGCGCGCCCTCGACGTCACCGACCGGCCCGTTCCGCCGCGATTGGCCGGTCTCGAGACGGCAATCCGGGAGATCGAGTCCGACATATCGCAGCATAAGGCCTTCGGTCCCGTGGTGGCCTCGATTGCCGGAGTCCTGCGTCAAGAAATTTATCCATCGTGACGCATTTGAAGCGGATGCAGATCCAGGAAGCGTTGACATCGTGCACAGGCAACTGAACAGTGGCGGTGTCGGCGCCTTCGCTGGGTGAACCGAGGTAAGGCCCTCTTCGACGTATTCGACCGTCATGCGGAGGCGAATGCCGCCGAACCCGTTGGGGCGAGGTGTTCAACCTTCGTGCGGCGCGCTTCCCCGGGCGCCGATCATCGACAAAAACTCCCGCCGAGTCGCCGGGTCGTCGCGGAAGCAGCCGAGCATACGGCTGGTTACCAGAGTGACCCCCGGCTTGCGGATACCGCGCGTGGTCATGCACTGGTGCGCCGCCTCGATGACCACGCCGACGCCACGTGGCTCGAGCACTTCATGGATCGTGTCCGCGATCTGCGATGTCAACGCTTCCTGGATCTGCATCCGTTTCGCGAAGACCTCGACAAGGCGCGCGAGCTTTGAGATGCCCACGATCCGTTCCGCCGGCAAATACCCGACATGTGCTATTCCCAAGATAGGAACGATGTGGTGCTCGCAGTGGGATTCGAGGCGAATATCGCGCAAGACGATCATCTCGTCATAGACGGCAGTCTTCTCGAACGTCGTGGCCAGCAAGGCGACCGGGTCTTCGGCGTATCCGGCGAAGAATTCCTCGTAGGCCCGCACGACACGCTCGGGCGTTCCCTTCAGCCCCTCCCGGTCGGGATCGTCCCCGGCCCACTCGATCAGCGTGCGAACGGCGGCCTCGGCCCCAGAGCGGCTCGGCCGACGGCGTGGCTCCGACCCGGTGCGCGATGGCGTCGACGTCCGATCCTCAAAAACTGCGGCGTCCATATCCCGGCTTTTCATCGATGTCGGGCCGCCCCAGATAGCGGCTCCCTTGCGAAAGTGAAAGAAATGTTATAACATGACTTATATGCCTTGCAAGTTGAGACAGGCGATGACGAAGCCGCCGACCCGACCCCGCCCCTGCGCCGATCCGGAATACCGCAGGCGGTACTAGCCGCGCGAACGGGTAGCGCTCGCATGAGGACGCGCACCCCCTGGCTCTGGCTGCTGCCGCTCGGCGCCGGCCCCCGGCTGCTCGGGGCG
>CAYQVB010000021.1:0-67859 GCA_964420925.1 uncultured Ectothiorhodospiraceae bacterium | reverse complement strand
GGCTTGACCCGCCGACGCCCGTGCGACACCCCGCGAGCCTCCCCCTCTTCCGACGATCACGGAACACTGTGGGAAATCCGCCTCCCCCTCGTGCGAAATAATCCGGGAGATCGGTGATCAGATAATCTGCGAAACAACACGGGGGATTGGGAGACCGCGAACTCAGTCTCGAGTGAAGGCACCGTAGCCGCGTTGCCGGTAGGGGAATCCCCGCAGCTCGAAGTTGCGCGGATCGGAGAGGTGGTGGTTGTTGTGGTATGAGCGGACCTCGCTGATGAGGCCGTCCGCGATGCGGATCCACTCGGTGCCACGAAGAAGCTCCTCGGTGCTCCCCCCGATGGGGGTCCAGTGCATCGACCATTCCACCACCGCCTCGTCCTCGCCGGCGAGCACGTGGTCCGCGCTCCAGGTCGCCCGGGTTCGCTCTGCGACCTTGGCGGCGAACACGGACAGACTTTCTGCGCCCTCGACCGGCCGGTGATCGACCCAGTAGTGCACGACGTCCTCGGCGAGCGTTTCACGGATGAGTGCGGCGTCGGCCTGGTTGCAGCCCTCGTAGTAGCGCAGGATCGTGCGCACGTGAGGATGGTCCGGCAGGTGCTCGGGAACACCTTTCATCTTCCGTCTCCCGATTCGCGATTCTCGGAGCAGTCTTGCACGATCCCGATCTGTCCGGAAATCGTTCCCCGGCGGCTCGATGGAAACAACGTCTCTGTTCGCTCGCCCAGGATCAAGCCGCTTCGGCAGCGCGAGCGGGCAGGGGCCAACTCCCGGCTGCCGCCCCTTCCCGGCGCTACGACAGCTTGATCCAGCCTCGGTCCAGGGCGGTCTGCAGAAACTCCACGACATCGGCCCGGAGATCGGCGCCGGGAAACGCCTCTTCGAGCAATGACACGATGTCATCGAGGGTGCGTGCGCCGTCGCAGCGGCTGAGGATGGCGCCCGCGCTCTCGCTCAGCTTGACCATCCCTTCGGGATAAAGGAGGACGTGGGCGCCCTGCGCCTCTTCCCACTGAAAGCGGAATCCCGGGGCGATTGCGATCGGGCGATCGGGAGCGAGCTGTTCGCTCACCGCGGACCCTCCGGCGGGAGCCGATGCGACCGGCCGTTCACGTCTGCGTCTCGGATTTGCTGCTGCATTGCCTGCCCATGTTGAAGCGACGGAACGCTTGCGCTTCGATGCTATCCATCGAGATGGGGTCATTCAACGAGCGCTGGCCCTTCGGAAGGACCGTTTGGCTCGGGCCGAACCCTCGGTGTAGACGATTGTTCAGAGCGTGGATATCGATGCCAGCCGTCCCGCCCTCCCGGTGGTTTCCGCTCTGGCGCTTCATGAGTTGTTCTCGGCCGGCCGATCTCTCTCCAGTCCAATCCGGTAGAGTGCGCGCACGAGCGGGGAGAGCGACAGGGAACACCAGTGACGAGAACCTCGATGGAGCAGGATACCGCCGGAACGGGATCCGGGATCCCGCTTGCCGTGGTCACGCCGCGTACCTGCGGGCCTCGACGCACTCGTCGTCCACGCACACGCCGGCCGATTGGGATCGCAATACTCGCCATCGCGACGCTGCTCTCGGGGGAGGTGACCTCGAAAGAGCTCCTCACCGGCACGATTCCGGACGGCGAAGGCGGGAGCGTCGCGTTCCGGCTCGACGGCGAAAGCCGCGAGAAAGTGGTGGGAGGACGCCTTCTTCTGGGAGCCGCAGAGTACGTCGTTGCTCGAGTCAGCCGGCTCGGTCTGATCGGAGCTCACCGCCTCGGCGGAGGAGGGGACTCTGGAGAGGAGCGCCATGCGGAGTACCTGGTGTTCTCCTCGTCCTTCAGCGAGCAGAGTGCGACCGGCAGACCGTGGGTGGCGGCAGAATCCGCGCACGGCTGCGACGAACCCTACAATTCCTTTCTTGCCATGTACCGCGTCGAGGGCGAAGAGGCGCTGGTCGCGCTCGGACCCATTCCCTACGGCACCCTGAGCGAAGACATTTCCCGTACCGCGGACTCGAAGGTGCTCTGTTTCATGGCGCGCCCACCGGAGTGATGTAGTCCGACGGCAACCGCATATACTCGATCGGCGGAAGATCGGAGTCGGAGCATGCAGGTCTACCTGGGGCTAGGTTCGAATCTGGGTGGCCGTCGTGGCTACCTGGCACGGGCAATCGACGCTCTCAAGGCACGGGGGATCGGCATCGGACGGGTATCGCCGGTGGTGGAGTCACCCGCCCTGCTTCCCGACTCCGCGCCCTCGGACTGGAACCGGCCTTTCCTGAACCTCGTCCTCGAATGTGCCGCCGAGTGCACTCCCGAGCAGCTCCGGCTGTGGATCGACGACATTCAGACCGGATTTGGGCGGATCAATTCATCGCACTGGTCTCCACGTCCCATCGACATCGACATCCTGCTCTGGGGACGGGAACGCATCGTGACCGAGCGGCTGACGATTCCGCATCGCGATCTCACGCAGCGCAGCTTCGTGCTCGCGCCACTCGCCGCGCTCGCGCCCCGGCTCACGGTTCCGGGCGGTGACGGGCGCACGATGCTCGAGCACTCCATCGCGCTCGGACACCATATCCCGTTGTGGATGGGCATCGTCAACGTCACCCCGGATTCGTTCTCCGACGGCGGTCGTTTTACGGATTGGTCGCGGATCGAGCCGCACGTCGAAGCGATGATCGAGGCAGGCGCCCACATCATCGACGTCGGAGGAGAATCCACGCGGCCGGGCGCCACCGAGGTGGATCCCGAGCTGGAATGGTCCCGGGTCGCGCCGGTGCTCGAGAGATTGGTGGAGCGTGTGGCCGGAGATCGGCTGCGGCCCCTCCTGAGCCTCGATACCCGCCATGCCGAGGTGGCCGCAAAGGGCCTGGAACGGGGAGTGGACATCGTCAACGACGTGAGCGGGTTGACCTCCCCCGAGATGATTGCGCTCGCCCGCGACGCGGACCGCGACTGGGTCGCGATGCACCACGTCACGATTCCCGCCGACCCACGGACCACCTTGCCGGACGACGAGGATCCCTTCGACGCGGTCGAGGCGTGGCTGCTCGAGCGGATGGAGGCCTGGGATGCCGGGGGCCTGGACCTGGAGCGCATCATCTTCGATCCCGGGATCGGCTTCGGCAAGAACCGCCTGCAGTCCTTGCGGCTCCTCCGGCGCGCGGGCGAGTTCCGGCGTCACGGGCTGCGGGTGCTGGTCGGACACTCGCGCAAGTCCTTCATGAAGAGCTTCATGAGCCAGGACGAGCAGGCACGCGACCTCGGCACCATCGGCGCCTCCCTGCACCTCTGCGCCCAGGGCGTGGACATCATCCGGGTCCACGACGTGCCGGGCCACCTCGCCGCCTACCGGGGATGGACACACCTGGTGGGCTGAGCGGCCCTTCCCTGATTCGATCGCCGGTGGTCGGCGATTCGCTCCACCATCCATCGCCAGGCTTCCCGTTCGCGCGGTCCCGCGGTCTTCTCCACCGCGATGCGCAGATACTCCATCTCGCGGTCGATCTTCTCCGCCGGGAGCAGGTGCAGTCGGCTGACCAGGATGGATGCCTCGATGACCGCCACCTGCGCCCGATTGAATCCTCGGAACTCGGCGTGCGTCTCGCGTCCCATTTCCCGGCAATAGAAGCGAGGGCGCACGTCGTCGTCCTCCCACTCCGTGACCTCGACCTCCACGTGGGCGAGCGCATTCGCGAGGCGCACTCCGGCGATACTCTTCACCGGGAGCGTCGGCCAGTCTTTCCGGCCGGTCAGACAGCCGGCAAAGACGCGCACGTCGTCGGTGTGGTTGATCACCGCCTGGCGGCTGCGCTTCAGGTTGTCGAAGGTCCGGGAGGGCCGAAAGGGCGAGATGAGGTAGAGGCCGCGCTCCTCGCGCACTCCCATTGCGGCGATGTTGGGCCGGCCGGCGGCTCCCAGCGTGGTGACGATCGTCTCGCGGATCACGGGTTCGCCGTGCCGCGGGCCGCCACTCCCCATTCGAGCTCGTTGTCCTGCAGGTAGCGCTTGCCGAGCTGCCACGCGATCTGGGCGCGGCCGAGCTCCACCCCGAGGTAGAAGGCGTGACTGGCGTCGTCGTCCACCCCGAGCCCCGGAAAGAGCGCGAAGGGGTCGGTCGCGATCCGGTGTCCGTCCCGGTTGTACACGTGGATGCCGTCCCGGGTGAGCTGGATGCGGAAGCTCGGGTCCTTGATCGCGGCCGCGGTCTGCGCCACTTCCTCGGTCTCGTAGGGGAAGGGCTTGCGGTCCTTGAGCGCCATCAGCCCGGGGTGGTAGCGCTGCGGCAGGTTGGCGTCGCGATTCGCGGCAAACATGATGCGCCTCGCGATGTCGGCCTCGCGCACTGCCGTGTGCGCGTGGGGGCTGACCTCCGTGGTCAGGACGGCGCCGATGTCGAGCTCGGACACCACGCCCATGAGGACCGCGGTCATGCCGGTGGTGTCGGCATCGGTGAGCTCGGTGACGTTGCCGATCCCCATCATCATCTCGGCCTCCGGGAAGCGACGGCGCACGGCGTGGTAGCGCAGCAAGGACTCGGTAAAGCCGAACTGGATGGGCTCGAGGACGGGATCGAGGAGATAGCGCCGGCCTCGCGCCGCCAGGATCTCCGCCGCGCGGTAGAGGCTTTCCAGATCCGAGGGCGACTCCGGGATGAGCACCGGGGTGCTCGCGACCTCGTCCGCAACGTGAAGGGTGCTTTCTCTCAGACTCAGCAGGTAGTCTGCCCCTGCCCGGCCCCCGCGCAGCAGATCCTCTGTTTCCAGAGAGTCGACGCTCACCGCGTGTCCTTCTCGCCGGAGTGCGCTCACGCTGTCTTCCAGGTGCGGAAAGGAGGTGCCGGGAAGGCAGCCCAGATCGATGACGTCCGCGCCGTCGGTCCGGTAGGCGGCGGCGCGCTCGACGATCTCTTCGGGCGTCAGGTGGGGCGCATCCACGATCTCGGCGATGATGGTGACGGAATGCCGGCTCAGATCAGGTTGCCGGCCCCCGGTGCCGAAGTACTCGGGCAGGTCCTTGAGGTCCTTGGGGCCGCGTTCGACCGGTACCCCGTACGCTTCCGAGAGCGCATCGACCTCCCCGCCGCACAGCCCCGGCACGAGGATGCGCTGCGCGTCTCCGGGACCGTCGAGGCGCCGGCGGATCATGTTCGCGGTCATCAGACCCGCCACCTGCAGGCCGAGCTCGTGCACCCGGTAGGAGAAGTCCCTCTTCTTCAGACCCTCCAGCTCGCGGTGCAGGCTGTCTCGCGCGAGGCGGCCGGTGAGGAAAAGGATGCGCTCTCCCATTCAGTCGTACTTGACGTAGCGGAACCGCTGATCCCGGGGTGTGCCCTCGAGCGATCCTCCCTCCTGTGCCGGCTGCCAGTGCACGAACTCCTCGATCTTGTGCGCCAGCTCGAAGTCCTTGTCGGTCACGCCCTTGGCGGCGTGGTTCGTCAGCTTGACGATCACGAACGCGTAGGAGGCGGTGATGTCGGGGTGATGCCAGGCCGCCTCGGCGAGGTGGCCGACGGCGTTGATCACCATCAGCGTCCCCTTCCAGCCGCTGGTGCGGTAGCGGCGGCGGATCCAGCCTCTTTCGTAGTACCAGTGCGGCAGCTCCGCCTCGAGCTTCGCCTGGATCTCCTCTTCGCTGTAGGTCCGGTCTTTCCGTCGATCGCTGGTCATGGCAGTGCCCTCCGGCTCGCGTCGGATACGGATTCGGGCAGTGTAAACTAAGGTCCTGCACACCGCTTCCATGGCTCCCCATACGACTACCTCACCGGCGCCGCCCGAGGTGCTGCAGCTCTTCCCGCTACCGGTCCGGAAGCGGCCGCTCTCGGGGCTCTACCTCGAGGAGAGTCTGCCCGCGCCGGAATCCGAAGGGGTGGCGCCCTTTCTCTATGCCAACTTCGTCACCAGCCTGGACGGGCGCATCGCGGTAGCCGGGGACGACGGCCTGTCGCACCTGCCCGAGGGGCTCACCAACCCGAGGGACTGGCGCCTGTTCCAGGAGCTGCAGGCGCACGCCGACTGCCTGGTGACCCACGGCGGCTATCTTCGCGCGCTCGCCGCGGGCATCCTCGGTAACATCCTGCAGGTGGGTATCGCTTCCGGCAGCGAGGACATCCGGGCGTGGAGGAGGGAGCGGGGCATGCGCGCCCAGCCTGCGGTGGCCGTGGTGAGCGGGAGCCTGGACTGGACGCTGCCCCGCTCATTGTCAGGGCATGGTCAAGTGGTCCACGTGCTGACCACGCCGGCGGCCGCGCACCATCGGATCGCTGCCCTCCGCGCGGCGGGATGCGAGGTCGTGGTGACTGGTGCGGGTTCGCGAGTGCGCGGCCGGGATGTTGCCACCGTCCTGAGCGAACGCGGCTACCGCCGGGCCTACCTCCAGACCGGTCCGGGGATGCTGGAGACTGCCCTGCGCGACCGTGTGCTCTCGCGGCTCTACGCCACGATCAGCCACCGCATGGTGGGGGGCAAGCGCTTCGACACCATGCTCCGCGGAGGGTTGCTCGGCGCCGCCGGCACGCTACGGCTTCACTCCCTGTATCTGGACCACTACGACGGGGTCGGGAGCGATCAGTTCTTCGCGAGCTTCGAGCCCGAGTGAGCTGGTGGATCACATTGCCGTCCCCGAGATCGATCCCGAGATCACGGATAAACTGGGCGCGATTGCGCGGGTCATGGGCATTGAAGCGGCGGAGCTCGACCGATTCCCGATCGCCCGGTACCACCGAGAGAGGGTAACGAGATGAATCGGCTTGCATCCTGGGTCAGCGCATCGATGCTCGCAGTGCTCGCGTCACCCCCCGTCCTCGCCACGGTCGGTGACGGGCTCGCGGTCGCAACGTTCGCGGGCGGGTGCTTCTGGTGCGTGGAGTCGGACTTCGACAAGGTGCCCGGCGTGGTGAAGACCACCTCCGGCTACACTGGCGGGAGCCTGGACGACCCGACCTACGAGCAGGTCAGCGCGGGCGGCACGGGGCATTGGGAGGCGGTGCAGATCCACTACGACCCGAAGCTGGTCTCATACGAAGGGTTGCTCCACGTCTTCTGGCGCAGCGTCGACCCGACCGATGCCGGAGGGCAGTTCTGCGACCGCGGCGAGAGCTATCGCACCGCGATCTTCGCCGCAACCGAGGAGGAGCGACGTCTCGCTCTGGCCTCGAAGGCTGCGCTCGAACGCTCCGGGATACTGGAGGACATGGTGGTCACCCCGATCGAACCGGCCGGGGCATTCTATCCGGCCGAGGACTATCACCAGGACTACTACGAGAAGAACCCGGCTCGATACCGGTTCTATCGATTCGCCTGCCGCCGTGACGCTCGCGTGCAGGAGATCTGGGGAGACCAGGCCCACGACGGCATCGCGGGCCACTGAGCACAGAAGCGTACTCGCCGCCGACACGCGGCCAACCCCGGACTTCGCCCCACTCAGCGGGTCAGCTCGACTCCGGCCGCTACCCGGTCCCAGGTGGTGGGGGTGATGCCCTCGTTGCGGAGCTTGTATTTCTCGATCTTGCCGGTCGGGGTCTTGGGGATCTCGTCTCGGAAGTCGACGTAGCGGGGAATCATGAAGTAGGCCATGCGCCGGTCCAGGTAAGGCGATGAGATCGGCCGGCTCGATGCGGCGCCCCGGCTTCGGCGTGATCACCGTCATCACCTCCTGTTCGGTGTGCTCGTCCCAGACCGGGAACACCGCGCACTCGAGCACGTCGGGATGCTGGTTGATCTCGTCCTCCACTTCCATGGAGGAGATGTTCTCGCCGCGCCGGCGCATCGAGTCGGTGAGGCGATCGACGAAGTAGAAGCGCCCCTCTTCATCCCGGTAGCCGGCATCGCCGGTGTGGTACCAGAGATTGCGAAAGGCGCGGGCGGTGTACTCGGGGTGCTTCCAGTAGCCGACCAGGATGTCCCATGGATTCTTCGGCCGGGTGCAGATCTCGCCCATTACTCCGGGCGGGCACTCCCGATCGAATTCATCGAGTATCTTCACCTCGAAGCGGGAGGTCGGATAGCCGACGCACTGGTTGTTGGGGAAGGGCTCGCCGAAGTGATGGATCAGCGGGCAGGCCTCCTCGGTCGAGCCATAGCCGGTGGAGAGCGCCACCCCGAAGCGCTTCGAGAACGCCTCGTGCTCGGGAAGGAGGGGGAACATTCCCACCTTGCGCAACGGCGTGTCGCGGTCTTCCGGTCGTTCCGGCTGCTGCCACAGGAAGTTGGCGATCGCGCCGAGGAGGAAGGCGACGGTGCACCGGTGAGCGGCGATGTCGGGCCAGAAGTACTCGTTCCGATAACCCTTCCGGAGCACCACGGTGGCGCCGTAGATCATGCAGGCGTAGCAGATCGCCCACTGGCAGCCGAGGTGGAAGAGGGGCAGTCCGCAGGTGTAGGCACGGTCCTCGGGCTCGAGCGCAAAGATCTCGGCCGCCGAATCGGAGTAGGCGAAGGAGTGGGCGTGCGTGGTGCTCACCCCCTTGGAGGGGCCGGTGGTCCCCGAGGTGAACATGATGCCGACGAGGTCGTGGAAGGCGGGCGCAGGCTCGAAGGGCGCCTCGTCATCGGAGAGGAGCTGCTCGAAGGCGGCTGGCCGGCAGCGTCGGGTGAGTTGTGGCGGCAGCGTCAGATCGCCGCGCCGACCGGGATCTTCGGAGTAGAGGATGCAGTTCTCGAGGGTTTCCAGCTCGTCCGCAATCTCCTCGAACCAGGGCAGGTAGTCACGGTCGACGATGATCGTCCGGGCGGTGGAATCGTTGCAGATGCGCCGCAGGATCCCCTTTCGGTAGGCGAGGTTTACCGGCACCTCCACCGCGCCGCGCTTGCCGAGGCCGCACCAGACGACGAGGTAGTCGACAACGTCCGGCAGCATCACCAGGACCGGCTCCTGGTGCGCGATCCCGAATGCGGCGGCGCCGTGCGCGAAACGGTTGGAGAGGCGGTCCATCTCGCGGTAGCTCACCCGCTCTCCGGCGACTGTCTCGACGAAGGGCTTGTCTCCGAAGCGCTCCACCGAGCGCTCGAGCACCCGACCCACGGTGCGTTCCTCGAGCGGATAGTCCGCGGGCACGAACGCGTTCACCATCGGCGCCCCCTCGGCCGGATGAGAGAACCGGTCATCCACGGTCTCGGCCGCACGGTCCGGTAACCCGGGTCCAGGGCCGCTCGCGTTTTCTCAACGACTTGCGGTCAACGAAACACGCCGGTACTTCCCCGCACCGGAACCGGCGGTCGAAAAACTGCACTCTTCAACCCCGCCGGCAAGCGCTTCGCCGACACTGCACGCTCCGCGCAAGCACCGATGCGTACCCGGCGCGATGCGCGGGGCCGCCGGAGGCGGCCCGGAAAACAGCTCTCCCGTTCGAGCCGGGAGAGCCGTTCGAGTCGTCGAGTACGAGTCCCGTCAGGAGACGTTGGCGGCGAAGGGATGCTCCGCGTTCTTCTGGGCGAGAACGTCCTGCACCGAGGGCTGGCCGGCAACCGCGCGCTCGATTGCCTCCTTCGTCGCCTGGTAGTTGTACTGCTCGATCTTCGCGTCGTCCTCGGCTTCCCAGTGAATGAACACCCCGACGCAGATGTAGAGATCGTCGGCCTCGTCGGCGGGAATCGTTCCCTCCGCAACCGCCTCCATGACCGCACGGGCGACCGCGCGCTGGGCCGGGCCGAACATCTGCACCGCCTGCTTGGCGCCTTTCATGGTGACCTTGTTGAACATCATCGTGTTGGGCTTGGCGGGTACGTTGGGCGACACCACCGCCAGCAGGCTGGTGAAGCCGTCCTTGTTGTTGACCAGACCCGTGCAGAAGGCGGTCTCCGCCGCCGAGCCCCGGGGACCCAGGATGAGATCGATGTGGGCAATCTCGTTGCCGTCTCCCACCAGGGACTCTCCCACTCGAACATTCGTGATAGCCATTGCTACCTCCTTAAGCGTTGTTGTCACTTGAGTCGCGCCCCGCGCTCAGCGGGCCGCGACGGGAATCCCCCTCCCGTGGAGGAGGTTGCCGGCGAGCAGCGTCGCCACCGTCAGGTCGGCGCTGGTGCCCGGGTTGATGCCCCGGCGCTTCAGGCTGCGATCGAAATGCGCCAGTTCCTCGATGTTCATTTCGGGTGACTTCGACGATTCGAGGCTCTCTACGAGCTGCATAGCTTCGCGCCGGACCGCCTCCGCGGCGACGGTGCCGAGTTTACGCTCTATGTGGGAGTCCTTAAACCGTGCGAGAAAGGCGAGGTAGAGGGCCACCACCGCCTGCGCGTGCGGCCAGCGCGCGCGGCTTCGGGCGAGTACGGGGAGCCCGAGGTCGAAGACGTCCTCGAAGCAGCGGGCGTACTGGCGGGCCACCCGGTCGCGGTCCTCCGCCTCGCGCATCACTGCGAGCAAGGGGGCGCTGGCGGAGGACCGGACATCGTGGCGATCGCTCGCGCCGAGTCCCCCGGGTGCGGCGAGGCGAATGGCGGCAAACACGCGCTCGGTGTCGTCGATCCCGGCCACCGAGAGCGCCTCCTCGAGCCGGGCGCGCAGCGGTCGCTGCGGGTTGCCTTCGAGCGCGGCCTGTGCAAGAGGCGCACACAGCAGCACGATCCCCAGGTTGGTGTTGCAGCCCACCGCCGCCCGCGTGGCTTCGATGCTGCGCAGCACCCTTTCACCCAGCGAAAGGTCGGGCGTGCCGAGCACCTCGGCGGAACAGCGCGCGCTCGTCACGAAGTCCTGCGCCTCCATCCCGTGTCCGGCCGAGGCGAAGCTCACATTGCCCGGCTTGGGGGCTTCCAGCTCTTCGATGCAGGCCCGCCAGACCGCATCGGCAACGGGGTTGGGAGCGCGCCAGGCGGGCCGGGTCTCAGGCACCGCCGCCGAAGGAGCGCGCCAGCAGCTCGTCGTTCAGGGCTCCGGCGCGAAACGTGCGGCCGCTTCCGATTGCGGTGACCGCTACCTGCGCGGGACTGAAGAGCATGGGATCGATCTGGAAGAAGTCGTAGCCGCAGTCGCGAAACACTTCGGCGAAGGGTTTGCCGTAGTCTCGCGAGGCGTTGCTCGGCAACCGTTCGGCGAGGTCGCGGGCGTCTTCATCGGCGCACGACACCAGGAGCTGCACCTGGCCGCCGAAGAGGATGGTGTCGTTGGTCCGGCCCATCGCGGTGAGCGCGTCCCGGATCGGCGGCGGGAGCGGAGTAGTGCCGGCGCCCTCGAGGATCGCATCGAGGGGAAAGCCGAGCTCGTGAGCCTTGTGCAGCGCCACCTCCACCACCCGCGCCGCGATCTGGACCACCCCGGCGAGACTGCCGGTAGGGGTGAGCACCAGGGATACCCGATCCGGCGCCACTCCACAGTCCCGCGCGACCTTCTCCGCGAGCGCCGGCGGAGGATGGCGGTCGGTCTCGAGCACCAGACAGGCATCGTCGGCGCGGTCGCGGTAGTCGAGCTCCGCGAAGAGCGGTTCCCGGGCGGCGAGCGCTCTCCCCGGCCCCGAACCGAGCGCGCTCCACTTCTTGTCGGGTCCATCCACGCTCAGACTCCAGCCGGCGTACTGGCTCAGCAGACAGGCGAGCACCGGCTGACTGGTGCGCACCTCCACCTGCCAGGGCCAGTCGGGAAACACCGGGTTGGCGCGCAAGCCCACCTCGCCCAGGCCGGCCATGCAGATCCGGGCGACGAGGAGCCCCGCCTCGATGCTGCCCGGATGGTCGATGCCGGCATCCACGACGCGGGTGCCGCCCGCTTTTTGATCGACACCGATTCGCAGGTGTTCCGCCCGCTCGATCAGCTCCGCCACCAGGGGAGCGGAGCACGCACTGACGCTCGGGCGCTGGCTCATGCGAGGCGGAAGCTCAAGCCCTGACCACCTCTTGTGCGAGATCGAACGCGTCGGGAAAGTCGAGAGCCACCGCGTGATCGGCGCCGAGCATCCGCTCGAGCAGTCCGCGCTGCACCTTGTACTTGACCCCTCCGATCGCGAGCGCACCGATCCCGAGCGCGCCGCCCGGCAACTCGGCCCCGTCGTCACTCACCGACAACCCTTCGATGCCGGCCGGCGGCACCGCATTGACGTCTGCGGCAACGACGAGGGCCGTGCACTGCGCGAGGACCTCCGCGGACAGAATCTGCACTCCCGCCTTTGCGCAGCAAACCGCGACCTCGGCGGATTCGAGCGCGGCGAGCCTTTCCGCATCGTCGCGCCGCGCGGTCCAGGGCAGCTCGATCTCGTAGCGCCGCGCAAAGCGCTCCACCGGTGCTTCCTTGCCCGGCGTCATCTCGGTGAGGCGCACCAGCCGCGGGTGCGCGCCCTGGCGCGACGCCAGCACCGCGGTGCAGAGCCCCACCGGACCGCCGCCGAGGATCTGCACGTTGCGTCCCTCGAGCCCCCGGCCGGTGCGTGCGACGAGGTGTTTCGACACCAGCGCGACCAGCGCCGCCGACGTGGTGTAGGCTCCGTTCGGGTCGGCGAGCACCGCGACCTCGAAGGGCGGCACCATCGCGCCCCTCGCCCGCTTCAGCATGTCGGCGGCGAGGTTGACGTCGTGACCTCCGATGAAGATCCCGGTCTCGTTGAAGCGCCCCGGGGGCCGGGAGAAGATCGCGTCCTGGACCAGTCCGGCGACATCGTCGGCGGAGACGCGCGGGTAGGGAACGATCACTTCGAACCCTGCGTCCACTGCCATGTTCACGTCGAAGGGACTGACGTTGGCTCGGGGGTCCAGCATGTGGAGGACTTTCGGCTTGGCCATGGCTCGCTCCGGTGCGTCAGTGGACGAGGGAATCGCTCCTGATGCCGGCACCTTCATTGCGCCCGCGGGTCACGACGAAGTCTAACGCGATCTCGTCGGAGAAACGGCGTCTCGCCTCCGCCACGAGCCGCTTCGCCGTCTCCTCGTCGGGACAGAGGGCGAATCCGGTCGGCCCCCAGGAGCTCTGACCGAATCCCTCTATGCCGCACGCACTCAGCCACTCGAGAACGCGGGTCACGCCGGGGCTTGCGAAGCGGCCACCCTGCGCGGCTGCGAAGTGATCCCCTACCTGCGCCTGGATCCGGGTCAATGCGGGGCCCACCGCACCGAGGTCGTCTTCCACGAGGCCGGGCAGCACCTGCATCAGCACCAGCCGGCAGAGTTCGGCGGCATCGGCCTCGGGAAAGGGGGGAAGCGCGGCAAAGGCTTCCCGCTCCGCCTCTCCGTGCACGCCCTCCCGGGTGCGATCGAAAACGAGCACCAGGCGCCACTCGGGGGGGAAGGGCAGGCGAGCAATGATGGGAGGAGGTGCGTATCCGCCGGCACTGCCGCCGTCGACCACGAAGCCGCCCTGCTCGAAGAGCCCGAGACCCAGGCCGGATCGCGCACCCCGGCCGAGCACGGTCGCGATCTCGAGACTGCCCGCATCGAGATCGAAGAGCCTCGCCATGCCGATGCCGACGCTGAGCGCGAGCTGCGTTCCGGAACCGAGCCCGGCATGCGGAGGAATCGCCTCCTGAATGTCGATGCGGACGCCCGACGACAGGTTGAAGTGTTGCGCAAGCATCTTCGCGTAGCGGGTCGCGCGCGCTGCGTCCGGTCCCTCCGCGCTCGTCCTCGCGGCGCTCGTGAGACGCAAGCGAGTGAAAGGACGTTCCAGCGCGAGACCGAGACTGCCGTAGCGGCGGCCCAGGCCGCCGTGCAGATCGACGAATCCCATGTGCAGCCGGGCCGGTGCCTGAATGCAGACGCGGTGCTCGGCACGGCGCGACATGCGGAATCCGCGCGGGCGCCTATCCGAAGAGGCTGTGCAGGTGGATCTTGCCCTTGCCCAGCTTGCCGCCGTAGTTGGCGGTGTGGATCTCCACCACGCCGTCGACCGAGGTGGCCGCTTCGATGCCGACCCGCATTCCCTCGCGTACTTCGTCGAGGCGGGGTGCGCTGACGATGATCTCGTAGACGCAGCGTACCGAGTCCGGCAGTGCGCTCTCCGAGTCCCCGGCCAGCATCGGGCAGTAGTGGTGATTGGTGGTCGCCACCATGTCCTCGTAGTTGCGGGCGCCGACCTTCGACCCGCTGGCCGCATTCTTGACTACGGCCAGGGGGACCTTCGACACCGCTTCCAGCGCCGCCTCCGCCGCTTGCAGAGCCCTTTCGTCGTCCGTCGCGAGGATGAGGAACATGCCTCCGGTGACCGCTTCGCGCACCACTCCGAAGCGCCGTTCGACGTGAAAGGCGCCATCCATCTTCGGCACCCGAAACACCTCGCGCCCGAAGACGGTGTCCGCCTCTTCGTAGCCGTCCCCGAAGCGCTGGATGATGGTGCCCTCCATGTCGATCGACTCCTCGGCAAGCTCCGGGGGAAGCGCATCGAACACGCTGGTCTTGGGGTTGGGCAGCGCGCCCTTGCGGATTCGGAGCACCAGGCACCTGGCGAGGTGCTCGAGCTTCCGGTCCATCATCTGAATGATGAATCCGGGGCGCCCGTCGGGAGTCTCCTCCGGCGGCACCTCGCGCTCCAGGGTCGCTTCGCAGGGCGGGGCGGTGGCGGAGCGGCCGAGCCCCTTGGTCTCCATGGCTGCTTCCAGCGCCCAGCGCCGGTTGACGCTGGTGACGAGCACGCGTGCCAGCCGTCCGCTGAAGGTCTCGGAGTAGTCGTCCTGGATGGATACGCCGTTTATCTTGAGCTTCGCCATGAGAGATGCCTCGGTTTCCGGTCGCGTGATGGTGGAGCCCTGCTCGTGAACATACCCCGCCGCTTGCGACTTCGCCAAGTCGCCTTCCAAATCGCGAATCAGCGACTCTCTCGAAGCGATCCAGGCCACGGGTCAGGGGTGGATTCCCCCTCCCGACTCGCAGCGACTCGAGAAGAGTCCAGGGCTGGCTCGGTGCGAACCGCCTCGACCAGCGCACGGATCGCGGCGACGACCTGTTCCGGGCGATCCAGGTGGATGTGGTGACCACTGTCATCGACCACCTGGATCGCGCTGTTGCTCATAGAGCCCGCAAGACGATGCTGGAGGTCGAGCCAGGCTCCGTCTAGGCGAGCCGTTTCCAAGGAAGTGTCGCCGGGGCGCGGCCCTCGCGAGAGCACGATGACCGGAGCGTCGGGAACGCGGCGAATCGATCCCACCTGACGCGCGCTCGTGCGCATCCACTCGAGCTCGCCGTAGAGGGCCCGCACCGCCTTGGGCATCGCGGCAAGGCGCTGCGCCAGGGGTTTCACGGATTCCGGCAGTCCCTCCGGCACGATTCCGGGGTTGGTGATCACGAATCTGCGGCCGGTGGGCGCGGTCGGAGTGTGCACACCCACCGCCTTCATGTGCTGGAACTGACGCTCGTGCACCGTATCGACCAGCACCAGCCCGGCCACCGTCTGCTCCCGCCGTGCGGCAAGGATGCGAACGGTGAGTCCGCCGAAGGAGTGGCCGACCAGCACGTAAGGGGGCGGAACTCCCGCGGAGAGGAGAAGCCGGTCGAGCTCTGCCGCGAGCCGAACCGCATGGCGAGGGCGCGGGCCGGGATCGCTCCAGCCGTAGCCCGCCCGGTCGTAGCTGCAGGCCCGAGTGAACTCGGAGACCGCGGGCTGCACTCTGCTCCAGTCGAGCGAAGTGCCGCCGAGCCCCGATTCGAAGATCACGACAGGCGATCCCTCGCCCGTGCAGTGGACATGAAGTCGGTGGCTGCCTATCTCCACCATGACCCCAGGCGGAGACTCGAGCTCGGATACCGAAGGTTCGGCCGCGAGCGCGAGCGAACCGACCGCGAAGAGGCCGAGCCACGCCATTACGACTCCGCGGGCGACACGGATTCTGCTTCCCGTCAATCGCCGGCTTATGCATCCGCGATCAGTCAATCGAGTGGATTCCTGCTTGGGTGGAAAACTCCCCGCCATCTCGGCTCGGGTGGATTCCCGCTTCCGCGGGAATGACGGGAACAGGCGACTCGAAGGCGTGTACTCCCCCGATGTTCCCTTCGCAACAGCGGGGACAGATCCTCTGGCCATGGCAGGCTTCCGCGGGTATGACGATGAGTGGCGTGCTTCGGCTTCTCCGTCATTCCCGCGGAAGCGGGAATCCACTCTTTGAGTTCCTTGCGTGACAGCGGGGGCAGGTTCCCTGACCGTGGCCAGCTCATCCGAACACGACCGCGTGTACATGGGAATCCACGAAAGGCCGCAGGTCATGGCGTCTCCCCGGGGAGCGGGAATTCAGGCATTCTGGAGTCTTGAGCCCGAGTTGTCAGGAGCAGGCGATGCCGTACGTGGACGGAATTGTCGCGGCGGTGCCAACCGCCAACAAGGATGCCTATCGACAGCATGCCGCGGCGGCGGCCGAGGTGTTCAAGGAGCTCGGCGCGCTCTCGGTGGTGGAATGCTGGGGCGACGACGTGCCCGACGGCGAGGTGACATCGTTTCCCATGGCCGTCCAATGCCGGGAAGACGAGACCGTCTGCTTCTCGTGGATCCTCTGGCCGTCACGCGAAGTTCGCGACGAGGCGGTGCCGAAGATCCTGGCCGATCCCCGTCTCCAACCGGACGCGAACCCGATGCCCTTCGACGGCAAGCGCATGATCTTCGGTGGGTTCGAGATTCTCGTGGATGCTTGATCTCTATTGCCAGTATGGAAACCGGCTCTTTTCACCGGCAAAGCGGATGGCGCGACAGAGTACGAGGCCGTCACGGACATGAGGCGGTAGCTGTTTCCGCCGAGCCCGAGATCATCCGAGGCATCCTCCGGATTGGATATCTGTATGGCGAGGGTTCCCACAGGGGTACCGGCACCATTGCCGCCGGCGAAGAGCGATGCCAGAGTGCTGCGATCCCCGGCAGGCTGCCGGAACCGGGAAGCAGAGCGGACATGAACAGGCGGCTGACGGCGATTGTCGAGCGCGATGGCGAGGGCTATGTCGCGCTTTGTCCTGAGCTGGATATCGCCAGCCAGGGGGACAGCGTGGTCGAGGCGCGCGACAACCTCGAGGAGGCGTTGACGCTGTTCTTTGAGATGGCGCCAGCGGAAGAGGTCGAGCGGCGGACCCGGAGCGAGTTCTACGTCACCCATGTCGAGGTGGCGGTTGGCTAGGCTGCGGGTTCTATCGGGGCGGGAGGTGTGCCGCATTCTCGAGTCACTGAAATACTCGCTTGACAACTTCATGGATGACACATAGAGGGCGCCGCCCTTTCGAGGAGGCGCGATGTTGCGCGCCGTGAGCGAGAGTACGAACTTGTCGAAAACACTGCTGATATCACGGAACGGAACACGCCGGCCGCGTCGCCGGGCAGTGCCGATGCCTGCGCTCGACGAGCGCGGATCGCGTCCGCTCTGCGCCGTGCAGCGCATTAGCGGTGTGATCATGAGGTAGGTCTCCCGAACATCGGCCGGGAGACCCGCGGAAGAAACATCCGCCACCTGTCTCCCGGACAAAGAACCCCGGCAGGCACGTGGCTTGACCGGGGTTTTTGTTGCCCCGAAGCCGGATGCCCAAGCACCCGGAATGCTCTTTGACAGCTCGGACATCTTCGATCGCCCGGCGGCGCCGGAGCGGATGCAGGCCCCTGCCCACGGTACCGCGTACCGGATGGCCCGCACCGCCCCGTCCGGTGCCGCCGGGTCTGCAACGGCGCGTCCACGACGTGCCGAACGAATAAGGACGGCCGCCACTGCGGCGCTCGTCCACCGAGTAACGAGATCGCGGTTCGAATAGCGGTTCCGGTTCTGCACACCGGTCCGGCGCGCTCAGGCTCAGCATCGCACGGCGTGTGCCATTCGGTGTCGGCGGCTCGTTATGCCAGCGAAGTAGCTCAGTTGGACAGAGCACGTGACTCATAATCACGCGGTCGAGGGTTCGATTCCCTCCTTCGGAACTCGGCGGACTGAAAATCCGCTCGCTGGAAAGAGGCCTGCAAAGCCTTGCGGTTCGAATCCGCCGTCCTGGTGCACGTCAGCACCATCCCTGGAGGCGGTCCGGTGCGCGCGTGACGCCCAGTCATGCGAGCACAGCGCCGGATGCGACCTTGAGCGCCGATGTGCCGCGCTGTCGCCAAGCCGCCGCTACGGCGGTCGCGGATCGGACCGGGAGGTCCTGTCTTCCGATGGAATGGACCGCGATCGACCGGCCGGCGGTCTCGCAATGGTGCACCCGCGGCGCCCGCCCACCGTCGTGGGCCGCCTCCACCCATATCCTGCATTTGCCAGTGAATCCCATGAATCGAGCATTTTCGCAACAGAGGAGAAGTGAAGCCGTGTCTGGAACCTGACCATGCCGGTCGGTGGCGTCTCGCTCGCGCGAGTACCGGTGAAGAGGAAGGCCATGAGAACCATCCATCAACCATTTCGCTCAGGAGGGCAAAGCGATGTATCCCTACAAACGTATCGTTATTGCCCGGCACGAGCGGGGCCTGCTCTTTCGGGACCGATTGCTTCAGGCCGTGCTCGCACCGGGGGTACTCCGGATCGCCGATCCGCACCGTCGAGTGGAGGTCGAGATCCACGACATTTCGCGGGTTGAGTTCCAGCACCCGCACCTGGACGTGCTGGCCCGCTCGGTGCCGGCGCTCCTCGAGGACCATTTCATCATCGTGCGTCTCGGCGACGACGAGGCGGGACTGGTCTACGTAGACGGTGTTCTCACCGATGTGTTGCCGCCGGGCTCGCGCCGGTACTACTGGAAGGACGCGGCTGAGGTGCGTGTCGATCCGATCGACCTCGACGCCGATCCGGAAGTCTCGGAGCCGGTGCTGTCGTTGCTCGCGCGGCCCCGCGAGGAGTCGGCGCTCGCCAAGCTACGCTATCGCTACGTGTACGTGGCCGAGGTTGCCGACCGCCACCTCGGCCTGTTGCTGGTGGACGGCCGGCTCGTGCGCACGCTCGATCCGGGGCGGTACGCGTACTGGACCTTCAACCGGACCGTAAAGGTCGAGCAGATCGACCAACGCCTGCAGCCGATGGAGGTCCAGGGCCAGGAGATCCTGACCCGGGACAAGGTGACGATTCGAGTGAACATGACCGCGTCGTACCGGGTCTCGGATCCGGTGAAGGCGCGGAGCACTTTGGATCGCTTCACCGACTACCTCTACCGAGAGCTCCAGTTCGGTCTCCGGCAGGCGGTCGGTACCCGCACCCTGGACGCGCTGCTCGAGAACAAGGGACAACTCGACCGGTCGGTTCTCGACTACGTGTGCGAGAAGGTCGCGGTGCACGGAATCGAGGTGACGGGGGTGGGTGTCAAGGACCTGATCCTCCCCGGCGACATGCGCGAGCTCTTCAACCAGGTCGTCGAGGCGGAGAAGGTCGCGCAGGCCAACGTCATCAAGCGCCGTGAAGAGACGGCGGCGACCCGTTCGCTGCTCAACACGGCCCGGCTCATGGACGAGAACCCGACCCTCATGCGCCTCAAGGAGCTGGAGGCGCTAGAGAAGGTGGCGGACAAGGTCGAGCGTCTGACCGTCTTCGGCGGTTTGGACGGCGTCCTCCACGACACCGTGCGCATCGGGATCAAGGCCGACTGATGCAGCGGCACGCCAAGCCTTCCCGGGACGGAGCGGGGAACGGATCCCCCGCCCGTCTCGGGAAAGGCACTCCGGGCCGGCGCAGCCGGGACCGGGCTTTCCGGATTCCGGCCCATATGGTACTTCCCATACCTCGTTGGTTTTGCGCATTTCGCTGGCGATCGAAGCTGTCCGGGTATCGTCGAGAGCCGAAGACGAGAGGATATGAAGCGATGACCGTCAAGCGGACCATCGAGCACACCCCGGTGCCGGTGCGCATCTGGACCGAGGATGTCACACATAATGCCGTGCAGCAGCTCGAACACGTCGCGCACTTGCCCTTCGTGTACCCGTATGTGGCGGCAATGCCGGATGTACACCCCGGAATCGGGGCGAGCGTTGGCTCGGTGATTCCGACTCGCGACGCGATCGTTCCGGCTGCGGTCGGAGTGGATATCGGCTGCGGGATGATCGCCGCCCGGCTCTCGATCGACGCAATCGCGTTACCGGATTCGCTCAGCACCCTTCGATCGGAGATCGAAGCGCGGGTGCCGGTCGGCTTCCACATGCACGACGAACGCGATGTACGAACGAGCGGGGTCGAGCGTCTGAAGAAGGGCTACGATGCCCTCGTCGACCGGGTGTCGGCCCTTGCCACGATGATGAAAACCCGGGACGGGTGGCAACGCCAGCTCGGCACGCTCGGAGGCGGCAACCACTTCATCGAGGTCTGCCTCGACGAATTGGACCGCGTGTGGGTGATGCTCCACTCGGGATCGAGAGGGATCGGAAATCGGATCGGTCGTCACTTCATCGCACTCGCCCGCGAGGAGATGCTCGCGCTCGACGTCAAGCTGCCGGACAAGAACCTCGCCTACCTGCGCGAGGGCACGGAGTCCTTCGACCTCTATGTCCAGGCGCTCGGTTGGGCGCAGGACTATGCCTCCGAGAACCGCGTTCAGATGCTCGAGCTCGTTCTCGATGCGCTGCATGTCACCCTCCCGCCATTCGAGGTCACGGAGCACGCGGTCAACTGCCATCACAACTACGTGGTCCGCGAGCACCACTTCGACATCGATGTGTACGTCACTCGGAAAGGTGCGATCCGTGCCGGCCTCGGCGAGCTCGGGATCATCCCGGGCTCGATGGGGGCGAAGTCCTACATCGTGCGTGGCAAGGGCAACGAGGAGAGCTTCTGCTCCTGCGCCCACGGCGCGGGACGCCGGATGTCGCGCTCACAGGCGAAGAAGGCGTTCAGCGCGGACGATCTGGTCCGGCAGACGGCCGGGGTCGAGTGCCGGAAGGATGCGGGAGTTGTCGACGAGATCCCGGCCGCGTACAAGGACATCGAAACCGTAATGGCCAATCAGGATGACTTGGTCGAGGTCGTGCACGCGCTCAGGCAGGTCGTGTGCGTGAAGGGGTAGAGAGGGGGAGGCCGTGAGTCGCGACTCGGTCGTCTGCTCAGTCCGTCGCGCCCGGGAGTCGAGGGAGCACGAGCTCCAGTTGTGACGAGAGCATAGGAGGGCGACATGACCAAAGCGCAGGTCATCCACGATGGCAATGGAAACCCGGCATTCGCCGTCATCCCGGGACGAGGATGCGAGCGCTTGGCGGCGGCCGGTATCGACGCGAGGCTGAGCGCATCCCGGAATGGAGCACTCAACTCGTTGTAACTACGGTATTTTTCTCCAAACCATCACATAAGATAAGTCGACTTTCTCTATGTTGACTCCTGGCCGCGGTACCACTAACCTCGCCGTATGCGGGAGATCTCCTCGAGTCAGCGGCGCCATCGCATCCGCGCCGAAAACCCTTGGTGGGATGGCGGGGGAATCCGCGACGACTATCGAGAGCTGAAGCCGCGCGCGTACTTTGAGCGCTTCGCACGTCTCGTGGAGGAAACCGGAGTGCGCCGGGCGGTGGTGCTCATGGGCCCGCGCCGCGTTGGGAAGACGGTGTTGCTACATCACGTTATCGCGCGCTTGCTCGAAGGCGGTGAATACGCACCTCAGGACCTCGGCTACATCTCGCTCGATCAGCCGCTCTACACCCGACTCTCCATCGAGGAAGCCGCGGAGGAGATTCGCCGGTCGAGCGAAAACCCCAATGGTCCCCAAGTGCTGTTCCTGGATGAGATTCAGTATCTGCCCGAGTGGGAACGCCACCTCAAAGCTTTCGTGGATGCTCACCCGGGCACCAGATGCGTGGTGTCCGGTTCGGCCGCGGCAGCGCTCCGGCTCAAGAGCATCGAATCGGGAGCCGGTCGCTTCACGGATTTCCTTCTGCCGCCATTGACCTTTTATGAATACCTCGACTTGCAGGGTATCGAGGGCTTGGTCGAACGCGAGGAGCCAGACGGCCTATACACAGTAAGCGACATCGGAGAGCTGAACCGCCACTTTGTCGACTACGTCAACTTTGGAGGTTATCCGGAATCCATCTCGTCTCCGGCTATCCGTTCCGATTCCGCCCGTTACATCGGCACCGACATCGTTGAGAAGGTCCTGCTGCGCGACCTCCCGAGCCTTTATGGCATCCAGGATGTGCAGGAGCTCAACGCACTGTTCATGACGTTGGCATTCAACACCGCCGGAGAAGTGTCACTGGAGGCACTGTCTCAGCAATCCGGCGTGACCAAGCCAACGCTCAAGCGTTACTTGCAATATCTGGAGGCCGCATTCCTCATCAAGGTGGTCCACCGTATCGATCACAACGCCCGCCGTTTCAAGCGCGCCAATCAATTCAAGGTGTACGTCACTACGCCAGCGCTGCGTTGCGCGTTGTTCGGTCCGGTAGCTAAGGACGACAAGGAAATGGGCCCGCTTGCCGAGACTGCTGTCTTCGCTCAGTGGTTTCACTCCGATATTGATCTCCACTATGCACGGTGGCGAAGCGGTGAGGTGGATATTGTGCATCTCGACGGCCGCCAGCGACCTGCTTGGTGTGTAGACGTCAAGTGGTCAGATCGGTATGTCGAGCGATCAGGCGAACTGAGGGGCCTGACGGAATTCGCAGTTCGGCATTCCGGAGTTACACCTCTCGTTACCACGCGCACTCAGTCGGCAAGACTTGGTCAGGGTCCCGAAGAGATTCTTTTCGACTTCATACCTACCAGCGTGTACTGCTACATGGTGGGTCACAGAGCTATTCGTGATCCGTCAGCGGACGCGACTTGGATCGTCAGTGACTTATCCCATCGCGACGGGTAAAGAGATGATGCGGGAGGGGCGGGAGTAGACGTGGCAAAGAAGAAGACGAAAGTTCGTGCCAGGAGGGAACGGAGCACCAAGAGCTACGCGCATCCCGAAGCGAGCGCGTTGCTCCGGCCGGATATCGGCACGCAGGCGCAGTTCCGCAAGAAGAAGCCGCCGGCTACCTATCGTTACGATTCTTCTCTTGCTCCGGCTCTCGACTGGGACCAGCAGAATCCCGCGCGCGAGCAGGCTGAAGCAAAGCTCGTCACGCTGGTAGATCGCATCGAGAAGCTCTCGGCCATCGTCGCCGCCGGACATAGCGGAAACGATGGCATCCTCCCGGACAGCCTTGCAGAGATCAAGCAGGAGCTCGCCTCGGCCCGGGAAGACGCCGCCGAGCTGAACGCGCTCTCCGAGCCCTTCCTCAACTGGGCAGGGAAGGCCGAACGGCTGTCCTTCGACGTTCCCACTCTGCCCCTGTTCGTTCACGAGCGTCTCTCGACCTCCGCGATCCTCGAGACGCTGAAAGGTCATACCCGGGACCGCCAGATCAACATGTTCGATCTCTTCGGCGAGAGTGACTTGTCGATCCGAGACCGGTTGCTTAAGGCCTACGAACACCAGAACGGGTGGGTGAACCGGCTGATCCTCGGCGATTCCCTGGTGGTGATGAACTCCCTGCTTCGCTACGAGGGTTTGGGCGGACAGGTGCAGACCATCTATATGGATCCGCCCTACGCTGTGAAGTTCGGCTCCAACTTCCAGCCCTTCGTACGCAAGCGCGACGTCACGCACGGAGACGACCAGCACATGGTGCGCGAACCGGAGATGGTGCAAGCGTACCGGGACACCTGGGAGCTGGGCGTGCACTCGTTCCTGACCTATCTCCGTGACCGGCTGCTGCTGGCACGGGATCTGCTCCATCCGTCGGGGAGCATCTTTGTCCAGATGTCGGACACCAACCTGCACCATGTCCGCGAAGTACTCGATGAAGTGTTCGGGGCGGAGTGCTTCGTCTCGCAGATCAGTTTCCAGACTACGTCAGGTTTCCCGACGCGGACCCTCGCGACGCTGGGCGACTTCCTGCTGTGGTACGCACGAGATCCGGAGCGACTGAAGGTACGGAAGCTGTTCGAGGAGCAGCCGGTGGTCCTCGGCGAGGGGAATGCCCGATGGGTGCTGCTCCCGGACGGAAGCTATCGTGGCTTAACGGCGGCGGAGAAGCGCCAGGAAGTGCAGTTGCCAGAAGGTGGTCGTCTTTACAAACCGGACAACATGCAATCTCCAGGCCCACCACGGGAGCCTCAACCTTTCAAGTTTGAGGGTAAGGTCTACGTGCCTAATCCCAATCGTCATTGGGCAGCCAACTATCCCGATGGGCTCGAACGTCTCGCGGCCACGGGACGGATTCACGTCGCGGCCAACAGCTTGCAATACCGGCGTTTCCCCTCGGATTTCCCCTACAAGACACGAGGCAATCTCTGGACGGATACCCTCACCGGCAGCTTTACCGATGAGAAGACCTACGTCGTCCAGACGAACCCCAAGGTCGTCGAACGCTGTCTCCTGATGACTTCCGATCCGGGCGACCTCGTCCTCGACCCCACCTGCGGCTCGGGGACGACGGCGTACTGCGCGGAGAAGTGGGGGCGTCGTTGGATCACCACCGACACCTCCCGGGTTCCAATCGCCCTTGCACGGCAACGACTGCTCACCAGCACATTCGCGTTCTATGCGCTCCAGGATCCGGCTCGAGGTCCCGCGGGAGGTTTTCACTATCGGCGCCGGCAAAGCGCAAAGGGAGAGGAGGTAGGCGGGATCGTGCCGCATGTCACACTTAAGTCCATAGCCAACAATGAACCGCCAAAGGAGGAAGTCCTCGTCGATCGGCCTGAAGCCGAGGACGGAGTGACCCGGGTAAGCGGGCCGTTCTGCGTAGAGGCGACCATACCGACCCCGGTGGACTGGGAGGGGGACGGCGAGGAGGATTCCGCAGATGTGGCCGCCACGGTGACCCACGCCGACCATGTCGAACGCATGATCGAGGTGCTGCGGCGTTCGCCGGTGCTGCATCTTGGAGGCGGCCGAACGGTTAGCTTGGACAAGATCCGTCGACCTGCTCGAACGATGAGCCTCTCCGCCGAGGCGCAAGTCGAGGGCGAGGGAGACAACGCGGTCGCGATCGTCTTCGGCTCTGAGAATGGTGCGGTCTCCCAAACCCTCGTGTTCGAAGCGGCGCGCGAGGCGTATGCCAAGGGATACGAGCACCTCTACGTCATCGGGTTTGCCATCCAACCCGACGCGAGGCGCCTGATAGACGACTGCGAGGAAGCGGTAGGGGTGGCCGCCACCTACGTCCAGGCGAGCATGGACCTCGTCATGGGTGACCTGCTTCGCAACCTCCGCTCGAGTCAAATCTTCTCGGTGTGCGGGTTACCCGACGTACGCATCACGCGATCTGGAGAACATGACTACCAAGTCGAGCTGCTCGGCCTCGATGTTTTCGATCCAATCGAGATGGATTCCGACCACCGGGAGGGCCGCGATGTCCCGGCGTGGTTCCTGGACACGGACTATAACGGACTCTGCTTTCACGTCTGTCAGGCGTTCTTTCCCCGGACATCGGCGTGGGAGGGCATCAAGCGTTCGCTCCGGGGCGAGTTCGAGGACAGCGTGTGGGCACACCTGTCCGGGACGCTCAGCGCCCCGTTTCAGTCAGGGGAACACGGCCAGATCGCGGTGAAAGTCATCGACGACCGGGGCAACGAACTGCTGGTGGTCAAGTCGCTCTCCGAAACGAAAACATGATCCTCTTCGGCAGAGCTACTCCGTTGCGTGGACCTCTGGCCTGCTCAAGGACGATTGCGAGGACATGCGTCCGATGCCCGAGACGCCCGCGATACCGGTTGATGTACGCCAAACCCGTCTCGGAGGCCAGGACGTGATCCGCACGGTCCGCATCCGCGGCTTCAAGCGTTTCAGCGAAGTTGAGTTCCATCTGCCCGGGCACGTGGTGCTGGCAGGTCCCAACAACACCGGCAAAACGACGGTGCTCCAGGCGATTGCATCATGGTCGCTCGCCTTGCAGCGTTGGCGCGAGCTCAACGACTTCAATCCGCGCCAGGGATACACCCGCGCTCCAATCGCCCGGCAGGCGTTCACCACGGTTCCGCTAAGAAGCTTCGACCTTCTATGGAGGGACCGTGGATATCGCAAGCATGGGCAGGAGATTCAGATCGAGGTTCAGCACGACGCGGGCTGGTCGGTGACCATGGAGTTCATTGCGGACAGCACCGAACAGATCTATGTCCGACCCCGATGGGATGCCCCGGCGGCAACGCTGCGGGAACTCGATCTCCAGGCGGTATTCGTGCCACCGATGACGGGCTTGAGCACGGACGAGCCGCTGTTTCAGCCGCCACTGATAGAGCGGCTCCTCGGTCTCGGTCGCCCCGGTGAAGTGCTACGCAATCTGCTCGCAACGGCGCACCGTAACGAACCTACATGGGCCGCGCTTCAGAGCTCCATCATGAAACTCTTCGGCTACATACTACTGCCTCCCGATTCTGGTGGGCCGTACATCCGGGCCGAATACACGATGACCGATGGTGGGCCGTCGCTGGACATCGCGAGCGCGGGCAGCGGGTTCCAGCAGGTGTTGATGCTGCTTACCTTCCTCAATACCCGCGAAGGTTCAGTACTGCTCCTGGACGAGCCGGACGCACACCTGCACATGATCCTGCAGGACGCTATCTATCACGAGTTGCGGGCGGTAGCCGCCCGGCAACACTCACAGCTCATTGTTGCGACCCATTCCGAAGTGGTCATCAATTCCGTCGAGCCACGCGAGCTGTGTGTCATGCTTCACGAACCGAGGATGGTAGCCGACAACGAAGAGCGTGGCCGGGTGATTACCTCCCTCCGGGTACTCAGCAATGCGGACGTCATGCAAGCACTGGGAGTCCGCGGCGTTCTTTACGTTGAGGACTACACAGACATCAACATCCTGCGCGCGTGGGCGGCGACGCTCGAACACCGGGCGACCGGATTGCTCACCACTGAGTTGATGTGGAAACCTCTGGTGTTCCAGGCCCAGGAGAGGCGTCCGGGGATCCGGGCTCGCGATCATTACGACGCCTTGCAGCTCGTGCGTGAAGGGCTTCCCGGAGTCGAGCTTCGCGACCGGGATGCGCGGCCGGAGGTTCCGGATACCGAGATCACGGGTATCGGCTTGCAGCGGCTTCACTGGCGGCGCTATGAGATCGAAAGCTACCTCGTACACCCGAATGCACTATCCTGCTTTGTCGAGTCGGTGATTGGAGCGGATGCCGCCGCGCCGCACGTCGAAGATATGCTCGCGTACATGCGCCGTGAGTTTCCTCTAGGCGTCGTCGAAGATCCGCTCGGTGAACACCTGCTCCTGAACGGAACCAAGGCACGCACGGAACTCCTTCCCCCGCTGCTTGAAGCGGCCGAACTCCACGGCCTACCCTATACCCGCTATCACGAGATCGCGGCGCTCATGCTCCCCGAGGAGATCCACCCTGAAGTCGTGGAGAAGCTCAACGCCATCTGTCGGGCGTTCGGAGTCGAGCCGTGAACGCGCGCGAGGTCCCTGAACCGATCCTCAACTCGCCTTTCGAGGAACCCAGGGAGCATTGGTGGATCCTGGAGCACGAGCCACCGGAGCGGCGCTCGGGCCGGCGCCCGGCCATGTACTACTACCGGCGACCTGAGCGTGCCATGGCATCAGAGCACCAGGGAGTCGGGATAGCCATTGGATTGAAGCTGGTCAACCGGATCCGCACGAAGCTCGCCGAGTGGAGGCCCTTGGCGTTGCGCGGCGAGGGGGGCGTAACTCGAACGACCATGGAGCTGATGCGCTATTGGCGCCGGGAAGGGAGAAAGCACCGGCTCTTCTTCGCCCAGCTTGAGGCCGCCGAGACGATCATCTTTCTCACCGAGGCGCGCGCGGACTTCCTGCAAGGGATCGATGTCCCGCTCGATGAACCGGGTCCCGAGGCGCAGGCGGAGGGATTCCAGGCCTTCCGGCGCTACGCATGCAAGATGGCGACGGGCACCGGGAAGACTACGGTCATGGGAATGCTCGCGGCCTGGAGCATTCTCAACAAGATTTCGAATCGAGGCGACGCACGCTATTCGGACGTGGTGCTGGTCGTATGTCCCAACGTAACCATCCGCAACCGGCTCGAAGAGCTGAAGCCAAGTGGTGGAGAGGCGAGCCTGTACCGGACGCGCGACTTGGTCCCCTCGCACCTCATGCCCCAGATTGTCCGCGGACATGTGCTGGTCACCAATTGGCATGTGTTCGAGCCCAAGACTGCCCAGGCTGCCGGCCAATCCGCGAAGGTGCTCCGTACCGGCCGGGAAGTCCGCACTCGGGAAACCATCCGCATCGGTGCAAAAACGACGACCGCCCGGGGGATTCGCTATCTGACACCGGAGGATCTCGAACGCCAGACGGCCATTGGTCTGATTTCCGTTCGCAATGAGCACCAGGATCGGCAAGGAAACCTCAAGTCGGTCTCGGTGGAATCGGTCCGTTACGTCGAGAGCGACACCAGGCTCATCGAGCGGGTACTCGATCGCGAGGTAGGGGGAAAACGCAACATTCTCGTCATGAATGACGAGGCCCATCATGCATACCGAATCCGACACGAGGAGCCGGACGAGGGCGAGGCGGATCTGTTCGGCGAGGCCGACGAGAGCGAGGAGTTCTATCGAGAGGCCACGGTGTGGGTCGACGGCCTCGATCGCATCCATAAGCACCGCGGCATCAATCTCTGCATCGATCTCTCCGCCACTCCCTACTACTTGGGGCGGGTCGGCCAGGACGCCAACCGGCCTTTCCCTTGGGTAGTAAGCGACTTTGGGCTCGTCGACGCCATCGAGTCCGGGCTGGTCAAGATTCCGCAGCTCGCGGTACGGGACACGAGCGGTTCCTCCATACCCGGCTATTTCAACATCTGGCGATGGATCCTGCCGAGACTGACTCCTGCCGAGCGTGGTGGGAGACGGGGCAGCGTGAAGCCGGAGGCCGTGCTCAAGTACGCACATGTGCCGATCGCAATGCTCGGCGGACTGTGGGAGACGCTGCGCCGGGAATGGAGTGAGCGCGAGGGAGAGCGCCGCCCGCCGGTCTTTATTATCGTGTGCAAAAACACCGCGCTCGCGAAGGTTGTCTACCGGTGGCTCGCCGAAGACGAGGCGCCGGTGGGGATCCCGCCTGCCCGCATCGAGGGGTTGAGCAACACCGACAAAGACATCCGAACCATCCGGGTGGACTCGAAGGTCGTGCGCGAGTCGGACGGTGGAGCGGCCAAGACCGATGCAGATCGGTGGATGCGCCTCACATTGGATACGGTCGGGAAGACCGACTGGCCGCGGGACGTGCAGGGACGATCCATCTACCCGGAGGGTTTTGCGGCACTGGCAAAGAAGCTCGAACGCCCCCTCCATCCACCGGGGCGGGACGTGCGCTGCATCGTGAGTGTCGGGATGCTGACCGAGGGTTGGGACTGCAATACCGTCACCCACATCGTCGGGCTTCGCCCCTTCATGTCGCAGTTGCTCTGTGAGCAGGTCGTCGGCCGGGGTCTGCGCCGCTCCAGCTATGCCGTGGGAGATGACGGAAAGCTCGGAGAGGAAGTGGCGAAGATCTTCGGAGTCCCTTTCGAGATCGTGCCGCTAAAGGAGACCACTCGGGAAAATGGACCACGCCCGCCCCCGAAGACTTGGCAGATCCGGGCGCTCCCTGCAAAGGCCGGCCTCGAGATCCGTTTCCCTCGCGTCGAGGGGTACACCCAGCGCATCCGGCATCGTCTCAAGGTCGACTGGGAGAGTATCGCGCCGCTGAACCTTAACCCGATGGACATTCCGCCCGAGGTGGAGATGAAGGCGGGGCTACCGAGCAATACCGGACGACCTTCGCTCGTTGGCCCGGGGCGTCTCGAACGCGTGGATCTCAATCCGTACCGCACAGACCACCGCCCACAGAAACTGGTGTTCGAGATGGCGCGAGAACTGACTCGGGACTATCGACAACAGCCGGGCTGCGATGTCCCGGTTCACGTGTTGTTTACCCAGCTTGCCGCCATCGTTGCTCGCTACGTCGAGGAGAAAGTCCGCCCGGTGGAACCGGCGCAGGCCGTCGATGCCTTCCTCTCGCCGTGGTACGGATTGCTGGTGGAACGGCTGTCGGCCGCGATCCGACCGGATGACGAGAGCGGGGAGGATGCCGAGATCCCCCGCTACGAGACTGGTCGGGGTCCAGGCACCACGGCCGATGTCGACTTCGAGACCCGGCGAGAGCCCTATCCCGTCATCAAGAGCCATGTCAACGCAGTCGTTCCCGACACCGCACAGTGGGAGCAGTCAGCGGCCTACCGGCTGGATACTCACGATCTCGTGCACTCGTTCGTCAAGAATGCCGGCCTCGGCTTCGCGATCCCGTATCTCCACAACGGAGAGCAGCATGAGTACCTCCCGGATTTCATCGTCCGGTTGAACGGCGACAAGCCGCGCTACCTGATCCTGGAAACCAAGGGCTATGACCCTCTGAAAGAGGTAAAGGAGCAGGCGGCCGAGCGATGGGTTCGAGCTGTGAATGCAGAGGCCAGCTTCGGCACCTGGAGCTACGCGGTGGTCACCGACCTGAACAAAACGAAGGACAAGATCACCCATGCGGCCCGGATGGCGTGAGTCTCGGAGTCCGGAACTCGGTCGGACACGACCTCGAAAGGAGTCGTCCCGGGGGCTGGCCCGCTTACGCTTTTTGGCGGAAAGTACGAATCGATCGGGGAGTGATTGAAGGGCGTAGAATCGGCGTACGCGTTGCGAGATGGAGCGCGAATAGCAAAGGGCATGGCGAGAGAGAACGAGAAAGACTCCCCCTCGGCCCGCTTCGCCCTCGGAGGAGCACGTCGATGCAAGTACACCGTAGCTTCCTTGGCACCGTGGTCGCAATGGGCGTCGTTTTGACGGCCCTGCCCGCATCTGCCGCCGGACTGTTCGGTCTGCACGACCACGCCACCTGGTTCGGAGCTTCGACGGTGCATGTCGGAGCCGGACGCCACCTCGGAGACCACCGGCATCACCACGGAAGACACGGCCACTGGCGCCACGACTGGTACCGGCACGACCACCGTCGCGGATCCGGGAAGGGACGCTGGACCCTCCATACGATGGAGCATCGTCACGACGGGCTCGGCTGGCACGTCCACCGGGAGTGGCGACGTCACGGGCACCCGAAGCCGAGACGCCATGGCCACCGCCGGAACGACGACTGGGAGGAGGGAGCCGGTATCGCGTTGGGCGTGCTGGCCGGGATGCTATTTCTCAACCAGTTCGCGGATGGCGGCAACACAACCGGCCCCTCCGGTCACACCGGCGTGCAATCCCGCAGTCTCGACCTCCACTCACAGCGGCGCCAAAGCCAGGCGATTCGCCGAGCCCTCGATGCCGGCGGCAACAGCGCGACCACCTGGACAAACCCCGCGAACCTGAGCGGCAGCGCGAGCGGCGAGGTGAGGGTTACCAGAAACGGTCGGGACGACTATGGCAATCCGTGCCGGGAGTACCACCAGACGGTACGGGTGGGCAACCGGACCGAGCAGGGCTACCGGGTAGCCTGCCGCGACCGCAACGGCAACTGGCACCTCCAGTAGATCTGATCACCAGGCCGGAGGGTCTCGCTCCCCCCGTCGAAGCGGGCGCGTCCGGCACCAGCGAGCACCTCGCCCTTAGCGCCAAGCCGTCCTCCGCCCTGTTGGCATGAGAGCGAGTGTGCGTGACCGCCCCTCGTGCGGGGACACACTCGGCGTTGCGCGTCCACCTCCACCCGGACGGCCTCCGCTGAGCGGGCCGGCCCGGCAATCAAATCAGCGCGCCGTTCTCATCCACCAGGGGGACGCCGTACTCGCGGAGTATGGTTTCGATGGCGTCCGCGTTTTCGTCGAGCAGGGCCTGAAGCTCGTTCTTTCGCTCTCCCTGCCCGAAACGCACGCCGGCCGAGATTCCGAAGTGCAGGTGCACTCCGGGCTCCGAAGCCATCGGAATCACCGCGATCGGAGTGTCGGGGTTGCTGAGCGCAAAGTAGCCCGCGATGGGTCCCCACATGATGGTGACATCGATGTTCCCCGCGAGAAGGTCTTCGCGCTCGAGTTGCCCCGGCTGCACCTCCGGGTCGCCGTGCTGCGACGCGTACGCGACCTGGAGCAGGTCGAGCAGTCCGTGCTTCGCCAGCCACACCGTGCCGGGATTTCGTTCGGCGAGACCGAAGCGAAGCCGATCACGCTGGGCCGGATCGAGTGTCAGCAGATCCGTGGCCGAGCGAATATCATCCAGTCCTCGACCCTTCACGTAGACCAGGGCGTAGGTCGAGTGGTAGTAGGGGTCGGTGGTGATCGCCAGCTCGTAGCCTGCGGGCAATCCCATCACGACGTCGCACTTGTAATCTCCGTCGTCGTCCTTGGCGCGCAGGGTGTTCCGGATGAAGCCCATGCGCTGCGGGAACCAGGTGTACTCGACCGGCAGGCCGAGCTCGCCGGCGAGCAGCGACGCGATCCGGTTCTCGTAGCCCTCCCCCGCTTCGTTCGACCACGGGAGGTAATGGGGGTCCGCGCAGACCTTGAAGGCGCTTCGCGCGTCTTCGGCAGCGACGCTGGTCGCGCCCCCCATCGTCACCACCATCAGCCCCGCGGCAAGCGTGGCGCGGAACGTCGCCGCCGGCATTCGGGTCTTCGCATTCATTCCCGATACCTCATCTGTCGTAGCGTTTCACCTTGCCTCCCGGAAGCACTCCGTCCGAGCGCGCCATGAGGTATGCGTAGAGCTGGTCGACGTACTTCATGACGTTGGGATTGTTCTCCCAACCCGGCATGACCCCGATCGTTCCCTGCATGCCCTTGGTGACGACCTCCATGAAACGCGCATGGTCGATTTCCTTCATCTTGTCGAGCAGGCTCGGTCCGATGGTACTGCCGCTGCCGTCCAGCCCGTGGCAGACCTGGCACTGGCTGAACGCGCGGTACCCGCGGGTCAGCCAGAGATCGATCTTGCAGGATCTGGGCGAGCCTTCAGTCTCGCATTGGATGTGACCTTCGTAGGTGGGCACGTCCTGGGCCAGGGCGAAGGGGGTCAGGAGCGCGGCGAAGATGCCGAGGAGCGCCGATCCGGCCAGGCCCGTATGGATGGAGCGAAGGAAGGGTTTCACGTTCGAGTCCCCTTGACATGTGACCGGCACCGCGAGCTGAGGCGGCGCGGAGTGGAAGCACCTTCCCGGAAGGACTCGACCCGAGTCCCTCGCGGAAACGAAAACGGCTGCGGCTCAAGGGGCCGCAGCCGCTGCAGTCGGAAGAGGGATCCGGCGGCCTCCGTGGCCGCCGTCACCCATCGAAGAAGTCTCAGCCCGGCAGGGCGAAGACGGTCAGCACGCCTCCGAGCTGGGTGTGCTGGGAGAGGCCCTTGTAGGCGCCTACCGCACCCAGACCGTCGGTATCGCCTTCCAGACCCGCGGCCATGCCGATGCCGGCCCAGCCACCGAGGCCGGAGAGGATTCCGAGGTACTGCTTGCCGTTGTGCACCCAGGTGTTCACGTTGCCGATGATGCCGGACGGGGTCTTGAAGCTGTAGAGCAGATCACCGGTGTCGGCATCCACCGCCTTCAGGTACCCGTCCAGGGTGCCGTAGAACACCACGCCGCCGCCGGTGGCGAGCGCGCCGCTCCACACCGAGAAGGCCTCCGGGATGGACCAGACGATCTCGCCCTTCGCCGCGTCCCAGGCGATGAAGTTGCCGAGGTTGTCGGTGCCGTCGCCCATCACGCGCCCGGCCGGGAACATGCTGAGAGTCGCCCCGACATAGGGCTGCCCGGCCACGTAGTCGACGTAGAAGGGCTCGTAGTCCATGCACACGTGGTTGGTGGGCACGTAGAACAGGCCGGTGTCCGGCGAGTAGGCGGCCGGCTGCTGGTCCTTGCTGCCGAGCGCGGCCGGGCAGACGTCGGTGGTGTTGACGTCCTCACCGTGCCAGCGGGTGCTGTAGCGCGCCACGACCGAGGGCCGCCCCGTCTCCATGTCGACGTGGGTCGCCCAGTTGACGGCAGGATCGTACTTCTCCGCCACCAGCAGCTCACCGGTCACCCGGTCGAGGGTGTAACCGAAACCGTTGCGGTCGAAGTGCACGAGCACCTTGCGCATCTGGCCGTCGATCTCGATGTCGGCGAGGATGCTCTCGTTGACGCCGTCATAGTCCCACTCGTCGTGAGGCGTCATCTGGTAAACCCAGCGCGCCATTCCGGTATCCGCATCGCGTGCGAAGAGGGTCATCGACCACTTGTTGTCGCCGGGGCGCACCACGGGGTTCCAGGTGCTGGGGTTGCCGGTGCCGTAGTAAATGAGATTCAGATCGGGGTCATAGGTGAACCAACCCCAGGTCGTGCCTCCGCCGATCTTCCACTGGTCGCCCTTCCACGAGTCGAGGCTCGAGTTCGGGCCGACCGGCTTCAGCATCGAGGTGGTCATCTCGGGGTCGATCAGCATCTCTTCGTCGGGACCGGTGCTGTAACCCTTCCATACCAGGCTGCCGTCGTTGATGTTGTAGGCGGCGAGGAAGCCGCGTACCCCGAACTCGCCTCCGCTGATACCCGTGTACACCTTGTCTCCGACCACGATGGGGGAGTTGGTGTTGGTCTCGCCGATGGTCGGATCGCCGTTCACGGCCTTCCAGATGACTTCACCGGTCATCGCGTCGAGCGCGACCAGGGTGGTGTCCGCCTGCTGCAGGAAGATCTTGCCTTCGGCATACGCGAGGCCCCGGTACACCGTGTCGCAGCACATGACGGGTACGGTCACCGCCTCATCCTGCTTGGGTACGTACATCCAGTTGATGGTCTGATCGTTGAGGTTGATCGAGAACACCTTGTTCGGCACCGGGGTATGCACCCACATGGTGTCACCGATTACCAGGGGCCCGCCTTCGTGTCCGCGCAGAACCCCGGTGGAGAAGGTCCAGGCGACCTGCAGGTTGCCGGCGTTCTCCTTGTTGATCTGATTGAGAGGGCTGTAGCGGGAACCGTCGTAGGTCCTGCCCCACATCACCCAGTTGTTGGCGTCTGCGGACAACGCCATCAATTCATCGTTGGCCGAGGCGACCCCCGGAACCCCTATCGCCGCACCCACGGCGATGGAGCCAACGAGTGGAAGTAGCTTCTTGATCATCTTCTTCTCCGTTGCTCGTGTTGGTGAGGTGACCGAACTGTGCTTCAAGTGACTGAAAGACATGCAGTTTTCGCTGTGATTCGGCAGTTTGGGCGTATGAATTCGAGAGCGCACCGCTCGCTAGCATACGTCGTTTCACCGGAAAAGCGAAGCCTCCGAGAGGCCAGCGTGAAGTACCCTGCCGAGACGCGGGCCGCCACAACATGTGCGCCGAGAGTTGAAGTCTCCCGCAGCGCCGGACGATGTACCGGGCAGGGGACCGGATCACTCAATCGAGACCCCGCCGTCAATCCCTGGTGGGGCTTCCGCCAGGATGGAGCACGAGGCGCTCCGACCGGGCACCGGCCCTCATGTGCACGCCGCCCGCCATCCCGACCCGGGGCAGCATGGGGCGACCGAATGTCGATGCGAGCGAGCCGAGTCGACGGCTACTGACTGCTCGCGACCCGGGATACATGACACGCGGCTTCCGACTCCTCGCGCAGGGCCTTCAACGCCTTGATGCGTTTCCTGGAAGACGGAGCAGCGTCCCGGAACACCCCGCCCTTCTCACCCGGAGTGCTGAAGAGGAAGGTGAGCGTCTCCGCCTCGACATACTCCCGGTAGGACATGCTGGACGCGATCCGATCCACGATGCACACGCAGGGATAGAGGGTGTCGTAACTCTGCTCCCCTCGCTCATTCATGCAGGCGATGACGTACTCGACCCGCGCCTGGGTCGGGAAGTCATTTGCCGATGCGGTCCCGGCGTACAATGACAAGCTCGCCGCCGCCATGAGCAACTGCTTCATCTTGCGATACTCCGGTGGAGCCGGCCCCCGATGCTAACGAATGCCCGTTCGATTGTCAGGAAGCCCCGCCCGCCGCCGCCGCCGCGAGGTTGGATATCGCGCGCCCGGATTCCTGGCGTGACCCGTCTGTTGGCGGTGGCGCTGTCGCTAGCGGTCTCGTGTGCACCGGCCCTGTCGGCGGAGCGAGCCGCCACTCGCGTCGCGGTGCTCGACATCGAGCTGATGAAGGCGGACTACCTGCCGGACGCCGGGCGCACCACTCCCGAGGAGCGTCAACGTCTCGACATGGTCGCGGAGCTGATCCGCGAAGGGCTGCGTGCGGAAGGCTTCGATGCGGTGCCCGCCGATGCCACCCGCTCCGCGATCCTTGCCGCCGATCCCGGCCAGTACCTGCACCAGTGCAACGGCTGCGAGCGGACCATCGCCCGGGCGCTCGGAGCCGACTGGGTGGCGGTGGGTTGGATACAGATAGTCAGCTATCTGATCGTCAACCTCAACGTGGTCGTCCTCGATGTCGAGAGCGGAGTTCCCGTCGGCCACGCCTTCGTGGACCTGCGCGGCAATACCGAACGCTCATGGCGGCGCGCCACCACTTACCTGCTGGACAACATCCTGATGGAACGTCTTCTCGATGGTGCGTAGTAGTTGAGAGTGCGACCGCCCATCGCGCTCGCGCCGCTTGCTACTGACCGGCCTCTCTCGGTACCGGAGTCGATTCAGCGAGCGGCAGGCCCTCGGCGGCCCAGCTGTCGCTGCCGAAGGGATACCAGACCACCGAGGTGTAGCCCCACTCGAGTGCCCGGCGCGCTGCATTCCACGACATCCAGCAGTCTGCGAGGCAGTAGAAGACGATGCGGCGCGAGGGATCGTCTTGGGTCACGCGTTCGAGATTCGCACGCAGGTATGCCTCCTCCTCGACCGGGAGCTCGCCGAACCCGGTGTTCGGGAGCCACACGGTGCCGGGTATGTTCCTCCGGGCGGGGGGCTGCCATAGCGCGTCCTCCGAGAGGCCCTCGGGGCGGCGGGGAGAGGGAAGCACGTCGATGAGCACCGGGGGCTGCTCCGCGATCAATCGCTGCAGGTCTTCGGTGGACACCACCCATGCGCCGTCGAGGGTACAGGGCACGGGCGCGCGGAAGTCGGACATGCGGTAGCCTGACGGCTCCTCGGCTACGCATTCCGCGCCGAGTTCAAACGCTGCAAGAACGCCCGGAATCCCGATTGCGCCCAGCGTCAATCCCAGGGTGAGAACGAGGCGCGCACCAGGACGAGCGCAGGATCGTGCCGGCTCCGAGCCCGGCGAGGCGGAACGCAGGGCGCAGGCGGGACGGCGGTATCGGGGCTCGTCCTCCCCATCCATGACGGACGACCACTCGTAGTCGGATCGAAGCGTGCGCTGTGGAAGATTCAATGCGGATATCATGGCCGGTGATGGTAGAGCAGCACTCCAGGGCTCACCAATCCATGCCGCATCGGTCCTGGTGCGGTGGTGGCGGTGCCGTTGCGCAAGCCGGGGGGCGAGGCGCAGATTCGGTGGCATTCGGCCGGACGAGGCTGATGGGCCCCCTGACCGGAAGCCTGCCATGGCCAGGGGACGTGTCGCCGCTGTCGCTCGAGGAACATCGGGGCAGCACGCGCGTTCGAGTCGTCTGTTCCCGTCATTCCCTTGATTAGCGGGAATCCACCGGAGCCGAGGTGGCAGGGGATGTTCCATGAAAGCGATCGGTGGCGGGGGATTGCGCTTGCCGCCTGCCTCTCGCTCACTTCCGGGGCAGGAGCGGATGTCGCGCCCCTCGAGCTGGTCGAGGTGGCGGAGGGGGTCCACGTCTACGTCGGCCCCCACGAGGATGCGACTACCGAGAACCTGGGAGGGTTCGGCAACGCCGGCGTGGTCATCGGGGGGAAGTCGGTCGCGCTCATCGACAGCGGGGGCAGCCTCGCTTTCGGCCGGCGCCTGCGCGCGAGCGTCGAGGCGCTCACCGACCTTCCCATCGCCTATGTGCTCAACACCCACGCGCACCCCGATCACGCCTTCGGCAATGCGGCCTTCGACGACGGCGACACCGCGTTTGCCGGCCACCACAAGCTCGGACGTGCGCTCGCTCTGCGCGCTCCCTTCTACCTGGAGGCGTTCGAGCGCCTCATCGGTCCGACCTTCGAGGGGACTCGGGTCGTGGAACCGGATATCGAGGTTCGGGACGAAACCCGGATCGATCTCGGCGATCGGATCCTGGTGCTGAACGCCTGGCGCACCGCCCACACCGACAGCGACCTGAGCGTGCACGATCTGCGCACCGGTACTCTGTTCGCGGGCGACCTGCTCTTCGTCGATCGACTGCCGGTGGTGGACGGCAGCCTGAAGGGCTGGTTGGCGGTCATGGCGGAGCTGCGCCGGATACCCGCGGCCCGCGTGGTTCCCGGACACGGTCCTGCCAGCGCATCCTGGCCCGAGGCGCTCGACGCCCAGGAGCGCTACCTGCAGGCGTTGCTGCGCGATGTGCGGCGGGAGATCGCCGAGGGAGGCAGTATCGAGTCGGCGATCGCGCGTACGGCTCGCGAGGAACGCGGGCGGTGGATCGGGTTCGAGTGGAGTCATCCGCGCAACGTGACGGCCAGCTTCACCGAGCTCGAGTGGGAGTAGAAGCCGGGCGGTCAGCGGCGCATCTGCCGCGTGCCGGCACTTCGTCCCCGCGGCGTCTCGTCCTGTGGGAGGGTCCCGGTTCGGGGAGGTGAGGCGGGGGAGGCCCGGCGCCAATCGAAGGTCCGACGGCTATCGAGCCGGAAGCAGGAAATCCGTGGGCCAGGAGCGGCCATCGGCTGGATTCAGTGGCATTTCACGTTCCCACGGCACCTGCCTCGACTCGTTGTTTCGCGTGGTTTCCCGCACATCATATGGAATGACGGAAACCCAACCGGGTGCCACAATTCGTCATTCCCGTGCAAACGGGAATCCACCCGAGACCGTGCAGGTCGCGTTGGAAGCATGAGTTCGGCCAGCGTCAAGTACTCCTGGGGCAGGATGTCGTCGCCATCGCGCATCCCTGTGCCTCGTGCTAGAGTGGAGAGTCAGTCCCAGGGGAGGAACAGACCCATGAGAGCCGTTCCGGTACTCTCCGCTGCCCTCGCGATTCTGCTCGCCACCCCGGTCGCGGCGAAAGATGTGGATGAGAGTCGCTGGGAGGCGATGCGCGATCTGCTCTTCGAGGAGCGCTCCATCCAGGACGGCAGCGAGATCCTGAGCATCGAGGCGCCGTACCGGGCGCACGACGCCGCGCTCGTCCCCATCAGCCTCGACGCCGCGTTTCCCCAGAGCGAGGAACGCTACATCAAGACCATCACGCTCCTCATCGACGAGAACCCGCTGCCGATGGCCGGCCGCTTCCACTTCACTCCCGCGAGCGGCCTCGCATCCTTCAGCACGCGCGTCCGCGTGAACTCGTACACCTACATCCGCGCGATTGCGGAGACCAACGACGGCGAGCTCTTCATGACCAAGCGCTTCGTCAAGGCCTCGGGTGGGTGCTCCGCGCCCGCGGGCAAGGACCCGGACGAGGCGCTGGCCCGCCTCGGCAAGATGAAGCTGCGCCCGGGCGAGGAGCTGGTGCCGGGCGAGCTGAACCGCGCGCAGATTCTCATCAGTCACCCGAACCATACCGGGATGCAGATGGACCAGATGACCCGCCGCTATGTGCCGGCCTACTTCGTGAACAACATCGAGGTGCGCTACGCGGATGAGCCGGTCCTCACGGTGGAGTCCGACATCTCGCTCAGCGAGGATCCGAGCATCCACTTCCACTACGTGCCCGATGGACCCGGTGAGCTCTCGGTGAAGGTGGTCGACAGCAAGGAGCAGGTCTTCGCCCGGTCCTGGCACCTGTCCGAGTCCGAGATGCTGGCCCGGAGCGAGAGCGCAGACTCGTCGGTCGTCCAGAACTGAAGCGCCACTCCCTGGCCTGACGCCTTGTAGTGCGCGGCGCTCGCGCCGCGACGTAGCGTGGGCCGAGGCTGCGCTCAGGCGGGGCGCTGGACCCGTCGCACTAGTCCGCGCTGCGGGTCGTAGCCGATCACCGCGAGCACGAAGACCAGCACCAGCGTCGCCGCGACGACCGCGAACGCGAGCGGGTGAGGCTCACCGTAGAGCGAGAAGCGCACCGATTCCACCACGTAGGTGAAGGGATTCCACTGCGCGGCGAGGTACACCGCCTCCGCTCCCGCCTCACGGAGCTTCCACAGGGGGTAGAGCGCGGACGAGATGAAGAACATCGGGAAGATGACGAAGTTCATGGTGCCCGCGAAGTTCTCGAGCTGCCGGATGTAGACCGAGAGCAGGAGACCAGTGGCGCCCAGCATCATCCCCCCGAGCGCGATCGCGGGAAGCGCGTAGATCCATCCCAGCAGGGGCACGTCGACGCCGAAGAGCGCGACCACGATGAGGAAGGCATAGACCTGCAGCACCGAGAGCACGGTGCCCGCCACCAGCTTGCACAGGAGCAGGTACCAGCGCGGCAGGGGCGCGGTGAGGAGCAGGCGCATCATGCCCATCTCCCGGTCGTAGACCATCGCGAGCGAGGACTGCATGCCGTTGAAGAGCAGCACCATGCTCACGAGGCCGGGGACGATGTACTCCTGGTACTCGATGTAGGTCTGGTAGGGCGGGATGATCGAGACCCCGAACACGTTCTGGAACCCGACCGCGAACACCACCAGCCACAGGGTGGGGCGCACCAGCGCGGAGAAGAGTCGTCCCCGCTGGCGGGCGAACTTGAACATCTCGCGTCCGCTCACCGCGATCAGGGCGCGCATCGCGTGGGCGGGGGTCATCGGTGCTCTCCCGTCGTTCCCGGACTCAGCCGGCCGTGCCGCGCGCTGGGCTCAGAGTTCGCAGCGGCTGTCGCGTTCATCGAAGCCCAGAGTGTCCAGGTTGTTGGTCTGGTGCAGGAAGCCCCGCAGCGGCGCCCGCTCCACCACCCAGTTGTGGGTGACGAGCAGGAGGGGCTGGCGCAACTGCCGGTTCCACGGCCGGAAGTTCAGCCGGTTGCCCTTGAACCCGTCCAGCACGATCTCGTCGCCGAGTAGGTAGTCGCGCACCGTCGCGAAATCTGCATTGTCGGTGCGCAGCAACGCCTCGACCACCGCCTTGACCGCCATCCATGCCGCCCAGTCCACGCCTCGCATGGGGCGCTTCGCCTTCTTCTCGAAACGATTCTCCAGTTGCGGCGCACCGTGGCGCTCCCACGACCAGTGCCAGGCCGCTGCCGCAAGCCCCTCCGTGCCCACCACGGGGCGGGGCAGCACCGTGTGGTAGGGGGCGCCGCGGGCGAACTCTCCGTCGGTGTCCGCGATGAACACCACGTCGTACTCGGCGCCCGCGGTGAGCAGGGCGACGTTGTTCTTCTCCCGCTCCCGCGGATCGTTGCTGAGCACGAAGGGGCGCTGCTCCACGATCTCGACACCGAAGCGCCGGGCGGATCGCTCGAAGGCCGCGGTCAACTTTTCGTCTTCCGGGAGCGGCCCGGCGAGCACCAGGACCTTGCGCCACTTCTTCGACACCAGGTACTGGACCAGGGCGTCGGTGAGCATCGCATAGCTGGGGATGACGTGCAGCAGGTGGGGCTGGCACTGCTCCTCCCGGAGCACGTCGTCGTGCGCCGAGACGTTGAACAGGAGCAGGTCCCGCCCTGCCGTGGCCCGCGCCACTTCGTCCACCAGCGGCGCCGGAGCGTCGATGAGCAGGTAGTGCACGCCGGCATCGGCCAGCTTCAGGGCCGCAGCGGCGAGCTTCTTTTCGCTCTTCGTCCGCTTGCGTTTCAGCTTGAACTCGACCCCGAGCGCGGCACCGAGAAACTTCGATTCCTCGATCGCGACCTTGGCCGCGACGTAGGGGCGGCCAAGGGGCTGGGTGAGGAAACGCGCGTAGGTCCTCTTGCGGGTGTAGCGGGGGTCCTTCTTGAGCGCGACGTACCCGATGACCAGCTCGTCCGCCGTCACGCCGGCGGAGGGGGCGGCGGCGAAGGTCAGCGCGAGCGCCAGCCCGAACGCGATGCCCAATGTGCGCCGCACTTTCTCCTCAGTCGTCGACCAGAACCGCATAGGGGACCCGCCCCACCGGGACCGACTTGACGACCTTGCGGTCCGCGACGTCGATGATCGAAATGTCGTCGCTCAGGCCGTTGGCCACGTAGAGGACGGATTCGTCCCGGTTGAGGGTGGTGTTCCAGGCCCGGCTTCCGACCAGGATGTAGTCCTCCACTTCGCCGGAGGCCACGTCGACCACCGCCACGTGATTGGCCCGTCCCAACGCGACGAAGGCGGTGCCGCCGTCCGCGGTCGTGGTGATTCCGACCGGAGTCACGTCCTCGGGACGGAACCCCGGCGGCAGGAACTCGATGGTCGCGCTCACTTCCATCGCGCCGAGATCGATGATGCTGACCGATCCGGAGAGCTCGTTGGTGACCCAGAGCATGTCTCCGCCTCCGGGTACCGCGAAGCGACGGGGACGATTGCCGGCCACGATGTTCGCGCGGATCGATTCCGATTCGGCGTCGACGACATGGACCATGTTGGCGACCTCGGAAGTCACGAACACCGTCTCTCCGTCCGGGCTCACCAGAATGCCCTCGGGCTCCGCGCCGACCTCGACGGTGGACATCCCCTCGATCATCTCGCCGTTGTCGTCGTCCTCACCCTCTTCGTCATCGTCCTCGCCTTCCTCCTCTTCGTCCTCCTCCTCCTCGTCGTCATCATCATCATCATCATCGTCATCCTCCTCGCGGACTTCCGAGACTTCGGCGACGGTGAGCTCCGGCTTCTCTTCACGGCCCTCGAAGTACTCGCGCAGGTTCAGGATGCCGAGCTTCGCGTCGTCCTCGAGCGAGATGTACATGGTCTCGCCGTCCGGGCTGAAGTCGAAGGCCTCCGGATCGTCGATGGGTCCGATGCGATCGACGAGCTCGAGGCTCGCGACGTCGATGATGTCGATGGCGTTGCCGTCACCGCAGGCGGCGTAGAGCCGGGTGCGGTCGGGGTTGAACGCGAGATGACGGGGACGGGCCGCGGTGCGGATCTGCGTGATCAGCTCGTAGCTCTCCCCGTCGAGCACGCTGATCGCGTGGTCCTTCTCGCTGCTCACGAACAGATACCCGGTGCCCGCGGCCCATCCCGCGGGGGCGGTAGCCCACAGAACCGCCGCTCCGAGCATCGCGAGCGGTGTGCGCATGATGTTCATGTTCTCCTCCTCGGTGAAGATGGTCGGAGGGCGCCCGTCCCCGGATTCACGAGCACCGTGGACACTCTCAGTTGAGCCAATCGGTACGGAAATCTATCCTCACTTGCGCCCATGGGCAAAGAACAAGAGCGTCGGCCCACGTGGAAGGATTGCTTGGGCGGCTGAAACAGGCAAAAAGCACTGATCCTCGTTGCCGGCAAACGCAACGACGATGACGTGTATCGGCAGCTCTCCAGGCGCTGACGCTTTCCGTGCCCAACCGGGCATCAAGGCGCCGGGTCCGGCTTCCTCGAGGTCATCGCGAGGAATGCCTCTCCCAGGTCCGGCGCCCCGTTGCGGGCGACGATGTCTCCGGGGGGGCCGCTTTCGAGGATCCGGCCGCGATGCAGGATGACGAGGCGATCCGCCCCCTCCACCTCGTCCACGAGGTGGGTGGCCCAGAGCACCCCGACCGAGCGTTCCGCGCAGAGCGCGTGGACATAGTCGAGGAGGTCGCGGCGCGAGGCGGGATCGAGCCCGACGGTAGGCTCGTCCATGAGCAGGACGCTCGGCTCGTGGACGAGCGCGCGGGCGAGCTCGAGCCGGCGCCGGTTGCCGCCGCTCAGGGTACGGGCGAGGGCGCCCGCCCGCTCCGTCAATCCAAGCCGCTCGAGCTCGGCCTCAATCCGTTGGCGGCGCCGGGCGCGGGACATGCCGTGGAGCCTCGCGTTGAAGCGCAGGTTGGCGCGCGCGGAGAGATCGAGGTCCAGTGTGGGCTGCTGGAACACGACGCCGATGCCGGCGAGCGCCGCGGTCGCGGAGTATCGGATGTCATGGCCGAGCACCATGACGCTCCCCGCATCAGCAACGAAGAGGCCGCTCAGGATCTGGAACAGGGTCGTCTTGCCCGCGCCGTTTGGTCCGAGCAGGCCGACGAACTCCCCGCCCCCTACGCTCAGGCTCACTTCGTCGAGCGCCTTGAGCGGCCCGTAGGACTTGCTGAGCTCCTGGACCTCTAGCGCCGGTAGCTCCTTCCTGCTCATGGCTCCCCACGCCCGCTTGGATGGAAGTTCCCGTAAGTCATCTGACCTCTCCCTCGACTGTTCGTCCGGCGAGCAGATCGGGGTGGCGGGCGAGCAGTTCACTTCGCAGGCGCTCCACTCCCGGGTCGTCGCGGCCGCGCGGACGGGGCAGGTCCACTACCTGTTCCCACACCACCCGGGCAGGACGCGGGGACAGGAAGAGCACCCGATCGGCGAGGGACAACGCTTCTTCGAGGTTGTGGGTAACGAAGAGCACCATCGAGCGCCGGTGAAGCCACAACGATTGCAGATGCTCGCGCAGGCGCCACGCGAGCGGCTCGTCGAGTGAGCCGAAAGGCTCGTCCATGAGCAACAGCGCCGGATTCACGCCGAAGGCGCGGGCGAGCGCCACCCGTCGCTGCATGCCGCCGGAGAGCTGTCCGGGGTAAGCGTGCTCGTAGCCCTCGAGCCCCACCTCCCGCAGGACTTCCTGCGCGGCGTCGGCACTCGCGGAGTCGGGAGGCAGCACGAGGCGCACGTTATCGAGCGCGCTGAGCCAGGGCATGAGACGCGGGGCCTGGAACACGTAGCCGATTCGCGGTTCCCATTCGCCGGCTTTCGATGGGCCGGAGGACCCCACTTTGCCCTCGTAATGTCGGTCGAGTCCGGCCACGATGTTGAGCAGCGTGCTCTTTCCGGCTCCGGAGGGTCCCACGATGGCCACGAACTCCCCGGGCGCAACTCGGAACTCGATGCCTTCGAGCACTAGGTTCGGCGGCTTTTCGAAGGCTTTGCGCGCAATCGCGACCCGCAGCCCGCCATCGTGGTCCGCTCTCGCATGCGTGTGTGCCGAATCCATAGCGTCCGGGCCGGGCCGCGACGCCGCCATCATAGCGCCAAGGCGCGCCGGGCCTGGGTGCGTCAGGTTCGCCAGCGGGTGAACCTCCGTTCCAGCGGCCGCATTCCGACCGCTTCCACCAGCATGATGACCGCGGCGAAAGCGAGCGTGTACGCGAGGATGCTCTCGATGTCGAAGAAGTGGAAATAGTTGCCGAGCTGGAAACCCACCCCGTTGCTGCGCCCGAGCAGCTCCACCACGAGCACGATCTTCCAGATGAGAGCGAGCCCGGAGCGCGCCGCCGCCATCAGGTAGGGGTAGAGCTGCGGCAGGTACACCTTGAACAACGTGGTGAGCTTGCCCACCCGGTACACCTTCGCGACTTCCATCAGGCCGCGGTCCACCGCCTTCGCCCCCTCGCGCACCGTCACCACCACCGTCGGAATCTTGTTGACGGAGACCGCGAGGATCGCCGCCACCTCGGTGAGTCCAAACCAGACGTAGCAGAGAATGATGGTGACGAGCGCGGGAATGTTGAGGCCGAGGACGAGCACGCCGTCGAGCGTCATGTCGAGGCGCCGGGAGCGCCCCATCAGGATGCCGATGGCGGTGCCCACCGCCATCGCGATGAGGAAGCTCACCGCGACCCGGGCGAGCGTGACCTCGAGGTGATAGCCGAGCTCGCCGCTCTTCGCGTGGCCCCACAGGCTTGTAAGCACCGCGGCGGGAGTGGGAAGCAGGTCGCTCGCCGCCACCCACGCGGCGAGCTGCCACAACGCCACGAAGCCGAGGAGGGAGAGGCTGCGCAGCCCGGGCAGCGGACGTCGCGGCGCTGGCCCGGTCACCCCGGCAGATCGAACTCGGTCCAGAAAGTGCCGGGAGCCAGGGCCTCGCTCGAGCCGACGAGCTCCTCGCCCCCTTCGCGCGCGAGGATGGCGAAGGTCCGGGCTGCGGCCTCGCGATCCGACTCGTCGAAGCTTCGCGGCACGCCGGCCCTCCAGGCGTCGCGCAGCGCGGTCGCCGTCGCGGGGTCCGAGACCTTCATCCGGGGTTGCAGCCGTTCCCACTCCGCGTCGGACCCGAGCAGGAGGTGTTTCGCGGCGTAGGAGGCGCGCAGGAAGCCGTCGAGCGCCTCACGGTTCTTCTCTGCCCAGCCTCGGTTGAAGACCCAGCCAAGCAGCGGAATCGGCTGCTCGATCCCCAGTGCGGGCAGAATCTCGCGCACGGAAACGAGCTCCTGCATTCCCGCTGCGGCGAGGCGCGCGTTGTAGTGCCAGAAGTTGAGCACCGCGGGCAGGTCGCCGCGCTGGATGAGCTCGTTGAGTAGAGGGGGCGCGCCGAAGGTCGGCTCCATCGACTCCGCGAGATCGATGCCCCGGCTCCTGGCGTAGGCCTGGAGGAGCAGCCAGCTCTTGTCCACGGGACCGCCGGCGATGCCTACTTTCTTGTCTCGCAGATCGGAAAGCTCCGCGATGCCGGCATCGGGGCGCACCATCAGGCCGCCGACACTCAGCGAGTAGGGCACGAAGGTGTAGTCCCGGCCTTCGGCACGCTGCCGGGAGACCCAGATCCAGTCGGTGACGATGATGTCGGCGGCGCCACCCTGGAGCGCCACCGCGGTGGCCCGCTTGCCGCCGAGCCCCACCACTTCGAGGTCGACCCCCTCGCGTTCGGCGAGACCGTGGGTGGCGATCACGTCGAGCTCCCAGTTCACGGTGCCGAACTCCAGCACCCCGACCCGTACTCGGGAGTCTCCGGCGCCCGCCAGGCTCGGGAGGCTCAGCGCCGCCGCGAGAGTCCACCCGAAGAGCGACGCCCTGCGCGTGCTCATCGTGACATTTCCCCTTTGCCGATGATGGCATTCCATCATACCCTCATGTACCGCTGCCGGAAGACGCGTGGCGCATGCTGCGGCCGATCCCGTGGCGTTTGGAGAGTGAGGCTTGCGAAGTGAGGCCGGGTCAGGTGCGGCCGGCAGGACGGAGCGAAGGTGCAGCGGAAAGTCGATTCGCGGCGAAACGACGGGGAGGCAAGGCAACGGTGAGACTCGATTCACCCGAAGCGCTGGAGGCACGGCTGTGCGAGATCGGCGCCGAGCGCTATCACGACAAGCACCCTTTCCACGTGCTGATGCGTGAAGGCCGCCTCACCCGCGGGCAGCTCCAGGCCTGGGCGCTCAACCGCTACTACTACCAGAGCCGAATTCCCATCAAGGACTCCGCGCTCATGTCCCGGGTTGTCGACGCGGACCTGCGCCGCGAGTGGTCGCAGCGGGTGGTCGATCACGACGGCACCCGGGAAGGGCAGGGCGGGGTGGCGAAGTGGCTGCACCTCTGCGAGCGCCTGGGGCTCGACCGTGAGGATGTTCTTGGAGAACAGGGGGTGCTCCCCGCCACCCGCTTCGCGGTGGACGCCTACGTCAACTTCGTGCGCGAGCGCCCGCTCCTGGAAGCGATCGCCTCGTCGCTCACCGAGCTCTTCGCCCCCGCGATCATCGGCGAGCGCACGAGCGCGATGCTCTCACGCTACGACTTCATCGACGAGGATACGCTGACCTACTTCAGCGACCGCCTCACGCAGGCCCCGCGCGACGCCGACTTCGCGCTCGACTACGTGAAGCGCCACGCCACCACCCCGGCACTGCGCGAGACGGTATGCGATGCGCTCCTGTTCAAGACTGCGGTGCTGTGGTCGCAGCTCGACGCGCTCCATTTCGCGTACGTCGAACCCGGTCTCCCGCCTCCCGGCGCCTTCGTGCCCGCCGATGCCACATGATGAGTACGGTACTGTGGTCACCGCGCGCCGGACCGCTGCGGCCGGCACACGGCATCGAGTGGTTGGCCTGTCATCCTCGAAATCTCACGCAACATTGATGAAGACTGTTCGTGATTCGTGGATTCCCGCTTCCGCGGGAATGACGGAGACAATGCCAGACGCCACCGGCCGTCATTCCCGCGGAAGCGGGAATCCACGAATAGAGAGAGAGATTGGCAACGTCGGTGCTGGCGGGAATCGGCGGGCTTGCTTCCGGTTGCGCCGGATTGGGTCCCGCTCGTGAAGATCCGGGTCCTTGGAGCCGGTGCGGGCGGCGGCTATCCCCAGTGGAACTGCAATCACCCGAACAGCCGCCGTGCGCGTTCGGGCGACCCTGCCGCACGGCCGAGGACGCAGTCCTCCATCGCGCTCAGCGCCAACGGCGAGGACTGGGTCATCTGCAACGCGTCCCCGGATCTCCGCCAGCAGATTGGCGACAACCCCTTCCTCCATCCGAATGAAGGACTGCGGCACAGCCCCATCAAGGCGGTGGTGCTCACCAATGCCGATGTCGATCACATTGCCGGCCTGCTCAATCTGCGCGAGTCGCAGCCGCTTCGCCTCTACGCGACCGAGCGCGTGCTCTCGGTGCTCGAAGCGAACCCGGTCTTCAACGTATTGAACCCGCGTTTCGTGACCCGCGGGCCCATGCGCCTGGAAGAGCCGCTCCCGGTCCTGCGCCACGACGGAGAGGGGACCGGCGTCGAGGTGGTGCCCTTCGCGGTGCCGGGCAAGGTCGCGCTGTGGCTCGAAGACGAGAGCAAGGGACCGGATTTCGGATCTGTCGAGGAGGACACCATTGCCCTCGAGGTGCGCGACGCCGGTGGCGCGACCCGGCTCTTCTACATACCGGCCTGCGCGCGGATGACCGAAGCGCTCGCCGCTCGCCTCACGGGTGCGGAGCTCGTGCTCTTCGACGGGACCTTGTGGACCGACGACGAGATGATCCGAGGCAGGGTGGGAGTGAAGACGGGACGGCGCATGGGGCACATGAGTATCTCGGGGGAGGACGGCACCCTGGCCGCCTTTGCGCCCCTCGGGGTCCGGCGCAAGGTCTTCATCCACATCAACACCACCAACCCGGTGCTGCTGGACGACAGCGAGGAACGACAGGCGCTCGCCGCGCAAGGTTGGGAGGTCGCCCGGGACGGCATGTCGCTCGACGGCTGAGCGCCGCTCCTCCCGGGCCGCGGCTCGGACGGCACACTTCCGACCGAGTCTGTGGACATGAGCCGCGGGTACACGCTCCCCGGTGCTTCGTGAGCGTGGATTGCCACTGCGGGGGCGGGCTCAGGAAGAGCGACGCCCGAGCGAGCAGGCGCCGACGCTCGGAAGGCGGCAGCGTATCATCGTGCACGAACCTGCGCCCGTGCACCGGAGCCGTTCCATGTCCCCCGGTTTCGATCGCATCGACTTCGAGCTGTTCAAGAGCGCGCTCTTCGCGGCCGCCGACGAGATGGCGGTGACCGTGTGCCGTACCACTTATTCCGGGGTGCTGCGCGACAACATGGACTTCTCCACCTCGATCGCCGATTCACGCGGCGAGGTGGTCGCCCAGGGCCTCACCCTTCCGATGCACCTCGGCTCGGTGCGCACCGCGCTCGCCGCGGTGCTCTCCCGATACGGGTCGGACATGCGCGAAGGCGACGTCTACGTGCTGAACGATCCCTTCGAGGGCGGAATGCACCTGCCGGACATCTTCATGTTCAAGCCGGTGTTCGTGGATGGCGAGCGGGCCGGCTTTGCGTGCTGCACCGCGCACCAGACCGACATCGGCGGGCGGGTGCCCGGTTCGAACGCGGCGGACTCGACCGAGATCTACCAGGAGGGGCTGCGCATCCCGCCCGTGAAGCTCGTGGACGGCGGTGTGCCCAACGATACCCTGTGGCGGATGATCGAGCGCAACGTGCGGGTTCCCGTACAGGTGTTCGGGGATCTGCGCGCGCAGCTTGCGGCCTGCGAGATCGGCGAGCGGGAGATCCGCGCCCAGGTCGCCCGCTACGGCTTCGACGCGGTGCGGGCGATGATGCGCGAGATGCTCGACTACACCGAGCGCATGACTCGAGCGGCGCTTCGCCCCTTCCCGGACGGTGAGTACGACTTCGAGGACTGGATCGACGACGATGGCGTCGATTTCGGGCAGCCCATTAGGCTATTCGTCACCGTGCGGAAGCTCGGCGGGCGCATCGCCTTCGACTGGAGCGGCAGCTCGCTCCAGGTCCGGGGCGCGATCAACGCTACCCTCTCCGTCACCCGCGCGACCTCCTTCACCGCCATCCGCTCGATCCTTCCTCCTGACATCCCGAACAACGACGGCACTTTCCGGGCGGTCGAAGTGAATGCGCCGCCGGGATCCATCGCGAACATGGAGCTTCCCGGAGCCTGCGCGGCGCGCGGGCTCACCGGATTCCGCATGCTCGACTGCGCGTTCGGAGCGCTGGCGAAGATGGCGCCGGACAAAGTCTGCGCGGCCTCCGACGGCGGTAACGTCGGCATCTCGGTGGGTGGCTACCGCGCCGACCGGAGTCCCTTCATCTATGTCGACTTCACTTGCGGCACCTGGGGCGGCCGCCCTTTCTCGGACGGACTGGAAGGCAACTCGAACCTGCTCGCCAACATGGCCGCGCAGTCGGCCGAGGTCTCGGAGCTCGAAAACCCGGTCGAGATCCTCGGCAACGAGCTCGTCACCGACGCCTGCGGCGCCGGCCGCTACCGGGGCGGCGCGCCCTTCTACCGCGACTACCGCATGAGCGAAGAGGAGGCGGTGGTCCAGGTGCGCTCGGACCGCCAGACCCACCGCCCCTACGGGCTCTACGGCGGCAAGCCCGGTGCGCCCGGCGAGGTCGTGCTCAATCCCGGAGGCGAGGCGAGAACCCTGCCGTCCAAGGTCACCATGACTTGCCGGCGCGGCGACCTCGTGCGCTGGGTGCTGCCGGGCGGCGGTGGGTGGGGCGATCCGCTCGAACGCGAGCCGCAGCGCGTGCTCCAGGACGTTCGCAACGAGCTCGTGAGCCCGGCCGCGGCGGAGCGCGAGTACGGCGTGATCATCGACACCGAGGGATGGCAGGTCGACGAAGCGGCCACCGCCCGCCTCCGCGAGCAGCGCCGGGCGGCGCGCGCCGGCCGCGGCGTGCCCTTCGTCGCCTGGGATGATGGGGGGTGAGCGGGGTACAGATGCCGCGTCTTCGGCGCTTGCCGTGGCTGGTACCGGGTCTTCCCGGCATGGCGCCGGCGCTTCTCTTCACGAGAGCACTCGTGCCCCGCCACGGAGGAAGCGCTCGAACGACGCCTTGCGAAGGACGCTGGACCACCACCGAAAATTGACGCTGAATGCCACGGGAAATACCATGATGGGATGATTGTTACCATTGATCGGGCGGGAAGAGTGGTGGTGCCGAAGACGCTCCGTGATCGCTTCAACCTCAGGGCCGGAACGGAGTTGGAGATCAAGGCGGTCGGAGACGGTCTGAAGCTTCGCAGGATCGGTGACGAGGCTTCTCTGGTGCGCAAGCATGGGATTCTCGTGCATCATGGTAGTGCTCGCGCGGCCATCGACATCGGCGAGTTCATCCGCGCCGAGCGTGAAGCGCGGATACGTCGCGTGACGGACGAAGCCGAGTGATGCGCACGCTGTTCGATACGTCGGTACTGGTGCCGGCCGTGGTCGATCAGCTCGCAAATCATCAATCCTCCTTTCGTGCACTGCGACGGCACAGCAGCGGAGAGCACTGGGGATGTTGCTCGACTCACGCGTTGGCGGAGTGCTACGCGACCCTGACGGCCCTGCCTTTGCCATCGCGCGTGCTGCCGGAACAGGCCCGAGTCCTGGTGGAGGAGAGCATCGGAAAGCGGCTGCAGACCGTTCCACTCACTTCCGAAGACTACCTGCATGTACTCCGACGGGTGGCGGATCTCGGACTGCCAAGCGGAGCGATCTACGATGCGCTGCACGCCCGTTGTGCACAGAAGGCGGTCGTCGACCAGATTCTCACTTACAACGTAGCGGACTTTGAGCGCTTCGAGCTCGAGGACATCGTCGTGACGGCGCCGTGACCGGGGGTGGTCGCTTTACAGAGGCCCGCTGGCCAAGCGCTTGCGCCCGATAGGGGATAGTGGTGGGCGGCGAGCTACCATCCGCAACATGAGGCACGACTGCTCAGCGCCCCCTTTCGTGACCCGGGACAGTAGGGGGTGAGCGGCGAGTACCGCGCCGGGATCGACATCGGCGGTACGTTCACCGACATCGTGCTGCTCGACCGCGGTGGAGAGGTGGTGTCGAAGAAGATCTCGTCGAGCGTCGAGAACTACGCGCTCGCGATCGTCGACGGGCTCGAGGCGTTGTTCGCCGAGCAGGGGATGGCGCCGGACGAGGTCGACGAGATCATGCACGGCACCACGGTGGCGTCGAACGCGATTCTCGAACGCAACGGAGCGCGGGTAGGGCTCGTCACCAGTCGGGGATTCCGCGACGTGCTCGAGTTGCGCAACCTGCGCATGCCGCGCCTCTACGATCTCACCTGGGAAAAGCCGCCTCCTCTCGTCGACCGTTACCTGCGGGTGACGGTCGACGAGCGCGTGAACGCCGCGGGCGAAGTGGTGCGTCCGCTTGCTCGGGACGACGCGAGACGGGCGCTGCGCCGCCTCGTCGACGAAGGCGTCGACGCGATCGCGGTGTGCCTCATCAATTCGTACGCGAACCCTCGCCATGAACGCCTGGTCGCGGAGGTCGCGGCGGAGCTCGCGCCTGATCACCCTTGCAGCACGAGTTTCGACGTGCTGCCGGAGATCAAGGAGTACGAACGCACCTCGACCACCGTCGTCAACGCCTATGTGCTGCCCACCGTGCAGCGCTACCTCGAGACCTTGCGCGAGAAGCTCGATGCCCGCGGCGTCTCCGCTCCCCTGCACATCATGCAGTCGAACGGAGGGCTTACCCCGGCGGCACAGGCCGCGGCGAGGCCCGTCGACATCGTCGAGTCGGGGCCGGCGGCGGGGGTGGTGGGCGCCCGAGCGGTCGCCAGGCAGTCGGGCATCGAGAACGTCATCAGCCTGGACATGGGAGGGACCACCGCCAAGGCCTCGCTCATCGAAGGCGGCGAGTACACCCGCACCCGGGAATACTCGGTGGGCGGAGGAATCATCTCCGGCTCGCGCCTGCTCACCGGCAGCGGCTATCTCCTGAACGTTCCCGCCGTCGACCTCGCGGAGGTCGGCGCGGGCGGAGGCTCCATCTTGTGGATCGACGGCGGAGGCTCGATGCAGGCGGGACCGAAGAGCGCGGGAGCGCGTCCGGGGCCTGCGTGTTACGGGCTCGGGGGGGAGGCTCCCACGGTGACCGACGCCAACGTCGTGCTCGGATACCTGAACCCCTCCCACCTCTGCGGGGGCGAACTCCCCATCGACGCCGGCGCGAGCCGTCGCGCCATCGAGAAATCCATCGCCGGACCGCTCCGGCTCGATGTCGAGCATGCGTCCTGGGGCGCGCGCCAAGTGGCGATCGCGAGCATGATCCGCGCAATCCGCGCCGTGTCTTCCGAGCGGGGTCGGGACCCGCGCGAGTACACACTCTTCGCATTCGGCGGCAACGGCGGCCTCTTCGCGGCGGGCATGGCGGCGGAGCTCGGGATGAAACGGGTCATCGTGCCCCCAGCGGCGGGACTCTTCTCCGCCTTCGGCCTGCTCTACGCGGAGATCGAGCACTACTACTCGCGCACCGTGCGACGCCTGCTCCAGGGCTCGAACGCCGACGCGATTGGCGCCGTCTACCGGGAGCTCGAGGCGCAGGCCGATGCCCAGCTCGCAGCGGACGGCTTCGACGCCGACCATCGCCGCTTTGCCCGATCCGCGATGCTCCACTACCGGGGGCAGATCTACGAGCTGGAGGTGCGCGTCGGGGCGGGACCCGTCGACCGGGCCGCCCTGGAAACGCTCGCAGAAGAGTTCGGGCGCGAGCACGAGCAGACCTACGGGCACCGGGCCGGCGCCGGGGAACCGGTCGAGCTGGTGACCGCTCAGGTTCTCGGTCGGGGCTCGAGCGACCGGCCCCGAGTACCGAGGAGTCTGCAGATTGCCGAACGCGCCCCGAAGACCGGCGTGCGACGTGCCTACTACGGGCGCACGCTCGGGTGGATCGATACCCCGGTGGTCGCGCGATCCGCCCTCGCACGCGACGCGGACGGCCCCCTCATCGTCGAGGAGTACGACTCCACGTGCCTGGTGCCACCGGGGGTGCGGGCAACGCTGGACCCGAGAGGCAATCTGCTGCTCTCGCTGTGAGCATCCCGGTTGGATCGACGCCGGGCGGCCGGACCGCGCGCGCCGGTGTGTGCGCTTCCGGACGCTACGAGTGCAGCGCCCGGGAGTTGCGGGGATTGCGGAACAGGAGCTCCGGGACCACGCCGTCCTGCGCCGGGGGAGCGCTGTTCACCTCTTCCACCATGCGGTCGATCGCGCTGCGGTCCGGCGAGAGGCCGCACACCGGATCCGCTCGCGATGCGTCGCCGGTGACGAGCCAGGCCTGGCAACGGCAGCCGCCGAAGTCCTTGTCGCGCTCCGGGCAGCTCCGGCACGGCTCCTGCATCCAGGCCGTGCCGCGATAGCGGTTGAAGGCGGGTGACTCGTTCCAGATCCAGTCGAGCGAATGCTCGGTCACCTTGGGGAACTCGAGGCCGGGAAGCATGCGCGCGCCCTGGCAGGGGGTCGCGGTGCCGTCCGGCGCCACGCTGAGAAAAACCTGTCCCCAGCCGTTCATGCAGGGCTTGGGGCGGTCCGCGTAGTAGTCGGGAATGACGTAGAGGATCTTCATGCGGTCCCCGTGCTCCTCCCGGTAGCGTCTGGCGACCGCCTCGGAGCGTCGAACCTGCTCCCGCGTGGGCAGCAATTGACGCCGGTTGTGAAAGGCCCAGCCGTAGTACTGGGTGTTGGCGAGCTCCACGTAGTCCGCTTCGAGCTCGAGGGCCAGGTCGAGGATTGCGTCGGTGCGGTCGATGTTGTGCCGATGGATGACCACGTTCAAAACCATCGGGTAGCCCTCGGCCTTCACCGCCCGCGCCATCTCGACCTTGTGCGCGAAGGCGTCGGTGCCTGCCAGGTAGTCGCCGAGAACGGCATCGCTCGCCTGGAAGCTCACCTGGATGTGGTCGAGGCCTGCCTCCTTGAGGCGCCTCACCCGGCCGGCGTCCATGCCGATCGAGGAGGTGATGAGATTGGTGTAGTAGCCGAGCGCCCGCGCCTCGGCGACCAGGTCCTCGAGATCGCGGCGAACCAGAGGCTCGCCGCCGGAGAACCCGAGCTGCGCAGCACCGAGCGCCCGCGCCTCGCGCAAAGTGTCGACCCACTGCGCGGTGCGGAGCTCCCCGCGCGTGAGCGCAAAGTCAACGGGATTGGAACAGTAGGGACACTGCAGCGGGCAGGCGTAGGTCAGCTCTGCGAGCAGCCACAGCGGCCTCGGCCGGACGCCGGACAAAAGACTACCCCGATGCGCTCAAGGCACTGCCGTGCCCGGGCACCGGGGGAAGGGCCGCAAGGCGTGACTGCCGCTGCGGTCCGGGACGCCCGGAGAACCCGGGGACGCCCCTGAACAGCGTGGTGTTATCAGCGGTTGCCGATATACATCGTGATTTCGAAGCCGAAACGCATCTCGGTGAATTCAGGCTTGACCCACATCGTTGTTCTCTCCGGTTTGTAAGGTGAATCGGGAACTGTCTGGCCGAGCAGGTGACTCTCGGGGTGGGAGAGAGTACACCGGAAGTCCGGAATGTACCACCCTCACCCTGAACTCCGCGAGCCTGAGCGACTCCCGGACCCCGCCCCGCGACGGTCGCTGCGCACCATGGCCGTCCCCCGGGCGCATGTCAATCCCCTCTCCACCGCGCTTCCCTGCTCTGGCTCCCCCTGCGGAATCGCCGCTACACTGACGCGAACCCCGTCCGAACTTGAAGCTCCCGAATGATCAATCGCCCGGAGGGCATGGACCGCGCCGCGGGATCGGGCTTCGAGTGCGGCAGCCGCACCCGAATCCGTGCCGCGGGCGCCCACCTCGAGTGCCACGTGCATCGATCCACCGGTGCGCAGCACCTGCATCTCGCCACGTCCGGCGAGGACTGCGCCTTCCTCATGGCCTTCCGGACCCCCGCCCCGGACTCGAGCGGCCTCACCCACGTACTCGAGCACCTGGTGATGTGCGGCAGCGAGCGCTACCCGTGCCGGCGAGCCTTCTTCGCGATGCTGGGCCGCACCCTCGGAACCGCGATGAACGCGTTGACCCGAGAGGACTGCACCGCTTTCCACTTCGCAACCCGCAACCTCGCCGACTACGGCAACCTGCTTTCGGTCTATCTGGACGCCGCCTTCTTTCCCCGTCTCGACCGGCGAGACTTTCACCGCGAGGGCAGCCATGTGAATTTCGAGGAGATGGGAGAGGGGGAGCCGGTGCCGATGCGTCGCGGCGTCGTGCTGAGCGAAATGCGTGGAGCGATGGGCGAGCCCGAGGCGCAACTCCAGCAGGCTTTGAACCGGGCTCTGTTCCCGAAGAGCGCATACCGCTTCAACGCGGGGGGGGATCCCTGGCGGATTCCGTCTCTCGAGTACGAGGCGTTGTTGCGCTATCACCGCCGGCACTACCACCCCGGCAACGCTGTGTTCCTGAGTGCAGGCCCTTTCGAAGCGCATTGGTTGCAGGAACGGCTGCAGGACGATGTGCTGGCTCGCTTCCCCGTACCTTTCACGCCTCCTCCGCCGGTCAAGGTCTCCCCGCTCGTGCGGCCGTCCCGATCCGTGGTGCGTTATCCCCCCCAGGGTTCGGGTGCGGACGCTCGAAGCGGAACCGGGGTGGCTCTCGCGTGGCGCCTCGGCGAGAGCGCGGATCCGCAGGCGCTCGCCCGCGCCCGACTGCTCTCCCGTTTGCTCCTGGAACAGGGAGGGGCCCCGTTGCGCGTCGCGCTCGAAGCGCCCGGCATCCCGGCGGTGGCGCTCTCGTCCAACGGTGTCCAGGAGACTCGGAGTCGGCTCGTGTTGCAGTGTGGCGCGATCGGTTGCGACCCGCGTGATGCGAAGGACCTGGAGGCCCGCGTGCTCGCGGCGCTCGAGCACGCCTCCCGGGAAGGGTTTGCGGGTGGTGATGTGGACGCCGCAAGCGCGGCGCTCGAGCGCGAACTCCGCGAGCAGCACGACCGGCGTTACCCTTCCCCTCTCAAGCACCTGGTCCGGCTTCTTCCCGCCGCCTTGTACGGCGGAGAGCCTGCCGCCGCGCTCGACGCCGCCGCGACGCTCGCGAACCTGCGCGACCGGCTCCAATCGCGCCGGGACACCGCGGAGCTCGTCCGCCGGGAGCTCGTCGAGAATCCCGAGAGGGTGTCGGTGACCGCGATTCCCGACCCTGCTGCGGCGCGCCGTCTCGAGGAGGAGGATCGCGCAATGCTCCGACGCAGCGTCCCGTCAGCGCGCTGTGCCGATCCGGGTGGCGTCACCGGAAAGGCCGCTCCCGGGACGGGACAGCGCTCGCGCGCCGGTGAATCCTCGCTGCCGAGGCTCGGCCTCGACGCAATCGGACCGGCACGCCCGCGTGTTCCTCTCACCGCCCATTCTCGCGGCAGTCCGAGGGTATGGATCAGCAGCGGCGCCACCGGCGGACTGGTCTACGTCCGCCTTGCCGTCGACGCGAACGGGATCGCTTCCCGTTGTCTGGACGACTTGGGACTCATCGCCGAGATTCTGCCGGAGTCGGGCCACGGCGACCGAGACGCTGCCCGCACCCGGGCCCACCTGGCTAGAGTGTGCGATCGCATCTCGGCCGAACCCGTGCTTCTCGCCCGACATGGCCGATGCCCGGAGGCGCCGGATTCCGCTTCGCGAGCGGTATTCATGCTGTCGGCGCGGGCGCGCGCCGCGGACGAGGCGGAGCTCATCGATGCGCTCGCGGACGCCCATCTCGAGGTCCGTTTCGATTCGGGCACGCGGGACATCGCGGCAAGGGCCGCGCTGCGTTCGACGGCGGCGCTCGCCCGTACTGGTCACCTGCACGCCGAGCGCCTCGCGGCGGCGCAGCTCGGCCCCTGGAACGCGCTCGAGGAACGCTGGCGGGGCCCGAGCGCGGCGAAAGCTCTCGCCTGCGTCTCGCGGGGAGATGCGGACGGCGAGGCGCTTCGGGAACGGCTGCACCGGGTCCACCGCGCCCTCGCCACATCGCCGTGCCGGCTCCAGATCGTGCGCGACGAGAACGGACGCGGCGCCGCCGACCCGCGCCGGAGATGGCGCGAGCGCTCCGCTCCCGAGTCGCTGGCGTCCCCCGGACGAAAGTGCGGCCCGCGCCGTGCGCCACCCTCCGCGGCATGGGTCCTGGGGGGAACGGTGAACTACTGTGCAAAGGTGTACCCCGCGGTGGGCGCCGACCACCCGGATGCCGCGCCGCTCGGCGTGCTCGCTGCCCTGCTCGGCGGCGACCTGCTGACGCGCGCGATCCGCGAAGAGGGCGGCGCGTACGGTGCGGGGGCGCGTTACTGTGAGCGGAGCGCGACGCTTCGCCTGTTTTCGTACCGCGATCCGCGACTGGCGGAGACGCTGGACGACTTCGATCGCGCGAGCGAGTCGCTGCGCCGTCGTCCACCCGCCCGCGGGCGCCTGGAAGAGGCCATCCTGCGGGCGGTGCGCGAGCTCGATCGACCCCGAGTCTTCCAGATCGAGGCATTGGAACGCTACCTCGACGAGCTCCAGGGCCACGACCCGGAAGGCGTGCGGCGTCGGCACGACGCGATGCTGGACACCAGCGCGGAAGCGGTGCGGGAGACGGCGCGGCGATACCTTCACCCGGAGCGGGGACGGGTGGGGGTGCTCGCGGCAGCCGGATGCGAAGGAGAGCTCGACCGGCTTGGCATTCCGTGGAGCCGGGTGTGAAGCGCGTTGTATCCATCTTCCGTTCCGAGGCGGCGGCCATCGGAGCAGGTGTTCGCGGCGCGCACCCCGCATGCCGCCGCCTGCTCCGAGTTCTGGGGCACATCCTCGCAATCGCATCGATTGCGGCTTTTCCCCCTCTCGTATCTGCGGCCCCGCCCGAGACCGCCGTGGTGCACATCACCACCTTCAAGCAGCGCCCGCACTGGGACGAGCCGTGGCGCTCGGGCCACGTGGGCGGATCGACGGGCACTGGCTTCGTCATCCCGGGGCAGCGAATTCTCACCAACGCGCACGTCGTGAGCTGGGCCAAGGAGATCCTCGTCCGGGGCTACCAGCGTTCCCGGTCCCATGTCGCCCACGCCCGCTACATCGCCCATGACGCCGATCTGGCGGTGCTCGAAGTGGAGGATCCGGAGTTCTTCGCCGGCATCGAGCCGCTGCGCCTGGGAGGGCTGCCCGAGGTGCGCTCCATCGTCACCACCGTGGGGTACCCTGCCGGCGGCGATCAGATCTCCTTCACGCGAGGGGTCGTATCGCGCATCGAGAGCCAGCCCTACGCCCATATCGGCAACCGCACCTTCCTGGCCGTGCAGACCGATGCGGCGATCAATCCGGGAAGCAGCGGTGGCCCCGTGATGCAGGACGACCTGGTGGTGGGAGTGGCATTCCAGAACCGCACCCGGCTCGAGAACACCGGCTACTTCATCCCGACTCTGCTCGTGCGGCACGTGCTCGAAGACATCGAGGACGGACGCTATGACGGCTTTCCGGACGCGGGAATCATGCTCTCCCGGCTCGAGAACGACGCGTACCGCCGCTATCTCGGGTTGCCGGAGGAGCTCGATGGGCAGGGGGGGCGCATCGACCACATTCTGAATGTGCCGTCCACCGAGGCGCTGCTTCGCGTGGACGACGTCCTCCTCTCGGTCGACGGCCACGCCGTCGCCAGCGACGGCACCGTGCTCTACCAAGGCAACCGGGTGCATGCGGGAACCGTGTTCGATGCCGTGCAGGCCGGCGACGCGGTGCGCGTTGAGCTCTTCCGCAACGGAGAGCGGATCGAGATCGATCTACCGGTCCACGTCTACACCGCGGACCGTGCCGAGGGCACGCAGTACGATCTGCATCCGCGCTACTTCGCGTATGCGGGGCTGGTGTTCCTGCCGCTCAGTGCCGACTACCTCGCAGCGATCAGCGAAGGAGGACAGAGCGCGCTCGAGCATCCGCACCTGCACCACGCGCTGTACTACCACCCCTACGAGCATCCGGAGGAACGCCGGCAGGAGAGCGTCGTGCTCGACCGGGTGCTGCCCCACCCCGTGAACGCGGACCTGAAGCTCCACCAGAAGAGTGTCGTCGATCGCATCAACGGGGTACGCATCGAGAGCCTCGGAGATCTGCCACGCGCTTTCGACGCGGCGGCCGGACCCTTCCACGTCATCGAGTTCTCGGACAGCGGCCAGTTCGCGGTCGTCGACCGGGAGGAGGCGGAGGCCGCCCACTCGGAGATCGCGAGTGCCTACGGGCTCGCTCCGGACCGGCGGCTGTGAATCGCACAACGATTATCGCCGGCGTGCTCGCAGCTCTCCTCGCGACGGGGCCGGTCTACGCCGCGGACTGGAAGCAGTCGATGGTGTGGATCGAGGCCACTGCGGTGCGCTACTCGCACTACCAGCCGTGGTCGAGCACTTCCCGGACCGTGCTGAAGAACGGGCTCGTGGTCGAGGACGGGAAGCTGCTGACGACCGCCGGAGGGCTGGACCACGCCACCCTGCTGCGGGTGCGCCGCGAGGGGGATGGGCGCTGGCGGCTCGCAGGCGTCGAGTGGATTGACCCCTACGCGAACCTCGCGGTGCTGTCGGCAGGGGAGGAAGAAGCGTGGCCGGCGGCCCCTGCCGCTCCGCTTGCTCGACGAGTTCCCGAGAGCGGACCGGTGCAGATCTGGCACTTCCTCGATGGGCGGGTGGTGTCGGCACCCGGCACCCTGCGGCGCGTCCACGTCCCGCGCGATCCGCAACGGATGGTGCAGCACCTGATGCTGGAGGTCGCTTCGGAGGCAGGGTTGGACGCCGCGGATGGCGGACCCGGCGAAGCGGACGCTGGCGACGAGGCTGCGTCGCAGATCGTGGTGGCCGGAAACGAGGTGATCGGGCTCGGCGCCGGCCACGACGGAAAGCTGCTCTCGGTGATTCCCGCTCCCCTCGTCGCCGGGTTGCTCGCGCGCAAGCGCCACGACCCGCAGGCCTCGCTCGGCCGGTACCCTTTCACCTGGCAGGGCACGCAGAACCCGGCCACCACCGAGTATCTCGGGCTCCCCGGCGCCCCGCGCGGGGTCGTGGTCACGGCGGTCCCCGCCCTTTCGCCGTTCGCGGAGCATCTCCGCTCGCGCGACGTCATCCTTTCCATCGACGCATTCGAGATCGAGAGCGACGGCAACTACCTCGACCCGTTGTATGGTTATCTGCCTTTCGGAAATCTCTCGACCCGAGGGAAGTTCGCGGGTGACTCGTCGACCTTCGAGGTCTGGCGCGACGGACAGACCATGTCCATCGCGCTGCCCCTGCCGCCGGCGTACTACGCGGACGCGCTGGTGCCGGATCGGGTTTTCGACCGGCGCCCGGAGTACGTGGTCGCCGGCGGGCTCGTCTTCCAGCCGTTGACCACCGATTACCTTCGCAGTTGGGGCCCGGAGTGGCGCAAGTCGGCACCCTTCCGGCTGCGCCACTATCTCCACCAGTCACCCCATTCCGAACGGCGACACCTGGTGATGCTCTCCCAGGTGCTGCCCGATCCCTTCAATCTCGGCTACCGGGAATTCGCCTTCCGCATCGTCGATCGGATCAACGGGCAATCCGTCGCCAACCTGCGCGACCTTGAAACGGCTCTACAAAGCCCGCAAGCGGGCTTTCACGTCATCGATCTCCTGCCCGAGCGCGGCCCGATCCGACTGGTGCTGGACAGTGCGGACCTCGACCAGGCAACGGAACGCGTCCTGCGCAAGTACAGCCTGTCCGCGGCGCGGGTCGTTCACTGACCGGGCTCCTTCCGTGGGCACCGCACCATCAACGCGGATGCCGACCACCACTGCGCGGGCGTGCCTGTGATCGAAGAGCCTCTGCAGGCGGGGCCATCCGTCCGCAGGGGGTTGACCGTCGAGCGGCGCGCCGGCCGACCTGGCCACGCAGAGGCGAGGAGAAGCTTCGTCCCGCTCAGACCGGCGGCGGAGTCTGGCCCCGCGGCGGGAGCTCGAGGATCTCGGCCGCGCGGGCGGGCTCGACCACGTCGGCGCCGAGCTCGCGGATGATGCGCACCGCCTTCTCCACGAGGTCGCCGTTGGAAGCGAACACGCCCCTGGAGAGATAGAGGTTGTCCTCGAGCCCGACGCGGGTGTGGCCACCCAGGGTCACCGCCTGCGCTACCATCGGGAACTCGAAGCGCGAGATTCCGAACGCCGCCCAACGCGCGCCCTCGGGCAGGAGGCTGCGCATGAAGGACATCGCTTCCGGGGTGGCGGGCGAGGCGTAGCGGATGCCGAGGCAGAGCTGGAACATCGGCGGATCCTCGATCATTCCCTCGTCGATGAGCTGACGCGCCAGCACCACGTGACCGGGCTCGAAGCACTCGATCTCCGGTTTCACTCCGATCTCCTTCGCGATGCCGGCCATGACCCGCAGATGGGCGGGGGTGTTCATGAACACCTGCTCGCCGAAGTTGAAGGTGGCGACGTCCAGAGTGCAGATGTCGGGGCGAAGCTCCTCGATGTGGCGCATGCGGCGCTTCGGGGTGGTGAGGGTGGTGCCATCCGCGGGCACCGTGGGGTCGTCCTCATCGGGCACGTAGCGCGCTCCCCAGCCGGTGGTGAGATTGATGATGACGTCGCTGCCGCTGTCCCGGATGCGCCCGACCACCTCCCGGAAGAGCTCGGGATCGCCGGAATGGATGCCGGTCTCGGGATCCCGTACGTGGATGTGGACCGCGGCGGCGCCGGCGCTGCGCGCGTCGAGGCAGGCCTGCGCGATCTGCTTCGGGGTGATGGGAAAGTCGGGGTGCCGGTGGTGGTTGTCGTGGCTGCCGCTGACCGCGCAGGTGAGGATGACTTCTTGCGCCATGGGGGTCTCCTGATTCAGAGATTCTCGATCTCGAGCGCCGGCGGGTCTCCCGCGGGGCGGAAGCCGAAGACCCGCCCGTAGAAGGAGAGCTCGGCCTGCAATGTGGCCTCGATGGTCCCAGCCCGCCGGAACCCGTGCTGCTCGCCTTCGAAGGCGAGGTAGGCCACGGGGAGACCGCGTTCGCGCAGCACCTGCACCATGCGCTCGGCCTGGTTCGGCGGCACGACCTTGTCTTCGAGTCCCTGGAAGAAGATCACCGGGCAGGAAAGCCACTCGGCAGAGTGGATAGGAGAGCGCTCCCGGTAGCGCTCGGCCTGCTCCGGCCAGGGGCCGATGAGGCGGTCGAGGTAGCGTGACTCGAACTTGTGGGTGTCACGGGCCAGCGCCTCGAGATCGCTGATGCCGTAGTAGCTGGCCCCCGCCTTGAAGACGTCGTGAAACACGAGCGCGGCCAGGGTGGTGAATCCGCCCGCGCTGCCGCCACGTATCGCGAGGCGTTCGCCGTCCACATCGCCTTCCGCCGCCAGGTGGAGGGCGCCCTTCACGCAGTCTTCGACGTCGGCGAGGCCCCAGGCCTCCGAGAGCCGGTCACGATAAGCGCGGCCGTAGCCGGTGCTGCCCCGGTAGTCGACGTCGAGGACCGCGAAACCCCGGCTCGTCCAGAACTGGATGCGCAAGTCCAACGTCGTGGAGGTGGCCCCGGTCGGCCCCCCGTGGCTGACCACGATGAGAGGGGGCGTCTCCCCTTCCGGCGCCGCGTAATCCGCGTTTGCCGGCGGATAGAAGAAGGCGTGGGCGCATTCGCCCTCGCCGGTGGGGAAGTCGACCCGTCGCGGAATCGAGAGGTGCGCGGGGTCGAGGGAGGGCGGGAACGACTGCCGCAGAGTCTCCGTCTCGTCCCGGGCGATATCCACCCGCAGCACCGACCCGGGCAGATCCGGAGCGCCCGCGAGCAACGCGCAGGTATCGCCGTGCACTGCGAGATCCGCGATGGATTCCAGGTGAGCGCAGGAAGGCTGGGCTCGGGTTGCGCCGGCGTCGTCGAGGCGCACGAGACGCCAGCGCCCCGCTTCGCAGCAACTGAACACGATGCTTCCGCCCCGGGCGAACCCATAGGTCGCGGTGCCGAGCTGCCACTGGGGGTGCGCGATCTCGACCTCGCCCTCGTACACCGGCTCCAGGGCACCGTTCCGCCAGCGGTAGAGGTTCCACCAGCCGGCGCGATCACATACCAGGTGCAGCACGCCGTCGGGCGACCAGTCGGGCTGGTACACGGATATGCCATCGCCGCCCGCGACGCGCGTTGCCTCGCCGAGCGAGCCATCGGCCGCGATGCGGGCGAGCCACACCTCGCTCTCGTCCCAGGGCATGTTGGGGTGGTCCCAGGTCATCCACGCCAGCCACTCCCCGTCCGGGCTCGGAGCCGGGTTCGAGTAGAAGTCGTGACCTTCATGCAGCACCTGCGCTTCGCCGCCGGCGAGGGGGACCGCGACCAGGTCATTGGCGGGTTCCGTGCCGTCTTCGAATTGGGTCTCGCGCACGCAGACGAGGCGCGATCGGCGTTCGTCGAGCTGCATGTCGGCATAGCGATGGGGGCCTTCGCCCGTGAGCGCGACCGGTGGCGAGTCAGCGTCAGTTGCGTAGAGGCGCTGGTCGGCGTCGTTGGCGAACCACACCCGGCCATTGTGCGCCAGGAAGCTGCCGCCTCCGTACTCGTGCACCCGGGTGCGCACGTTGAACGGTGGGGGTACGAGGTCGCGAACGCTTCCGTCCGACTCGCGGCACACCAGTGCGTAACGTCCCCCCTCGGCAGGACGCCCCTCCAGCCAGCAGATCCGGTCGCCATCGATCGCCACCGCCTCGAGGCGAACGCTTCCGGCCGTTATCCGGTCGGTACCGATCGGGGATGCCCATTCCCCGAAGGGCGCTATCTTCTTGGCCACCGGCCCTCCCTCATGTCCGTGCCGCCGCCCGAGCGGAGATGATAGGCGGAATGCCGAGCGTCGCGAATGCAGTGCATCGTTCGACCCGCAGCAGGTCACGAGAACGAGAGAAGCTCTCCCCGAACACACTCTCAACTCGCGGCTTGGCTTACCCCGTGGGTCGGAGGTGCGGATTCACCCCTCGATCGACCTCTCCGGCGCGCCCGGACGCTGGCGGGTCTCCCACTCCGGGTCGATCCACGTCGGCGCGTTCGAGGGCGGCAGCGCAGGAAGGCCCCGGATGAGGTCGGCCGCCTTCTCCGCGCTCATAATGGTGGGCGCATTCAGGTTGCCGTTGGTGATCACGGGAAAGATCGACGAGTCGACGACGCGCAGGCCTTTCATGCCGATGACCCGGCACTCCGGGTCCACGACGGCCATCGGATCGGTGGCGGCGCCCATCTTGCAGGCGCTGGAGGGGTGGTAGGCGGTTTCCCCCGCCTTGCGCACCCACGCGTCGATCTCCTCGTCGCTCCGCACCTCGTCTCCAGGCGCGAACTCCTCGCCCCGGAACGGGTCCAGCGCGGGCTGGCGCATGATCTCGCGGGTCAGGCGCACCGTGGCCCGCCAGTCGATGCGATCCTGCTCGTGCTGGAGGTAGTTGAACAGGATGCTCGGCTTCGCCCTCGGGTCCGCGGACCGGATGTGCACGCGTCCCCGGCTCTTCGGCTTGTTGGGCCCGACGTGCACCTGGTAGCCGTGCCCCGGGAACTTGCCCATGCCGCCCGCGCTGAGCGCATGCGCCGGCTCGTTCGACGGCACGTACGCGGCCGGCATGAAGTGGTACTGAATGTCGGGCCAGCGCAGTCCTGCTCGGGACCGGATGAAGCCGCAGGACTCGAAGTGGTTGGTGGCGCCGAGCCCGTCCTTGCGGAGCAGCCAGCGTGCCCCGATGAACATGCGGCTCGCGACCCCGAGCTTTCCGTTCAGGGTGATCGGCTGCCTGCACCGGAACTGGTAGTAGACCTCCAGGTGGTCCTGCAGGTTCGCGCCCACTCCGGGCAACTCGTGGCGAAGCTCCACGCCCGCCGCGCCGAGCACTGCCCCCGGCCCGATGCCGGAGAGCTGCAGGATAACCGGCGAGCCTATCGCACCGGCGCAGAGGATCACTTCCCGCCGCGCCCGCGCCTGGCGCGTCTGCCCCCCCCGCTCGTACTCCACGCCCACCGCCCGGCGTCCTTCGAGCATCACGCGGCGCGTGAGCGCCCTGGTCTCCACCTTCAGGTTGGGCCGCCTCATGACCGGGCGCAGGTACGCGTTCGCCGTCGACCAGCGCACTCCGCCTTTCACCGTCATGTGCATCGGGCCGAAGCCTTCCTGCTGGTATCCGTTGTAGTCCGGGCTTACGGGATAGCCCGCCTGCTCCCCGGCCCGGATGAAGGCTTCGTAGAGGGGGTTCAGGCGCATCTCGTTGCCGCTGCAGGTCGCGAGCGGCCCCTCTCCGCCGCGGTACTCGTCGCCTCCGCCCTTCCAGTTCTCGGCGCGGCGGAAGTACGGCAGGCAGTGGCGGTAGCTCCAGCCCGCCGCGCCGTGCTCCTCCCACTGGTCGAAGTCGCAGGCGTGCCCGCGTACGTATACCATGCCGTTAATCGACGACGACCCTCCCAGGGCCTTGCCCCTCGGACAGTTCATGCGCCGGCCGTCGAGGCCGGGCTCGGGGTCGGACTCGAAACCCCAGTTGAATCGCGGCATGAACAAGGGGATTCCGAGCGCGGCCGGCATCTGGATGAGCACGCTGCGGTCGCTCCCACCCCCTTCCAGCACCAGCACTCGCGTGCCGGAGTCCTCGCTCAGCCGGTTCGCGAGCACGCAGCCCGCGGACCCCGCTCCGACGACGATGTAGTCGAACTCTTCCATCTCGCGAATCCTTCCGGTGGATCGCTTTCAGGGTCGCAGAAGACTCCGGTGCCGCACAAGCCGGTCACGGCGGCAGACCGCCCCGGCGTCGCGGAAGGAACATCGAGGGAGTCGCGCGTTCGAGTCGCTGGTTTCCGTCATTCCCTTGGTGTGCGGGAATCCACGAAAGACAACGAGTGAGGAGTGTTTCCAGCCATGCGGTCCCGCCGGGCACCCGCGGTGTTCGCGCTCGGGGTCTCGTCCGGGAGGAGGCCGCTCAGGTTCGGTCCTCGGACACGCGGCGCGGGCGCCCGCACCCGCCCTTCTCACCGGAATCGGTGGGCAGGTGAGGTCCTCCGCCGCCGGGTCAGACCTTCCCCTTCCAGGGGACGAGCGCCTGCTCTACCTTGCGCATGATCAGGTCGAAAACGAAGGCGACCGCGCCGATCACGACGATGCCGAGGAACACGATGTCGGTGGCGAGAAAGCGTGCGGCGTTCAGCACCATGACCCCGATTCCGGCCTTGGCCGCGACCATTTCCGCCGCCACCAGCGTGGTCCAGCCGAAGGCGATCGCGACCCGCATGCCGGTGAGGATCTCGGGAAGGGCCGCCTTGATTACCACTTGCCGGATGACCTGCTGGCGGGTCGCGCCCATGGAGTACGCGGCGTGGATCTGCTCTATCGAAACGGAGCGCACTCCGGCACGGGCATTGATCGCGATGGGCGCGAAACAGGCGAGGTAGATCAGGAACAGCTTCCCCGACTCGCCGATCCCGAACCAGATGATGGTGAGGGGCAGATAGGCGAGCGGCGGTATCGGCCGGTAGAACTCGATCGGCGGATCGAAGACGCCACGGGCGATCCGGCTCATCCCCATCGCGATGCCGATGGGGATCGCGGTGAGCGCCGCGAGGAAGAAGGAGGTGAAGACCCGGTACAGGCTCCAGAGAATGTGCTCGTGCAAGGTGTGCTCGCTGAAGCCGTGGCACGGCGCGTCTACCTCCGCCCGTGCACCCAGGACGACGAGCAGCTTTTCGAAGTAGTACTCGGTACATGCGATCTTGTTGAACTTCGCGATCACCAGTTCGGGCGAAGGCAGGAAGAGGGGACGAATGAGATCGAGATGAGTGACCAGCCACCACCCTCCCAGGATGATCACGATGGTGACGGCGCTGATCATCGTGCTGTTGCCCCGGCCCGGAGCTCCGTACTGGTCGACCGCGCGCGCTTCGCGCTTCGAGAAGAGCTTGAAATTCATGACGGCTACTCGGGGACTTCCTCGCCGTAGATGATCGAGAGGATCTCTTCGCGCATCTCGATGAACTCGGACGAAGACTTGACGCCTCTCGCATCTCCGCTGTCGAAGAACCGGTCGCAGAACGAGAGGTCGTACTGGTGCGTGATTCGGCCGGGACGCGGCGACATCACGACGAGCCGGGTCGCCATGAACAACGCTTCTTCCACGCTGTGGGTGATGAAGAAGACCACCTTCCGGGTCTTCTTCCACACGTCGAGGATCAGCTCCTGCATGTTCTC
>CAYQVB010000020.1:0-48429 GCA_964420925.1 uncultured Ectothiorhodospiraceae bacterium | reverse complement strand
GGGGAGGGCTGGTCCGCCTACGGGGACATTCTCGAGCGCCGGCTGGAAGGAAGGCTCCGAGGCATCGATGCGGAGGTGCTCCCCGGCGCGGCGGAAGTGGCGGCCATCGCCGGAAACGAATGGCGCGCGGGCCGGTGTTGTGCGCCGGAGCTCGCGCGCCCGGTGTATCTTCGCGACCGCGTGGCCGCCAGGGCGCCCGCGAAGCCCTGATTGCGCCCGAGTTCCGAATGAAGCGATCTCTCCCCCTCTTCATCGGCCTTCGCTATGTCCGGGCGAAGCGCCGGAACCATTTCATCTCTTTCATCACGCTCATCTCGATGCTCGGATTCGGGCTGGGGGTCGCCGCGCTGATCACCGTGCTCTCGGTCATGAATGGCTTCGAACGCGAGCTGCGGGCCCACATTCTCGGCATGGCCTCGCACGCCACCATTCGCCCTCTGAGCGGCGCGCTGTCGGACTGGGAGCTTCCCGCCGCGACGGCGGTGGAGCACCCCGGAGTGGTGGGTGTCGCGCCCTTCGTCCAGGGCCAAGCGATGCTGAACCACGCCGGGGCGGTGCGCGGAGTGGCGTTACACGGGGTGCTGCCCTCGCGCGAAGCGCAGGTGTCCGAGATCGGCCAGTACCTGGTGGAAGGGAGTCTCGAGGATCTGCGGGAAGGACAGTACGGCATGCTGCTCGGCCGGGGGCTCGCGAGAGCGCTCGGCGCCGTCGTCGGCTCCAAGGTGGCGGTCATTGCGCCTGAGGCCACCGCGTCGCCGGCCGGGATCCTGCCTCGCATGCGGCGCTTCACGGTAGTCGGCATCTTCGAGGTCAACCACTACCAGTACGACACGGGTGTCGCGGTGGTTCACCTGGCCGACGCCGCGCGCCTCTTTCGGCTCACCCCCGGGGTGAGCGGGCTGCGCATCAAGGTCGACGACATCCAGGAAGCGCCCCGACTGAGCCGGGAGATTGCCGCCTCCCTGCGCGGCGCGTACTGGGTCAGCGACTGGACTCGCCACCACCGGAACTTCTTCCGGGCGCTCCAGACCGAGAGGACGGTGATGTTCGTAATCCTGTCGCTGATCGTCGCGGTGGCCGCGTTCAACATCGTGTCCACCCTGATCATGGTGGTTACCGACAAGCACTCGGACATCGCGGTTCTGAGAACTCTGGGAGCCACGCCCCGTACCGTGATGCGGATCTTCGTGGTGCAGGGGACGGTGATCGGGGTGGTCGGTACTCTCGCCGGAGTGCTGGGAGGCATCGCGCTGGCCGTCAATGTCGAGACCATCGTGCCCGCGATCGAACGCTTCTTCGAGACGAAGTTCCTCTCCGAGGAGGTCTACTACATCGCCGAGGTCCCCTCGGAGCTCCGCCGCGAGAACGTCCTGCTCATTGCCCTCGTCGCCGCGCTGATGAGCGTGGTCGCGACCCTCTACCCGGCATGGCGGGCCTCCCGGGTCCAGCCGGCGGAGGCGCTGCGCCATGAGTGAGTCGCCCGCCATCGCGTGTCGCGACCTGGCCCGCACTTTCCACGAAGGACCCCTGTCGGTGAAGGTGCTGGAAGCGGTGAATCTCGACGTGGCCGACGGCGAGCGACTCGCCATCATCGGGGTGTCCGGTTCGGGAAAGAGCACCCTGCTGCACCTGCTCGGCGGCCTCGACACCCCCACCCGCGGCGAGGTACGGGTGGGAGGACGCTCCATTTCCGAGCTCGGAGAAGCGGACCGCTCTCGCCTGCGCAACGAGACGCTGGGCTTCGTCTACCAGTTCCACCATCTCCTGGCCGAGTTCACGGCGCTCGAGAATGTCGCGATGCCCCTGCTCATCCGCGGTCTCGCGTTCCCCCGGGCAGCGGAGGCCGCGAAGGAGATACTGGCTCGGGTCGGGCTCGGAGCTCGCCTCGAGCACAAGCCCTCGGAGCTTTCCGGTGGCGAACGGCAGCGCGCCGCGATTGCCCGCGCGCTCGTCACGCGTCCGCGCTGCGTGCTCGCGGACGAGCCGACCGGGAACCTCGATCGCCGCGCCGCGCGGCAGGCCCTCGATCTCATGCTGGAGCTGAACCGGGCGAGCGGCGCCAGCCTGGTGGTGGTCACCCACGATCCCGTCATCGCCGCGGCCATGGACCGGACGGTGACCCTCGAGGACGGATCGATCCGGGAGGCGTGAAGCCGGGACACGCCGGCGATGCGTCTGGCGGGTCCCCGTTGTTCGGAGTGAAGTTGCCTATGCGGAGCCTTGCATGGACGGGGCAGGTCCATTCGCCGGTGTGGAAAGTCGAACGTTCAAAACGCAGGCTGGCCGGAGGACGCTTTCTTCGCTTGGTCCCAGAGCCTCTTGTACTTCCCAACTACTCCAGCAGCGCCTTCAGCAGCGCATCCGGCGCATCCGAATAGAATTGAATGCTGATTCGCGTGGCCATGTCGTCGGAGAGTTCAAAGAGTTGTTTCCGTGCCGAAACCGGCATCAGCACGGTCATGGCCCCCTTCTCGACCGCCACCTCGACGATACCGACGGCATTGGCGAGGCGCTCAACAGAACCTCCGAGATTCAACGCACCGACAATGATCAAGCCGCCCTTGGTGCTCTTCTCGAGCAATCCGCTGCAGAGCGCCATCAACGCCGGCAAACCTAGCGAGGTACCGGTCCTGTCGTTGTCCAGCGCTCTGAGCTGTACCGAGAATTCATGGGCGCGTGGGTCGCGGTCGCCGACGAGCTCTCTGGCACGCGTGTACAGGTTCTGCTCGGCATAGCGGACGCTCTCCCGGAACGCCGGTGGCACCGGGGCATTCAGGATCTTGACACCGCTGCCCCTGCCCACCGTTACTTCGAGACGGCACAGGCTGGGGCCGGTTTCGGGTCCGCCGGGGCTGATGCCCCACACCTGTCCGGGCTGCAAAGGGTCGAGGTCGATCGCCTCGTCGCTGTGCAGCTCCGGCGTAGAGACGAACTTCTCGATGCCGTCCTCACCCATTGCATAGCTGAAGTGCGTGTTGCGGAATTCGCTTTTGAAGACCCGTTTCTGCTGTTCCTTGACCCGCCGGCGAAACTCCAGGGCCGCTCGGACCATTTCTTCCAGCTCGTCGTCCGGCACCGGCATTTCCGGATCCGGATACAGGAGCTTCAGAAGACCACTTACCGTCTTGTTCACCGCAGTGATGTCACGGCCGCTCAAGGCGCCGCCATAGTTCACCCGTCCCTGCAGGACGGGGGCTCGACTTCCAGTGCGCAAGCGGCTCCAGCACTCGGACAGGAAGTCACTGACCAGTCCGAAGTGATCCGTGAAGTGCTCGTTGGGATTGAGTTTCGGGAAGTCCCAGCCGGGACCATAGGCGTGAATTCGGTCCATGAACGCGGTGTCGTCCCGCATTTCGGGTGGCAGCGGACTCAGCAGGTGGCCGATTCGCTGCTGATGCTCGACCTCGACGTCGAGGTTGCCGACCATGACGATGCCCCCGTCAGCCCGGATGCTTTCCTTGCCACGGGAGAACTCGCCGGACTCCATGTAGCCCTTGAGAATGTTGACTCCGTCCTTCTGGTCGAACGACACGCCGGAGATCTCATCGAAGCAAACAACGTCGTACTGGCATACCAGGCCCCGCTGGCCAGAGGCATTGTTGACGAACATTTTCGCTACGGTCGCCTTGCCCCCCGAGATCAGGTGTGCATACGGGGATATCTGCTGGAACAGATGGCTCTTGCCAGTGCCGCGCGGACCCAGCTCGACCATGTTGTAGTTGCGCTCTACAAACGGAACCATGCGCGCGAGGCCGACCAGTTGGGCGCGCTCGGACAGCGCTGCCGGCTCGAGGCCAACGCTGCGCAGCAGGAGCCGCTTCCATTCCTCAGCCCTGAAGTCGCGCCGGCCTCGCTTGAGGGTGTCGAGCACATCGGCCTTGGAGAGCTGGATGGCGCGCAGACTGTCGATTGCAAAGGGTCGACCACTTTTTTCCTGGGCGATCGCCGCGTCGTAGCTCAGGGTCACTTCCGCATAGAAGCCGTCCGTGAGCATCCGTTCGTGCTGTTTGACCAGGTTGTCGTCGATGCGCACGTCCTTGAGTGCGAGGCTTGGCAGTTCGGCGATGAAGGAATCGGTCTTGGCGTCCAGCTTTGCCCGAACGATGTCGATCAGCTTGATTGAACCCTGGTCGCGGGCCCGGGCCTTGAACAGCTCCTCTTCGCCGGTTCTCACCGTGCGGTCGGCCAACTGCCGTTCAACGATGCTCAGGCCTTCCTCTATCTCCTGCTCGTCCGTGCTCGCGCAATAGCGCCCCAGCAGAAACTCGACCACATACGTCGGGACCGGGTACTGGCGGCTGTACTTGCGGACCAGGTCCTTGCGGACCAGGAAGCCTTCGAACGCCGTCGCCGCCAGACGGTCGAGCGGATCGAGTTCAACCTTCAATCGTCACCCCCGATGATGGTGGGCAGTTTCGCAATCACGTGACCGCCGGCGTCGAGCACGACCACCACCGCCGGCGAGCCTTCCAGTTCGTCATCCGAAACCAGTACGCTCGCGGCGCCCTTCGCGTCGAAGGCTCGCGCCTGGCTCACCGACGAGCCTGCGTCGTTAACCTTTGTGCGCAGGTCGACCGACAGGCCCGGCCGAGCGGCCTCGATGCGCACACGGCAACGCAGGCCGGCCCAGCGGACCTCCGCGATCTCCGCCCTTGCGTTGGCAGCCGCATCGCCCGCAGCGACTCGGATGACCGGGACGAGGCTCTCCTGGAGGCTCAATCCGCCATGGGCGTATTCGTTTCCTGCGCTGAAGCACGAGATGCCAGGCGCAACCGCGACGCGCTCGTGAGCGTTCCAATGCCAACGCACGGTCGGCACCCCCACCATGGAGTCGCCCTTGATTACGGCGCACCGCGCCCAGCGACTTGCCGTCAGGTACTTGGGGAGATCGGCCTTGGGGAGCCCTCCGGGCAGCCAGAGCCAGCCATGGTCCGTCACCACACGGATCTCCTGCCAACCGGCCTCGAGCAGCACCTCGATGCGTTCAAGGAAAAGCTCGACCTGATCTTCGATTCGGCCGGCGAGCTTGCTCTGGAGTGAATGCCCCAGCTTGTCGAGCTCGCCATTCTCCGTCCAGCCGCGACCATCCGGCTCGCCCGTCTCATCGGCACGGAGGTACTGGTAGCCGCTGGAGGCCAGCAGCTTGCGGAAACGGTCCGCCGTCAACGACTGCTCGCCGTCCGCCGTCACCGGGAGGAAGTCCTCTCCAAGAGACAGGCCCTTGATGCTGGTCGATACTGGCGACACCGCGGGTTTGGCGGTCGCCGTCACCGTTGGAAGGCCGGCCCATCGCGTCGACAGAGTCACCGTCCAGTCCTTGTCCCGCATCCGGGAGATCAGACGTTGAGACACGTCGAAGCGGAGACCATCGGCGAAGAGCACCATGCCGCCTGGATCGACCCGCAATTCCTCGGGCGTCTGCTCGTCGTGTCCAGGCAGGGGCTCTTTGTCTGCGAGGGCCTGGAGATGCTCGGCCGCCGATTCGAGCCAAGGCCGGTACACGGCATTCAATGCGTTGCCCACGGCTTGCGCATCCGCGCTCGATTTCACGGCGGCCGCCGCGGCCAGTGCCGCCGCGTCAGCCTCCCAGGCACCATCGGTGTACAGGGTGGCGATCTCCGCAAGCGATGCGCCGCCCAGGGTGGTTGCGGCAACCTCCACCAGCCGAGCGAGGTGCCCAATCGCGTGCGCGAGGGGGGCCTGACCGAGCTTTGCCCAGACCCAGCCGCGCCGTGACCCATGCAGCTTCTCCAGCTCGAGCACCCGCTCTCGCGCCTCGACCGGAGTCAATCTCTCCAGCCCGAGCAGCGCCTGTCGCAGCGTCTCTTCTCCCTTCTCGTTGTTCTGAGGCCAGGATGAAGGCTCGACGAACAATTCGTGCGGCATGGCTCTGCGCAACAGCTCCGGCAGGCCGGGATACAGTACCGGTGACTCGGCAAATCGCTCCCATACCGTGGCCCAGGGACCTTCCCGCTTGCCCAGCAGCTCCGCACCATCCAGCTCGCCATCCTTGTCGGGGTCGAGCTTGAAATCCGCCTTGCAGCGCGACTTGAATGCGGCCCACCGACCACCGCTCCATCCGGACTTCACTGCGTTCGGGTCGCTCATCCAAAGCAGAAGGTCCTTCGCCGGATCATCAGAGAAGAGCTTGTCGAAGTCCTCGGCCTCGAGGTGTTTGCCCTTCAGCCGATCGACGGAGGTGGTGGCGAGCTCCGCCAGTGCGCCCAGCATGGCGCGCCGGGTGGTCGCGTCACGAGCCACGTCGAGACCCAGTCCCCCTTCCTGTGAGACGAGAAACGCTTCAATGGTCCAGTCCTTGCCGTTCTTCTGCGTCCAGCAAACCCCCCGATACTGCAGCTCGACCAGGGGCTTGAGGCGGTCCGGACACTCCTGGACAGCTCGAAGCTCCTGCCGGCTCACGCCAGGGAGATAGACGATGGGTGTTGCGCTTTCAGGCAGCTCGATTTCCGGTAGAGCCTGGTCGATTACGCTCCGCAACCAGATTGCCGGCCCGCTTCGGTGTTCCGGCTCATACTCACCGAAGGTCACGAGCTGCGGGAGCAGCCGCCGAAGCTGGGCAATGACCGGTCGCCACTGGGCGTCATCGTCCGTCCACAAGACCGCACAGGGGCGCACGACATCGTTCGGGTTGAACCTGCCACTGCGCTCCAGTGACCGCACCAGAGCTTCGATCACGGTCACACTGTTCGAGGATTCCCGAGTGTTCAACTTTGGCTCGATCTCAAGAAAGAGCCGCAGCATGGATCGTGAGCAGGAGCTCCGATTCATCGATCAGGCGGTAGTCCGGAGCTATTCCGGAAAGCGACTCGCTTCGAGAAAGGATGATCGGTACTCCTTCTCCCCGCTTGTCCATGATGTGGGTGCGATGGCTCTTGAACTCCTCTCGCTGAACGGAGCATCGTGCCAGCAGACTGGTGATGGCCTCGTTCCGGGCCGCTTGTCGGTAGGGCAAGCTCTCCGGCGTCATGGTGTTCACCAGGAGTCCAGGCGTGTACAGCTCCAAGCGATCATCGAACAAGCGAAGACGCACCTTGCTCCCCGCCATCGAGTAGTCCCGATGCGCTACTGCGTTGGTAGCCGCTTCGAAAACTGCAAGCATGTCGAAGTGCGGGAAATCCTCCCGCCCGCCTCCTGGCCCCTTCCTGGCGGCCACCTGCATGTTCTTTTTCACGAAGTCGCATGCCTCGAAGATCTGTTGATCCAGCGGGCCGGTGATGTCCTGAGCATCCCGCTGGTACGCCGAGTCGGGCTGCGGTGAGATGGATTTCCCCCGGTATGCGACGGCCTGTATGAATGCGCTGGAGAGGAACTGCTGCGGTTCCCCGCAGGCCAGCAGCACACCAGCCACCGTGGGCCGCCATGTGCCGCCTTCGTCTCTTGAAGCCATGGCAAGCTTGGACAGCAACTGCTCCGGCGTATCGCTCGAGCGTAGCGTACCGAAACGCCGCCACAGCGCTTCGTCGAGGTGCGAGAGTGTCGCCCCGGGAACCGGCGTTTCGTCAAAGCGAATCAAGCGCGCCTGGCTACGTTGCTGGAACAGTCTTGCCAGGTGATCGGGCGGAATCGGCCGCTTCGAGGACCCGACTCGGTGAAAGTATCCACCGGGACTCTGATGGACGAACAGGCTGCGCGGCACCTCCACACGCATTACGGGCTGCTCGACCCCGGCGCTGTCCGGCAGGTTGATGCGTTCAATAACTGGCGCGCCGGGTGGCTTCATGGAGTCTTCACAAGCCTGCCGAATCAGAGCTTCCGCAGCGTCGAGCCGATCGACGGGAATCCCCAGCACTTCGCGCGTCTTGTCGTGCACCCCAAGCAGCAGCACGCCCCCGCGACTGTTGGCAAAGGCCGCCAACTCATCGGCAAGGTCGTCCTGCGTCGGTCCACGAATCCTGCCGCCCGCGAAGCGAAGCTCCTTCAGCTCCAGGAAGCTGTCTTCACCGAGCCGTATCTTTTCCAACAGCTCGCTGCGCATCGTGAACATGTCAGACCTCTCGCCCGAGGCGCGCCCAGCGCCGGGAGAACGCCTCGCGGCCACCCTCCATGACCCGACATACCTCTTCCCGCACCGCCTTCTCCTGCAGTGCCCCACGATTCACCACTCGGCACTGGCCTCCACCGAAATCCAAAGCGTGCACCATCTCGGCGTCGCCATTGACCACCACGTTGGGGTTATGCGTAACGATGATCAGTTGCCGGCGCCGCTTGTTCTCGCGGATCTGGCGAACAATCAACTCATAGATCAGATGGTTGTCCAGATCGTCCTCGGGTTGATCGAGGACCAGAGGCTCGTCGCCAAACGCGAGCAGAAACGCGAGCAACGCCGCCGAGCGTTGCCCCTGGGAGCCCTGGGTGATTGCTGACCAGTCGCGACCATCCCCCGCACGACTGTACTCGATGCGCAGGTCATCTTCGGGGAACCAGCAGCGGACATGATCCGCGAACTCGGGTTTTTCCAGCCTTCGCAGGAGGTAGTTCCGGAAATGCCCGCCGAAGCCCTCATCGACGGCTATCAGTCGCCGCTTGACATCCTCCAACACTGCATCGCGATCATCGGCGACAGCCAGCTCAAAGGCCAATCCGCCCGCAGGCTCTCTGCCATCAAAGCGCAGGATGTCGTTTTCGAAACGCCCATCCTGCACATCGAGCAGATCACGGAGACTGCGCTCGATGCTCCGTTCTTCGAAGCCGAATCCAATCACCTTCATGCGGACGAAGTTGTTCGCCGCCAACGTGGCCGACAAGAATCGCTCACGTGCTTTGGTGATCGCCCTTCGCGCGTCCAGGACACGTATCCACTGTACCTGGCTCTCGGATTCATGGCTTTCCCGATCCTTTCGAAGCTGCTCCAGTTGCTTCAACTGGCCTTCCAAGTGCTGGCGCTCCTGCACTAGGCGCCCGAACGCTTGGGGGTCGCCTACCCCCTGTTTCGCTAGCGCGGCTTGTAGATCCTCATAATCGCTCTGTGCCTGGTCTGCGCGCCGCCGCCAGTCCGCAAGGCGACGGTCGGCGCCGATTACCTCCACATTTTGTTCGAGCGCGCGTGCGGCCTTCGTGAGAGCTTCTCGGGTCTCGATCAGCAGCCGTTCCGCCTCGGCCCTCCACTCAATCGCGTCCTGGTCCGTCGCAGGGTCGAAAGTGCCCTCCGGCCAGTCGTCGAGCAGGAGATCCTGTGACAAGGAATCGATCCGAGCAGGTATCCCTTGCAGTTGTTCGAGCGTGGTATTGACCTCCCGACGTTGACGCAATGCTTGCTGGTGCGCCTTCAGGACCTGGGCATGATGGGACTGCGCCAAGGTTTCCAGCTTTCGATTGATATCAACAAGCTTGCGCTCGTACTCCGGTCGGCCTTCCAGGCGTCCGTCCAACTCGCGCAACCGAGCTCGCTGCGAGAAATAGGTACGCTTCGTCTCTTCGAGACCACGGTGGAGATCGCCGACCTTCGCAGCCTCGTCGATGACGTCGAGAAGCGCCTGGCGGCCCTCTCCCGCCATGGCCGCGATCTGGCCCTGGGAGAACAACCGGATAGGAAAGCGTTCCGCCGTCACCGCCTGGCTGGCCGAGGCCCGCCACTCGCCGATGCTATCCTGCTCCTCGACAACCGCGTCTTGTCCGTCTCGATGCCAACGCAGACGGTGCACCGCTCCGTCTCGCATCAAGTCAACGCAAATCTCGGTATTGTCTCGCAGCGCACCGTCGCCATCACGACCTCTCGCGGGCTCAGCGAAGCTGGCGAAGTGCCGGTAGGGCTCGGTCTTCTCGCCTAGACGCCGCAACTCGTCGTCCCGCCGGTATGCCATCCGCATCGCGTGGACAACGGTGGACTTCCCGGTACCTCGCCCGCCAATCAGAGCGTTGTAGTAAGGGGTGAATGCGACACGCTCCGGCGAACCGTTGCCCATGAAGCGGGCCGAATCGATCTGGATGCCGGTAACGAAGTGTGTTGGCGTTTCAAATGGCTCGAACACGCCTTCGTCACTGCGCCGAACCGACACGCCATTGCCGTCAAGCAGCGCGAGGCGCAGCCCCTCCAGGGTAGCGCTCGCCATCTTGACCCACGTAAATCGCGACCCCGGCACGCCGCTACCCCGGAAGCTATGGCAATCGCTCCCCAGCACTTTCGCCACCCGGCCCGACTCCTTTTCTACACAGGAAGGCGCGGGAAGAGCTGTGTCCACCCACTCGACCGCGAGCAGGCCCTCGATCTCCATGACTTGGCGTACCGTGTGCGGATCCAGGGTACATTCCCGGGTTCCGGAGTTCACCCGAAGCAAGCCCTTGTCCTGGTCGGAGTGGGCCGGAATGGGGATTCCGCCGGCATCCAGCACGGTTTGCACGACGTCAGCGGGACTCGCCCGTGTCACCCCGTCACTGTCGCCTTCGGTATCCCGGTAGCGAGCGGCCGCCATGAGATCGCTGATGGTGCGGGCCGTCGCCGACGGATCGAAGATGGCGAGGAGGTGAAAGCCTGCATTGACAGAAATCTCCACCCCGGGAAACAGTGTCAACTCGCGAAAGCCGTCGGGAGGTGTTCTCTCATCGGCCTGCTCCTTCATTCGTCCGTACGCGGTTTTGAGGCCATCGATCCAGGCGCCACTGTTGTGATCAGTCACCGCGACGCAGTCGATGCCTGCAGCCATGTACCTGAGCAACCAGTCTTCCGGTGAGAGTTCGAGGTTCCGCTTGGCCCAGGGCGTATCGGCAGAGGCCGGCGTATGCGTATGAAAGTCGAACTTCCACCAGCGCGAGCCGGGATAGGGCCAGTCTTGACTCAGGTGGTCAGGCATCGGTGGCTATCCCTCTCTCCGCGCGAGCCGCGCGCTTGTCGGCAATCCTCATGTGCACGTCGTTGACACGCTCGCCCGTGAACTTGCCGTTCCTCCAGAACCAGGGGTACTGCCTCTGATCGCGGGCCGGCTCCCTGCCGCGGTCCTTCTTCCAGTGGATGTTCGGCTTGGCGCGCAGGATGCCAGCGCCTTTCTTGCCACCGGGTAGGTCCTGGGCCATGAAGGGGCGGATGTTGAGTCGCACGCCGTCGTTGATGTCGGGCTCCCACCTAATGGCCTGCTCGTCGAGAGGCTTCCACCGAACGAACAGGTCGAAAGGTGGCTCGCCTTCCAGAATGGCAACAAGGCGCTTTTTCAGCTCCAGCGCCGCAACCAAGCGATCCTCGGCACCACCGTCCCCGCGCTTCACGCCGTCCTGCTGCCGAGTGATCCAGTCCCCGAGATAACTGTAGGTGAGCGACTCCAGAAGACGACGACCCCTAGCGTCGCTTTCGGCCAGCTTGTGGTAGTTGACCAGTGCATGGAAGCCGTCACGCCTGCGCCCATCCCAGATGTGCCAGACAAAGGGCCGGTGATGGAACAGCTTGCAGTGTCCCTCGAAGAATCTATTGCGAAGCCAATCATCGAGGGACGCACTGCCGGATTCGGCAAGCAGCTTAGTCAGGATGCCGTCATCCCAGTCATCGCCGTAGGCGGCGTGCAGCATCTGCAGCAGCCTCTCAGCCGCTGGACGCTCTCCGCGCACCGAGGGGATGCAGACGATGCCGTCTTCATCTTCAATGTGGTGCAACGCCTCGGTTTCCCCAACCCATGAGCGCTGCTCCTCGGCCAAATTCATTTCCGAGTCGTGCTCGGCCGGCCAGCGGTAGCCGAGCAGTCGGGCGACATCGATCTGTAGAGCTGTGGTATCAGTGCGCAACGGGCCATGGACAGTCCACTTCTCTTCTTCTTCCCAGACCACCGAACCGCAGGGGTGGCCGTGGAAAATCCACTGGGTAGGGACGTTGGAGTAGGGCTTGGGGAGGCCCTTGGGGTAACGCTCGGCTGCGACCTTGGTCCAGCGGTTGAGGTCGAAGGGGACCTTAACCAGAGTGGCGCTAGTGACGTTCAGTTTCTTGTCGATCCTCCTAACCGCTTCGTTGTACTCGGGCGATGAGCAAAAACACCAAATGGCAGGTAGGTTCGCGAGATTCTTGGGCACGACAGAAGCGCAGTTCATGTCCCAGGGACTACCAGCGTTAACAGTGCATGGGAGTTCCGTCATTTGTCGAACTGCAACCCCAGGCTGCTCCCAGGCCACTTGGCCCTGAATCCGAGCTGCATCTGACGATGCGAGGTATCCACTTCCGTTATCCCAAAGGAATAGTTGCTCTTGTCCCACGAAATGTTCTGTTACGTCGCCTGTAGACTGAAGACTCCTCCACGCACCGCCCCAACTGCCTACTTCCCAAAAAGAGCGAATGAATCTTGGATTGTCACCCGTAGTAATCCCCTGATAGGAATCTGCGAACTCCGCTAACAAAGCCAGCGCAGATCGCTCTTCTAGTGAAACCCGGGCGTCTGGATTCTTGAGCTGCTCCTTCTGACTAACTGAAACCACCTCGGCTTTTCGCAGCACCTCCGCCTTTCCCACCGCTGTGCGCGGCTCGCTGGCGTCGATGCCGTGGAGTTCGTGCCCGACCTGCGGCACGGTGCAGGTCAATGTGAGGACAATCACATTGACAACCTCACCGCCAATAGTATCGAACGCACCTGATCCGAGTCTCGCTAATAGCTCCCAACGCGCGTCCTTCAGCAAATGCTCGCGCTGTGCCTTGTAGCTCGTGAGGAACAGCCAGTTCTGGGGCATAACGATCTGGGTCATTCCCCTGCCTTCAGGCAGGGAAAACTCCAGGCAACGTTCCAGGAAGACATTGGCCAAGTCATTCTTGGCCCTAGGGTATTGCCTCTCGGAGAACTTGCGCAGCCGCTCGATTTGCTTGCCGCGGGCGAGGTACGGAACGTTTGTGATGACCAAGTGATAGTGGCCGCTCAGCAGGCGCGTTGCCTCGGCAAGGCCGAGGGCCGCGATGGCGGTCTCTTGTCGTTCCTCCTCTACGGCGTGCTCTCGTAATGCTCTCTCGAGGAGAGGCTGCAGCTCAGCGAAGCCGGCCGTCAACATATCCTCGGGAATCGTGCGCGCCGGGTCGATCAGACTACCCAGGGTCGGCGCTTCACGGAAGGCGTCGTAAATCGCCGCCATGCCGGCTTCCAGCCGGGGGTCACCTTCGGCCAGCGCGAGCCATTGCGCCTTCTTGCCGGCAACCGGCTGTCCACACCAAGCGAGGTTGAGCTTCGGCAGTATCCGAAAGCCGCCGGCACCAGGATAACGCCACGCCTCGAGCGCCAGTGCGAACGCCGCGATAGCCACGCAGCGCTGGTCCAGTTCCAGTCCGTGCAGGTTTTCGCTCAGGACGGCATCGACCGCCGCGGCGGCGTTCAGCCCTTGCAGCGTTATCCGCATCGGGACCAGCATCAGGAAGGCCACGACCAGAAAATGGCCGGAGCCGCAGCAGGGGTCGAGCAAGCGGAATTCTGAAAGATTGTCCGGCCACCCCTCGAAAGCGCCGGCCGCTGGTGCTCTATCTTCGGTTCGACGCAAGTACGTCAGGTCGACAGGGCAAGCTTTGTCCGAATGGCGACTAACCCACCACGCTCCGAGTGAGTTGTGCAACAGAAACTGTACCATGTAGGGCTCAGTGAAGAGTTGGGTAACGGCTGGCAACTGATCGGCCCCGATCTTGACCTCCGAGCGGTTGACGTCGTCCTTCTTCTTGGCTTGCCAGAACTGGTACACCCAACCAAGTGTATCGGTGGCCGTGAACATGTCAGCGTGCAGTCCTTCAACTAGCTCTTCGAGCTTCAGCCGGTATTCGCGGGCGAGCTGTACTTCGAAGACGGGGTGATCTGGCCGGAACACCTGCGGCAGCATGTGGTGCGCGAAGCGCGCGGCGAGTGCCCACTTGTCGACACCTCCTTCCTTCGCCAGCTCCTCACACTCGTTCAGCGTGATGGGGATCCCGATCTCGGGCTCGATTAGGAGCTGGTTCTCGGCGAGAAAGCGTGCGAACAGCATACCGTGCCAGTGCTCGTAAGCGCATTCATGGACCAGGTGATCGATCGTATGAGCACCTGACCGTGCATCGACGCGATCTCCCAAGTGCCGCGCGTGCGCCCGCAAGCGATTGCGCAGCTTGCGCTGCCCACCGCTCATGTGGCCGTAGGGCTCGTGGTGGTGTATCGCAAGCGACTCCAATGCACCCCAGGCGCCGGCCTCGGCGACATCGCGGGCCTCGACGACCGTTCTTTCCAAGTGTCTGCGAAGTTCGGTTGAGAGCGTTTCCATACTTCCTCCTACGACACCACGATGGGGCCTTGTGCGATGTGTTCGAGCAGTTCCTGCTCGGTCTTCGCCACCCAGGCCTTGACCTCCTCGGGCGTGCGTAGCGTGACGCTAGCGAGCTTGACGTCCCGGATCTCAGGCTCGATCAGCTTGTCGGCCTCAATGCGTGCCTCCCTGAATAGCTGCGGCAGCGCGGCCGTGCGGGTTCGCCAATTGTGCAACGAGATTCGCTGAAGTGACTTGAGCACCTCCTCCACCGTTCCCGTTGCCTCTTTTGTTGCCTTGGCGATACTCAGGGTTCGCAGAATCCGGTCGCGATCGGATTGCTCGATCTGCTGCCAGCTCTCGGCGGACTCGAGTCGCGTGGACTCTCCATCGAAGACATCGGCGTAGCGCTTCTCCGCTTCCGTCAGCGCGGCGCGCAACGCGACGGCGAGCGTCTTGGCGAGATCCGGCACCGGGTCCGTGGCTTCCAACAGGCTACGGTTGGCCTCGATTGCCTCGACTTGCGGCTGTACATCCCTGGCGGCATCCAGTCCGTCGGCGTGACGCGCCAGAGCCAGCAGGAGCTGATAGGCCGGCTGACGCTTCTCCGCCAAGTCACGCGCCCTGGTCCAGTCTTCGATGTTCTGCACGAGTTCATCGTGTCGATTGAGGATGCCTACCAGTTGCTCGTTGCCGGCGAGTGACTGGAGATCCAGCAGGTGACTCGTATCCGGGCGCTCGGGGAGCGGTGTCTCGCCGCCAGCGCGGCGGGCAAGATCGCTCAACCTGCCCAGGAACTCACCAGCCGCAGCCGCCTCCTCGTTCGCCTTGCAGGCGACTCCGGCCGTGGTGAATAGCCTACGGATCTTGAGGCGCTGGCGCGTGTCGATGGCCGCGCTTTCGACCCGGAAGTCAGTACCCGAGACCTTGGCCTGATCGAGCTGGCCGGGGTTGAGCGGAGAGCCGTTGATGGTCGCCCGGAGATGACCGGTGCCGAACAGGCTGATGAGTGCGGCATCGACGGCGTCCCGCGACCAGCCATAAGGCGGATCGGAGAAGTGGCCACGCACCTCCTTGCCCTTCTTGCCGGAGCCGACCAAGGACAGGACCGCCGAGCAGACCGGGTGATCCTCCGTCTTGCCGCGGTAATCCAGCCCTTCGAGAGGGTGCTCGGCCCCCTTTCGCGCGCGCTCGATGACTTTGGGCCAGCGATGGTCATCGGCATCCTTGAACTCGTAGTAGAGCCGATCGAGAGAGGCGCTGGCCGCCTCCTTGACCTTGTCCGGCAGCGTCGCTTCGAGTCGCTCGGTGCCGCCCCCCTGGTAGACCTTCGCGCCGTCGACCACTTCGTCAACCAGCACTCGCAGACTGTTGCCGGCCTCGGTCAGCCGGGTCTCCATTCCCTGTCGGGCCTCGATTCCTTCCGGTGTCGTGGGCACGCCCTTGAATTCCAGGGTGTCCTTCGCGGCGCTTTGCGCGGCGACCACGCGTGCCAGCGCGTCCGCCCGGCTCTTCGGGACGAATCCATGGATGATCGGGCTGTCGGGGCCAGCCATGCGTGCATCCGCGAGGACACTCTTCTCGTCCACGCCCCAGCCATCGCGGATCCAGACCGGGATCTCATGGGCAGCGCCTTGGGGCGGCTCGGTACCGAAGTGCAGGGCGAGCTTGCGGGGCTCCTTGCACTGTCCATGGAGCAACTTCACGGATCCAATCGAATCCTGCACCGCCGCCCCCAGCAACTGGGCGCGTTTGCTGCTCATCCGGGTCGGATCGTTGACCAGCTTCGTCTGCCGGTTGCGGAACTCCGCTTCCCACTCGCTGCTCTCCCGGGTCTGCAGGCTGTACTCGTCATCGAGCTTCATCAGCGTGCCGGCGGCGACGAGCTGATCGAGCAGCTTCGGCAGTTGACCCCGCAGAGATGCGCCATCCCTGGCGAGGTCTTTCACCAGGAGATCCGCGAGCACTTCCGGCGTGGCTCGTACGCCGATGTCGACGCCCGGCTCACGCGGGAGCTTTCGAATGAGGAAGACCAGCGCGCACAAACGCGACTTCAGACGACCATCGGGCGAAGCGTCGTCCTGGACGGTGATGGTCTCGTTGACCTCGCGCAGCAGAACGCCGGACTGGAGCAGTTGGGCCGAAATCTCCCCGAACAGAAAATCGGCCGGTACGACCGTGCCGAGCGGATCGTCGGCCGTGCGTCGGATGGCGTCGTAGACGATGCGCAACTGGGTGCGGAGCTGGCCGGCCGTGCCGGCGCGGTCAACCGCCCGCAGGGCATGTTCCCAGAAGCGGCGACGGACCGGCAGCAAGGGGTAGTCTTCCACCAGGACGGAGTTGTCCTCGCTGCGCGGACCGATCCTGGTTCCGACCAGTTGGCGGTCCAGCTCGCCGGCATTGCCATCGAGGGTCGCCTTGACGTCGTTGACTCGATCCGGGCGTTTCGCCAGCACCACCCTCCGGGTCACGGTCTCGACATCGGTGTCGGAGAGCTCGACATTAACGGTGAAACGGCCTTGCAGCCGCTGCAGCGCCGGCGTGCCGGAAAGCGCGGTCTGGCCGGTCCCCAGGAACAGGAGGCGATCACCGAATCGCTTGCTGCAGGCTTCTACCACTTCCTGCACGACGTACGAGCGGCTGGTGTCGTCGCCGATGTACTGCTGCACCTCGTCGAGAATGAGGACCGTGCAGGGCATATCGCCGTCGGGCGCCAGGGCATCTTGGAGCGCGGTGACGAATTCGTCGGTCGTGATGTCCTTGTCCTTGCGGTACTGGGTCCGGAGCGCCGCCCGGGCATCCTTCTCGTTGCCGGCGAAGTCGGGATCGGCGGCCAGCAGCCCCCTGGCGATCAGCGGGCTCACGTACATGTCGTTCAGCTCGCGCCGGAAGTCGCGTCCCCCGGCCTCCACCGCGGAGCGAACTTGCTCGTAGATGCAGTTCTTCTTGAGCCAGATGCAGAAACGCGCCTGCGGATAGCTCTCGGGAAGAGCCGCGGACTTGAACACGATTCCGAGCAACGAAAGCCGGACGCTGTCGCCGGCACCCGCACCCAACGTGCCCGCCGCCGCACGAAGCCCTGCGGCTCGCCTGCCCAGTGTGGTGATCTCCTTGAGCAGATCCTGCACATCGGTCGGCAATCGGGCGAGGCCGCGCGCACTCGCCCCGTCTTCCGGGAAGGTGTAGTCGGTCCACAGGAATCGCAGCATCTTCGCGAGGTGGGATTTGCCGCTTCCGAAGAAGCCGCTGATCCAGGCCGCCGGCTGCTCGGGTTGGCCCTGATTGTTCACGTAGGAATCGAGGATGCGAACGAGACCCCGCTGGTACTCGCCCTCGCAAACGAAGTGCTCAAGCTCGAAGCGCAAGGTACGGCGCTCGTCGTCAGTAAGAGCGTCAGTCATCGTCGCGACGCCGTTGTTCAGCAAGGTGATCTTGCCGGGATCCCTCTGGTAGATATCCCGATTTTTCATACGTCGTACACTCCTCGATCTTCACGCAAGTTGATCGGGACTGCGAGGTAGTTCCACCCATCCCTTGCGTCCAGTAGCCGATAGTTGCTGTCCTCGTACTCGCCGGGGAAGAACACCACCACGCGACCTCTGATATCCCGCTCGATTTTCCTCATGAGTTCGGACACGCGCACGAAGCCGAACAGGGAAGCAATACCGTAAATGCCCACGACCGAATCCTCGTCGGCCTCCGACGATGTCAGCACCCCCCGCACCCGTCCGGCTACGTGCTCAAGGAAGTCATCCTCGAGCTTGAGCTCGAGATCCTCCGGCGATTCGAAGTAACTGTCCCGGTATTCCGTAGCCGCCATCCATTGGGCGAAGATGCTAGTCAGGTCGCACTCGATCCAACCGTGTTTCGCGTCGACCGTCGCCATCGCAAACAGGTCCTTGCGCGCTCGCAGCCGGCGCTCGTCCATCTTGTCGTACACCACGAATATGGCTCGCTCCGCCCCCGCCAGGTCCTTCTGCCAGGGCAACGCGATATAGCTCTTGTAGCGTTCAGCCAATCTGTCAATGCGCCCCATGGATCAATATCCGTTCCTTGTTGGTGAAGAGCATCGGAAACGACACATCTATCATCGAGCCGGATTGCTTGAGATCGAGCAGCCCCAGCCGCTTGGCATCGACCGCCACATCGATGAGGTCGTCAGGGCTCGTATCGAGCACGGCAGTCCAAGGCGTCTCGAACAACATGCGACCGCGTCGCCCAAGCGCGAACCCGATCAGCAAGGTGAAGGTCGTGGCGGCGGGCGTCGCGTCAACTCGCTGCCGCGTCTTCCGCCCTCTACCCCGGAAATGCCCGGCCTGAGTCCAGGAGGACGAGGCATTGCGTACGACCTTGTCCAGTGTCGCTTCATTCAACCGGTCGCCGGCGGCGTCGGCGAGGGCGTCTTTCATCGACTGACGGGCGAACTCGTTGCCGTAGGGGGTGCGCAATACAGCGCTTGCCGATGCCCGGAGTAGCGGGTCCCGCGCCAGGGCCAGCAGCAAGGCGAGCAGGGGCTGGCTCGTCTCGTTTCGTACCCAGAGGTCCCTCAGCACTCGGAACAGAATCACCCGCGGGTCGAGGGCATAGAGCTCGGTCAAGCGCTGGAGAGAGAGTATTCGCGTCGCCGCCGTCCGCTTGCCCAGACAGTTGTGCGCCGTAACCGCATACGCGTAGTCATCGCGGACTGCGTCCCCGGGAACTGTATCCATGAGGTTCGAAAGCTCGTCGAGCATGATCGTGCGGCTGCTGTGGGTGCCTCGGTCGCCAAATCGGAAACCCCAGAGCGCCGACCGAGCGGGCGCCAGTTCGGCGATACCCGCCTCGAAATTCAGATCGGAAACCGGGGCCATGGCGCGCATGGTAGTCGAAGTGGGAGAGATGTCCATACTTCGCCGGCAAACTAGCCGGCGAAATATGGACATCTGATGAACACGCTCCGACTCGCCAGGTCGTGTTGCCTCTCCGGAGCCGAGTGCGCGCTTCGCCCGTGGTACGACACCAATGCCCGCGTCCGGGCGAGGGGAGTATCGTGCGCGGACTCTGCTAACATCATCTCCGGTTCGTCGGTGTCGCCCTTCGCGGCGCGCGGCACGGGCAACCGGCCGGTTTTTCCCAGGGATGGGAGGACACGATGCACGCAGGGACTCTGTGTTTTCTCGCCGGCATCTTCGCGTTTCAGCAGTGCGCGTCGCTGCCGAATCCGTGGCTCGCGGTGCTGCTGCCGGTTGCGGTGTTCGGATGGTGGCGCGGCGGGTGCGTCGCTTTCTTCGCAGCCTGCGCCGCCGGCTTTCTCTATGCCCTCCTGCGGGCTCAGATTCTGGCGCCGGATACGCTGCCTTCGGAGTGGGAGGGGCAGGATCTGGTCGTCGTGGGCGAGGTCGCCGGCCTGCCGGACGCGCAGCGTGAGCGAACCCGCTTCGAGTTCGACATCGAGCGAATCGAGGAGAGCCCGGAAGCCACGACAGAGTTCGAGCCGCCCGGGCGGGTGAGGCTCAACTGGTATCGAGACGCGCCGCGTCTGCGCTCGGGGGAGCGCTGGCGCCTGCAGGTGCGCCTCAAGCGCCCGCGCGGCTTTGCCAATCCCGGGGGCTTCGACTACGAGGAATGGCTGTTCCGTCGCGGTCTCGCCGCGACCGGATATGTTCGAGCGGGCCGCAACGAGCGGATCTTGCCCGGCGAGTGGTCGCTCTCCCGGCTTCGGAATGACCTTTCCGAGCGCATCGACGCCGCGCTGGGCCCCGAAGCCGCCCTTCGCCCTCTGGTCAAGGCGCTCGCACTCGGAATGCGGGGGGAGATGACATCCCGACAGTGGAGCGTGTTGCGCTCGACCGGCACCGCGCACCTGATGGCGATCTCGGGCCTGCACGTGGGACTGGTGGCGGGCCTCGCCTTCGGTCTGGCTTCCCTCGCGTGGCGCTTGCCGGGGGTGAGCGTGCTCCTGGTGGATGCCCGGCGGGTCGGCGCCGGAGCGGCGATACTGGCGGCTCTCGTCTATGCCGCGCTCGCCGGCTTCACGGTGCCGACGCAGCGCGCGGCGGTGATGGTCGTCGCCCTGATGCTCGCGATCGCGGCCCGGCGCCCGGTCGCGCCCGCGACCCTGCTCGGCCGCGCGTTGCTCGCGGTGCTGCTGCTCGATCCTTTCGCCGTCAACGAAGCGGGCTTCTGGCTGTCCTTCTCCGCAGTGGCGCTGATCTTCTACGGCATCTCGGGGCGCCTCGCAGTGCGACGCTCTCCGGGACGGAGCATCTGGTGGCGCTACGGCCGAATCCAGTGCCTGCTGGGTCTGGCGCTGCTGCCCCTGGGATTTCGCTTCTTCGGGGAGTATCCGGTAGCCGCGCCGCTCGCGAACGCTTTCGCCGTGCCCTGGGTCTCGGCCCTGGTGGTGCCCCCGGTGCTGGCGGGAACCCTCGCCTCGACCTTCCTGCCTTCCGTCGGCGCGGCGCTCCTGGAGCTCGGGCACCTCGCGCTTTCGGCGCTCTGGCACGGGCTTGAGCTACTGGACCGACACGTCCCGGTGCTGCCCGCCGGCCCTGCTCTTCCTCGCTGGCAGATGCTCGCGGCGCTCGCCGGAGCCCTCATTCTCGTCGCACCGCACGGCCTTCCTGCGCGCTGGCTCGGCGCGCTGTGGATGGCTCCGCTGCTCTTCCCTTCGCCGGTGCTCCTCCCGGAAGGCGCATTGCGGGTGGCGGTGCTCGACGTGGGGCAGGGCACCGCGGTGGTGCTGCGCACTCGCGATCACACCCTCGTCTACGATACCGGGCCGCGCTTCAGCGCTCGCTTCGATACCGGGGCGGCGGTGGTCGTGCCCTATCTGCGCCACCATGGGGTTCGGACCGTCGACGTCCTGGTGCTGAGCCACCGGCACCAGGACCACGTGGGCGGGGCCGAGAGCGTGCTGGAGGGAGCCGTGGTCGAGGGCATCATGACGAACGTGTCGGCCTGGGCCGAAGGGGCGACTCCCTGCCGGGAAGGCCGGAAGTGGGAGTGGAACGCAGTGCGCTTCTCGGTGCTGCACCCGCCGCCGGACGCGCGCGATACCGGAAACGAAGGTTCCTGCGTCGTCCGGGTGGACGCCGGAGAGTCCTCCGTGCTCCTCACCGGGGACATCGGTGAGCCGAGCGAACGGACCCTGATCGACCGCCATCATCTGCAGGCGGACCTTCTGCTGGTCCCCCATCACGGCAGCGCGACTTCGTCCAGCCCGGCTTTCCTCGACGCGGTCAATCCACGCCTCGCCCTGGCGAGCTACGGCTATCGGAACCGCTTCGATCTGCCCGATCGGCAAGTCATGGCCCGCTACCGCTCGCGGGGGATCCCGGTGCTCGGAACCGTCACGGAAGGCGCCATCGAGGTCGACCTGTTCCCGGACGGCACGATGAGCGAAGCGCAACGCTTTCGTCGGGAACGAGTGCGTTACTGGCAGTGGCGGGAAACGGGGGAGCGCGCCTCGGCCCGCCCGCCGGGACTCGTGGGACCATTCTCCAGCGGACGATGATCTCTTCGGGCTGCGCATTCGACCGCTCGAGGACTGCCGTGGCATCGGGCGGCCGACGCTCGAGCGGGGAGGGCGGGGAAGATCGGAGGCGACTCTTCGTCGCGCTCCGTCCGAACGTCCGCGGGTCAGAGGCGGCCGCTCACCAGGACATCCCGCGGCCTCCTGCCCTGCAGGACATCGGCCACACTCTGGATGGCCCTGCGCATGGTCTCCTCGCGTGACTCTTCGGAGTAGGCCGCGGCGTGCGGACTCAGCAGGAGGTTCGGATGCGCGAGCAGGGGGTCGCCCGCTTCCGGTGGCTCGACGGGCAACACGTCCAGAGCCGCCCCGGCGAGAACGCCTTCGTCGAGAGCCGCGATGATATCGGCCGGGATTACTACCGATCCCCGGGCGGCGTTGACGAGGTAGCTGCCCGGTGGCAGGCGTCGCAGCAGGTCGAGATTGACCAGGCCATCGGTTTCCGGCGTCAACGGGACATGCAGGGTGACGACGTTCGACTCCGCGAACAGGGTCTCGATGTCCGCAACCCGCTCGATGTGGTCCGGCCAGGTGACCGGATCGATCGCCGGATCGCAGCCCAGCGTACGCGCGAACATGGAGCTGGCGAACCTCGCCACCTGTCGTCCAATGCCGCCACAGCCGACGATACCCAGGGTCAACGTGGTGGAGCGGTGCAGGACACCGCCCGCCGTGTAATGCCAGTTGCCTTCCCGGACCGCCCGGTCCATCGCGGGCAGTCCGCGCAACAACGACAGGATCATCGCAACGGTGTGACTGGCAACCTCCAGGCGGTTGCCGTCGGGCACGTTGGTGACCCACACCCCCTTGCTCCGGGCGGCATCGAGGGCAATATCATCGGCCCCCACGAAGGGCACCGCGATGACTCGAAGGGCCGGCAATCTCTCCACCACCTCGGCGGTGACCGGCGCATGCCACGGGATGAGGCCGCCGACCCCGCTGCCGGCCGCTATCACCTCGCCGGCGGTCCGGCAGCCGGGCTCCACGATGCGCCAGCGGAGCGGCACCTCGCTCATGTACTCGGGAATCCGCCGACTGACCGGATCGGGCAGATCGGTGAATACCAGGTCTACCGCGTTCCCGCTCATGCGACTCCCCATAACCTCTTGTTTTTCGTGGATTCCCTTGATTGGCGGGAATCCACTCTTCGAGTTCCTTGCGCGACAGTGGAGGCAGGCACCTTGACCATGGTCGGCTCGTGCGAGGGTTCCCGGCCGTGAAAGCGCGTTTGTGGTTCCGAGCTCCAGCCCTCCTGCCGATCTCGATGCCGCGGGGGGCTATCCAGCCTGCTCGTGAACGAACTCCGCGATCCGGTCGAAGACGCGTTGAGCGATCTCCGATGAGGGTTCCGCCCGCACGCTGTCGTAGCGTTCTCCGCCGAAGTTCTCGAGGCGGACCTCGCCGCCCCGTTTCCGATAGGCGGCGACGAAGCGATCCATGATCTCGGCGGGGTGCAGGCCGTCGTCACGATGCTGAACGTAGAGGATGCTCGGCACTTCGACGCTGTCCTCCCGCTCGAGCGCGAGAAGGGGGCTTCCCTCCGCCATTGCATCCTCGGTCAGCCAGTACTTCTTCTGCATGGGTACGGGGTTCTCGTCGTAACCGTAGGCTTCTTCGCCGGCGGCCATTGCGCCGGGGTGGCGAAACCGGGCCAGGGGACAGATCACCGGCCAGAGGGTCACGACGTACGGGGTGCGGGCATCAAATCCCGGCAGATCCCGCGCAGCGTAGCTCGGGTCCCGTGGTTTCATGCCGTTCAGCACGACGAGGTGGCCGCCGCTCGAGGTTCCCATCGCGCCGACCAGGTCCGCCCGGCTCTTGAAGCGCGGGGCGTTCGCCTTGAGCCATCGAATGCCGTAGTTGACATCCGCCACCGAGCCCGGATAGGTGGCCTGCGGCGGGTTCCGGAAATCCAGCGATGCGACGACCACTCCCCGCCTCGCGATCTCTTCGTTGATGGGGTCGTTGCCGGTTCGGTCGCCCGTGCACCAGGCGCCCCCATGGGCATCGACCACCGCCGGAAAGGTCCCTGCGTCTTTCGGCACGAACAGGCGTGCGAGCATCGGGCCGGAGCTGTCGGCGAGGTACTCGACATCCTGAATGTCGATGTCGTAACGACGTGTAGCTGCAACCATATCGTCAACCTGTCTCGTCCGGGCCGGTCATGCCGAGACCGACAACGCTTCCGCTCACTCAAGCATCGGCGTTGTCAGGTGGCGGCGCCGCGGTCGGTTTTCGTCATGTGCGACGCTCGGTCTTTCGGCTTCAGGCAAGCGCACCGCGAGCCAGCTTCAGGTTCCTCGGCTCGGGCCGGTTCAGTTTGATCATCAGCAGGCGCAGGCGATTGTGGAACTCCTCCCGGCTCATTTCCATGGTACGCAGATGACGCGCGCCGCCCGTGTCATCGTAGTGCGTGCGACCATGAATCACGCGGTGATTGTCAAAGATCATCATGTCCCCGGGCTCGAGCAGAAACCTGATCTCGAAGGTGGGATCCCGCATGAGCGAAGACAGCGTGCGCAATGCGTCATGCACGGGCTTCACCAGATGCTCGGGGACATCGAGCGGTGCGGACGTTTGCCGGTTGGCATAGCGGAATCCGGTTACCTCTCCGAAGTAATCGACGGAAATGATGCAGGCCTCGGAGTAGTAGGCGGCACGCCCTTCGACATATCGGTAGAACTGGTGAGGAACCGTGGACAACACTTCGAAGGCCTCGGGCTCGGTTTCTCGGAGCACTCTCGCTATCTCGAAAGCATCGGCAAGAACCGTTTCCCCTCCGGTTCCTCCCGTGCGCAGGCAGTGAAAGGTCTGCAGGCCCAGGGGGGCATGCCGGTAGCACTGGTCCGTGTGCTTGGGGATGGGCCTCGGAGCGTCAGTGATGTAGATCTTCTTCTTGGCGGTACGCAGGTCATAGTATCGCCCGAGCGCGTCGGTCACCACCGGGTGCCCGAAGAGCCCGGAGAAGGTCTCCAGCGCATTCAGAGTGGGGGGAGCGCCTCGGGCCATCGCAAACCCGTAGTCTCGCAGATGCTCGAAGGTCTCGAGGCGAGTCTCGTCGTTGTGAACGACATCGACATAGTCGAAAGCCGCGAGCCGATCGATGAACGATGCGTTCCACAGTTTCGGCCGGTGGCGCCGGGCGGCGCGCGCGGTCTCGGAGTAGCAGTGGGCCCGCAGCCAGGCCGGCTCGAAGCGGCTCTCGTGCCCGTCGTAGTTCCATACGACGTGAATCCTTCCCGCGTCGTCGATACCCGCCTCGCGGGGCGCGACTTCCTCCGGGATGTCGGCCATCATGACATTGCCGATACCCGAATCCAGGTCGCCGCAAGTATCGCAGGCGCAATTGAAGCGCAGCCACACGTAGTGAAAGACGCTCTCATGCGCGTCGGTCCATTTGACGGTGAACGCGTCATCACCACTTTCGAGACGCAGAATCGCGGGACCGAATTCGCAGCTCGGAGCGGTCGCGGTCATCTCGACTCCTGGAGTCAATCCTTGGTCGATCAGTTCCGGTAGTCGGGTTCCTCCCGGTCGAGGACGCGCAGCAGCCCGGGCCACTCCATCGAGCCGTCGTATTCGAGCCCGACCGTTCCGTCTTCTTTCTTGCGGCAGTTTGCGTCCGTGTATGAGCGGGCGTGGTCTTCAATCTCTTCGGGGGTGGGATAGTTGATTTCCTGGTTCGTCTGCAGAATCTGCATCTGCAGCTTGCACGCTTCGGTGAAGGAGTAGGCGAGATACATCACCTCGGCCACCGTCCTGCCGACGGCGGTGAAGGCATGGTTTCGAATCATGAGGATCTTGCCGTTGCCCAGCGCCTCGGCCATCCGCTTGCAGTAGTCGTCCCCGAAGTGGAATTCCGCTTCCACCCATCCGACACCGTCCTGAAAGAAGAACGCCGGCGGGGTAATCGGGAGGATCCCGCACTTAAGCGCCGAGGTCGCGACCACCGCGGGCGGATGCACGTGAACGACGGCATTCACGTCGGGTCGGGCCTCGAAGATCCACTTGGCCGGATTGACGGCGGCGTGGTTGGTGCGCCGAGTGGAGCTATCCAGCGGCTGCAGGTCGAAGTCTACCTTGAACAGATCGGAGGCTCGGATCTCGTTGAAGAAGATGCCCTGGGTATGCGTGAACATCCATTCCTCATTGCCCGGCAGGCGCGCAACCAGGCTGCCCGCGGCGAGATCGTGCATGTCCCAGCGCTGCAGCCATCGGAACCCCGCCGCCATGTCCACGCGGAGCGATTGTTCCTGGTTCGTCATTGCAGTCTGCGCCATGGGTGGGACCTCCGTAGGTTGGGCTCGGGTAAGTTGGAATCGCGTGGCCGCAAGGGGAGGAAATGAGGGCCTTCCCGGTTCGACGCTTCGCGCGCGAGCGGAGCAGGCTCAGTTCCGAAGGCAGGGCATTCTAGTCACTCCGGGTTTTGCCGGCATCCCCGGCCGAGGCCCGGAGCACGCTGCTCTGCCGGCCCATGCCGGCCGGACGGCGCGACCTCGAGTTGTCGGCCTCCCTCGGGTGATCGAGAATTCCCGGCACCACCCGGATGGAGCGGTCGAGCAGGAGGACAGTGATGGCCAGCCCGTACCCATACTCCCTGGATCAGGCGCAGTTCGAGGCGTTTCGCAACGATGGGGTAGTGCATCTTCCGAAGGTAATCGACGACGAGTGGATCATCCGGGGGCGAGAGGCCTGTGAGCACGTGCCCGCGGTGGAGACGGTGCCCGATCGACGCGCCGACGCGTACTTCATGAAGCTCCGGGTCTGGGAGAAGCACGAGGTGTTCAGACACTTCTGCTTCGACCCGGTGATCACCGGCATCGCGGCCCAGCTCACCGGGTCGGAGAAGCTCAACCTGCTCTACGATCAGATGTTCAACATCGCCCCCGGCAGCGGTGACCGCACTGCTTTCCACAACGATCTGCCGTTCTGGCCCATCCAGGGCGATCAGGTGGTCTCGATCTGGCTCGCGTTCGACAGGGTGAGACGGGAGAACGGAGCCCTGGAGTTCATACGCGGCTCTCATCTGTGGAACACGCACTATCAGGCGTTTATCGACACGGACGGCGAAGGTGGGCAGCGCGCGCTGTTCCGGGCCACGTCGGCGGATGGTCATGTTGCACCGCCGGACTGGGATGCCGAGCGCGATCAGCACGACCTGTTGCAGTTCGATCTCCAAGCGGGTGACGCGCTCGCGTTCCAACCTCTGGTGGTGCACGGGTCTCACCCCAACGTGAGCACCGACATGCAACGACGCGCCTACGCGATGCGCTTTACGGGCGAGACGGTGCGCTACTACGACGGGCCGCGCTGGAACGTCTACATCATGAATCCCGCTCTCCGGAGCGGCGATCCCCTCGACAGCGAGCAGTACCCGGTGGTGCGCACCGCGTAGCCGGTTTCCGTACGAAGAGCCTCCGTCGATACTCGCCGCCATACCTCACCGCTTCACGGCTGCGGACGCGAATCTGCCGGCACGGACTGCGTTGAACGCGGCCAGGGTGCTCGACGTACTGTCCATGTACGCCTGCGCGCCCTGGCTCGCGTCCGACAAAGCCCCTACCAGCATCTTCGCGCCCGTAGCTATCGCGAATCGGTGAGATATGGCGGCAAGCCGGGACGACCCGTCTTCAGGCGAATCCGTACATTCGCTGGCAGTTGTCCCAGAGGATGCGGCGTTTCTGCTCGTCCGGCACCGGCAGCTCGAGGAAGGCCCGCGACGCGTTCGGCCAGGCGCAGTCGGAGTGCGGGAAGTCGGTGGAGAACACCACGTTTTCCGCGATGTGATCGAGAATGGGGCAGGCGGTCTCCTCGTCGGCCTCGATGGAGACGAAACACTGCCGTTTGAAGTAAGTGCTGGGGCGCTCGGGCAGCTTGTCCTTGAGGGCGAACTCACGCTTCTCGTAGTGCTCGTCCATTCGCCAGAGCCAGTACGGTACCCAGCTACAATTGGCTTCGAGCAAACCCACCGTGAGACCGGGGAAGCGCTCCAGCACCCCACCGCTGATGAGGCAGACCGCGGTGTACATCATCTCGATGGGGTGGCGGGTCACGTGATCGGTCAGCCACCAGTCGGCCAGGCCGTCGTTGAAGCGCTCCGCCACCGCATGCGGGAGCCGCGACGGGTATCCCTCGTGAAAGCCGAGCGTCAGACCTTCCTCTTCGCACGCGGCCCACAAGGGATCGTAGGCGGGGTCGTGCCAGTTGCGTCCACGCATGGGATTGGGGCGAAGATAGATCCCCTTGAAGCCGAGCTCGCGCTTCGCGCGGCGCACCTCCTCGATCGCGGCCGGGATGTTCTGCGCGTGCAGCATCGCCGCGCCGTAGAGTCGATCGGAATCCTCCGAGCAGAAGTCCGCCAGCCAGTCGTTGTAGGCGCGGGCGAGGGCGGCGGCAAAGGCGTCGTCATCGTACTCCCGGCCGTTGATGGTGAGCCCCGCCGTGGGGAACATCACCGCCCGGTCGATACCTTCCGCATCCATTGCCTCGAGCTGGACATCCGGTCCCCAGCCGCGGCGATCGAACTCGCAGTACTGCTCGTAACGGCCCCTCAGGTTCGCCTGCTCCACGCAGTGTCCGGCCGCCATCCGTGAGAATTCCCCCTCGTCGGTCGGCGAGAAGGGGACGCCCTCGAGCGGGTACAGGTTGCCGACCGAGAAGGGCTGCTGGGGTACACCGAGCGGCGCGCGATCCTTGAATCTGGGATCGATGTAACGCGGCCAGAGATCGGCGGGTTCGATGACGTGCAGGTCGGAATCGAAAAGCCGATAACCGTTGATCGCCATGACATGGTCTCCGATGGACTCAGTCCTGGTACGAGGGGTCCAGCCGATCCGCCCATCTGAGCATGGCCGGCCATGCATGAAGGGCGCTTTCCCGCCCGTAGGCGGCGCAACGCGGCCCGGCGCGTTCGAGCACCTCGCGATCCGGCACCACGGCGTTCTCGCGACCGACCGCCGCCTCCAGCAGGAGCTGTGCTTTGCACGTGTCGTGCAGATGGACCATGAGCAGCACCGCCTCCGACATGGACTCACCACAGGTCAGCAGCCCGTGATGTTTGAGAATCAACGCCTTGTTGTGACCGAGAGAACGCTGCAGCTCGTCCCACTCCTCGATCTCGGGACGTCCCGAGTAGTCGTGGTAGCCGAGCACACCGTAGAGTCGCAGGGACCCTTGAGTGATGAACCTGAGTCCCTCCGGATGGGCGGAGATCGCCAGGCCGGCATCGGTGTGAATGTGGGCGACCGCGTCGATCTCGGGGCGTGCCGCGAGCACCGCGCCATGGATGGGAAAAGCGGCCGAGTTCACATTGTCGGATTCGTCCACCGTGCCCCCGTCGAGGTCCAGCTTGATGAGACTGGAGGCGGTTACCTCCTCGAACATCAGGTCATTGGGCTTGACCAGGAAGTGTCGGGGTGAATCCGGCACCCTCAACGTAAAGTGGTTGTAGTTGAGCTGAGTCCAGCCGAGCATGCCGGCAATGCGATGGGCGGCGGCGAGGTCGATCCTCGCCCGCCATTCTTCGGAGCTCATGTTCGGGATCCGACTCGGCATCACTCGCTCTTGCGCCACCGTCACGATTCTCCTGTCACCGGCATTGCCATATCTTGTCACAAGCGAGACGGAAGAAGGCCACCGATCGGCGCTTCGTCATCCGAGGAGCCCGCCGGGGATACGGTGGAGAGGCTTTACCTGCCGCATTGGAAAGAGGATCAAATCCGGAAGGAGGACAAGCGATGAATCTGGAGCTCGCCTACACCCCGGCCCTGGAGCTGGCCCGGCTCATCGGAGGCGGTGAGCTTTCTCCCGTCGAGGTCGTCTCCAACGCGCTCGAGAGGATCGAAGCGGTCAATGATCGCGTCAACGCGTTCTGTTTCGTCTATCCGGATGAAGCGATGGAACGGGCCGAGGAGGCGACGCGGCGGACAAGGAGCCTGAGCGCGGCCCCGCTCCCACCGCTGCACGGCGTTCCGATCGCGATCAAGGACTTCACCCCTACCCGGGGGCAGCGCACCACTCTGGGCTCGCGGGTCTTCGAAGACTGGGTGCCGGACTGGCAGCCGGTGATCGTGGATCGCCTGCTCGCCGCCGGCGCGATCGTGGTCGGAAAGACCACGACGCCCGAGTTCGCCTCGGCCGGTTTCACCCGCAGCGGGCTGTGGGGGACCACCCGGAATCCGTGGAATCTCAAACATACGCCCGGTGGCTCCTCGGGCGGGTCGGGCGCGGCGGTGGCGGCCGGGTGCGTGCCGCTCGCCGAGGGAACCGATATCGGGGGCTCGATTCGCGGTCCGGCCAGTCATTGCGGGGTGGTCGGGCTCAAGCCGAGTCTGGGTCGCATACCCTGCGATCTGCTCGATACCGTTTTCGACGACTGCCTGCATTTCGGCCCTCTGGCCCGGACGGTGTCGGATGCGGCGTTGTTCCTGAACGTCACCAAGGGCCCGCACCATCGCGACATCCAATCACTGCCGGACATCCCCGATATCGACCTCCCGCTCGCGGGCGACCTCCGCGGGCGGCGATTCGCCCTCAGCGTGGACCTCGGCTTCTATGCGGTGGACTCGGGAGTCGAGACCAACCTGCGCGAAGCGGCCGCGCTGCTTCGTGACGCGGGCGCCGTGGTCGAGGAGGTCGATCCCGGCTGGACGAGCCGCATCATCCATGCCTGGTACGACATCAACAACACACTCTACGCCGCCCTGTTCGCGGAGCGCCTGCCCCAATGGTGCGAGCGGCTCGAGCCGGACACCGTGGCCATGATAGAGGCCGGTCAAGCGGTGTCGGGAGCAGTGCTGAGACGCCACGAGATCGTGCGTACCGAGCTGTGGCATTCCCTTGCCGCCATTCACGAGCGCTTTGACGCGCTGCTGTGTCCCACCGAGGCGCTGCCGGCGCCGCTCGCGACCCAGACCGACGCCGACTTCTACTTCGATCGACCCGACGGCCGCTACTACGGGGTGGCCATGACCATGCCCTTCAATCTCACCGCGCAATGCCCGGTGATCTCGGTGCCGACCGGTTTCACCGCGAGCGGTCTGCCCACCGGCATGCAGATGGTCGGGCGGCGCTTTGACGACGCCGGAGTCCTCGACATGGCGGCCGGCTACGAGCGGGCACGCCCCTGGGTCGGGCGTCGGCCGCCCCTGTGAGGTCAAACGTCTCGATCGGCGAACGACATCGTGGGTAGCTGGCCCCGGTGTTCGATGAATCGCTTCAGGTGCGCGGCGACCTCGGCGGGCGCTTCGAGAAGAATGGCGTGCCGGTACCGATCGAGGATCACGAGCTCGGAGTCGGGGAGCTCGCCCGCGATGAATCTGTTGAGGCGGGGATTGCAGCCGCCGTCGTTCTCGCCGGTCAGCACCAGCGACGGTGCCTCGATGTCTTTCAGCCAGGGCGCCATCTCGGTGCCGGCGTAAATGCGAAACACGTTGAGAAAGACGGTGGCGTCGGTCGCGACCACCTGCGCGAGCCGGCGCTCGATGACTTCGGGCTGCGCCCGGGCGAAGGCATCGGTGAACCAGCGATCCACCAGCACCTCCAGGGTGCGGGGTATGCCATCGGTCTCGAGCTTGCGATATACGGCCGCGAGCTTTGCGCGGTCCTCTTCGGTGCGCCCGGCCGCGGTCGAGAGCAGCCCCAGCGTCAAGACCCGCTCCGGGTGGGCGCGCGCGTACGCGGGCGCAATCATCCCGCCCAGAGAGTGGCCGGCGAAATGCGCACGCTCGATACCGAGACGAGAGCGCAGGTCTTCGAGATCGGCAACCAGCTCATCGAGGCCGAACTCGCCGTGCGGCAACGGCGACGCCCCGTGTCCGCGTAAATCGTAGGTGATGCAGGTGAACTCGGACCGGAGCTCCGGGACGATGAAGCGCCAGCCGTCTCGGGACGCGCCGATGCCATGGATCAGGAAGAGCGGCGGCCCCTCACCCTCGATGGTGTACTCGCATTGAATGACTTCGCTCATGTGGATTAATGCGTACGCCGGCACGAAGCGGCGCAACGAGGACAATCCGACCAGAGAGGGCTGCGACCGGCTCTCGAGCCGCCGAATGTCACCGCTTCACCACTGCGGACGCGCATCTACCGGCATCTTCACGCCCTCGCTTCGCGAATCGGTGAAACATGGCGGCTGAGCCACGAGCTCAGTGCGGGCGCTCGCCGGCAAACGTGGCGCGGTGCATGACCCGTCGATAGCCCTTGCCGACTTTGGCGCCGAAGTCATCCTCGATCGCGTAGTGCATGGTTACCCGGTTGTCCCACATTGCCAGCGTGCCCGGGGTCCAGTGAAAGCGGCAGGCGAACTCGGGCCGGGCCGCATGACCGGCCAGGTAGTCGAGAATCGGCCGGCTTTCCTCGATGCTCATGTTCTCGAGGTGTTTCGTGTAGGCATTCGCGTACAGGGCCTTGCGACCGGTGTGGGGGTGCGTGATCACCATCGGGTGCACCGCCGAGCCGGCCTCGTTGTGTTTCTCGTGCATGCCCTTGAAGCTCGCCGAGTACGAGGCGGGAGAAGAGGATATGTGAACGCCCCGGAGGTCGGAAAGTAACGCCTTCATGCCATCGGAAAGGGTTTCGTACGCGAGATACATGTTGACGAACAACGTGTCGCCGCCATGCGGCGGGACTTCTCTCGCGTAGAGCGCAGCGCCGATCGGAGGCTTCTCGAAGAAAGTGAGGTCGGAGTGCAGATTGATACCCCCCCAGTTCCTCTTCTCGTCGCGCTCCTTGACGATCTCGATGATCCCGGGGAATCCGTCGATGCTCTGCACAAAGGGGTGGGGAATGAGCGGAGCGAAGCGCGCCGCGAAGTCGGCGTGCTGCCGCGGGGTCAGATCCTGGTCTCTGAAGAACAGGACGAGGTGCTCGTGAAACGCCTCGTTGATTTCGGCCACGGTGTTCTCTGTCAGGGCTTCGCCCAGCTCGACGCCGCTGATCTCGGCGCCCAGCGCTCCGGCAATCGGCTGCACATCGATGCTTCGGTTGGTCATGTGATCGCTCCCGGTAACACACCAAGGGGTGACGAAGCTTGGGTGTGTCGGGAGTCGGAAGTCAACCGCGGCCCTTCGTAGCGCCGCAGCCCACACTGTCGCCTCGGGCTCGCTGCGCGCGCCGGCATCGCGGATAATCTTCCGTACCCGCCGCCCCTGGTGCCGGGTGGAGGCGAAGCAGCGTTCCGGCCCGAAGGCAGGACTTCATATGCATATGTTTCAAATGCTTGGCACCGATGCTGCGCCATCGCGGGTAATGCCGGACGCGCCGTCGTCAGAGGGCGGGGTGCTGCGATGCTCGAGCTGATGCGAGCCGGCGGCTGGCTCATGGCGCCCATCCTGTTGTGCTCGATCATCGCGATGGCCATCGTCGTCGAGCGGTTCTGGACTCTGCAGAGACGCCGGATCGCGCCCGACAATCTGGTGACGCAGGTGCGGCAGTGGGCGCGCAGCGGCGAGTTGAACGAAGATCGGATCCGGGCCTTGCGCCGGGGATCGTCGCTTGGACGCATACTTGCCGCCGCGCTCGCAAGCCGGGGTCGCGACCGCGAGGTCATGAAGGAGAGCATCGAAGACGTGGGGCGACAGGTCGTGCACGATCTCGAGCGCTACCTGAATGCGCTGGGCACCATCGCCGCCATCAGTCCTCTTCTCGGCCTGCTCGGCACGGTCATCGGGATGATTCGGGTATTCGCCGTCATCACCACCCAAGGGGTGGGGAATCCCGGAGTGCTCGCAAGCGGGATCTCGGAAGCCCTGCTCACCACTGCGGCGGGACTCACGGTAGCGATCCCGACACTCATGTTCCATCGTTACTTCAGGGGCCGCGTCGACGAGCTCGTGGTGATGATGGAAGCGGAGGCGCTGAAGATGGTGGAAGCTCTGCATGTCACCTCTCCGGGTCCGGGGCGATGAGGCTGAGGCGCGGGGATCGTGACGAAGCGCACATCAACCTCACGCCTCTCATCGACGTGGTGTTTCTGCTTCTCATCTTCTTCATGGTCTCCACCACCTTCGAGCGCACATCGGAAATCGAAATCGAGCTTCCGGAGGCGAGCGCCGAGCGAGCGGATCGAGAGGTCGTGGCGGTGGAGGTGTGGATCGACGCCGAGGGCCGGCTCTATCTCAACGGCGCGCAGCTCGAGGACACCCGGGTGAGCCGCCTGCGGACGGCACTCGAAACCCTCGCGATCCCTGAACCGAGGCCGGCACTCGTCATCGGTGCGGATGCAAGGACTCCCTACCAGGCGGTAATCAACGTCATGGACGCAGCGCATCAGGCGGGTTTCGTGAACCTCTCGCTCCCGGTGCAGGCGCCGGCCGAGTAGGCGTTGGCCGTGACATCGTTCCCGAGCACGTCCTGATGTCGTTCGATCACGACCGGCGGTGAACCAGGAGTAGGGACTCGAGGCATGCCATTCTCGAAGCGACGCAAGCGACGAGGCCGGGATTCCCGGCCCGCGCCGGGAACCCCCGCCGGCCCCCGCTATGCCGAGCGTTTCGGCATGGAGGCGATCTGGTACCGAAGACACCCGATGGGCCTCGTGCTGATGCCTCTGGGGTGGCTGTTCCGCTTCGCGGTGGCATTGCGCAGGCTCTCCTTTCGACTGCAGATGCGAAACGTCAACCGGATGGACGTCCCGGTAATCGTGGTGGGCAACATCTCGACCGGCGGTACCGGCAAGACGCCCCTGGTCATCTGGCTGGCCCGTTACCTCAGTCGGAGTTTTCGTCCCGGGGTGGTTTGCCGCGCCTATGGTGGCCGGTCACGCAACTGGCCTCAGAAGGTCCGCGCCGACAGCGATCCGGCCACGGTGGGAGACGAGGCGGTTCTGCTCGCCAAGCGTTGCGGATGTCCGGTGGCGGCAGGACCGGATCGCTTCGCCAGTGCGAAGGCCCTCGTCGAACACGAGCAGTGCGATCTCATCTTGAGCGATGACGGCCTGCAGCACCTTTCGCTTGCCCGCGACATCGAGATTGCGGTCATCGACGGCGCCCGACGGCACGGCAACGGGCGTTGCCTTCCGGCGGGACCCCTGCGTGAGCCCGTGTCCCGATTGAAGGACGTGGACATCCTGGTGACGAATGGCCCGGCGGAGCGTGGCGAGTTCAGGATGCTGGTGCGGCCCTGGAGAGCGATGAGCGTCAACGGCGAGGAAGCGCCCCGAGACCTCAGCGCTTTCGCGGGCACGCCGGTTCACGCGGTATGCGCCATCGGCAATCCGAGCCGCTTCTTCGACATGTTGCACGGGGCGCGGCTGCAGGTCGTACCTCATCCCTTTCCCGACCACCACGTGTTCACCCGACGCGATATCGAGTTCGGCGATCGTCTGCCGGTGTTGATGACGGAGAAGGATGCGGTCAAGTGCCGGAGGATTGCCGGCCGTCAGCACTGGTATGTGCCGGTGCGCGCGGAGCTCGACGAGTCCTTCGCGCTCCGCATCGGGAACCTGCTCGCGAGCGTCGCCAAGGGACCGGAATGAGCGGCCGGGTCACGGTGGTGATTCCGGCGCGCTTTGCGTCGACTCGCCTGCCCGGCAAGGCGCTACTCCCGATCGCGGGGCGGCCGATGGTCCAGCATACCTGGGAGCGGGCCTCGAGGAGCGGCGCCGGGCAGGTCGTGGTCGCCACCGATGACGCGCGAATCCTGGAAGCAGCGCAGGCGTTCGGCGCGATGGCGTTGATGACCGGCGCCGGCCATCGTTCCGGGACCGAGCGGGTCGCCGAAACCGCCTCTCTTCTTTCCCTCGACGATGAAGAGGTGGTGGTGAACCTGCAAGGCGATGAGCCCCTCGTGCCACCGCTCCTGATCACTCAAGTGGTCGAGGACCTCACCGCGCATCCCTCGGCGCAGATCGCCACCCTGTGCGAGCGTATCGAGAGCGAAGCGGAGGTCTTCGATCCCGCGACGGTGAAGGTCGTCACCGATCGCGAGGGCTATGCGCTCTACTTCAGCCGGGCGGCGATTCCCTGGCATCGAGGCCACTTCGAATCGGGGGAAGTGCCCCGGAGCGCTTCGATCCGGCGACACATCGGGCTCTACGCCTACCGTGCGGGATATCTCCGCTCCCATGTGGCGCAGGAGACGTCGAACATCGAGGAGGCGGAGGCCCTCGAGCAGCTCCGAGCGCTCTATCACGGGGCGCGAATCCACGTCGCCGAAGCGAGGGAGCGTCCCGGACCGAGCGTCGACACCCCGGAGGATCTCGAACGGGTGCGGGAGCTGGCGGGATGAAAGAACGAGTCATTCGCGGCATTTTTGAGCGCCGGCTGGCGTGCGCATGAGAGGCACTGCCCATCGAGGGGAGGGGAGGACGGGGCGGTGACGGATGCCACGGTGGTTGCCCGCTTCCCACGCAACCGGCGCGGCCGTGACTTCGTGGTCGGAGACATTCACGGCATGTTCTCCCATCTCCGGGCGCTCCTGGAAGAAGTCGCGTTCGATCCCGAGCGTGATCGTCTCTTCTCGGTGGGCGATCTGATCGACCGGGGGCCCGAGTCGGATCGGGCCCTGGAATGGCTCGGCCGGCCGTGGTTTCACGCCTGTCGCGGCAACCACGAGCAGATGGCGATCGATTCCCTCGATCCCGAGCAGTTCGAGCTCTGGATGAACTGGAACGGAGGCCAGTGGTGGCTCGACCTGGAGCCGTTGCAGCAGGTGCGTTTTCGCCGGACCTTCGCGCAGATGCCGCTCGCCCTGGAGATCGAGACCCGCACCGGCATGGTCGGCGTCGTTCATGCCGACATCCCTCCTTTGCTCGGATGGGACGAGTTCATGGAGCGACTGCGAAGCGGCGACCGGAATGCCGTATTCTGCGCGCTCTGGTCGCGAGAGCGACTCAGCGCATTTCGACCGGGCATGCCGGTCTCGGGCGGAGTCGACCGAGTCTACTGTGGACACACCCCGGTGCGCGGCACGGTGCGAAGCGACAATGTCTACTACATCGATACCGGCGCGGTGTACGTCCGAAGCGGGCATCCCGAGGCGCGCCTGACCATGGTCGAGGTCCACCCCGAGCGCCATCGCGAGTTCGCCATCGAGACCGCGCGCGGGGTCTGAGGGTCTCGGAGCGTCGGCCGGGCGCGACTCCACTGTACGGAGTTGCCTGCTCGTTCGTTCTCCACCGGCCCAAGCGCCCTCGGATTCTTCCGATCGGGGAGGCGCGGATCGAACCCGCGGCGTATCGGTGGGCGGCGTCGGAGGACCGAGGTCGGCCGGGCAGGCCGGCGCCCGCCGCCGCCGTGGCGTGGCGCTCAGCGAGCCCGGTAGGTGATGCGGCCCTTGCTGAGATCGTAGGGAGTGAGCTGAACCGTGACCTTGTCTCCGGTCAGGATGCGGATGTAGTGCTTTCGCATCTTTCCCGAGATGTGGGCGGTTACGATGTGTCCGTTGTCCAGTTCCACTCGGAACATCGTGTTGGGAAGGGTTTCCACGACCGTGCCCTCCATCTCGATATGGTCTTCCTTAGGCAAAGTTCTCCCTCGAATCAGTACGCGCGCGATCAGTGTGCAAGAACGCCGGGCGCGGGTAAAGCGGAAACATGGCCTTCACCGCAGGTGTTGTTGCTCGAGCAAATCTTCGCAGCGGACCCAGCCGCCCCCGATCAGGCGCTCCTGGGGAAGGAAGCGTTCCTTGTAGCGCATCTTGGCGCACTCGGCGATCCAGTAACCGAGATAGAGCCACTCGTGCCCGGCGCGGTGCGCCGCCTCGATCTGCCAGAGGATGCAGTAGGTGCCGAGACTGCGTGATTCGAAGGCGGGGTCGTAGAAGGTGTAGACCGCGGAGTGGGCATCGGGGAGGCGATCCGACACCGCTACCGCGATGAGCCGCGTTCCGTGGTGGAACTCGACGAAAAGGGTCTCCGCCCACCCGCCGCAGAGGAAGGACCGGTACTCTTCCGGGGTCGCGCCGTCCATGCTTCCTCCGCGGTGCCGTGCCGACATGTAGCGCCGGTAGAGCTGGTAGTGTTCGCTCCGATAACGGTCGTCGCGAGCGATGACCCGAAGGTCCTGGTTGCGCCGCCATATCCGCCTCTGGATGCGGCGAGGGCGGAACTCGCGTACCGGGATCCGCAGGGCCACGCAGGCCTGGCACGCCTGGCAGACGGGGCGGTAGATGTGCTCTCCGCTGCGCCGGAAACCATGCTGCGTGAGCGCGCCGAGGAGCATCGGGCTCTTGGGAATGGAGGGGCCGACGTAAGCGGTGCTGGCGGTCCGTTCGGGCAGATATCCGCATTCGTGAGCCGGAGTCACGAGAAGCGGCAGGCGGAGAGTGGCGGAGGACTCGCTCATGCGCTCGGAGAGGGCAGGGGTCCGCTTTCCGCCCGGAAGTCGACCTCGCACCACTGCTCCAGGTAAGCGTTGAAGGCACGTCGAGGCATGTCCACTGCCCCCAGGTTCGCGAGATGGGCGCTCGGGACCTGGCAGTCGACCAACCGGTAGCCCAGCCTGCACAAGCCGACGAGGGCCGTCTTCGATGCATCCCGGGCGCGGCTGAACATGGATTCCCCAAAGAACACCCGGCCCATCGCCACGCCGTAGAGGCCGCCGACGAGCTCCCCGTCCCGCCATGTCTCAATCGATCTGGCATGGCCGAGCCCATGCAGCCGGCAGTAGGCGCCAATCATCTCCCCGGTTATCCAGGTCGAGGTCTCTGTGGCGCGAGGCATGGCACAGTGTCGGATGACCTCCGGGAAAGCGCGGTCGGCGCTGAGAGTGAAACGACCCCGCCGCAGGGTCTTGCGCAGGCTTCGCGAGATCCTCAAGTTCTCCGGAAAGAGCACCGCCCGCGGGTCGGGGGTCCACCAGAGCACCGGCTGCCCCTCGCTGAACCAGGGGAAAATGCCGCGGCGGTACGCGCACAGCAGGCGTTCGGGAGTCAGATCACCGCCCGCCGCGAGCAGTCCGTTCGGGTAATCGAGCGCCTGCTCGACGTCGGGAAACCCGTCGGGAGGGGTCGTCTTGCTCATCCAGGGCATTTGGAGAAGCATGACGGTGCCGGCGGGGAAGGGGGCGCTTCGGAGTCTATGGTGCCGGGGCGGCACCGGGGGAAGGTGCCGGCTGAGCGCATCTGAACGGCGAATGGCTCCGCATCTCGGAGATGTAGGTCCGCACGCCGCGGTCTTCGCGCACCAGGAAGTCTTCGATCGCCTTGCGAAAGGCGTCGTGGCGCACCCAGTGGGCGGAGCGGGTCAGGACCGGCATGAAGCCGCGCAGAATCTTGTGCTCGCCCTGGGCTCCCGCCTCGAAGCCGCCGAGCTGCCGCGCGATGCAGTACTCGATCGCCTGGTAGTAGCACATCTCGAAGTGCAGGGAAGGATGGAACTCGAAGCAGCCCCAGTTCCGGCCGTAGAGCATGGAGGCGTCCCGGAAGAAGTGGGCGCCGGCGATATAGCGCGAAGCGCGGCGCGCAAGCACGACGAGCACCCCCTCGGCCATCGTTTCGCCGACCGCGAGGAAGAAGTCCCGGGTCAGGAAGGGGTATCCGTACTTGCGCTCATAGGTGGAGGCGTAGAGGGCGTGATAGGCGGCCCATTGCTCCTCGCCCATCTCGGTACCGTCGCGCACTTCGATCTCCACGGGAGCGGCGGCGGCCTCGCGGCGTTCCCGCCGGATCGCCTTTCGGCGCTTGGACGTGAAGGCGTCGAGATAGTCCTGGAAATCCCGGAATCCGGGGTTTCGCCAGTGGAACTGGCAGCCGCTTCGGATGAGGTGCTCTCGCTGTGACAGACGTTCGCTGTCCTCGTCGTCCGTGAACAGCCAGTGCAGCGTCGGCACTTTCGCATGGCGGGCGAACGCGATTGCCGTTTCCACCAGGAGATCGGGCACCTCGGAGTCCGCACGAGTACGTTCGTGGAGAAGGCGAGGGCCCGCGGCCGGGGTGAAGGGAATCGAAACCACGAGCTTGGGGTAGTACTCGAGCCCGGCCCGGGCGTAGGCGTCCGCCCATGACCAGTCGAACACGAACTCGCCGTAGGAGTGCGACTTGGCGTACATCGGCACCGCGCCCACCAGCCGCTCGCCGCGATAGAGCAGCACGTGGCAGGGCGACCACCCGGTCTCGCTGCAGGCGCAGCCGTGCGTCTCCAGGGCGGAGAGAAACTCGTGGCGTACGAAGGGGTTGCGCTCGCCCGCGATCCGGTTCCACTCCGTGGCGTCGACCGACGCGAGGCTGCCGACAATCTCGCTTCGATATCGGGCCGCGGGTTCCCGATCGGCGCTGGCTGCCATGCTCAGCTCACGATGGCCGCATCACCGGGCGTCGAGGCCGTCGAGATACTTCTCCGCGTCCAGCGCCGCCATGCAGCCGCTCCCGGCGGAAGTCACCGCCTGCCGGTACACGTGATCGGCAACGTCTCCGGCTGCGAAAACGCCTTCGACGCTGGTCGCGGTTGCGAATCCGGTGAGGCCGCTGCGCACCTTGATGTAGCCCCCTTCCATGTCGAGCTGCCCCGAGAAGAGGCCGGTGTTCGGGGTGTGGCCGATCGCGATGAACACCCCACCGAGATCGACCTCTCGGGTCGCGCCGTTGTCCACCCGCCGGACGCGCATGCCGGTCACCCCCGCCTCGTCGCCCAGCACTTCGTCGAGCACGTGGTTCCAGAGAATGGTCACGTTGGCGCTTCGGGACTTCTCGATGAGCTGCGCGGCGAGGATCTTCTCGGCGCGGAACTTGTCCCGGCGGTGCACGACGGTGACCTGCGAGGCAATGTTCGACAGGTACAATGCCTCCTCGACCGCGGTGTTTCCGCCGCCGATCACCGCGACCGGCTGTCCCCGGAAGAAGAACCCGTCGCAGGTTGCGCAGGCGGAGACGCCGCGTCCCTTGTAAGCCTCTTCGGACGCAAGTCCCAGGTACCGGGCGGAGGCGCCGGTCGCCACGATCAGCGCATCGCAGGTGTAGGTTCCCCGGTCCCCCCGGAGGAGAAAGGGACGTGCGCCGGTATCGGCCTCGAGGATGGTGTCGGTCACGATCTCGGTCTCGAATCGCTCGGCATGACGGCGCATGCGTTCCATCAGCTCCGGGCCCAGCACCCCGGCATCGTCGCCCGGCCAGTTGTCGACGTCGGTGGTGGTGGTCATCTGGCCACCGACCTCGAGCCCGGTGACCAGCACCGGGGCGAGATTGGCGCGAGCCGCGTAGACCGCAGCCGTGTACCCCGCCGGTCCCGACCCCAGTATCAACAACCTGGCGTGCGTCCTTTCGCCCATTGTCGGCCCTCGATCTGTGCGTTCATCCCCTCACCGTGGTCGAGAAGCGGGCATCCGATCCGCCGCGCGGGGACATTTGTTCCGGCTCGCCGGGGAATCCCGGTCTCCGGATGCCTCGCAAATCCATTCTAGCCCATGGATCCAGTCTCGTCAGAAGAGAGCGCAGAAGCGGCAGGTCGGTTCCCAACCTGTTGATTTCATTGATCATCATTCGGTGTGCAGCCTCCGGGGAACGATCTCGAGGTGAAGTTTCGGCGTCTCGGGTGAGAATTCAGCCACTGGCAATAGATCACATCTTCCTTAATAATTAAGTGGTTAACCCCAGTTTCTGCCAAACAGGATTAATAGGATGGCTCAGGTTTCGCAGAGTTGGATGGGGTGGATGCCATGGCTTCGGGGTCCACTCGGACGAGGCTCCCGAGAAGCCGTATTCATCATCGTCTCCGCGCTCGCGCTCTACCTGGGGCTCTCACTGTTCACCTATCACCCCGGAGATCCGAGCTGGTCTCACAGCGGGCACGTGGAGAGCATCGCCAACCGGGGCGGAGTAGTCGGAGCATGGCTCGCCGATCTCCTGCTCTACCTCTTCGGGGTCATGGCCTATCTGTTTCCCTTCATGGTGGCTTATGCGGGCTGGATGGCGAGTCGGAGCAGCCGCCATCATCGGGACTCCTCGGAAGGGATGCACTGGATGACCCGAGTGGCCGGAGGCGTCGCCACTCTCGGCGCCGGTTGCGCACTGGCAACCCTTCACTATCACGTTTACACGGGATTGCCTCTGGATGCCGGCGGAATCGTCGGAAACCTTCTCGGCAGGAATCTCGCGGGCGCCTTCAGTCCACTCGGCGCCACCGTCTTTCTTCTCGCCCTCTTCCTCACCGGGTTCACCCTGTTCACGGGCCTCTCCTGGCTGACGGTGATGGATTTCACCGGCCGCTTCACCCTGAGCGCACTCGGTTTCGTGGCCGACGCGGCGCGCCGCTCCGCGAGCCTGCTCGAAGGCCACCGGGCGCGGCGGAAGCGGGCCGCAAAGCGCAGCGCCGAGAAGGTTCGCCAGAGTCGCCGGAAAGCGCCACGGATCGAGCCCCCGCCTCCCAAGGTGGAACGGAGCCTTCGGGAGGTCCGCGAGCGGCAGGAGCCCCTGTTCGAACCAGCGCCGGAAGAACAGCCGCTTCCCGAACTGTCGCTGCTCGACGAGCCCAAGCGCTCCGGCCACGCCATCCCGAAGTCGGCGCTCGAGGCGATGTCGCGTCAGGTCGAGCTGAAGCTCGCCGACTTCGGAGTGGAGGCGGAAGTCGTCGCAGTGCTGCCGGGGCCGGTAGTGACCCGCTACGAGCTCCAGCTCGCTCCCGGCGTCAAGGTCAGCAAGGTGACCGCGCTTTCGAAGGACCTGGCGCGCTCGCTGTCCACCGTGAGTGTGCGGGTGGTGGAGGTGATTCCCGGCAAGTCCGTGATCGGACTCGAAATTCCCAACGAGCAGCGCGAGCTCGTGAGCTTGAGCGAAGTGCTCCGATCCACCGCATACGACCAGGCGAACGCGGCGCTCGCACTCGCGCTCGGCAAGGACATCTCGGGGGAGCCGGTGGTGGTGGACCTCGCCCGGATGCCTCATCTTCTCGTGGCCGGCACGACCGGCGCCGGCAAATCCGTCGCGATCAATGCGATGGTGCTGAGCCTGCTCTACCGGGCCAGTCCGGATGACGTGCGCATGATCATGATCCACCCGAAGATGCTGGTGCTGTCGGTCTACGAAGGCATTCCGCATCTCCTCGCGCCGGTGGTCACCGACATGAAGGAGGCGGCCAACGCGCTTCGCTGGTGCGTGGTCGAGATGGAGCGCCGCTACCGACTCATGTCGGCGCTCGGAGTGCGCAACATCGGCGGGTTCAACCGCAAGATCGAAGAGGCACGGGCTCAGGGAACGCGGATTCCGGATCCTCTCCACGACGTGCAGGACGAGGAAGACGGGGGCGAGGCGCCTCCCCTGGAACCCCTGCCCATGATCGTGGTGGTCATCGACGAGCTGGCGGACCTCATGATGGTCACGGGGAAGAAGGTGGAAGAGCTCATCGCCCGTCTCGCTCAGAAGGCGCGGGCCTCGGGTGTACATCTCATCCTCGCCACCCAGCGTCCCTCCGTGGACGTGATCACCGGCCTCATCAAGGCCAACATCCCCAGCCGCATTGCCTTCCAGGTGTCATCCAAGGTCGATTCCCGCACCATCATCGACCAGATGGGGGCGGAGCACCTGCTCGGACACGGAGACATGCTCTACATGACGCCGGGCATGTCCACGCTGCGCCGGGTACATGGCGCCTTCGTGGGGGACCAGGAAGTGCATCGGGTCGTCAAGTCGCTCAAACGGAAGGGCAAGCCCCGGTACGTTCCCGAGATTCTCGAAGGCGGCACGGGGGAGGGCGCCGCCTTGCCGGGCGGCACGGCGATTCCGGGGCTCACCAGCGATCCGGAAAGCGATCCCTTCTACGACGAGGCGGTCCGGATCGTTACCGAGACGCGGCGCGCTTCCATATCGGGCGTGCAGCGCCGCCTCAAGATCGGCTACAACCGGGCCGCGCGCATGCTGGAGCAGATGGAGGCGGCGGGGATCGTCGGCGCCCTCCAGGCCAACGGCAGCCGGGAGGTCTACGCGCCCCCGCCTCCGGAACCCTGATGCGGGCACTCCGCACGAGGGCGACGCGCATCGCGGGCAATGCGCGGGGTGGTGCGCGCGCCCGGTTCGCGGCAGCACTTCTCGGGATCAGTGTCATTCTCCTCGCGCCCTCCGGCGCCGCCGCGCAGGAAGGAGCGGTGGAGCGCCTGCACCGTTTCTTCGACGAGACCCGGAGCTTGAGCGCGGCGTTTCGGCAGCGAGTCCTGGACGAGGAGGGACGCCTGGTCGAAGAGTCGACCGGCCGAGTCAGCCTCGCGCGCCCGGGCCGATTCCGATGGGTCTACCGCGAGCCCTTCGAGCAGCAGATCGTCGGCGACGGATCGCAGATCTGGATCTATGACGCCGACCTGGACCAGGTAACGGTGAGCGAGGCCGCCGCAAGCATCGGGGCGATGCCCGCGATGCTCCTGTACTCGGATCGACCGATCGAGGATTCCTTCGAGGTGCGGGCGCTCGATGCGCGGGAGGGCCTGCTCTGGGCCGAGCTGCTGCCTCGCGGGGAGGATTCGGGATTCATGGCGCTTCGAATCGGCCTCGGCGCGGACGGCATGCGGGTTCTGGAGCTCGACGACAGCTTCGACCAGTTGATCCGCATCGACTTCGTCGAGCTGGAGACTGACGTCGACTTCTCCGAGGGCCATTTCCTCTTCGTCCCTCCGGAGGGCGCCGACGTCTTCCACCGCTATTGAACCAGGCCGGGCTCTTCGATGGTGGATCTCCCGGCGGCGAGTCGACCCCGGTGGGGCCGCTCGCCGCTCGGGTGCGGCCGCGATCGCTCGAGCACTTCGTCGGACAGGTCCACCTGCTCGGTCCGGACCGGCCGCTACGCCGGATGATCGAGTCGGGACGAGCGCATTCCATGGTGTTCTGGGGACCACCGGGCACCGGCAAGACCACCCTGGCGCGCCTGATCGCGGTCCACTGCGAAGCCCAGTTCCTCTCGATCTCCGCGGTGATGGCGGGGGTCAAGGACATCCGCAACGCCATCGAAGAGGCGCGCCGGCACCGCGCCCGCAGCGGGGCCGACACGATTCTCTTCGTGGACGAGGCCCACCGCTTCAACAAGGCGCAGCAGGATGCCTTCCTGCCCTATGTCGAGGACGGAACGCTCGTGTTCGTGGGGGCGACGACCGAGAACCCTTCCTTCGAGCTGAACAACGCCCTGCTGTCCCGGGCGCGAGTCTACGTCCTCAAGGCGCTCGAGCCCGGGGAGATCCGCACGATCATCGACCATGCGCTGGCGGCGGACGAGGCAGGAGAAGGACTCACGATCCCCGAGACCGTCCGGGATCAGCTCGCCGCCGCCGCCGACGGCGATGCGCGCCGCGCCCTCAACGTGCTGGAGCTCCTCGCCGAGTTCGCCCGCGCCGAGGGCTGCCTCGACATCGACGAGGACCTTCTCGGGCGCGTGCTGAGCGGGGGCGGCGCCCGGCGCTTCGACAAGGGCGGAGAAGCCTTCTACGACCAGATCTCCGCCTTGCACAAGTCGATCCGGGGCTCCGACCCCGACGCGTCGCTCTATTGGCTCGCCCGCATGCTGGACGGAGGCTGCGATCCCCTCTACATCGCCCGTCGACTGGTGCGGGCCGCTTCGGAGGATATCGGCAACGCCGACCCCCGAGCGCTCTCCATTGCGGTCGACGCCTGGGACGTGCAGACCCGGCTGGGAAGCCCCGAAGGCGAGCTCGCGATCGCGCAGGCCGCCGTCTACCTCGCGTGTGCGGCGAAGAGCAACGCGGTCTACAAGGCGTTTGGCACGGCGATGCGCGATGCCTCCGAGCTCGGGTCCCTCGAGGTCCCGCTTCATCTGCGCAACGCGCCGACCGCCCTGATGAAAAAACTGGGGTACGCGAGGCGCTACCGCTATGCCCACGACGAGCCGGAGGCCTACGCGGCGGGCGAGCACTACTTTCCTGACGGCGTGGAGGCGAGACGCTATTATTCGCCCGCCGAGCGCGGGCTCGAGATCCGGATTGCGGAGCGGCTATCCCGCTTGCGCGAGCTCGACCGCCGGCACCGCGAGAAGCGGGAGCCGGGCTCGCACGGCCCCGGCGGAGACTGACCATGCTGGATCCCGTTCATCTACGAAAGAACCTGGCGGCGACCGCCGAGCGCCTCGCGCAGCGCGGCTTCGTGCTCGAAGCGGATCGGATCGCGGCGCTCGAGGACGAGCGCCGGCGAGTGCAGATGGAGACCCAGGCGCTGCAGGCGCAGCGCAACGCGCGTTCGAAGGCGATGGGCGCCGCGAAGGCGGCGGGAGAAGACATCGAGCCCCTGCGCGAGGGCCTCTCCGCGCTGGGCGAAGACCTCAAGGCCCGGCAGGATCGTCTCGCCCTCCTTCAGGAAGAGCTGCGCGAGATCGCCCTCGGAGTGCCGAACCTGACCCACGAGAGCGTGCCGGTCGGCAGTAGCGAGGACGACAACCGGGAGGAGTGGCGCTGGGGCGAGCCGCGACGCTTCGACTTCGAGCCCCTGGATCACGTCGACCTCGGGGCCCGCCTGGGGGGGCTGGACTTCGACCTCGCGAGCAAGCTCGCGGGGAGCCGCTTCGTGACCCTTGCCGGCAGCTTCGCACGTCTCCACCGCGCATTGACGCAGTTCATGCTCGAGCTCCACGTCCGGGAGCACGGCTACACCGAGATGTACGTGCCCTACCTGGTAAGCCCCGAGACCCTGACCGGCACCGGACAGCTCCCGAAGTTCAAGGACGAGCAGTTTCACGTCGAGAAGCAGGACTTCTACCTGATCCCGACCGCGGAGGTGCCCCTCACCGCGCTGGTATGCGACCGCATCCTGGAAGCGCACGAGCTTCCCCAGAAGTACGTCGCCCACACCCCCTGCTTTCGCAGCGAGGCCGGCTCTTACGGCAAGGACGTGCGAGGCATGCTGCGCCAGCACCAGTTCGACAAGGTGGAGCTCGTGCACGTGGTGCGGCCGGAGGACTCCTATCGCGCGCTGGAGGAGCTCACCGCCAACGCCGAGACGGTGCTGAAACGGCTCGGACTGCCCTATCGGGCGGTCTCCCTGTGCACCGGCGACATCGGATTCGGCGCCGCGAAGACCTACGACCTGGAGGTCTGGCTCCCGGGTCAGCAGCGCTACCGGGAGATCTCCTCCTGCAGCAACTGCGAGGACTTCCAGGCCCGGCGGCTGAAGGCGCGCTGGCGCAACCCGGATCTCGGCCGGCCCGAGCTCGTGCACACTTTGAACGGGTCCGGAGTGGCGGTGGGCAGGGCGATGATCGCGGTGATCGAGAACTACCAGCGCGCGGACGGCTCGATCGAGGTGCCCGAGGTGCTCCAGGACGCGATGGAACGAACGGTCATCGACTCCGTCTGAGCCGCCCCATGGCCCTGGAGTCGGGACCGGGTGCCGAGGGAGGCTCAGCGCGGCCGGTGTCGCCTCGAACCCCGGCTCGGTTCAGACCACGGCCATGAGGAATATCACGAAGAGCACCACCAGTCCGAGGGGGATCAGGACTCCCATCCACTCGGCGGGGGTGCCCTTGCGGCTCTCCTTGATCATTCGCCGCGCGTGGGGCAGCAGCATCACCAGCATGAAGCCGACGAGGACGGCCGAGCCGATAGTCAGCCAGTCCACGAGTGCCGGCTCAAACGAGAAATGCCCCGGGATTTCCGGGGCATTTCACTTCTGGGGTTGAGGAGCGCGTCTTCAGTCGTCGGATGACATCCCCAGGAACATCAGCAGGAACTGGAAGATGTTCAGGATGGAGATGTACAGGCCGATGGTCGCGTGGATGTAGTTCGTCTCGCCCCCGTGCACCATCTGGCTCGTCTGGAAGAGGATGAACCCGCTGAAGATGAGCATGCCGATGGCGGCAATTGCGAGGGACAGGGCAGGAATCGCGACGAAGAGGTTGACCAGCATCGCGCCGAGCACCACCAACAGGCCGCAGATCAGGAACCCGCCCATGAAGCTGAAATCCTTGCGGGTCGTCAGGGCGTAGCCGGAGAGCGCGAGGAAGATGATGCCGGTGCCTCCCAGCGCGGTCGCCACCACTTGCGGGCCGTTGGGCGCGGCCAGGTAGTACATCAGCGAGGGGCCGAGGCCGAAGCCGAGGAGGCCGGTGATGACGAAGGTCAGCCATAGCCCGTGGAAGGAGTTGGCGAAGCGGGGCAGCACGAACCAGAGCATCAGGAGCGCCCCGATGAAGCACAGGAGGCCCCCGCCGGGAGACACCCTGATCGCCACCGCTGCCGTCGCGGTCAACGCACTGAATAGCAGGGTGAGCGAGAGCAGGACGTAGGTGTTGCGAATGAGCTTGTTGGTGGCCAGCACGCTGGCCGCGGGACGTGCACGAATCAGAGTCGGCTCTACATTCATCGGATCGTTTACCTCCTGACCGCGACCCCGACAGGGGGCCGACATCGAAGCTGCATGCGGACCCTGGAGATCATACGCTCGGAATTCGGCAATTCAATACCGCTTACAGAGGTTTAATGATCCGCCGGCACGCTGGACGCCACCGGCTCGCCGGACGCCCGCCCCGCGGGTGGCCTGTCCCGGCCGCCGCCCCATCGCCTCCTCGTCCCATTCGCCCGCCGTCCCGACTTCCCATCGTTCCGTCACGCGGGAGCCGCTTCGTCGTCGTGTCGTGGAAGAATCGCGGATCCGATATGCTCGCCGGTTACCGGAGAGGTGGCTGAGTGGCCGAAAGCGGCGGTCTTGAAAACCGTTGATCCGCAAGGATCCGGGGGTTCGAATCCCTCCCTCTCCGCCATCTGATTCACGTAACAGATTGTTTCCCTTGAAGAATCGAAACGGCAAGTCGGATCGATCCCCACGATTGTCCCACTCTATCACCGCAGTGGGGCTCGCGCTGGCGATGCCTGCGGGCGCGGCCAGTC
>CAYQVB010000019.1:0-5041 GCA_964420925.1 uncultured Ectothiorhodospiraceae bacterium | reverse complement strand
GCTCAAGGGGAGAGACGGGCCGGCCTCGCTTTCCAGCCCGTCCGCGTTGAGGATGTAGCGCCGCTGCTCGATGCGCTCGGAGGGCCAGCCCGCTTCGCATATCCAGCGCCCGGGGCGGAAGGGATGGTGGCTGCGCGGCGGGACGCTGTCCTGCATCCACACGCGATAGGCGGGCTCGTCCATGATCCCGTTGTCCGCGTCCTTCAGCCAGTGGTCCCACCAGCGCAGTGCTTCGTCGGGGTAGCCCATCATGGGGCCGGGTGCGGCCTGGTGCATGTACTGGTGGCCCCAGGGGCCGATGATGGCCTTGCAGGGGGAAGAGAGGCCCGCGAGCAGGCGCGGCACCGGGTTGGAGTAGGCGTCGGCCCAGCCGCCCATCGCGTACACGGGGATCTCGATGTCGGCGTAGTTCTCGCACACCGAGCCGTGCTTCCAGAAGTCGTCGCGGGTCTGGTGGCGCAGCCACTCGATGATCCAGGGCCGGTTCGCCTCCAGGCGGGCGAGCCACATGTCGCGCCAGCGATCGCCGACCAGCGCCGGATCGGGGGGGCGCGCGTTGTGTCCGAACATGGTGAAGGCCCAGCCCGGATTGGCATTCAGCAGGCAGCCGCCCATGTAGTGGATGTCGTCCGCGTAGCGGTCGTCGGTGAAGTACACGGCGATGATGCACTTCAGGGCGGGCGGACGCCGGGCCGCCACCTGGAGCGAGTTGAAGCCGCCCCAGCTCTTGCCGAACATGCCGACCCGGCCGTTGCACCAGGGCTGGGCCGCGATCCACGCGATGACCTCGAGCGCGTCGTCCTGCTCCTGCTTCAGGTACTCGTCGACGAGCAGGCCAGTGGACTCCCCGCTGCCGCGCATGTCGACCCGAAGCGACGCGTAGCCGTGCCCGGCGAAGAAGGGGTGCATCGCCTCGTCGCGCGCGGCGGTGCCGTCGCGGGTGCAGTAGGGGATGTACTCGAGGATCGCGGGCACCGGATGCGCGAGCGCGTCGCGGGGCAGCCAGTAACGCACCGAGAGCCGGGTGCCGTCGGCGAGGGGAATGAACTCGCACTCGACCTCGCGGATCTCGCAGGGAAAGGTCTCGACTACTGTTGCTTCTTCCGTCGCCATCGCTCCTCGTCCTTCGTTGCCTCGTTCCGCGGCCCGGCTCCGTCCCGGACGGCCGGCGCGTACCTTATGCCAACGCCCGCGCGCGGGTCACGCGTGCAGGGCGGGGAGGGGGTGCACTAACATCGTGGCGCGGGCACCGACGCCTCGCCCGCCACCACGGGGAGGAACGAGCCGATGCCGCTGCCAAGCCTCTTTTCGGCCGATTTCAAGCCGGAGCCCTACTGGTGGGAGGACGCGCCGCCGCCCGCCGACGGCGAGACGGCGCTCCCCGCGCGGGCGGATGTCGCGGTCATCGGCTCCGGCTACACCGGCCTGCACGCGGCGCTGCAGACGGCGCGCGCGGGACGCGACACGGTAGTCCTCGAAGCGGAGGCGGCGGGCCACGGATGCAGCAGCCGCAACGGCGGCCAGGTCTCGATCGGCTACCGGCCCACCCACGCCGAGCTCCGGCGGAGCTTCGGCCGGGAGCTCGCGGACCGCGTCCACGGGGAGAGCTTCGAAGCGTTCGACTACCTCGGCGACTTCATCGCGCGCGAGGAGATCGACTGCGCGTGGCGGCGGGTGGGGCGCTTCCACGGCGCCCACCTGCCGAGCAGCTACGAGGCGCTCGCCCGGGAGATCGAGAACGAGCCCAAGGAGCGGCCCGTCGAAGCCTACATGGTGCCGCGGGCCGAGCAGCGCAACGAAATCGGCAGCGACATCTACCACGGCGGTGTGGTCTATCCCCAGCACGCCTCGCTGCACCCCGGGCTCTACCACCTCGGTCTCCTCGCGAAGGTGGAAGCCACGGGCGCACGGGTGGTGACGCGATGCCGGGTCGAGGCGGTGGAGCGGGACGGGGACGGGTTCCTGCTCCGCACCGCCCGCGGGCCACTCCGCGCGCGCGACGTGGTGGTGGCGACCAACGGCTATACCGGCCCCTTGAGCCCCTGGCACCGCCGACGCGTGATCCCGATCGGCAGCTACGTGATCGCGACCGAGCCGATCGGCGCCAACCTGATGCAGGTGCTGTGCCCGAAGGACCGGGTGGTGAGCGACAGCCGCAAGGTGGTCTTCTACTACCGGGCGAGCCCCGATCGGACGCGGATCCTGTTCGGGGGCCGGGTCGCGCTCCGGGAGACCGACCCCACCGTGAGCGCCCCGCGCCTGCACGCGGTCATGCGGCGGGTCTTCCCCGAGCTGGCCGAAACTCGCATATCCCACTCCTGGGTCGGCTTCGTGGCCTACACCTTCGACAGCATGCCCCACATCGGGGTGCAGGACGGCGTGCACTACGCGATGGGCTACTGCGGCTCGGGCCTCTCGCTCGCGAGCTACTGCGGGATGCGCGTCGGGCGGAAGGTGCTGGGTGGCAAGGAAGGCGATACTGCGCTCGACAACCTGCCCTTCAAGACCCGGCCCCTGTACCGGGGCGACCCGTGGTTCCTCGGCCCCGCCATCCTCTACTACAAGATCCGGGATCGGCTCGGGTTCTGAGGTCGGATACCCTCGACGGGAACGCGAGCGCGCCCGATGAAGAAGGCAAGGGGCCCCTGCTATAGTCGGGCGAAGTCAGCCGTCGCCCACGAAATCCGGAGGCTTCCGATGCCGCCGCGCCGGTCCTCGTCGACCTCTGCCATCCTGGCCGGTGTGACGGTGCTGGCCATGATCGCCGCTTGTAGCGAGGAAAGCTCCGCTCCTGAATCGACCGAAGCCAAGAGCTCCACCGAAGCACCCGCCGTCGCGCCGGAGGCGGACCCTGCCGTGGCTCCGATCACGCTCGAGGTCACGGCGGACAAGACACACGCGGTGCAGCCGGGCGACGAGATCCGCATCACGGTGAACGTCGAGGGCTTCGTTCTCGATGGCGCCGGTATCGGGGCCGAATCGGTGCCGGGCGCGGGCCACTACCACGTGTACCTCGGCAGCCCGGAGGGAGAGCCGATGCTCGTTTCGGCCGACGCGAACGCCACCGTCCGGGTGCCGGACGATGTCACCGACGGGACGCATTCGCTGCGGATCGTGCTCCGCAACCACGACCATTCGCCGCTCGATCCGCCGGTCGAGGCCAAGGTGCGTCTCATCATTTACCGGCTTTGACACGAAGCCTGGAAAACGATCGATCAGAAGGAGGAAGAAAGTGAAAGTACTTGCAAAGAAGTTCGCGACGGCCGCGCTGGTGGCGCTGGCCTGTCCGCTGGCGACGACTGCCGTGGAGTCCGAGGACCCGATCAAGCTCACCATCCACGACTGGACCGGACAGTACATCACCACCCACATCATGGGCGCGGTCCTGGAGGAGATGGGCTACAACGTCGAGTACGTGCAGGCGGACTACATCGCGCAGTTCGCGGGCCTGGAGGCGGGCGACCTGCACGTCGCGATGGAGATGTGGGAGACCACCGGCAAGGACGCGATGGAAGCGTCGCTTGCCACCGGCAAGACCGCCGATCTGGGCGAGACCGGCATGGTCGCGATCGAGGAGTGGTGGTATCCGATGTACATGAAGGAGAAGTGCCCGGGTCTGCCCGACTGGAATGCGCTCAACGAGTGCGCGGAAGCATTCGCAACGCCCGAGACCCATCCCAAGGGACGCTATCTTGGCGGTCCCGTTACCTGGGGCGGCTACGACGACGAGAGGGCGGACGCCCTGGACCTCGACTACGAGGTCGTGCACGCCGGCACCGACGCGGCGCTCTTCGCCGAGCTCGAGTCGGCCGTGCAGCGTGAAGCGCCGATCCTGCTCTGGATTTACACGCCGCACTGGGCGCCCATCAAGTACGAGGGAGAGTGGGTCGATTTCCCGCGCTACACCGACGAGTGCTACAAGGACCCGAGCTGGGGCATCAACCCCGACAAGGCCTATGACTGCGGCAAGCCTCGCGGCTGGATAAAGAAGGTCGGCTGGAAGGACGGCGAAGCGAAGTGGCCGAAGGCCTACCAGGCGGTGCGCAACTTCGAGATCACCAACCAGGAAATGGGTGAGATGGTCGGTCAGGTCGACCTCGACGGCCAGAGTGTCGACGAGGTGGTCGCGGCGTGGATGGAGGGGAACCGGGATCGCTGGATGGGATGGACGCAGTAGTCCGTCGGGCCATCGATCCCTGATCCGCAACCTCGGGGTGGGCCGCCGTCCGGCGGCCCACGTGTATACGTTCCGTCTCCGGAACCTGCCATGTCCGCAGACCCTCGAGCGCGCGCCGGCGCATCCGACTCGGGACTGATGCTCGAGTGCGCGGGCGTATGGAAGCTCTTTGGCGACGGGGCCGCCGACTTCCTCGCCGGGAGTGCCTGCGCCGTCACGCTCGAGGACCTGCACTCCCACGGGCTGATCGGAGCGGTTCGCGACGCGAGCCTGCGGGTGCGCGAAGGCGAGATCTTCGTGATCATGGGACTTTCCGGATCCGGCAAGTCGACCCTGGTGCGATGCATGTCGCGACTGATCGAGCCCACCGTCGGTCGAATCCTGTTCGACGGCGAGGATCTCCTGGGAATGCCGGAGAAGAAGCTCATCGAGCTGCGCCGCCACGAAATGGGGATGGTCTTCCAGCACTTTGCGCTGCTTCCGCACTTGAACGTGCTGGGCAACGTCGCCTTCCCCCTGGAAGTACAGGGCATGGCACGCAGGGAACGCGAGCGCCGGGCGATGGAGGTCATCGAGCTGGTGGGCCTGCGCGGGCGCGAACGCTACTACCCGCGCGAGCTCTCCGGCGGACAGCAGCAGCGAGTCGGAATCGCGCGTTCGCTCGCGGTCGAACCCCGGATATGGTTTCTCGACGAGCCCTTCTCGGCGCTCGATCCATTGATTCGCCGGGAAATGCAGGACGAGTTCATGCGCCTGCAGTCGATGTTGCGCAAGACCATCGTCTTCATTACCCACGACTTCGACGAAGCGATTCGCCTCGCTGACCGCATCGCCATCATGAAGGACGGGGCGATCATTCAGATC
>CAYQVB010000018.1:0-21344 GCA_964420925.1 uncultured Ectothiorhodospiraceae bacterium | reverse complement strand
GCGAGGCGCCCGAGGCGTGCGGCCACCGCGGGGATGCGTGCCACGAGCAGGGCCACGAGGATCGCGGCGTAGATGAGGGGTTCGCGCAGGTCGGACTTCGACCAGGCGAGCCACAGGAAGTGCAGCACCCCTCCCGCGCCCGCGAAGTAGGCGAGCCGGTGCAGGCGCCGCCACCGGGCGCCCCCCAGGCGCCGGATCATCGCGTCGGTCGAGGTGGCGGCGAGCGGCACCAGGGCGCAAAGGGTGACGAACCCGACCGTGATGTAGGGTCGATCGAGCACGTCTTCCACCACGTACTCGAGGTCCAGTCCCGCGTCGAGCACCGCGTAGGTGGCGAAGTGCACCATCAGGTAGAAGAAGGCGAAGAGGCCGAGCATCCGGCGCAGGCGCACCAGCCAGGCGAGACCGGTGGCGCGGCGAAGCGGAGTGACGAGCAGGGTCAGCAGCAGAAGGCGCAGGGTCCACTCACCGCTTTCGTGGGTGATCGTCTCCACCGGGTTCGCGCCGAGCCCGCCGGTGAAGAGCCCCGCCACCAGGGCGCCGAAGGGGACGAGGGCGGCCACGAAGAGGGCCGGCTTCAGCCAGCGGGGCGGCCGCCCCCGGGCCGTCGCGACCTTGCGCGGTTGCCCGCTCGCCACCCTTGCCTCCGAGGCGCGGCCGAAAGTGGGGGGCATCAGTAGTGCTTGGCGAGATCCATGCCCTCGTACAGGTGCGCCACCTGGTCCGCGTAGCCGTTGAACATCAGGGTATCGCGCTTGCTGAAGAAGCCGATGCGGCGCTCGCGCTTCTGGCTCCAGCGGGGATGATTCACCTTGGGGTTCACGTTGGAGTAGAAGCCGTACTCGCGGGAGTTCTGGATGTTCCAGGTGGTCGGCGGCTCATGCTCGGTGAACGCGATCGACACCACGGACTTGATGCTCTTGAAGCCGTACTTCCAGGGGACCACGAGACGGATGGGGGCGCCGTTCTGGTTGGGCAGGACCCGCCCGTAGAGGCCCACGGTGAGGAGGGTCAGCGGGTGCATCGCCTCGTCGATGCGCAGGCCCTCGACGTAGGGCCAGTCGATGAAGCCCCGCTTCTGCCCGGGCATCTCGTCGGGCCGAAGCACGGTCGTGAAGGCGACGTACTTCGCCTTCGAGGTGGGGCGGAAGCGTTCGAGCACCGGCCCCAAAGGCACCCCCACCCAGGGGATCACCATCGACCAGGCCTCGACGCAGCGCATTCGGTAGATGCGTTCTTCGAGCTGGTGGGGATTGATGACGTCGTCGAGATCGAGCTCTCCGGGCTGTTCGCACTCGCCGGAGAAGCTCACCGTCCACGGCCGCGGCTTGAAACGGCCGGAGTGCCGCTTCGGATCGCCCTTGTCGGTGCCGAACTCGTAGAAGTTGTTGTAGCGGGTGATGTCCTCGTAGGAAGTGAGCTCTTCGTCGGTCGAGAGCTCGCTCTCCATCACGTTTTCGAGCACCGCACCGCTGGCGTCGGGATCCGAGGCGAGGGCTCGGACCGGGTTCGGTGCGAGGAGCCCGGCCCCGCCGAGCAGGGCGGCGCCCGAAGCGATGCCCAGGGTGCCTTGCATGAAACGCCTGCGCTCGCGGTAGATGTTCTCCGGCGTCACTTCCGACGCCTTGATGTCGTCAGCCTGCTTGATGAGCATCACTCGTCTCCAGAATCTTTCGTAGGGATACGACACCGCGCGTGCGGACGCGCTGCCGTGTTCGTGTCCGCCATTGTAGAGGCAACTCGCTCTCCCGGCGTCGTTTTGCAGGTGCCGCGGGAGCGTGCGCCGGGTCGCACTCGAGGGGTACGGGCCATGATCCGCAATATGGGGTCGCGCAGCGCCGCTTCCAGTCCGGATTCCTCGCCGGCCTTCGTGGCGAGGGCGTCGAGACGCCGCGGAGTGCGGGCGCACGGCCTGATGTCGAAGTGGCTCGAGGGTTTACGCCCGCTCTCCGCGAGTGTGTCGGCGTCCACAGGGGGAGGATGGTGAAAACTCCGGGCTTCAGTCCGTCCAGCGCCGGGCGTTGCGAAACATGCGCATCCACGGTCCGTCCTCTCCCCACTCGGAGGGATGCCACGAGTGCTGCACGGTCCGGAAGGCGCGCTCGGGGTGCGGCATCATGATCGTGACCCGACCGTCCGGCGTGGTGAATCCGGTGACGCCGAGGGGAGAGCCGTTGGGGTTGGCGGGGTAGCGGGTTGCGGGCTCCCCGTTGCTCTCCACATAGCGCAGGCAGACCGGCGCGCCCCGATCCACCCCATCCGGACCGGCATGCGCGAAGCGGGCCCGTCCTTCGCCGTGCGCCACGGGGACCGGGATGATCGAGCCCTCCATGCCGGCGAAGAAGAGCGAGGGGGAGGGGCAGACCTCGACCATCACCAGCCGTGCCTCGAACTGCTCCGAGCGATTGGGCTCGAAACGCGGCCAGTGCTCGGTCCCCGCGAGCAGGCTGCTCAGGCGGGAGAACATCTGGCAGCCGTTGCACACGCCGAGCGCGAAGGTGTCGGGGCGTTCGAAGAACGACTGGAACTCGGCCCGCACGCGGCCATCGTGCAGTATGGATGCGGCCCAGCCCGCACCGGCGCCGAGCACGTCCCCGTAGGAGAAGCCGCCGCCGGCGGCGAGTCCCCGAAAGTCGCGGAGCGTCCGGCGACCTTCCGCGAGGTCGCTCATGTGCACGTCCACGCACTCGAAGCCCGCCCGATCGAAGGCCGCGGCCATCTCGAGGTGGCCGTTCACCCCCTGCTCGCGAAGGATGGCCATCCGCGGACGGCTCGAAGCCGGCGCGGGTGCCCTCGGCGCCTCGGGGGAGAAGGTGAGACGGGAAGCAAGGCCCCGTTCTTCCGGATCGCGGATTCGCGCGAATGCCTCACGGGCCGAGTCCGCATGGTCGCGATGCTCCTGCATGCGGAAGCTCGTCTCCGACCACCGGGCATGGAGATCGCGGCGAGAAAACTGCATCTCCGGCCGGTCGCCTCGCCGGAAGGTGACGCGGTCGCCCTCGACCGGCGAGCCGATCACGTGCACGTGCTCGTGCAGCGAGGCATGGGAGCGCAGGCGCGCGAGCACCCGTTCCCGGTCGCGGTGCGCAACCTGGAGCACCGCGCCCGCCTCCTCGCAGAACAGGCCGGCGAGGCTGTCCGGTCCGAGGACGTCGAGCTCGATGTCGAGGCCGCAGGCGCCCGCGAAGGCCATCTCGCACAGAGCGACGACGAGGCCACCGTCGGAACGGTCGTGGTAGGCGAGAATCCGTCCCGCTTCGTTGAGCGACTGGATGCATCGGAAGAGATCCACGAGTGCTTCGGGGCGGTCGAGGTCGGGAGGTGAGTTTCCGATCGCGCCGTGGACCTGGGCGAGGGCGGACGCGCCGAGGCGCTGCCGTCCCCGCCCGAGATCGACGAGGATGAGGACGCTGCCTCCGGGCGGGAGTCGCAGCTCCGGAGTGAGCGACTTGCGCACGTCCTGCACCGGCGCGAACGCGGAAACGACGAGCGACAGGGGAGCGGCCATGGAGCGAGGGACCCCGCCCTCGGTCCACAGCGTCTTCATCGACAGGGAGTCCTTTCCGACCGGGATGGAGATCCCGAGCGCGGGACACAGTTCTCCCGCCACCGCGTGCACGGTGTCGAAGAGCTCCGCGTCCGCTCCCGGGTGGCCGCAGGCCGCCATCCAGTTCGCCGAGAGCACTACACGGTCCAGGTCGGCGATGCGGGCGCAGGCGATGTTGGTCAGCGCTTCGGCCACCGCCATCCGGCCGGAGGCCGGCGCGCTGGCGAGAGCGATGGGCGCGCGTTCGCCCACCGCCATCGCTTCTCCGGTGTATCCCGAGTAGTCGGTGGAGGTCACCGCGCAGTCGGCGACCGGTACCTGCCGGGGCCCCACCATCTGGTCGCGGCACACGAGACCGGACACGCTCCGGTCGCCGATGGTGACGAGGAAGCTCTTGTCGGCGACCGCGGGAAGGGCGAGCACGCGCAGGAGCGCATCGCGAAGCTCGAGCCCGGCGCTGCGGAAGGGCGGGCGCGCGGTAGCGAGGCGCCTGACTTCGCGGCGTATCGAAGGCGCTCCGCCGAGGAGATCGTCGAGCGGCATGTCGACCGCGGGGCATGGCGAATCGCCGCCTTCGAGACGCAGCGTGCGTTCCTCCGTAGCCCGGCCGATGCTCGCAAAGGGGCAGCGTTCGCGTTCGCACAGGGACGTGAATTCGCCGAGCCGTGACGCTTCCACCGCGAGGACGAAGCGCTCCTGTGCTTCGTTGCACCAGAGCTCGAGCGGCGACATGCCGCCGTCGGCGGCGGGAATCGAGGGAAGGTCGAACACGCCGCCCCGGGAAGCGGCGTGGACGAGCTCAGGCACCGCGTTCGACAGTCCGCCCGCGCCGACGTCGTGGATGGAGAGAACGGGGTTCGAGGGTCCGAGGGCGATGCAGTGGTTGATGACCTCCTGGCATCGGCGCTGCATCTCGGCGTTGTCCCGCTGCACCGAGGCGAAGTCGAGCTCCGATTCGCTCACCCCGGTAGCGAGTGAGGAAGCGGCGCCGCCCCCCAGGCCGATGAGCATGGCGGGGCCCCCGAGCACCACGATGTGCGCGCCGGCGGGGATCGCTTCCTTCTCGATGTGCTCCCGGTGGATGTTGCCCATGCCGCCCGCGAGCATGATCGGTTTGTGGTATCCCCGCAGATCCGGAGCGTCTCGGGTGCCGGCGTCGACCTCCAGCGTCCGGAAGTAGCCGGCCAGGGCGGGGCGGCCGAATTCGTTGTTGTAGCGCGCCGCTCCCAGCGGCGCTTCGGTCATGATCTCCAGCGCGGACGCGATGCGTTCCGGTTTCCCGAAGGCTCGTTCCCAGGGCTGCACGAAGCCGGGAATCCGGAGATTGGAGACCGAGAATCCGGTGAGTCCGGCCTTGCTGCGCGCCCCGCGCCCCGTCGCTCCCTCGTCGCGGATCTCGCCTCCGGCTCCAGTGGCCGCACCCGGAAAGGGGGAGATGCCGGTAGGGTGGTTGTGGGTCTCCGCTTTCAGCACGATGTCCACCGGCCCTTCGCGGGCGACGTAGCGGCCGGAGCGGGGTTCGCTCATGAGCCAGTTCCCGTCTGCACCCTCGATGACCGCGGCGTTGTCGCGATAGGCCGAGAGGACCCGGCCGGGGCTTCGCTCCCGGGTATTGCGAATCAGGTCGAAAAGGGAGCGGTTGTCGGCGTGGCCCTCGAGTATCCACGGCGAGTTGAATATCTTGTGGCGGCAGTGTTCGGAGTTGACCTGGGCGAACATCATCAGCTCGACGTCGTTCGGATTGCGCCCCAGGCGCGCGAAGGTGTCCAGCAAGTGGTCGATTTCCGGGTCGTCGAGGGCGAGCCCCATCGCCAGGTTTGCCGCTTCCAGCGCATCGCGTCCTTCCGATTCGATGTCGATCTCGCGAATCGGCGCGGAGGCGGAGCGGGAGAAGATCGTGGTGGCGGCGTCGCGGGGAGGGAGAATGGCCTGCGTCATTCGGTCGTGGAGCAAGGGGCCGAGACACGCCGCGAGAGAGTCCTGGTGGCGGTCGGCTCCCCGGAAACGCCAGCGGGTGCCCCGCTCGATGCGCTCGACCGCGTCCAGTCCGCATCGCCGGGCGATATCCGTCGCCTTGGTCGACCACGGAGAGACGGTGCCGGGCCGAGGCACGACGACCAGCGTCGCTTCGTCTTCTTCGGTCTCGGGGTCTCGGGCGCCGAGCATTGCCAGGAGCCTCGCGCGCTCTGCCGCGTCGAGCGCGGCGCGGAGGTCCACGTAGTACAGGTGCCGGGCGCCGAGCGCGCGGACCGCGGGGGCTCGTTTCCTCGCCTGCGCGAGGAGGCGTTCGCGCCGAAAATGCGAGAGCGCGTTCGGACCTTCGAAGGTGAGAATCACGTCAGGGGTCGGGCTCATCGAAAGGGGGCGGATGATAGTGCATGGGGGTTCTCGAGCCGCCTGAAAAAGCATTTGGCGTGCTACCATTTACCGGATTTTCCCGAAAACTCGCGAACTTGGGAGTCGCACCAGAGATGGCTGACGAAGAACACCCGGAGGGATCCGGCGGCGGAGGAGGGCAGGAGCGCGCCACGAAGGGCAAGACCCGACAGGACGAGCGGTCGCCTCTCGACCCGGGGCAGGGCGAAGCCGCCTCCGCCGCAATCGCACCAGCTTCCGCCGCGCCGGCCGGGCCTCATTCGGGGCCTTCACCGGCGGACGACTCTTCCGCCGTCTATGCCCCGCCCCCGCCGGCGGGCACATCCACGGATTCAAGCTCGGAGCGCGGCATCAGCGGGGCGCTCGCACTGTGGGGTCCCCTCATCATCATCGGGTTCCTCGTGCTCGTACTGAATACCGACGATGCCCCGCAACGTCCGTCCGCCACTGCCGAGGCGCCGGCCACCGCCACTTCTTCTCCGGGGGAGCCCGAGGTGGCCGCGGAGTCGCCGCCCGCTCCGCCGGCCACGCAGTCCGCGCCGCTCGAGGCGGACGTCGAACCTGTTGCCGAGCTGGCGGAAGTGCAACCGTCAACACCGGCCCTGGAGCCGGAAGCGGGAAGCGTCGAGGCTGATTCCTCTCCCGCCGCAGCCTCGAGCGAGCAGGTGGCGGCAGCCACCGTCGTCGAACCCGAGGCTACGGAGCCAGCCGCCCTTGCCGAGCCGGATCCCGCTGCGTCCGAAACGCCGCACATGGTGGCATCGGCCGCCGAGGAGAGCGTCGGAGAAGATGTGCAGAGCAAGGCTCCAGCGGGAGAACTGGATCTCGACGCGGTCCTCGAGGTTGCGCGCTCGGTCATCGGGCAGGCGGGCGTCGAAGCGGCATCGCAGGCGGTGGTGGCCGCGCCGCCGCCTCCGCCCCCCGCATCCGAGGTTCCGGCGGCGATGATGACCACCGAGTCGCAGATCGTCGCCCCGGCACCGTCGGCCGGGGTCTCGGCAGGTGCCTGGGGTGTACCGCAGCCGGACGACCAGGCCGCGTATCCGGTGTGGTCCTCCCAGTCCGGCACAGGCGCCTGGGCGCCCACGCGACCGGCGGAGGGCGAGGCGATGTGGGGGCCCGGCGCGACGGAGCCGGGTGCGGGTGCGGGCGTTGCCGATTGGCCACCGCCTCCCGAATCGGCCGCGCTCATGCCTCCCCTCCATCCCGGTCCCCCGATGGTTCCCGGCGCGGGCTACTGGCCCCGGCCACCGGTGCTGGTGCCCTGCGCGCCACCCTACTACTGGTGCATCGCCCTGCCGTCGCCCCTGTACCATCCCACGCCCCCGGTCGCCTACTAGCCCGGGTTGTTCCGTCTCTCCCGCCACCGGTACGGCTCCCTCCGCAACATCTCCCGGCACCGGGGGCCTCGACGTTGCAAGGGGAGTGTAGCCTCGTGTCCACGTGGGACGTGTCGGCAGTCGCCCTCGACTACCGAGTCCCCGGAACGGCAGATCGGCAGCCCATGTCGGTTGGCAGCGGCGCAGGAGGTCCTGGAAACGGGAAAATCAATAGTTGGAATTTCGATTTTCCCGTCTGTATTTGCTGGTGTCTTGGTAGAGTCCAATGGGAGGCGTCGACCCTCGAGCGGGCGCGGTGCTTGCCCGTGGTCGCGTCGATGAATCCGTCAAGGGGACGGAAGCGGACAAGAAGGGTATGAAGACGAGCATCGATCTGTCGGATCTGGGCCGGCGGCTGGCGAGCGAGTCGGGCACGCTTTCCCTCATGGACGACCTCGGTGCGGTGGCCGCCGGGGGCGGAGAGATCATGAACCTCGGGGGTGGGAACCCGAGCCTCATCCCTGCGGCGGAGAAGGTGTTTCGGGAGCACATGCAGGCGCTCATGCGCCGGGACGGTGCGTTCGAGCGGGCGGTCGGGAGCTACGACGGGCCGGCCGGTGACCGGGAGTTCGCTCGCGCGACCGCCGGCATGTTGCGACGGGAGCTGGGATGGGACGTGAGCGAACGCAACGTCGTGCTCACGAACGGCAGCCAGTCCGCCTTCCTCGCTCTGTTCAATCTGCTCGCGGGTCCTGACGGGACGGGGCGCCGGCGGCGCATTCTTTTGCCCCTCTCCCCGGAATACATCGGATATGCGGATCTCGGTCTCGCCCCCGGTCTCTTCGTTTCCCGCCGCGCGACCATCGATGAGCTCGAGGACGGTCTCTTCAAGTACGGCGTCGATTTCGAGGGTCTCGACGGAGTCGAGGACATCGGAGCGGTCTGCGTGTCCCGACCCACCAATCCGACCGGCAACGTGGTGACCGACGAGGAGATCGAGCGCCTCGGGGCCTTCGCCCGCGCCCGCGATGTACCGCTCATCGTGGACAACGCCTACGGGCTCCCCTTCCCCGGAATCGTGTTCGGGGACGCAACGCCCGCCTGGGACGAAGGGACCATCCTTTGCATGAGCCTGTCGAAGCTCGGCCTGCCCGGGCTCCGAGTCGGCATCGTGGTCGCACGCGAAGCGATTGTTTCGGCGCTCGCCGCGGTCAATGCAGTTTTCTGTCTGGCGCCCGGGAGCCTCGGTCCCGCCCTCGCAACGAGCTTGGTGGAGAGTGGGGAAGTGCTTGCGCTCGGCCGCAACGTCATCCGGCCGCACTATGCAAAGCGGGCGGAGCGCGCGGTCGACATGTTGCTTCGCGGACTCGACGATTGCAATGTACGAATCCACCGACCCGAGGGCGCATTCTTTCTCTGGCTCTGGATGCCCGGCCTGCCCATAACCAGCGCGGAGCTCTACGAGCGGCTCAAGGCGCGCGGGGTGATCGTGGTTTCCGGCCACCATTTCTTCCCCGGGCTCGAGCACGACGAGTGGCCGCACAAGAACGAGTGCATCCGCATCAGCTACGCCGACGAATGGAGCCGCATCGAGCGGGGGCTCGGCATCATCATTGACGAAGTGCGCCGCGCCCGTGACGGGACCTGAGCGCGGCCGGTATCGGAACTACTTTCGAGAAATTCCTCATAGCTCATTGTTTTAATGGTACTTTCCATGCCTCACAGTTTCTCGTGGACTCCCGCTTACGCGGGAATGACGGGAACGGAAGACCCGAACGCGCGTACTGCCTCGATGTTCGTTGCGCGACAGCGCTGGCAGGTCCCCTGAGCGTGGAGGGCTTCCGCGGGATTGACGAGAAGTAGTTTCCGTCATTCCCGCATAAGCGGGAATCCACCAGAGCCGAGGTGGCCGGGGAACTTCCAAGCAGGCCGTCCCGGCCGTGGCCGGATCAAATCCCCCTTGCCAGGCGTTCCGCGTGTCCGGTGTAGGCGCTCGGGGTCAGCGCCCGCAGACGCGCTTTCGCTTCCTCCGGAATCCCGAGCTCGCGGATCAGGTGGTCGAGCGTATCTCGGTCCACCGCATGTCCCCGGGTGGCCTCCTTGAGGCGCTCGTAGGCGCCTTCCACTCCGTAGAGGCGGAGCAGGGTCTGGATGGGCTCGGCGAGCACCTCCCAAGCCGCCTCCAGGTCGCGGTCCATCGCCGCGCCGTCGACTTCGACCCGTGCGAGGCCACGCAGGCAGGAGCGCCAGGCGAGCAGCGAGTGGGCCATCGCCACCCCGACGTTCCGCAGCGCGGTCGAGTCGCTCAAGTCTCGTTGCAGGCGCGAGACGGGGAGCTTCGAGGCGAGATGGGAGAGCAGCGCGTTGGCGATACCGAGATTCCCCTCGGCGTTTTCGAAGTCGATGGGGTTGACCTTGTGCGGCATGGTCGAGGATCCGATCTCGCCTTCGACCGCGCGCTGGCGGAAGTAGCCCAGCGAGATGTAAGTCCAGAGGTCGCGACAGAGGTCGACCTGGACGGTGTTGAAGCGCACCAGGGCATGAAACAGCTCCGCCATCCAGTCGTGCGGCTCGATCTGGGTGGTGCAGGGGTTGAATCCGAGCCCGAGGCCCTTCACGAACGCTTCGGCGATCCGAGGCCAGTCGAGGTCGGGGCGCGCAAACAGGTGCGCGTTGTAGTTGCCGGTCGCGCCGTTCATCTTTCCCAGTACCGCGACGCCGGCGAGCAGATCGCGCTGGCGCTCGAGCCGGGCGACGAAGACCGCCATTTCCTTGCCGAGGGTGGTGGGGCTCGCCGCCTGCCCGTGGGTGCGCGCCAGCATGGGACGGGCCGCGTGCCGGTGGGCGAGGACGCGCAGCGCCTCGATCAGCTCGCCGATGGCCGGCAGCAGCACCCCCGCTCGCGCCTCCTCGAGCATCAGCGCATAGGCGAGGTTGTTGATGTCCTCGGAGGTGCAGGCGAAGTGAACGAGCTCGCGGTGGGCACGAAGCGCGGGAAGCTCTTCGAGGCGTTCGCGCAGGTAGTACTCCACCGCCTTCACGTCGTGGTTGGTCTCGCGCTCGATCGCCTTGACGCGGGTCGCCCCCGCCTCGTCGAAGCCCTCGGCGAGCGCGTCGAGGGCGCGCGCCGCCTGCCCTCCGATCGGCTTTCCGCCCGTCAGCTCGGCGCACTGCGCGAGGGTCTTGAACCACGCCACCTCCACCTTGACCCGCAGGCGGATCAGCCCGTACTCGCTGAACAGCGGGCGCAGCTCCCGCACCCGGTCGCCGTAGCGCCCGTCCACCGGCGAGACCGCGCTCGAGGCGCAAAGCTCCATGGGACGTGCCAGGGAGATTGCCATGACGCTCATCGTAGACCAAGGCCTACGGCATATGCACCTGCAACCGATATCAACATGAAAGCGCTCCGGAAAGCAGCATGAACACGTAGGCCTTGACTTTCCGAAGCTGGCCTCCCGAGACAACCATCTTTATGTGGTGAATGCCACGCAGCAATACGTAGCGCCCTGACTTCGCGAAGAGCGTTGTCGGTTTTGAAACCCAGCCCGCAAGCGCCGCAAGCTTTTCCGGAACTACCAGCTCCTCATGGCTCAGGGCTTCCAGGAAAGGATCCCAATCGGTCAGGCCGTCGAGCCAGTATCGCGAGTGCTTCGTGTATCTCTGCTTGACAATGAGCGTAAGGCCCAGCGTCGGACCGATACCCTCTTCCCTCACGTCAATGTTCGCCCCGGTTCTGACAATGTTCACGCGTTCCCTGAAGCGTGAAATCAGCGAGTCGACAGCCGAGGTCTGACCCGGCCAACCCGTTCTTTCGAGATAGGCACATAGCTCCTGCTGTCCCTTGAAACCCATGATGGCCAGACGGATCGACCGTGATCGAGACGGGAACACGCCGAACGAATCCATCCGGGTATCTCCCGGCTGCGCCAGGTATGCTCGCTCGACGTTCTCCCGCTCGGCCGCATTCTTCTCCCAGCCTACGCAGGAAACGAGCGCGTCAATCACCACCCCCACATCATCCGCCTGACTACCGGCGCCGATGATCGGCCGTTCGCTCGGCCGCAGAAACATTCCCGGTCGGGTGCGCTCCCCGTCCCGTACCGAACCGATGTCATATTCGAGCATCACCTTTCGGCCGGCGATTTCATGCAGAGGTGAGCGCTCCGTATCCATTTGTGTGAACAGTCGAGTGATCGCTTTCGCGGTCTCATCCGTCTCGTCGGTCCGTGCGCGATCTCGGAAAACCTCCGCCGTCCTCGTTCCGCTCGCCAGGGAGACGCCGAGGTCCGCCTCCGGTCTGCGTTCATGCATCGGCAGCTCAAAGCCGAATGGAAGGGCACCCATCGTCACCGGAAAACTGCTTGCGCATTCCAGTACGCGTTCCCACTGCGCATCTCCGATGAGAATCGGCGAAATCCTGCTTCGAAAATGCCCAAGCAGCTCACCCATGGTGCCGCCTTCTTCGGAAAGGCGTTCCTCGGTGAGTGCGACTGCCTCGTCAATATTCACGTTGTCCCTTTGCAGGACTACCCGGCCAGCTTCATCGAGAAGGCGTCTGGCGCGGAAGGCGGTGCTGACCGACACCCTCTGCGCGCAACCGGACGGAAGTCCTCTTCGCAGACAACGCCGATCCGACACGACGGCGCCCACCACAGGCAGGTCGCTGTCGGGCCGGGTCCGGTCCTGACCCGGGAAATCCCGAATCCTTGGTTTCGATCGGCACGCGGCAGGACTGCATGTGATCACGGGTCTCCGTACATTCGGTTTCCCGAATCCACCAACACCTCGACGAGACGCTCCAGCGCTTCGATGCAGAATGCGGAGGTCACGGATTCAGAGCCGTGCCCAATCTGCCCTATCGCGCCCCACCTGAGCGACTGGTCACCAAAGGCGAGAAGCTCCGGCCAACTACCGTCTTCCCGTTGCGAGCCTATGAACATCTCCACGAGGCTCCTGGTGTCCACGCTGTCCAGTCTCCCGATGTTGTATAGCGCGGACACCGCCTGAGCGCTTTGCAGGACGTTGCCGAACTCTTCCTTGTCTTCGTGCAAGCCCAGAATGCGATCTGCGAGAGTCGGGCGCAGCGCGTCGAGAGCGGTCTGCGCGCGAGTCATGGCCCGGGTGAGCGCATAGAAGACGGTGACGGTGTCGGGATACCACTTGGACGAGCCGTCGAGTCCGTTTTCGGAGATCCTGGACACGAGCCACCGTTGGGCACGCCTGGTTTCGGGATGGTCCCCGAGGTACGCAATGACATTCGCATTGACCACGGGGTCGGCTTCGATGCGAAAGCTCGCCACGACGTCGGGCTCATCGTCCTCCAGCACCCAGGTCATGAATCGACCTTCCCGGTCCTGGTTCGCCAGGATTCTCGGAACGTTCCTTCCGAGCAGTATCCAGGGGTGCGTTCCATGAGCGAGTGAACAGAGCGTGGTGCTGTCGAGATCCTGGGGAAGATGGCGGTAGTAGCGCCAGAATCCTGGATGTTCGGCAGTGTCGGAAAGGTAGGCCCTCGTGCCGGCGCACAGGGCTCTGGCCTGCGCTTCATCGCAACACTGAAGGGCCAGCACGCAGAGAGCCGAAATGAAGGGAGGTCTTTCGAAGTGTCGCGGAATCTTCGGATCGGACAGATTGAAGCGTATGCAGTGCCATGCTCCATTCTGGTCTACGGTGGATTCCAGGAAACGGAGGCCCCGTCGAATGCTCTCTCTACCCGCTCTTGCCAGAGTCTCGGGCGTCACCGCTCTCGCCTGGACAACCTTCCGTCTCGGTGCCGGGGGGCGAGCGGCAGGCGCGGGGTCATGCATCGTTCTCTTGAGAAACTCGAGCGACGCCGCGCCGCTTTTCGCGGCCTTGCGCTCTTCCGCGCTGAACTTGCTCCTCGGAGGAAGCACGACATGCGTCGAGGTATCGCTCTCTTCATGCACGTGAATTCGGTGGCCATCAGCCAGCGTGAGACCGAGCTCCCGCTGTATTGCGGCTTTCGGATTCTCGAGCAGGAGGGCGCGAAACTCGGCGTCATCCGCGGCTCTCGAGAGGAGGCATTCCGTCGCGGTGGTGGGTGCCTTCATCGTTGCCGTGCCTTCCTGCGGTGGGTCGCCTGAGCCGCGATACTCGGCAATCAAGCGATCTGTCTTCTGACCAGTTCCCTGAATGCTCCGTCGACCTCCATGAGATCCCTGAATGATCCCCTCTGGACCACCTTTCCGGCCTGCATCACGTAGATGCGGTCAGCCTGTTCCAGAGTGGACAGGCGGTGTGCGATCACGATTCGCGTCGAGGTCAGCCGCGCCAGGTTCTGCATGACCTCGGCCTGACTCTCGTTGTCGAGCCAGTTGGTGGCCTCGTCGAACAGCATGATTCGCGGGCTGCCGACAAGGGCTCGAGCGATGGTGACACGCTGGCTCTCACCGCCCGACACGACCGCCCCGCTCGAGCCCACCATCGTCATCATGCCCATGGGCATCGCCCTGATTTCGCGTTCGATTCCCGCGGACCGGGCCGCCTGCCATACTTCATCGGCGCTTGCGTCGTCGTGGTGCGCGACGATGTTGTCCCAGAGATCATGGGGATGCAGTCGCACCGACTGGGGGACCGCGCCAATCTTCCGGCGCACCTGCTTCAGGTTCAGATGCCTCAGATCGCGGCCGTCGTAGTACACCGCACCGGCGGAGGGTCGGTCGATCCCGAGCGCGAGCCGGAACAGCGTGCTCTTTCCGGCGCCGGACTCGCCTGCGATCGCCACGAACTCGCCGGGACCGGCATGGATCGTGACGTCGTCGAGGATCAATGGGCCCTCGGGCTCGTAGCGGAAGGAAATGTGGTCGAAGAGAATCTCACCGCCCAGACGTTCGACCGGCTCTCCTCCGATGTCGGTTTCGGGAACCGCGGCGAGCAGGGGCCGCATCTGATCGAAGGCCGGCAGCATCGCGGCGACGGTGCCGAGGGATTCGCCGAGCCGGGCGACCGCGGACTGGAAGACGATGAAGACGGTGTACACGACGAGGAAGTCGCCGACCGGAATGCTCCGGTCACCCACTGTCATCACCGCGAAGAGCAGTACTCCGGCGGCCAGGAACGGGAGTGCGGCGCCGAATGCCCGCGAATGTCCCTCGAGCTCCCCCAGATCCAGCTCCGCTCGCTTCTGCTCGCGATAGTCCCGCGCCCAGATGGCGTAAGCCGATCCTTCCGCGTTCTCCACCCGCAGCTTGGCGATGCCGCCCACGATCTGGAAGAGTCGGCCGGCAACGCGCCGCGTCGCACCGATCATCCGCCCGCAGGGCGAGATCTGGCGCAAAGCGAGGGCTGCGCTTACCAGCAAAGAAGCCAGGCTGAAGACGAGGGCGATCGTCCCGAGGGTGGCGTCGTAGAAGAAGATGACGGCGAAAACCGGAAGCAGAAAGATGACCGAGAGCAGGCTGTCGGCAACGACTCCCTGCAGGCCATCGCGAAGGTTCTGGAAGGTCATGCCCGACATCGCCAGATCGCCGGCCGGATAACGGTGCAGAACTCCTGGCGGAAGGTGCATGAGGCGATCCCAGAAGGCGGCTTCGATCCGCGACGCCGAACGCCCCTCGAGCCGCATCATCGCGGTGCTTTGAAGCAGGTGAAGCAGGGCGCCGAGCAGGCCGAACCCTGCGAGCGTCGCGGCCACGGCATAGAGCGCTCCGATGCTTCCTCCCGACATCGTGTGACTTGCTACGAATCCGAGGGCGAGTGCGGGCAGCAGCTTGATCAGGCCGCCCGGAACTCCCGCGATCACGAGCCGCACCAGCTCCGCGGCGGAGCCATGCAGGGCGATGTCCAGCAGATCTTTCGCTTTTACATCCCCCGACGGCAGCGGCCGATAGAGTATCCAGGCCTCCGGCTCGAGCGCGGCGGCTCGCTCCGCCGTCACCCGGACACTTCGCTTGCCGACGGGGTCGACCTCCCGATAGCGTCCGAACGCTCCCGGCAGCAAGGCAACGGGCCGGCCGTCCTCGGCCCGGAACGCCAGCATCGCGTTGCTGTCGCCGCGCCACCACCGGTCCTCGTTCTCGAGGCGCACGCGCCGGGCGCGCACGCCCGAAGCATCGAGAATGTCGACGAGTCCGATCGGAGTGTCGGAAGGACCCGAGCGCTCCGGAATCGTGAACTCCATTCCCTGGTGGCGGCCGATGAGCTGCAGGGCATCGGCCAGGGCCGTGTCCCCGGCTCCGGCTTCCCGATCGATCGGGAGATCATGGATATTGAAGAGCCGCAGCCGGGCAGCCTTTCTTGCCGCGCGGCGACTCGTCGTCCGGGCGAGCTCGAGATTCGCGTCATCGACCACCGCCAGTCGCCGGTTCAGGCGTTCCAGGGCGAAAGCGACCGCGTGAAAGGAGGTGAGTGCCGGAAGCAACGCGCCCTGCTGCGCCAGGGTTGCGGTGGACCTGCCCGCAACCGTGGCCGCTTCGAACAAGGTGAGCCAGCTCGTGCGCGTCAGTGGGATCACCGCTTCGTGCCGGCCGCCGGCCTCGGCAAGCTGGGCCTGGTCGATCATGTCCATGTACAGGCTCGCGCCGCGCAACGGCTCCGACACCCATACCACACCGCGCTGTGCGGAAAGCGTGCCGGGGTCCAGGGGCCGGCTCGGGCCGGGTTCCACCAGCACCGTCGGGCGCGGGCGGCGCTTTACGTGACGCGAAAGCGCGTCGGTCATCGCGGTCAGCCACGTATCGGTCTGTTCCGCCAGCTCCGCCGGATCAACTTCGGACAGCAGGGAGGCCGGCAGGCGTTTCAGCAGCGTGCCCGGCAATCCCTTGGCAATCAGGCTGAGCGTGGTGTCCTTGCCCTCACCCTGTTCGTCGGGTGCGACTCCCGGCACCAGCCTGCCCGACTCGCGGCGCAGAAGGTGCTGCGGCGCCGCCTGCTCCACCCCGTCCCTGAACTCGACCAGGAACAGATCGACCGTGCCCCGATCGATGAACCAGACGCTGTCCGGATCGTCGAGCTCTACCGGCAGGTTGCCGGCGCAGCGTACGGATGTTCCGCAGCGATCGGCGAGTGCGGCCAGCGATGGGTAACTCTGCCCTGCTTCCTGCATCAGCCCGACTTGAGCAGCTTGTAGTACGTGCCGTCACGATCCGCGATCAGCTCGTCGTGCGTGCCGCGCTGCACTTCGTCTCCCTTTTCCAGCACGATGATCTCGTCGCAATCCCGCACGGTGCTCAGCCGGTGCGCCACGATCAGGCAGGTGACGCCACGACGACGCAGGGCATCATCGACGCTCTCCTCGGTCGCGGCATCGAGGGCGCTGGTCGCCTCGTCCAGGATGAGCACCGTCGGATGGCCCACCAGCGCGCGTGCGATCTCCAGCCGCTGCCGCTGGCCGCCACTGAAGTTCATCCCGCCTTCCTCGACGAGAGTGGCGTATCCCCGCGACCTGAGGAGTATTTCGTCGTGGATGCAGGCGTCGCGCGTCGCGTGGACGATCGCCTCATCCGGTATCGCCGGATTCCACAACGTGATGTTGTCGCGCACGCTCGCGGAAAAGAGCACGACTTCCTGCTCCACGGCTGAAATCGACCGCCGCAGCACCTCCTCGGGAATCTCGTCCCGGAGGTGGCCGTCAAACAGGATTTCTCCCGACCAGGGCTGGTAGATGCCGGAGACCAGACGCGCCAGGGTCGACTTTCCGGAGCCGCTGGGCCCGACCACGGCGACCCGCTGCCCCGGCTTGATCACGAGACTGAAGTCCTTGATCAGTGGCGGCCGGCTCCGGTTGAAGCCGAAGGTGACGTTTCTGAGCTCGATCTGACCCGTGAGCTGGAGCCGGCCCTTGAATGTCGCAATCGACTCCGATTCCGGGCTTCGGCGACTGAAGACGGGGTCTTCCGCGGCCTTGGAAACGTCGTCCAGCCGCTGCAAGTCCGTCTCGAGGGCCTGGCGTTCGTCGGCGAACTCGAGAAAGCGTCCGACCGGGGCAAGAAACATCTCCGCGAGGATGTAGAGTCCGACGAGCGTCCCCAGCGACATTTGCCCGGCGATGATCATGCTCGCCCCGATTCCGAGAATCGCGGCGCTGCGAAGGGCGGCGACCAGGACCGGCAGCGCGGTACTGACGGCAGCGAGTTCCGAATAGCGCTGACGCGCCTGCAGCTCTCGCGCCTGCTGACCGCTCCAGCGCGAGAAGAAGCGGTCGTCCGATCCGGTCATGCGCAGGTCGTCGGCATGACTCAGCATCTGCATTCCGACGCCGATCAGCAGTCCCTGCTCCCGCCTCATCGTGTGGCTTCGATGGGCCCGATGCGCGTTCAGGAAGTGGATCGACATTCCGTGCAGGAAGGCCAGCAGGAGCACCACGAGCGTGAGCAGGACGTCGTAGGCGAACATCGCGACGAGCAGCACCGCGCTCATCGCCATGTCGATGAGGAGCACGAGAAACCGGTTCGTCAGATGCTTCGCGATTCTGTCGATGGACGAGACTCGATCCGTCAGGTCCCCTACCAGCCGGTGATTGAAGAAGTCCACCGGCAAGCGGAGCATCCGGGAGAAGCTCCGGTCGTAGCCAATCACCGAGATCCGGATTGCGAGCCTCTGCAGGAATCGGTGCTTGAGCAGGGACAGGACGTACGCCAGGAACCCGCCCCCGAGCAGAGCCGCCACGAGTCCGCCCCAGAGCCCATGGCCCTCCAGAACGTTGTCCACGAACACGCTGAGCGTTGCGGGAACAATCAGCGCAAGCAAGGTCAGCATGAGGGCACAGGCAATCGTCCCGGCAAGGGCGCTCCATGCTCCGGCCAGCAGGCCGCTCAGTTGCTCGTACAGCCCCGGCGCTTCGCCGCCGGGCTTGAAATCCGCTCCGCGCTTGAACCGGAGGGCGATACCGCTGTAGCCCTGGCTGAACTCCTCCGCGGAAAGCCTTCGTCGCCCCGTGGACGGGTCATTGAGATGGAAGTGGCGGCCGTCGATTCCTTCAACCACCACGAAATGGCTGAATTGCCAGAACACGATCAAGGGCAAGGGCAGCTTCCCGAGTTGACCCGCGCGTAAGCTGAGTCCACTGCACTCCAGGCCATAGTGCCGGGATGCACGCAGAATGCTCGCCGCGCTGCTTCCGTCGCGGCTCACCTCGCACTTCTCCCGCAACTCGGTCAGCGGCACCCAGCGTCCGAACCAGGCCAGTATGCTGCCGAGACAGGCGGCTCCACATTCCGCCGCGTGGGTCTGCAGGAAAATGGGCGTGACCACCCTTTGATGCGAGGGCTTTGGTGCATCCTGGTTCCCCGCCCTGCCCGAGGCGCCCCTTCGCATTCTACTGTCGCCTCATTCCGAAGAGCGTGATCGGCGACTGCCTGCCGAGCTGAATGAAGATTCGGCATTCCCTGCCGGCAAGGGAATCCGCTTCGAGGTCCTCTGCCAACGTGATGTCGACGCGGTACATGGACTCGGGCATGGCTGACCTGAAACCCGCCAGTCCCTCTGCCAGGGGCACGGCGGCGAATCTCGAAATTTCCCCCTCGAGGGTGTCCGTTGGTCCATCCGTCATGGCTAGCTGGATCGCCGCCGGCATGCTCGTCTCGACTTGCGGCGCCACATCGCCTTTGACCCAGACCACCGCCTGCACCGAGCGCCGGTTCTCGACCGGTATCTCGCCGGACTCGACCAACACCCCTTCAACCGCGATGTCACGGGCCACGCTGCCAAGGACGACCCATCCGGCGAGGATGAGCAGCAGCCCCGCGATGGCGACGACGAGCAGGCGCTCCCTCGGAGTGGAGATGGTCAGCAGTCGATCGAGCTGCTCGCGCTCCGCCTTCGCCGCGGCAACCGTATCCTGGAACGAGCCGAAGGGACTATTGAACATGACCGTGCTCGTCTGTCTCATCGAGGTCGGGAAGGGACGGGGACATTCTCATTTCGCTCGCGCGCACACTCGGAAGCAGTGTATGCACTCTTGTTCAGGAGAGGCGAGGACGCTCCGAACCCTCTCGACCAAGTCCGGGGACGCCGGCTCAGGCCGGCACTTCGGTCCGCTTGCCGGAGCTCCCGTCCACCGCCGTCAGGAGCGCCGGCAGGAGCGTGAGGTCGGCAATGAGCGCAAAGCCGATGATCATCGCAGTCAATACTCCAACCTGCGCGGTCGGAACGAAAGGAGAAAACGCAAATATCAGGAAACCGGCCACCAGCACGAGCGTCGTTGCGAAGAGGGCCCGCCCGGCCGTGTCGAAGGCGTAGTGCACCGCTGTTTCGGAGTCCTGGCCGAACTCTCGCCGCGCCCGACGATACTTGGCGAGAAAGTGCACCGTGTCATCCACGACGATGCCTATGGTCATCGCCACCACGACGGAAAGTGCGAGCCCGACCTGCCCCACCGTCAACCCCCAGACGCCGAACCCGAGCACGGCGGGAGTCAGGTTGGGAACGATGCTGACGAGGCCCAGGCGAAGCGATCGCAAGGCGAAAAGGAGAATCGCGGAGATTGCCAGGAGCACGACCACGGTGCCGACCAGCATCGCGCGAATGTTGCGCTGTCCGATGTAGGCGAACAGCGCGGCGGGACCGGTACTGTTGACCTCGGCCACGTGCTGCGCGTTTTCCCGAAGCCAGGCCTCCGCGCGTGCGTTCAGGCCGAGCACCTCTCGTGAGTCGAGGGTCTGCGCCGATATCGATACCCGCGTGGCAGATCGCGATCTGTCGATCTGATTGTTGAGGTTTAGGCCCTGCGGGAGCGAGAGCTCGTAGAGCAACAGGTACTGTGCCGCCAGAGCCTGGCTCTCCGGAATGCGGTAAGCGCTTTCGTCGTCGCCGTGCATGCTCTTGTTGAGCTGTCGAAAGGTATCGGTGATGACCGAGACGTGGCGCACGGGTGGTTGCTCACGGTACCAGTCGGCGAAGCTCGACACTTCGGCGAGGAAAAGGGGGTCCGTGACCCCGCCTTCGGCGCTCGCTTCGAGGGAGTATTCGAGCAGGGTATTCCCGCTCAGGTGTTCGTCCATGAAGTCCGTATCCTGTCGAAACTCGACGCTCTTGTCGAAGAAGTGGACCAGGACGTCGTTGAGTTCATTGCGCGGAATGGCCAGGGCCATCGCGACCACCACCGCCAACCATCCCCAGAGTATCGGACCCCGGTAGCGGAGCACGGATCTTGCCAGGAGGGTCATCGAGAGGCCGCCGGGCCGGCGCTCCTTTGGGGCGCGAATCGGCAGAAGAGAAAGCAGGGCCGGCAAGAAGGTGACGGAGAGGATGAAGGAGGCAACGATACCGAAGGCGACGAAGTTCCCGAGATCACGGTAGGGCGGCACCTCCGAGAAGTTCATGCTCAGGAATCCGAGGGCCGTCGTGAGGCTCGCGAGAAACACCGGGCGCAGATTGAGCCCGACCGACGCGACGATGGCGTCGTGCCGGGAATCCCCGGCCCGCAGACGCTGCTGCACGCTCACCAGCAAGTGCACGCAGTTCGCCACGACGATCATCAGCACGATGGTCGGTGCCGGTGAAATGGGCGGGGAGAAGGGCAGGCCGACCCATGCTCCAAGGCCCATCGACGCGAGAATGGAAAAGACGATCACCGCTCCGGTTGCCGCCACTCCCGCCCAGCCACGGGTCACCACGCCGAGGATCAGGGCCATGAGCAGAAGGCTCGCCGGCAGAAAGATCATCTGGCTGTTGATCGAGGCTTCGACGAAGGTCTGGTTGATCATGGACAATGCATCTGACTAAGCCTCCATGCCACTCTGGATTGAGTCTATGTCGGGTTCATCTCGGCCGCGGTTGACGAGGTCCCACACAGGATCGTCCTGTCTCGGCGGTTCGTAGAGGAAGCGTGTTTGGCTGGCGCTGCACTTCCGGATTATTCCCCTGGACGCCAGAGCTCGCACCCGATCATGGCTGACCGACAGGAGTTCGGCGAACTCCGCCGTGGTCAGCATTCCCTTCTTTCGTAGCATCTGTCGCTGGGTATTGAGGTGCCGTCTGTGGCGCACATGCGCGACCATGGCGGTGTTGAACGGCTGCCCTCTGCTTCCGGTTCGTCCGCGTTGATTGAGGAGGTCCGCGACCCGGGCATCCGTGTGGTGGCACAGCAACTCGCCGATTTCGGCGACGATTGCGGCGGGGAGCTTGGCCGGATGCTCGGCCGC